>CAUTYW010000005.1:0-106137 GCA_963542795.1 uncultured Prevotellaceae bacterium | reverse complement strand
CTGTAACCTTCTGATCCGTAGTCAGATGCTCTATTCAGTTGAGCTACGGAGCCAAATCCAAACTATAATTTTCAATCTTCGAGAGTGACTCCGACAGGATTCAAACCTGTAACCTTCTGATCCGTAGTCAGATGCTCTATTCAGTTGAGCTACGGAGCCGAAACTCTGATTGAGTATTTATTTGCGGTGCGTACGGGACTCGAACCCGTGACCCCATGCGTGACAGGCATGTATTCTAACCAGCTGAACTAACGCACCGTTTTACAACTTCGGAAGTTTGATGTTCGTTGGAAGCATCCGTTGTTCCTCGTTTGCGATTGCAAAGGAAGCACATTTCTTTGAATTGACCAAGCCCCAGCGCGTTTTTTTTCGTTTTTCCCGCGTTTTTCTTCATTTCTCCCCCATTTTCGGGCGAAAACGCCCCATTTTTTGGAGTTATCCCGCGCACGACCTCACACAGTCCGAAGAAATGAAGTAACTTTGTAGAAGTTTTCCCCCTCAGGAGGAGAAGGCATTTTCTCAGACAACTATTTTACCCTCTCATCAATGAAAAGTCTCCGCGAACTCTTTCGCATTGGCTACGGCCCCAGCAGTTCACACACGATGGGTCCGCGCGCAGCCGCCGAACAATATAAACTCCGTCACCCCGAAGCCGTCCGCTTTTGCGTGACCCTCTACGGCAGTCTGGCCGCAACGGGCAAAGGTCACTTGACCGACATGGCTATAAAAGAGGTGTTGGGCGAACATCGCACCCACATCATTTGGCGCCCCGACGTTTTCTTGCCCTTTCACCCAAACGGAATGAAATTTGAAGTCGAACACAGTGATGGCATTGTTTCAGACGCCTGGACCGTGTACTCCGTAGGCGGAGGCGCACTGGCAGAAGAAAACGACGAAGCCACCACGAGCCACGAGGTCTACGAACTCGACCACCTCAATGACATCATGGATTGGTGTGCTCAGCGCGGCGTAGACTATTGGAACTACGTGGAAGCCTGCGAAGGACCTGAAATTTGGACCTACCTCGCAGAAGTTTGGGAAGTGATGAAATCAGCCGTGGAGCGCGGTCTGGAACACGAGGGTGTGCTACCCGGCGAATTGCACCTTCAGCGCAAAGCCCCACGCTACTACATCAAAGCCAAAGGCTATGGGGCCAATCTGCAATCGCGCGGTCTGGTCTTCTCCTATGCCCTTGCCGTAAGCGAAGAGAATGCAGGCGGAGGTCAGATCGTGACGGCTCCCACCTGCGGTTCGTGCGGTGTGGTTCCCGCGGTGCTCTACCATATATATAAGAGTCGTCAAATCAGTGAGACGCGTATTCTCCATGCCTTAGCCACCGCCGGTCTCATTGGCAACGTCGCCAAGACACTGGCCTCCATTTCCGGTGCCGAAGCCGGTTGCCAAGCCGAAGTGGGGGTGGCATGTGCCATGGCGGCCGCCGCTGCCAACTACTGCTTCGGCGGTAGTTTGGCCAGTGTAGAGTATGCAGCCGAAATGGGATTGGAACATCACCTCGGCATGACCTGCGACCCCATTTGTGGTTTGGTGCAGATCCCGTGCATCGAACGCAACGCCCACGCTGCAGCACGCGCACTCGACGCCAACATCTATGCCACCTTTGCCGAAGGCATCCACCACATTTCCTACGACAAGGCGGTCATCGTCATGGGCAAGACCGGTCGCGACCTGCCTTCACTCTATCGTGAAACCTCAGAAGGCGGTTTGGCAGAAGCCTATCAAAAATAATGTTTAGTTGTGCGCAATATGATACGCAGCCCCCGATAAATGCTTATCTTTGCCGCAACATCCCTATTTTAGGGAGCCAATAACAACGATCACCTCAAGACAATAATACAGCCATGGCCGGATATCTGGTAGACGATCCTCGCAAAGTGACCACTCATCGACTACTCGAAATGAAACAGCAGGGCAAGAAAATCGCCATGCTCACCTCTTATGATTACACCACTGCCGGCATCGTCGACGAAGCCGGTGTCGACTGCATACTCGTAGGCGACAGCGCATCGAATGTCATGGCAGGCAATGTGACCACCCTGCCCATCACACTCGACCAAATGATCTATCACGCGCGCTCGGTCGTACGCGCAGTGAAGCGAGCGCTCGTGGTGTGCGACATGCCTTTCGGCACCTACCAAGTGAATCCCACAGAAGGTGTGCGCAACGCCATTCGCATCATGCAGGAAACCGGAGCCGACGCGCTGAAATTGGAAGGAGGAGTCGAAATCATCGACACCGTTCGCAAAATCCTCGAAGCCGGTATTCCCGTGATGGGACATCTCGGACTCACACCGCAGAGCATCAACAAGTTTGGCACGTACGCCGTTCGCGCCCGCGAAGAGGCCGAGGCCAACAAGCTACTCAGCGACGCAAAAGCGCTCCAAGAAGTGGGCTGCTTCGCCTTGGTGGTGGAGAAAGTGCCGGCTGCGCTCAACGCAAAGGTTTGCAACGAACTGGAAATCCCCGTCATCGGCATCGGAGCCGGCCCTTCCGACGGACAAGTCCTGGTGATCGACGATATGCTGGGTAAGAACAAATCGTTCTCCCCCAAATTTCTGCGTCGCTACGCAGATCTACACACCATTATGACCGACGCTATCGGACGCTTTGTCACGGATGTGAAAACAACCGACTTCCCTTCCGAGAGCGAACAATACTGACTTTCATTCTCTCGACAGATCAGCCAATGAGAAAGCGAACACAGCTTTTCGGGTTAGCGATACTATTCAGCCTACTGGCTCCGCTATGCTCCCAAGGCAAGGTGAATCCCACCTATAAATCGCGCCCGGTCAACGTAGTGGCCGATGAACTCCCCACTCGCGCCGAAAACAACGCACAGCGCATCATCCCCGGTGTGCTCTTTGTGCGGCCCACCAGCGGACAGATCAACGCACGTTATCGCGAAGGTATCGATGTCAGCCGCTACCAAGGCTACATCGATTGGAACCGCGTCGGCGCCGAAGGTGGCATCAGCTATGTCTATATCAAAGCGACAGAGGGATCAGCACTCGTCGACCCCTACTACGCGACCAACCTTTACGGTGCGCGCCAAGCGGGACTGAGTGTGGGCAGTTATCACTTCTATCGTCCACAAATCGATATTTACGAACAGCTGGCCAACATGACCACCATTGTGCAAAAGCACGAGCAGGATTTGGTGCCGCTCATCGACATCGAAACCACAGGCGGGGTCTCTCACGACAAATTTGTGTCAGATTTGCAGGTATTCGTCGAACGCGTCACCGCATTCTATGGGCGCCGTCCCCTACTCTACACCTACCAAAACTTCTACAACAAGCATTTGGTCGGCACCTTCCCCGGCTACCAATGGATGATCGCCAAATATCATCGTGAAGAACCCTACCTCGACGATGAAACGGACTACATGATGTGGCAATACACACAAACCGGCCGCATTCCCGGTATCCGGGTCAACGTAGACCGCAGCCGGCTCATGGGCATCCACGCGCTCAGTGCGCTACGCATGTAAAAAACAAGGACAAGTACTGGCAATTCAGAGAAAAAGTACTATCTTTGCACCATCAATAACCTGGGGTCGACTGGATTTGACAGCGGTTCGAGGTGATTTGTAAGCACGCAGTGCGGATGTTAGCGGGCACTCAAATCTCGGCTATCAACAATTTATCTGGCGAAAACAACTTTGCTCTCGCTGCCTAATCGAAGTACAGTAGATTGGCTTTATTCCTGCTCCAGGAGCGGGAACGAGACATCACCCAAGAGCACTCTCTCCTTTGCGTCTTGAACCGGTGGTGCAGTAAATAGGAGATAGGACTTCGGAGCCTCGTTCGTTGTCCGAAAATTTAGAGGATAAGGCGCAGTCACGACCGCTTTCGTCTCAAACTGCGCACGAAAATTCGATAGAAAGCTAAGCGTGTAGAAAGCAGGTTGACTCTCCGTTTGGACGAGGGTTCAATCCCCTCCGGCTCCACCAGCATGCGCCGGCACATTCCCTCGAGAGCGTGCCGGCGCAATCTTTGTTCTTACACCTACATAAAGAAATCCTCCCCCTTGACCGATGGGTTAAGGGGGAGGATTTGTTCAGGTTCGGAGAGCTCTCTCGATACTCCGGATCAGAACTCAACGTTGAAGCGCAAATTCAATTGGCGCCCGGTCAAATAGTTCGGCACACCGTGGCGGTTTCCTTCAATGTCCGTGATCCAATAATAAGAATTGACGTTGCGGATACCGAGGAGGTTGAAACAGTCAATGCCCAACCAAGCATCGCGCACATACTTTCCCCAGCCCACCACCGGACGGCGTCCATTTTTGAGTTCCGCTTTGAACAAGTGGTAGTTCAGCCCCACATCCACGCGCTTGTAGGCCGGAGCACGAAACGTTTGTTCTCCTCTTGTCGAATGCGGCGGCCCGAAAGGCAATCCATGGGCAAACGCCGCACGCAAGGTGAGCGCCCAACGCGTCGAACCGGGAAAGTAGTCGGTGAAATAGAGCGACACATTGTAGCGTTGATCGGTGGGGCGCGGATACCACACGCCATCCATTTTTTCTTTCGCTTGCATCAGCGAGAAAGTCAACCACGAATCGGTGCCCGGTACAAACTCGCCGAACAATTTGAAGTCGACTCCTGTCGCATATCCCGACGCCAAGTTACGTCCATAGTACACCACGCGCACATTGTCGACCGTATAGGGGATCAAGTTCGACAGGCTTTTATAATACGCCTCGGCCGTAAACTTAAACGGACGCTTCATCAACTGGAAAGTGTAATCGGCTCCCACCACAAAATGCACCGAACGCTGACTGCGCACCGCCGGATTCAGTTGCACGATGACACTACCGTTCGTGTGCACCGTGTCACGCAATTCCTTATAGAACGGAGCTTGATAATACAAGCCGGTCGCCGCGCGCAAGGTCCATCGGTCGTTCCACTCCGGAATGTAGCCAACTGACAAGCGCGGCGAGACAAAGGTCTCGTTGTTCCAGTCTCGGTGCGTCAGTCGCACGCCCGCCGTCACATTGAACAAGCCGTGTGACGCCACGTGTCTCCACGTGTCTTGCAAAAAAGCTTCTGCCGTGTGCGCCACCAAGCGATTGGTCGACCGCAGCGCATAGATCAAGTGTAACGCATCGGGGGTATGTGGCAAAGAATATCCGGTCGAATCTCTCATCTCCCACTCCACCGCACGTTCGCGCACCGCTTCTCGCCGCCAATCCCAGCCGGCAGCCAAAGTGTGTTCTCCCACTTTCATGCCGCCGCGCATACCGACCTTCATTACGCGCGCACTCAAGACATTGCGGGCATGCTCCATGTAGGTTCCAACCCCCAATTGCTTGCGCGTCGTCACCTCATTGAGCCAATACTGGCCTTGAATGTCGTAATGCTCATGTTCTCGCGTGCCGAAACCCGACCATTGCCACGCCACGTAAGCCGTGGGTGAGAAATGCCGTGTGAGGGTTGCCGCCCCGAAAAGCGTTCGAAACGCATCTCGTTCTTGCCCGTCAAAGTAAACCTTGAACGATCGCGCATCATACATCGTGCCAAATCGCGTTTCTCTGTCGTGCGGAACGAAATTATATTGATTGTCAGACACATTGCCCAACACATCGAGCGACCACAGCTTCGATGGACGCCAGGACATCACCAACTGGTAATCGAAAAAGTTCGGTCGATATTCTCCGTCCGTGTCGAGGGTTCCCAAAAGGTAACGCGTGGTCTTGTAACGAGCAGAGGTCATCGCCGAAAAATGCTTGTTCCCCCACCCCACATAAAGGCCACCTCCCAGCATCGAACCGTTGACTGCGGCCTCCCACTGTTCGGGGCGGCGATAAGTGATGTCGAGCACTGACGACATTTTGTCGCCATATTTTGCCTCGAAACCGCCGGACGAGAACTTGATGCCCTCAACCATCGCACTGTTGATCACCGAAAGGCCCTCTTGCTGGCCGGAGCGCACCAACTGCGGTCGATAAAGTTCGATTCCATTGAGATAAACCACATTTTCGTCAAACGATCCGCCGCGCACATTGTACTGCGACGAGAGTTCGCTGTGGGTCGACACCCCGGCCTGTGCAGTCACCATCTCCTCCACCGCATTCCCTGTGGCCGAAGGGGCCCCTTTCGCCAAACCGGGATTCAATTGCTGTGTGGTTGTGGTCTGTCTTCGCTGCGATTTCACCACGGCCTCCCCGAACGATGCCGTGTAAAGCGGCAAAACCACATCTAAGCGCACCGAATCCTTCGGCAGCAGCAACGTGTGTTTGCGCGTTTCGTATCCCAGCATCGAATAGACCACCGTCACCGAATCGTTCGATGCACACGTCAAGGCATATTCTCCTTTGATGTTGGCCACTGTGAGCAAAGGCTTGCCCGCAATGCGCACCGAAGCCAATGCGATCGGCTGTCCTTCGCTGTCGCGCACCGTGCCGAACACACGGCAAGGCCGTTGCGCGAAGGCCGAAGTCCCCGCACACCACACCAAAAGAGAAAGAATCAATCGGCAGTTCATCCGCGACATGCTATGGCAGGAAAGCAGGTAGAGATCTGTTGTTCACGGTGAACCAATTGCACCTCCACTCCGAATTTCTCATGCAAATGCTCCGCCAAGTGTTGTGCCGAGTACACACTGCGGTGCTGTCCGCCCGTGCACCCGAACGAAAACATCAGCGACGTAAAACCACGCTCAATATAGCGCACCACATGTGTGTCGGCCAGTGCATAGACGTGCTCGAGGAAAGTCAGGATCTCGCCGTCCTGCTCTAAGAAATCGATCACCGGCTGGTCCAACCCGGTCAGCTGTTTGTAAGGTTCGTAGCGCCCCGGGTTGTGCGTACTCCGGCAGTCGAACACATAGCCGCCACCGTTCCCGCTTTCATCGGCAGGAATGCCTTTTTTGTAGGAGAAACTAAAAACGCGTACCACCAACGCGGTAGCCGAGGAAGGATTCGTATCAAAAGTAGCCATAATCATTTTATTTTTGCGCCGAGAGTTGCAGCAAGATCGCTTCGAGAGTGGGATAAGCTTGCGCAACCCCTTGCTTCAAAAGCTCGCGCACGTTGGCCAAAGCCAAAGGAATCGATTGTAGGAAATAGGCCTTGCGCTCGAAACGTCCGCGCAAACCATACGCCCCGAGCACTTGCAGCAATCGGAACAGCACAAAACTGCGCAAACTTTGACGGAAAGCCTCGCGATCCACCGTGCGCAAAGTAGCGAGTTCCGCCAAGTATTCTTCGATAAGTCGTTCGCGCAAGACCTGTGGATAACTTGCTGAAGCCTGCCACAGGAAAGAGGCGACATCGTAAGGCAACGGACCGCGTCTACCTCCTTGAAAATCTATCATAAATGGATCTGATCCACAGACCATTACATTACGCGACTGAAAGTCACGATATAGAAAATTCATCTCGTTATCCACACCCTCCATCAAGGCCTCTGTCAAGGCCTCAAAATCATCTTCCAATCGCATTTCGTCGAAAGGCAAATCCGAGGTTTTGAGGAAACAATATTTGAAGTAGTTCAAATCGAACATCACCGAGCGCCGACAGAAGCAATTGGGCGAAAGCAGTCTTTCGAAGTCCAATCCTTGAGCACCTTCCACTTGGAAATGCGGTAACCGACGCAGGGTACGCTGCAATAGCGCATACCCCTCTTCGGCCAAATCTGAACCCTCGTCATATCCCTGTTCTCGCCAAGCCGCCAACGCCCCGTGCAACGACACGTCGCCCAAATCAGAAAGTAAATAGCACTGTTCGTCGGCACTCACGCCCAACACACGGGGCACCGGCAAGCCTTTCGCCGAAAAATGACGCGCAAGATAGAGAAACGTACGATTCTCTTCCACGTCTTTTCCCCAAGCACCGATACACGTCTGCCCGTCTGCGGTCGCAAACCGGACATACACCCGATTCGATCCTGCGCCGGGCAAGGTCACAACCGACGCCGGTTCGATGCCGAAAGTTTGTTTGTAGAGGGTTTGTAAGGCCTTCATCCCATCGTCTTTTTCAGGTTCATCAACTGCACGGCCACCAAGGCCGCCGTTTCCGTACGCAAACGACTTTCGCCCAGCGTGATGCTGCGGAATCCGGCCGCCTGTGCGGCTCGCACTTCTTCAACGGAGAAATCGCCTTCCGGACCGATCAACACCAAGGTGGGACGATCCGCACGAACGACGTCGAAGAGATGAGGCTTTTCCTCCGTTTCGCCGATGTCGCTCTGCGCATAACAGTGCGCAATGAACTTATCTCCTTCGAAGGGTTGCTCCAAAAAGTGCTTCAATTTCACCATCTCTCCCATCGCGGGCAAAATCGCCTTGTGGCTTTGCTTCATCGCACTCACCACGATGCGCTCCAAGCGATCCAGCTTCAGCGCTCTCCGTTCCGAAAAAGCACAATCCAACCACTGCATCCGGTCCACGCCGATTTCTGTGGCCTTCTCAGCCAGCCATTCGATGCGATCGGCATGCTTGGTCGGCGCCACCGCCACACACACCTCCGTGTGCCACGGACGTTGCCAACTGCGCTCACAGTCTATTTCCACGAAGCACTCCGGCTTGCGTCCGGGCACAATCGAGACGATGTGGCAATCGTAGAAACTACCACAACCGTCGGTGGCCCACAGCGCATCGCCTTCTTGCATTCGCAACACGCGCACCGCATGCGCTGCTTCATCGGCCGGCAAAGCACCCACCGACTTCAAATCCGGCGCATAAAACAGGTGAGATTCTTTCATTGTGTCATATTTTACTCGGCGAAGTTACTGATTTTCGTCCAAAAAGGAATTACGTCCGCCTTGCTTCGGCATTTTTTTCCTACCTTTGCAAGCAAAATTCGCAGTTCTATGGACGTAGTAACCGTAAAAGACAAGCAATTCTCGATTTCCATTCCGGCATCGCGCCTGCAGGAACGCGTTGCTGAGGTAGCACAACAAATCAGCCGCGATCTCGAAGGAAAGAATCCGCTCTTTCTCGCCGTTCTCAACGGCGCCTTCATGTTCGCCGCCGACCTCATGCGCGGCATCGATATTCCCGCTGAAATTTCGTTCGTGCGCTTCGCCAGCTATCAAGGCATGCAAAGCACCGGCCAAGTAAAACAACTCATCGGCCTGTCTCAAGACATTAAAGACCGCACCGTTGTCGTGATCGAAGACATCATCGATTCAGGTCTCACCATGCAACAGTTGCTTGCCAACCTGAGCGAACACCAACCGGCCTCACTGCACATCGCGGCCCTGCTCGTCAAGCCCGAGAACCTCCAAGTGCCGCTTCACGTCGACTACACCTGCTTCGAAATCCCGAACGATTTTATCGTGGGCTACGGTCTGGACTACGACGGCTACGGCCGCAACCTGCCCTCCATCTACACGGTCATAGACTGACTCCCCTCTTGCGCTCATCGCTGAAGGTCGGCCTGCTCAAGTTCGGCGCCGGCTCCTTCACCTAAGTCCCCTGATGCAAGAGCCCCATTCAACTTGAAAACTTTATTCAGACACATACAACACCCATGAAGAATCTCGTCATCTTCGGTGCCCCCGGTTCGGGCAAAGGCACCCAAAGCGATATTTTGGTTGAAAAATACGGTTTCGACCACATCTCCACCGGCGACGTGCTGCGCGCCGAAATCAAGGCCGACTCCGAACTGGGTCGCACCGCCAAAGGCTACATCGACAACGGTCAACTCATCCCCGATGAACTCATGATCGACATCCTCGCCGCCACCTACGATGCCCTCCCCAAGAAAGCCGGTGTCATCTTCGACGGTTTTCCCCGCACCATCCCCCAAGCCGAAGCCCTCAAAGAGATGCTCGCTCAACGCGGGACGCAAGTGCACGCCATGCTCGAACTCAGTGTGCCCGACGAAATGCTGATGGAACGCCTCATCAACCGCGGTAAGACCAGCGGCCGTGCCGACGACAACGAAGAGACCATCGGCAAGCGCCTCGCCGTCTATCACAACCAAACTTCCCCCCTCATTGAGTGGTACGAAAAAGAGGGCCTTCGCAATGCCGTTAAGGGACACGGCGCACTCGAAGAAATCAACGCGGCACTCTGCGCCGTGATCGAAGCCCTCTGATCCCAACATGGAAACCAATTTCATAGACTACGTCAAAATCTACTGTCGCTCCGGTAAGGGCGGCCGCGGTTCGATGCACATGCACCGCGCCAAATACCAGCCCCTCGGCGGCCCCGATGGTGGCGATGGTGGGCGCGGGGGTAATGTCTACCTGCGCGGTAACCGCAACTACTGGACGCTGCTCCACCTGCGCTATGACCGCCACGTTTTTGCCGGCAACGGCGGCAACGGCGGCAAATGCTGCAGCCACGGCAGTGATGGCGCAGATCGCTACATCGAGGTACCTCCCGGCACCGTGGCCTACGATGCCGAAACCGGTAAATATCTCTGCGATGTCGTCGAAGACGGACAAGTCGTGATGCTGCTCAAAGGCGGACGCGGCGGATTGGGCAACTTCCAGTTTCGCACCTCCACCAACCAAGCACCGCGCTACGCCCAACCCGGCGAGCCCATGCAAGAAATGATGGTGGTCTTGGAATTGAAGCTCCTCGCCGATGTCGGTTTGGTCGGCTTCCCCAATGCCGGTAAGTCGACGCTGGTCAGCGCGCTCTCCAACGCCCGCCCCAAGATTGCCAACTATCCCTTCACCACCCTCGAGCCCTCGCTCGGCATCGTGCCCTACCGTGACGGACGTTCCTTCGTGATGGCCGACATTCCCGGCATCATCGAGGGCGCAGCCGAGGGACGTGGATTGGGCTTGCGATTCCTCCGCCACATTGAGCGCAACTCGCTTTTGCTCTTCATGGTACCCGGCGACACCGACAACATCAAGCGCGAATACGAAATCCTGCTCAACGAAGTGGGAAGTTTCAACGAAGGACTGCTCAACAAGCACCGCATCCTTGCCGTGACCAAAAGCGACCTCCTCGACGAAGAACTCATGGAAATGCTCCGTGAGGATCTTCCCGACGACCTCCCCGTCATCTTCATCAGCGCCGTTGCAGGTCACAACATCACCGAACTTAAAGACCTGCTCTGGACAGAACTCAACTCCGAAAGCAACAAACTCCAAAGCGTTGCCGAAGGAGGAAGCATCGTCCACCGCGACCGCGAAGTCGAATACCTCGATCGTGACTTCGCCGACTGGGCAGACGATGTGGTGGAGATCGACGACGATGACATCGAAGAAATCGAAGACTACGAAATCGAAGACGTCGACGACTAATAAAATCGTCATCCGCCCTTCCGATTCACTCGTATCCCTCCCCATAACACCGGAAAGTCACGAGGCTTTCCGGTGTTTTTTGCATCCACCGGCATTCTCCTTTTCAACACGTCTCCACAGATTCTCACACATGGAACTTCTCGACTACACACTTGCTCCCGAAGTACGCGCTTTTTCCACACCGCGCACCGCTTTGTCCCCTGCCATTGAAACCGATGCGCCCTATGCCGGTTTCAATCTCACCGACTATTGTGGGGATAACCCCGTCCACGTCGCCGAATGCAGAGAAGCCCTGTGTGCTGAATTGAAAATCACCGACGATCAACTCCTACTGCCACATCAAACGCACACCAACCGGATTGCCCTTGTCGATGAAGCACTGATGGAAATGGAGAGGAGCGAGCGCAATCGCCACTTGCGCGATATCGATGCCCTAGTCACTGCGTTGCCGCGCATTTGCATCGGCATCTCCACCGCCGACTGCGTGCCGGTGCTGCTCTACGACCCCAAGCACCGTGTGATTGGTGCCGCCCACGCCGGTTGGCGCGGCATGGTGAGCCACATCCTCGTCCACACCATCGAACGCATGCGCACCCTGGGCACCCACCCGCGCGACCTCCGTGCGGTAGTCGGCCCTTGCATCGGCCCCGACTCCTTCGAAGTGGGCGAAGAGGTGGTCGACGCTTTTTTGCAGGCCAAATTTCCGCCCGCCGTCGTGCGACGTGGTTTCTTCCGTCGCCCACACATCGATCTGTGGGCAGCGGCAGTGCATGAGCTCGAACAAAGCGGTGTGCCGTTGGAGGCCATTCTCGTAAGCGGCATCGACACCTTCGCCTGTCCCGAGCGTTTTTTCTCCGCGCGCCGCCTCAGCATCCAATCCGGACGCATCTACTCCGGCATTGTCCTCTCGTAGGACCGCAAAGTGTATGCGCACTTTAACACACACGCAGAACAAACTGAGATACAGCCTACTATGCAATTAGCGTTGTCGAACCTCGCCGACCATGAAATTATATTGACTTGCCGAGCAACCGGCAATGGAAAGAAGAGATAGAAAGTGTTTTTCAAACGCCGCTCTGTCACATTCTCTGCGATGAAAACGCTCCGAACAGCGCGCGGACGGTGAAGCCAATTCTCCGTCTCTGGCGTGCAAAGTTAGCTTTTCACCCCCTCTCCCCCAAGAAAAAGCACTGCATTAACGCTCATTATGCAGAAACTTGGGGGCTTTTCTAAATCGCCTCCCTTTTTGTTGTTTTCGTTTGCGCTTTCGTCTGCGCTCCTCCCCCATCTGCTCCGCTCCTTCCTCGGCTTCATTCCCTCTTCCCCCGTACCCCGGCTCCAGTGCCCCAACTTCGCGCATGCACGTGCGCACTCCCGTGTGCACTCGCGCACACCCGCGCCTCCGCCGATTTCCGTTTTTTGCCTTCACCCTTCACCGCTCTATCCCAACTCACTGTTTATCAACACACAAGGGGTGAACATCTCTCCCACACCATCCCCTTCACCTTCTCTTCACCTTCCCTCTCCCGATTCTCCCCAACCGAGTACGAAAAAGTCCCACTTTCTCCAACACTTCTCCCCATATTTCTCTCGCCACTCTCCCTACCTCGCCAACAGCAAAATCAGCCACCGAGCAGGTGAAGGTATTTTCCTCAAAGCCTTCACCCCTTACGCTCTGATATACTGCACGTTGCGACCTACAGGTGAAGAAGTGAAGGAAAAAAACGAAAACCACCTGACGCGCGCGCACGCGAGGGAAGTCTATTTTCAATCGATTTTACCCTGACGCTAATCTGCAAAAGAAAGACGAACACTTTGAACAAATGACCTTCCCGCAAAAACGATCTTGGAAAACAGCTACACTCTCTTGGAACATTCATACGATTGACTTACTTTTGCAAAAAAACACACCAATGCAAACAACACAGCAAAAATGGGGTTTCATAAGAGAGACTCAAGAAAAGGCGGAATTGGCAGGAATCGACCCCAATACGGGATTACATCGTACGGGGTTAGAACGATACTTGAGTGTTATATTCCCCAACCATACTTGGATACACGATCGCGCATTTGGGACGCAAGATGATGGTGCTTCTTATCGTATTCGCCCGGACTACAGATGCGAAGAGCTACGACTCATTGTGGAATTTGATGGATTGCTTCATTACCAACGACCGGAAACCGTCAAAAAAGACCTTGAGAATCAAGCAATCTATGAAAAGTACGGCTATAAAGTCGTTCGCATTCCTTACTTTATTCAGCTTACCCAAGCGGTTGTGAAAGAGCTCTTTGGTGTCGAAGTGAACGAACCTCTCTTCTCCCCTGATATACCATCAATGAGCACACAAGACAAGAACACACCGGCCTATTGTTGCCCTGCCGGCTTGAAAAGAATGGCTGAAGAATTGAAAAGGTTTCCACAGCAAATGGCAGTTAATGTCGAAGCGTTGCAAAACGAAGATGACCATCTAACCGGGCTCTCCATTCTTGAAATGTTTTTGAAATGAGCACCTAAAAACACATAGTAGATCCATAAAACATCGCCCGTTCTCAACAGTGAGAACGGGCGATGTTTTTTCTGTGGAATCAAGACTGAACTCAAATAGATTGTGCAGTTTGTGCATTGCAGGCAAGTCCCACAAGAGAGAACAATACCAAAAGAATAGAGCGTGGCAAGATAAAGAAAAAATGTGCTGCAGCGAAGCCATGGCTTGCCACAGCACTATCAGGACAAATTACTTCCAAGATTTGTATTTGAGAACATTGCCCTCACGCCAAATCTTGTGCTTGGTGCGACCGCGCAAGAAGGAGGGCTTTTTGTAGATGTCAGGATCTTCGCCTATACCCGACCAATCGTCGACAAACTCAATGGAGAACTTGGGAGCCGGCGTGTATTTGTAAGCAAACGCATAGTTGTCAAACACAACTTGAGCCTTACCGTCTGACACCACAACGATGACCAACTCAGGAGCCTCGTCTTGGTCGAATATCCAACCACCGAAGCAGAGCGCAAAACTCTTGTTGTCGAGAGGAATTTGCAAGAAGTGAGATTTATCCTTCCAAAGCGTGATATTACCGCAATTGTACAAAAGGTCTGCATAGTAAGTAAGAATGCTTTTCCCCTTATATTCTATAGAGAAACCATTGTAATTCTCACGATTAGAGCGAGAATCATCTACACTGTTCAACTTAATTGTGTAAGCTTCTCCTTGGGGATTCTTTACGGTGTAAGTGTGCAACGTATAGACTTTGTACTTGGGATCATTGAGCGAGACAGTATAGCTATACTTAATTAGGGGTAGAAAAACATCTTTTGTTGTGATTTCAGAGCCTGACTTCCACTCAAAGATGGATTGTGCGGTTTGGGCAATGCCGGCAAGTCCCACAAGAGAGAACAATACCAAAAGAATAGAGCGTATCATAAGCGTTCGTTTGCGTAATAATAAATGCAGGCTTGCGATGTGGGAAAGATTTTTGCCATGTTTGAATCATGAATTAGTGATAAATAAGTGTTGTGCTTTCCATCTGTGTTCATTGATGTGCTGCACACTTGCCCAAAAGTTCCGTTGACTTTTACAGTAGTTGTTAAGCCTACGCGTTGTTTTCACCGTAAAACTACCAACAAAAAACTTAACGACAAAATCTTTGTCAAAGAAAATAATATAAGGATGTAGCAAAACGATGTCTTTACAGACTGTATCCTGGAAAGTGGGTAATATTGGCCGAAATACCACCACCTCATATGTTTTATTCCTCATACATTGTACATAAAATGATAATCGCCCGCTCTCAGCGATGAGAACGGGCGATTATATAACCAATCTTCTGTTTCAGAACCGCTTGATGAAGCGATCGAGTTCGCGCTTATCATCGCGATCGCGAATGCTGGCGCGCTTGTCGTATTCTTTCTTACCGCGGCAAAGGGCGATGTCGAGTTTGGCACGTCCGTTGTCGTCGATGAACAACACGAGCGGAACGATGGTATATCCGGGAGTGAGCGTATCGTTTTGCAACGAACGGATTTCTTTCTTGTTGAGCAGGAGTTTACGATCGCGGCGCGTGGCGTGATTGTTGTAGGTACCGCACGCGTATTCAGCAATGTACATGTTCTTCACCCAGATTTCTCCGTCGTGGATGAAACAAAAGGTATCGACCAACGAGGCTTTACCGTCACGGATGCTTTTGATCTCTGTGCCGGTCAATACGATGCCCGCCATAAACTTGTCGATCACCTCGTAGTCGAAGGTGGCGCGCTTGTTCTTGATGCGCACGCGCTGCGGTTTGTTTTTACCGCCGTTTTTCTTAGCCATGAGTGATGTCGATAAAGTCTGTGAGATGTTCGTCTAAATAATGAGCGACGCCGTTGGTAAATTCTTCTTCTCGCTCCATAAAGGCGTCGTCGAGGTCGTCGAATTCGGGAAACTGCTCGTAGAGTGCCATAAACTCCTCGTCTGTGCAGGGCTTCGTGAGCGCTTCGGCATGCAGCTCGTAAAGTTCGCGAGCACGATAGAGCAACTTGGAAAAATCTTTCAATCCCCAGAGGCGCATGGCTTTGGCGAAGGGATTGAGGAAGAAGAAAGGTCCATAACCGTTGTGGATGAGTTGGATGAATCCGCCATCGCAGAGTTCATCGCGCAAAATGACGTAGGCCCACAAAGTGATTTGATCGGGCGACAATTGCGCGAGCGCATCGGACGTCAGCGTTCCACCGGCTTGATGGGCGATGGCATCGACCACCGTTTGCAAGAAAGCGTCAGTACCGCCCTCAGCAGCTTGCCGCAAAGTGGTATCAGAAAGGCTTATTTTCATTGTCTCATTTCCTCTATAATGGTTTTCATTCCCTTGATTTTCTCTCCCGTCACCTGTTTGAGCAAGGAGGCCAAAGCTCGACGCTCAACGGCCACATAGGCGGTGTGGGCAGCCAATTCGATATGACCGATTTGTGCCGATCGGAGTCCCCCTTTCTTGCAAAGGAAACCAACGATGTCGGCTTTCGAGAGTTTGTCGCGCTTACCGCGGCCGATGTATAAGACCGCCCAAAGGGGAGCGGCGGGGCGAACCGATACATGGTTCACTTCTTCGTTGCCTGATACTTCCACAAAAGAAGGAGTTACTTCCTCGGGACCTACAATCAGATAGGCCTCTCCTACAGACTGCCAACGTGCGGTGCGTCCGGAACGGTGCGCAAAGGTCGCTTCATCGGCCGGCAAATGATAGTGAACCACGGCACCGACTTCCGGAATATCCAATCCTCGTGCCGCAAGATCGGTGCTGACCAGCACGTTTGCTGCGCCGGATCGGAAGCGGAAGAGTGCACGTTCGCGTGCATCTTGTTCCATGCCTCCGTGATAAACCACGGCGGTGAAGCGCTCGCTGCGTAAATACTGCCCTACTCTGTCTGCACTCTCACGATGTGCCACAAATACGATGGTTTGCGTGGCACCTTTCTGCGAAAGAAGGCGGGCGAGGGTCTGTAGTTTGTCTTTTTCCGACGAAGGAACGGCGTAAATGCGTAAGCGGTCTTGCAAATCCGCTGTTTCGTGCAGAAAATCAATGACATGATAGTCTCGATTGATCAGCAGTTTCGGTGCGCCGCTTTCTTCCTCGTTTTCTTCGCGGAAGGGCGTGGCGGAAGCGATGACGACTTGCGGTACGTGACGCAGACTTTCTGCAATGCGCGCCATTTCATCTCGGAAGCCGAACTCCCAACACTTGTCATACTCGTCGATCACCAGCAGGCGAACGCCGGAGAGTTCGAGGTTGCCTTTATCGATATGATCGAGCAAACGCCCGGGAGTGGCAATCACCACATGGGGTCGCAACTCGCGTAAGCGGCGATGCTCTTCCATCGCGGGGCGTCCCCCATAAAGCGCCATGGCACGAACGGCCGTCGATTGCTCACGAAGCACGCGTTCGACCTGCATGGCGAGTTCTCGCCCGGGAACGACTACAATGGCTTGCAACGTGTCTATTTTTTCTTCAACACGTTCGATGAGCGGCAATAAATAGGCCAGCGTCTTACCGCTACCTGTGGGAGATAGAAGCAAGACGCTTTCACGTTGTCGAATAGCCGCGTGTGCGGCTTCTTGCATGGGAGTGAGCACCATAGCGATAGGATATAAAAAGGGCTGTGCCGGTGTTGATGATGAAACTCCGAGTAGAAAGGATTTGAGTGCTCCGTCGTCCTTTGTAATCCGACTTCCACGCTGCATTGAAAGCGCAGCATCGGCACGCCATCGGGCGGAGAGCCTTCTCGGTGTTTAGAAAAGAATTGATGAGTATCCCAATCGAACCGACACAGCCTATGAGTATGATCGTGTGGTGCACTTTTCTGCACCGCTGTCTCTATAGCTTGCGATAGCAAAGTTAATCGTTTCTCTGCATACCGCAAAGAGAGAGTCGCATTTTTTTGTTTGTCCCCTACAAATTGCCTCCGGTCTTCACAGCTTCTGCTCGATCCAGCGGTCGATCAATTGCCGTGCCAGACTCACTTTCCCGGGAATTTGCGGAAGTGCCTTGCGCTTGAACCACTGTCCTTTGCGCAGTTCCGAACGTTGCAAAGAAAGTTCCCCGCTTTCGTAAGTTGCCACATATCCTACCATAAGCACCGAGGGATAAGGCCAGGGCTGAGATGCGCAGTAGCGGAGGTTTTTGACCAGAAGGCCCGTTTCTTCCATAATTTCTCTGCGCGCACTTTCTTCGAGTGTCTCTCCGGTCTCACAAAAGCCGGCCACCAAACCATAATAGTCTCCGGAAAAATTACGGGCTTGCACCAACAGCACTTCATCATCGTCGCGATTGTCGCCGGGTGCACGGCGCTCGATGAGTATGATGACAGCCGGACTGGGCGAAGGCCAATACTCGCGCTGGCATTGCGGGCATTTCTTCGAGATCTCGGTATGTTCCTCTAAGGGTGCCCCACACGAACCACAATAGCGCGTACGGCTGTTCCAGTAAAGTAATTCGCGCGCTTTCCCCGCCATTCGGTAATCAGCTGACGACAAGTGACCGAAAGTTTGTCGCAGTCCCATCTGTTTTAATCCCACATCGGAACTGAGCGGATGGTCGATCTCCACGGCGACGCATGTTGCACCATCAAGAGAGGGCAACACTTGCCTCCTGTTCCATGGTTCTAACGCAATAGGAGATTGTTCTCCCGTAGGAATCTCATTCGTATCGGTTAGAATCAGCTCTGACTGGTAGAATATAAACCACTTATTCATAAGATGATATATAGAAGAAAAGGCAGCATCTTCTCCAGAGGAGGTAGATGCTGCCTTTTCGGAAAGTGATCGTCGGATTAGAGTCCGAGACTCTTCTTCACGGCCTCCACTTTTTGGAGAGCCTCGGCGCGAACCGCCTTGTAGCATTTCGGGCATTCCATCTCACCGCGTACTTCAATATAGAATTTAATCTTGGGTTCCGTGCCGGAAGGACGGACACTGATTTTCGTACCGTCGGCAGTGAACCATTGCAGTACGTTGCTCGTAGTGGGGAAGTCGAGATCCGTTGTGTGCCCTTCGGCGTCAGTGGCTTTGAGCGTCTCGTAGTCTTTGGTGCAGACTACAGGCGAACCGGCGATTTCTTTCGGCGCATTCGTGCGGAAGTTGTCCATCATGGCTTTGATTTCGTCAGCTCCGCTCTTACCGGGCTTCACGACATTGATCGTGTGGTTCAGCGAGAAACCATATTCGAGGTAGATATCCATGAGCACATCGAAGAGGGTCTTGCCCTGATCCTTAGCCCATGCACAGATTTCTGCAAGCAGGGAGCAGGCAGACACGGCATCTTTGTCGCGCACAATGTCTTGTCCCATGAAACCATAGCTCTCTTCGCCTCCGCCGATGTAGGTTTCTTTGCCTTCAAGCAGACGAATCGTGCGAGCGATCCATTTGAAACCAGTGTACACATCGTACATTTTGATGTGGTTCTTGTCGGCGATGGCCTTGATGAGCTCCGTGGTGACGATCGTCTTCACGATATATTCATCTCCCTTCATCTTGCCCATGGCGATGCGGTTCTTGATGATATAGTACAAGAAGATCATGCACGTCTGGTTACCGTCGATGAGTACCCATTCTCCTTCATTGTCCTTGCAAGCCATGCCTACGCGATCGGCGTCGGGATCGGATGCCATCACAATATCGGCATTCAATTTCTTGGCCAGATTGAGCGCAAGCGTCAAGGCTTCGCCATTCTCAGGATTGGGAGAAACTACTGTGGGGAAGTTGCCGTCCTTTACCATCTGTTCGGGTACGGTGTGTACATTCTCGAATCCCCAGAGTTTGAGCGAAGCGGGTACCAATACACGACCAGCTCCGTGAAGCGGCGTGTAGACAATGCAAAGATCTTTCTGTCGGCGAATGACTTCAGGATCGATACTCAGTTTGTGCACCTCGCTAAGGTAGAGGTCATCCACTTCCTTACCAATCGATTGGATCAGTGCAGGATTTCCCTCAAATTTCACATCGGCAAGCGATACTTTGTTCACTTCGTCGATGATGCCTTTGTCGTGGGGCGCCAATACTTGTGCGCCATCGTCCCAATAAGCCTTGTAGCCATTGTATTCGCGCGGGTTGTGGCTGGCCGTAATGTTCACGCCCGACTGGCAGCCGAAGTGACGAATAGCGAAAGAGACCTCAGGGGTGGGGCGCAAATCGTCGAAAAGATAGACCTTAATCCCGTTGGCGGAGAAGACGTTGGCCACCGTTTCTGCAAACAAACGACTGTTGTTGCGGCAATCGTGCCCTACCACGACGGAAATCTCCTTACGATCGGCGAAATTCTTAAGCAGATAGTTGGCAAGTCCTTGTGTTGCAGCTCCTACAACATAAACGTTCATACGATTGGTACCGGGTCCCATGATACCACGGAGTCCTCCCGTTCCAAATTCCAACGTGCGATAGAAAGCATCGACAAGCGGGGTTTTGTCTTCCGCTTCAATCATAGCCTTCACGGCC
Organism: uncultured Prevotellaceae bacterium; assembly: GCA_963542795.1. Lineage (GTDB taxonomy): Bacteria > Bacteroidota > Bacteroidia > Bacteroidales > Bacteroidaceae > Alloprevotella. Next base: position 85,950 of record CAUTYW010000005.1, on the reverse strand, counting down.
TTTTTCGTCTCTGCATCGTAGAGCGGAGAGTCAATCCACTGCTGAGCTGTAGCTGTGCACTGTGCAATGAGTTCTTTATTTTCCATACTGTGTTATGGCAAAGTTTGTTTGTTGTTTGCTTGTCGGCAAATTTACAATTTCCGCTGCAAATAAGCGAATCAAGCCCTGCATTATTCGTTAAACGCTTAGCTTGTATCCCTTCGATCATCGCAAGCAGCATCTTGTAACCGGCATTTACTCTGGGTGCGGCTCCCTTAGAACGGCACCACACTCCCCTCTCCCGGCGGGAAAGGCGTCATGCTGTCTCCGGGCAGCGGCGCGAAGTCAGCATCTGTGATCGGGCCTCCGCCCATCGGAGGGAGACCTCCGCTATCCGTTGTGCCGGGGAGCGGGAATGAGTTGTTTTCGTCCATATTCTCAAAGCGGGTATATTTCCCTTTGAACGTCAACAACACATCGCCGACAGCACCATTTCTGTGTTTTGCAATGATAATCATGGCCTTGCCACGCAGGTCGTTGCCATTCTCATCTCGGTAGATGCGGTAATACTCCGGACGGTGGATAAAAAGCACCATATCGGCATCCTGCTCGATGGCGCCGGATTCACGCAAGTCGGAAAGCTGCGGTCGGTGGTCGTCCGCTCCACCGGCTCCGGGGCGATTTTCCACACCACGATTCAACTGTGAAAGCGCGAGAATCGGGATGTTCAACTCTTTGGCCAGTCCCTTGAGCGAACGACTGATGGTAGAAACTTCTTCTTGACGGCTACCGAAGTTCATGCCCGAGGCGTTCATCAACTGCAGATAGTCGATCATGATGAGTTTCACTCCGTGCTCTCTCACAAGACGACGTGCTTTCGTGCGCAATTCAAAAACAGAAAGTGCCGGCGTGTCGTCGACAAACAACGGCTTGCCATACAGATCTTTAATTTTGCTGTCCAGCTGCGCCCACTCGTGCGGCTCGAGTTGTCCGCTTTTGATCTTCGTACCTTCGATCTCACAGGTGTTTGAAATCACACGATTGACCAATTGCACATTCGACATTTCGAGAGAAAACAACGCAACGGGGATGCCTTGTTCCACCGCTATATTCTTCGCCATAGACAATGCGAAGGCTGTTTTTCCCATGGCCGGACGTGCTGCAAGAATCACCAAATCAGAGTTTTGCCATCCGGACGTCATTTTGTCCAAGTCGCGGTACCCCGAAGCGATACCCGACATACCGTCTGAACGCTCCGCCGCCTTGTGCAACATGTCGTAGGCATCATTGATGATCGGATCGATCTGGCTATAATCCTTCTTCATGTTGAGCTGAGAGAGTTCGAACAACTCGCCTTCCGCCTGCTGCATCAGCTCATCAATATCCTGCGTCGGATCAAACGCCTTCTCTTGCACTCCACTGGTGTAGCGAATGAGGTCGCGTGCCGTGGCCTTTTGCGCAATGATGCGGGCATGGTATTCGATATGGGCGGCCGAGACGACCCCTTGCGTAAGTTGTGCCAGATAAACGGGGCCTCCGGCTTCTTCAAAATGATTGGTCTGCCGCAATTGCTCGCTGACGGTGAGCAAGTCGAGTGGCTTTTGCTCTATATTCAACCGACGAATTGCTTCGAAGATCAACTGGTGACGTGGATCGTAGAAGCTTTCCGGTTTGAGAATCTCACTCACCTGCGAATAGGCGTCTTTTTCCAGCAGCAGGGCACCGAGCACCACGCGCTCGAAGTCTAATTCCTGAGGCTGCAAACGCCCGAAGCTGTCTTGCACCGGGGCATCTGCCTTTTTGCGCTTAGGTGCGCGAGAAGAAGGTTGTGGCATAACAATAAGATCGTGATTGAGGTGAAAAGAGATCGCAACGGATTAACACCGTAATTGCAGCATAGACAGACAGAAAATGCTTGTGTCTCCGAATTGCACTATATAAATAAGGAGTATCAGGGCTCAACGTGCCGATAACATCCCATATCTGACTTACCGCCTTTCGTTTGCGATTTCCCGTTGCGGTCGAAAGGGAAAGTCTGTTGCGTCACTGCAAAATCTGCCGTTCCGACTGCTGCGGATCTAGCGTCGAGGGTAAAGACAAACAGCAACTTTTGCAAATCGAAACTCGGAGAGAAATTCCCGGCCTGTCGGCGAGCTTCGGGAGAGTCTTGCTCAAATAAACAATTGCGGAAGTGCTCATCCGTCGTTGGTTTGGGCGTATTGAGTAAGCAATGCGAGAAATCATAGTTGAAAGCATCGTTCTTGTAACGCGTAGAAGACTCTCTCATGAGATCATCGTTGTTGTATCCACTGATGATGCAGTTGACAAACGACGCTCGTTCCAGAGGGGCACGACTTCCCTCCCCGTAATTACTGAAATGCAGCGCGACACCGCGATCACCCGCCAGGGCATAGAATTGGCCAATGGTGCAATGGACAAATTCGTTGCGTCCGCCGATAAGACGCACGCAGTCTCCGGCTGCATTTGTGATTTGGCTGTTGCCTACATTCACCGCGCATTGACGTGCATACAGCCCATCTCCACCGACATTGTGGATCAGAGAATTGCGCAATATAAGTTTCTGGAAATCAACAGACGAAGAGTCGCAACGTATACCAAAATCTCCACTGTGGATCTCGCAATGGTCCAGGACATTGTCATGGCTTTTTGCAGTGAAGACCACCCCGCCCCATTGTCCGGGAATGCGGTCGTAGGGTTGATTGCTGAACATATAGCCCAATCGGTCGCCACGGAATTCTACGGGCGCCCCATTTTGTCCTTCAGTACGCAAGGTTCCGTGCACGATGAGGCGTGCTGCGGGATGAAAATACAATCGCGTACCTGCAGACAGCGTAAGTGTACGACCTTCTTCCACGACCAGGCTATCTAAAATGCGATAAGGCCGCGGGGCATTCCAAGTTGTGTCTCGTTCCACGCGCGCTCCTCTCAGGTTGATCACACTTTGTGTCGACGCCGTGAGCAACACTTGTTGTTCTGCTCCGTTTTCCAACAAGAACAACAGGCGATCTTCAAGTGGTGTCGGAGCTGTGGCCGTTGAAGCCGGAGCATTGAGTTGCACAAACACGCGTAGGCTATCACCGCCGGCCAGTTCCGTGGCACCGGTTACCCCATTCGCCAGAAAAGTTCCGTCAACATTCACCATAAAAGGCGATTTCGCCCCACCGGCCAATCGAATTGCCGCAATGCGCAACGTCTTTTTCTGTGGGTTGAAGACTTGAAAGGTGTATGTATTGGTCGATTCACCCGCCAGAACGGTGTCGAGCGCCAACGTGTCACGCTCCAAACGCAAACGCGCATCGGCAGAAGTAGTATAACCCTCCTCGTTCAAACAAGAAGCGAGGAGGGCACACACGAATATCAGGAAAAGAGGAAGTGACTTCACCTTATTTCTCGGGTACGTTCTTCAAAACATCGAGCAAATGATCCCATACCATTTGTACAGTGGGGATCAGCAGGCGTTCGTCGGGCGAGTGCACACCGCGCAATGTGGGTCCGAAGCTCACCATGTCGAGATGAGGATATTTCTCACTGAAGAGTCCACATTCGAGACCGGCGTGGATGGCTCGCACGAGGGGATCTTTGCCGAACAAGCGCTTGTAGCTGTCGACGCAGACCTTCAAGATCTCGCTCTTGGGATTCATTTTCCAACCGGGATAACCCTCGTTGGTCACACACTTCGCGCCACCCAGTTCGAAAGCCGAACGAACCACCGAAGCCATGTACTCCAAATTGCTTGCGACGCTCGAACGTTGTGACGTAGTGGCCACAATTTGGCTACCATGCTTGCGCACGCTAGCCAGATTGCTGGAGGTTTCAACCAAACCTTCGAGATCCTGACTCATGGCAAAGATACCATTGTGTACCACGCTGAGGCTCTTGAGCAAGCGCTCCGCCTGTTCTTTGCAAATGCAGGTCGGGGCGGCAGCCACCGGCTCAATTATGGCCGTCAGTTCAGGCTCGGTTGCAGAAAATTCGTCGCGCACTTTCTCGACAAATGCTTGAAGTTCCTCTCCGAAAGTGGCAACATAAGCTGTGGGCACGGCCACTGTGGCATGTGCCTCACGCGGAATGGCATTGTGCAGGCCTCCGGCTTGAATATCGCAAAGGCGCAGATCGGTTTTCTCGCTTTGTTCGCAGAGGAAACGCACCAACAGCTTGTTGGCATTCGCACGCTTTTTGTTGATATCGTCGCCCGAGTGTCCGCCGGTAAGGCCTTTCACCACGAGATTGAACGTCGAAAAGCCTTCGGGCAGCTTCTCTTCGTCTACGGTGTAAGTCGCTTCGGTGCGTACGCCCCCGGCGCAGCTCACAAAGAGCTGTCCTTCGTCTTCAGAATCCAGGTTGATCAGATAATCTCCCGTCATGAATCCGGGTTTCATCTCGAAAGCCCCCGTCAATCCCGTTTCCTCGTCGCGCGTGAAGACGCATTCGATCGGTCCGTGCTCGATATCATTGGCTTTCAGCAACGCCATCTCCATGGCAATGCCGATACCGTCGTCGGCACCGAGCGTTGTGCCCTTTGCCTTGAGCCAATCGCCGTCCACGTAGGTTTGAATGGCGTCGTTGTCAAAGTCAAATTCTACGTCTTTGTTCTTTTCGCAGACCATGTCTTGGTGACTCTGCAAAATCACGGTTTTGCGATTTTCAAAACCGGGTGTTCCGGGTTTGCGAATCAGGACGTTGCCGGCCTCGTCGACCAGCGTTTCAAGACCGAGATCCTCCCCAAATTTGCGAAGGAACGCAGTTATCTTTTCCTCGCGCTTAGAAGGACGGGGAACTTGGTTGATTTGCGCGAAGCAATCGAATACGGATTGAGGCTTTAATTGTGCCATAGCTCACTACATTGAAAGTAGAACAATAAAATGTGCAAATCATTTGTCGCAGACGAGGTCTTTGCACTATATTTGCACCGCAAAAATAGAGAAAAGATATGGAACCTCTTTGGATACTCACATTAATTATTGTTGGAATCTCGGTCCTGTTGCTTTCTGTTGGCATCCTCATCAAAGGACGCTTCGTCAACACACACGTGAGCGGCAACAAAGCGCTCGAGAGCTGCGGAGTGCACTGCGCCTCCACCCAAGATGCCGAACTGCGCACGAAGAATCCACACGCCGTGAGCGAACATGCTCACACAACCGACCGGGCATAACCCATCGCTTGGCTTCCTTCCCTTCGAATTTATCCATTCACTCCCTAACAACCTGATATGAAAGCACCGTTTTCTTTCTTCTTCGTGGCTGCATTGATGATTTTGACGAGCTTGTCGGCTTGTAAAAAAGAAAAGAGCACCACCACTACTTCTAAAGCCGCCGCTCCCCTCGCTGAAGCCCCGAATAAGCAGCAAAACTCCCCCATTGCCTACGTGGAAGTGGACTCTCTGCTCACTCAGTACAAATTCTGCACAGAGAACAAAGCGGTACTCGAAGCCAAGAGCAAGCAATATCAATCGCAAGTGGCAGCTAAAATGGCACAAGTGCAAAAAGCCTACGCCGATTTCCAGCAGAAGATGCAAAGCGGCGCCTTCACCACACGCGAACAAGCCGAGGCTGCACAACTGCGCATCCAGAAAATGCAGCAAGAAGCCGCAAAATTGGAAGAACAACTGCAAAAACGCATGACTGCTGAGCAAGAGAAATTCAACAACACCCTTCGCGATAGTCTCCAGTCCTTCCTCAAAGACTATAACAAGGAAATGGGCTACTCCATGATCGTCTCAAAACAAGGAGACAACGTGCTTTTTGCCGATCCCTCGCTCAATTTGACCAAAGCCGTCATCGAGGGAATGAACGAACGATACAAAGGCAAGAAGAAGTAACGCCTACTTCCCTCCCCAATACAGCGGGCATTCGAGCGTCTGTGCTCGAATGCCCGTTTTTTGTATTCATCTTCCACTTCATTTCCACCTCTGTCCGATGAAGACGAAGCACAAGTGCCTCACGCACAGGGCACTTAGTGGAACGCCGAGCCCGATCACTGCTCGTCGCCTCGCGCAGGCTCATCACGCCCACCTCTTCACCGGAAAAACTTGGTGGCTTTCGTCGAAAAACAGGGAAGGAAACGACATTAGCCTCCCATTTTTCACCCGGCATCCCCAAGTTTCATGGCAACCTCTCCTTTGCTTCCGGCGAACTCCCCTCCCTCGTCGCCCGTTCCCCCACCCTTGAATCGCCCCTTCGCAACTTTAATCAATTTCACCACGCCAAAGAGCGGCAAACCGGCTCAAAATACGTATTTTTGCAACATGAACACAAGCAATGCGGAAATCATCACGCACCAATGGTTCGCCGGCAAGTGGAAACCACGCCCCGCCGACGGACACAAAGGCACGTTCGGGCATCTTCTCCTCATCGCCGGTCACGAAGGTATGATCGGCGCTGCAGTGCTTGCCGCTCGTTCCGCGCTTCGCAGTGGAGTTGGAAAAGTCACAGTGCACATCCCACGGTTTGGTCGCGACGTTCTGCAAGTGGCCGTGCCGGAAGCTGTTTTGCAAGTCGACGAAAGCTCTGAGTCCTGCTGGAGTTCGCTCATCGATCTCACCGGTTTCACCGCAGTGGCCGTAGGTCCCGGACTGGGCACTGACGGCGAAACAGCCTTTGCTTTGCGCACTCTGCTCAAAGCCCTGTTGGAACGCGAGACAGCCGGGACGCCGCTCCCGCTCATTCTCGACGCCGACGCCCTGAATCTCCTGGCCGCCGACTACCAATTGCTCTCTTTGGTTCCCCCTCACAGTCTACTCACTCCCCATCTCGGAGAGATGCGACGCCTATGCCGAGCTTTGGATCTGCCGTGCGAAGATCTGGCCGATTTGCAGGTCGCCGCACGCATGCTGTCCGATTCACTCCGACTCAACCTGTTGCTCAAAGATCACATTCCTCACCTCTTCATTCCGGAAGGCAGACTGCTCGTGGCCGAGGGAGGAGGCAATAGTGCCTTAGCCAAGGCCGGTAGCGGCGACGTGCTCACCGGATTGATCGGAGGGCTCGCCGCGCAAGGATATCTTCCGGAAGAAGCCGCAGGGTTGGGCGTCTGTCTCCACCGCGAAGCCGGAAAAATTGCCGAAGCTCGTCATTCCGCCCCTGCCACGGTGGCCTCAGACTTAGTGGACGCCGTCGGTCAAGCTTTTCTCCACCTTCTTCCCCCACACTGAACCATGTCTACACATTCCCTCAGCCGTTTCGCCCTATTCCTCAGCCTCTTTGCCGCTGCGGCACAAACAGTTTCGGCACAAACAGCCGTGACTCCTTATCGCCCCGGCCTCACAGCCGAAGGCATCACGTATCACTTGCCTCTCACCGGCCTGCATCTCACCGTGCAGACCCGCTGTCGACATTATGTGCCCGGCGAATACGCGGCTTACGCGCGTGCCCTACTCGATCGCAAGGACGTGATGCTCAATGCGTTCGACACCTGGACACTGGGAGGAGTGAAGGTAGATGCCTTTGGCACGCCCGACAGTACGGCGGCCTACACCATTCGGCTCGATCACCGCACTTCTGCCCCGCTCGTGACGCTGTCGCCTGAGGGTCTCCTCCTCGCAGTGAACGCCGAAGCCGCGCAACCGGCAGCATTGTCGCAACCCGGCGTGCGCACCATCGCCACGCCAACGCTCAACGCCGACCGTTACAAAACGCCCGACATGCTCCGCGCCGGCAGCACCGCACGACGCGCAGAGCTGGCCGCCGCAGAGATTTTCGACATCCGCGAAAACCGAAATCAACTCATCAAGGGACAAGCTGATTTCAACCCCAAAGACGGCGAACAACTGAAAACCATGCTGGCACAGCTCGACGAACGCGAAAAAGCCCTCACTTCTCTCTTCGTCGGCACGTATACCGAAGAGGAACGCACCTTCACCTTCGATTACCTGCCCCGACGTACGGAACAGGGACGCGTACTGTTCCGCTTTTCGAAATACCTCGGCATAGTTGACCCCGACGATGCAGCAGGTATGCCCGTCACCCTCACGGTAGAAGACCTGCAAAACATTCGTCCTGCCTACAACGACGGCAAACCCAAGAAGAAAAAAGACCAAGAAGACCTGCGCTATCGTGTGCCGGGCGAAGCAAAAGTGCACGTTGCCCTGGGCGACGAAACACTTTACGAAGCAAATATCCCCATGGCACAATTCGGTAGGACAGAACATCTTGGAGGAACTTTATTCAACAAGAAATTCAATACAAAGGTTTGGTTATCGCCCACAACAGGCAACGTAGAGAAAATAGAACTCGACCAAACAGACAAATAATAGTAGGCGCCTCATGATCAACCCCCGCCAACTCAAAATTAAAGACTTCGACTACCCGCTCCCCGACGAGCGCATTGCCAAATATCCCCTCGCCGAACGTGACCAATCCAAGCTGCTCACCCGCAAAACAGACGGGACCATCGGCGAAGATCTGTTCATCAATCTGCCCAATTACTTGCCGACCGGTGCACTTATGGTGTTCAACAACACCAAAGTGATCCAGGCACGCCTGCATTTTCACAAGTCGACCGGCGCACTGATCGAAGTGTTTTGCCTCGAACCACATACTCCACTCGACTATCAACAGTCGTTTGCCACCTGCGGGGCGGTGACGTGGACTTGCATGATCGGTAATCTGAAGAAATGGAAGGAGGGTGTGCTCGAACGTCCCATTACAGTAGGTGGCAACTCGCTCATCCTACGAGCCGAGCGGTTGGGAATGAGCGGTACCGGACATGAAGTACGCTTCTCATGGGACAACCCTACAGTCAGCTGGGCCGAAGTGCTCGACAGCATCGGCGAATTGCCCATCCCTCCCTACTTGAATCGCGAAACGGAGGACACGGACTTAAAAAACTACCAGACTGTCTATTCCAAAATCAAAGGATCGGTGGCAGCTCCCACAGCCGGTTTGCACTTCACGGAACGAGTGTTGCAAGCACTCGACCGTCACGGCATAGAGCGCAACGAACTCACATTGCACGTCGGAGCCGGCACTTTCAAACCGGTGAAAAGCGAAGAGATCGCCGGCCACCAAATGCACGCCGAGTGGATCGCCGTGCCGCTCAACTCCATCGAACGTTTGCTGGCTCACGGAGCTCAATGCATCGCCGTGGGGACTACAAGTGTGCGCACACTCGAAAGTCTTTATTACATCGGTGTGCGCATTCGTCAATGCCGCGACGCGAACCGCGAACCAAATGAGGACGACTTGCATGTGCCTCAATGGCTGCCCTACGACTACGCCCAAAATTGCGAACGTCCCCTCACACCTCGTGAGGCTCTCGAGGCGGTGCGCGACTATTTGCGCGACAATCAGCTCAAAGTGCTCCATACGGCCACGCAAATCATCATTGCACCGGGCTACGAGTACAAGATCGTAAAGACCATCGTCACGAATTTCCACCAGCCCCAATCCACCCTGCTTCTCTTGGTGAGCGCATTTGTGGGAGGCCAATGGCGACCGATCTACGATTATGCGCTTGAACATGGATTCCGGTTCTTGAGTTATGGAGATTCCTCGGTTCTCAATTACGATGCACTGCACCCATAATGCAGCGTGCTTCAACTCCTCTTCAATACGACTCAACCCCATGCGTCAATATCCCTTCTGGCTCCTTCTCCTCCTCGCTCCCACCATTCTGGTTCCCGTCGGCACGTTGGTGTTTTTCTTGTTTGGCAACGTAACGCTGTGGCCCGAGAGCGACAGCACCGTGCTCAACATCATGCAATACATACTCATCCAATTATTTTGGGTCGGGCCAATCATTAGTTTCTTCGTGAGTCTGTTTTTCTGGGGCTGGGCTCGTCAACGCGCCTCTATTTTTGCCGCTATCGGTGGACTACTCCTCACAGCAGGTTCAATTTTAGTGCTTGCGTTGCAATAAATTCAGCTCTGCCTCACTCTCATGCAACAATATCACGACCTCTTACGCCTCATTCTCGAAAACGGCACTCGCAAAACTGACCGAACCGGCACGGGAACCCTGTCAATCTTCGGACATCAGATGCGTTTTGATCTCGAAAAGGGTTTTCCCCTGCTCACCACCAAGCAATTGCACCTGAAAAGCATCATCTACGAACTGCTTTGGTTCTTGCGCGGCGACACCAACGTGCATTACCTCCAAGAACATGGGGTGCGCATCTGGAATGAGTGGGCCGACGCGTCGGGCGAACTGGGTCCGGTCTACGGACACCAGTGGCGATCGTGGCCGGACTACAACGGCGGACACATAGATCAGATCAGCCGAGTCGTTTCGCAGATCAAAAATCAGCCGGATAGCCGCCGTATGATCGTCAACGCCTGGAACGTGGCAGAAGTAGACCAAATGGCCTTGCCCCCCTGCCACTTGCTTTTCCAGTTCTACGTGGCTGACGGACGTCTTTCCCTACAACTCTATCAACGGAGTGCCGACACTTTTTTGGGTGTGCCCTTTAACATCGCTTCCTACGCTCTACTGACGCTCATGGTGGCTCAAGTCTGCGGACTGCGCCCCGGAGAGTTCATTCACACCACCGGCGATACACATCTATATCTCAATCATTTAGACCAAGCGAAGTTGCAATTGAGTAGAACTCCGCGACCTCTCCCTCAAATGCATCTGAACCCGGAAGTCAGCGACCTATTCTCTTTTAAATTTGAGGACTTCCGACTCGAAAACTACACCCCCTACCCTCATATTGCGGCAGCGGTTTCGGTCTAACACTCCCCTTTCTATGCTCACGCTCATTTGCGCACTCGACGAACAACGAGCCATCGGCCTCAAAGGACACATGCTTTTCAGGCTGCGATCGGACCTTCAACGCTTTAAAGCCCTCACTGTGGGGCACACTGTGATCATGGGCCGAAAAACCTTTGCCTCTCTGCCCAAAGGGGCCCTACCCAATCGACGTAACTTCGTCGTCAGTCATTCACTTTCCGAGGCGCCGGCAGGCACCTTCCTTTTTCGCTCTCCCAAAGCCGCACTCCAGGCCGCACAAGACGACAAAGAGATCTTCGTCATCGGCGGATCTTCAATTTACGAAGCCACTTTGCCGCTGGCAGATCGACTGTATTTGACACACATTCTGGCGAAAGCCCCTCTGGCCGATGTCTTTTTCCCGGAAGTCGACTTCGATCAATGGAAGTGCACCTTCCATGAATCACACCCGGCCGATGAACAAAACGAACAACCCTATATCTTTGCAGATTATATCCGTATATGAATCGTCTTCTCCGCACAGCCACCTTAATTCTTACCACATGCTTTTGCACCGGTGTATCTCTGTTCGCACAAGATTCCAACCGGGAGGTCAACTTCTCCATTATCGAGACTTCAGACGTGCACGGTAACTACTTTCCCTACGATTTTATCAATGACAAACCGGGAGAAGGAAGCTTAAGTCGCATCTCAACCTACGTGAAACGTTTGCGTGCGGCACAAGGTGAAGGACATGTCTTACTCGTAGACAACGGGGATATTTTGCAAGGTCAGCCCGCAGCCTACTATTATAATTACGTAGACACCACTTCCACCCACCTTTGTGCACGCATGCTCAATGAAATGGGCTACCTTTGTGGAACACTGGGCAACCACGACGTGGAAACCGGACATGCCGTCTACGATCGTTGGATGGATGATTGCGGTTTCGCAGTATTGGGTGCCAATGTCGTAGACAAACGTAAGAACAAACTCTACCTCACGGCCTACGTACAGGAGGAAGTGGACGGAGTGCGCATCGGCGTACTCGGTATGATCACGCCCACCATTCCGCAATGGCTTCCCGAAAGACTCTGGAAATATCTGGATTTTCGCGATTGCGTAGAAACCGCTCGCCGTGTTGTTCCCATCATACGCCGTGCCGCCAAAGCCGACATCGTTGTGGTAGTGATGCACAGCGGTGTGGGCGAACACAACGCTACGGGGCGCATGCTGGATCACGCCGCTTTCCAAGTAGCAGAACAGGTTCCGGACATCGACATCCTCTTTTGCGGACACGATCACCGCATTGCCAACACGACGGTCACCAATAAAATCAGTGGACGCCAAACCCTAATCCTCAATCCCGGCGCCAATGCAATGAACATCGCGCAGGCTGACATAAAAGTGACGCTCGGGCCCGATGGAAAACGGAAGAAAAAGGAAATCGTGGGCAATGTGATCGATATCCGCGGCGAACAACCGGATTCCACCTTCCTTTCGCACTATACCAAAGAGTTCAACGACATCCGTAACTTTACCACACAGGTGATCGGACGCAACAAGAATGAACTCGACACACGCTCGGCCTACTTCGGTTCATCTGCATTTGTAGACTTCATTCACCGCATACAACTTGCTGTGACGGGAGCTGATATTTCTTTCGCCGCTCCGCTTTCGTATGATGCTAAGATTGAACCGGGAGACATCCGCATGGCAGACTTGTTCAACCTCTACAAATACGAGAACCAACTCTACGTCATGAAACTTACCGGGCAAGAAATTAAGAACTACCTTGAAGAAAGCTACGGTATTTGGACTCAACAAATGAAATCGCCCGCCGATCACATGATGTTGTTGAGCGACAACTACGCAAATGCTCCGGAGCCTTGGCAACGACTAAAGCACTCGTCCTACAATTTCGACTCCGCAGCCGGCATCAAGTACACCGTCGATCTCCGAAAACCCAAGGGACAGAAAGTGACCATCCTATCTATGGCGGACGGGAAGCCCTTCGATCCGCAGAAGACTTACAAAGTGGCGGTGAATTCCTACCGCGCCAACGGAGGAGGCGGACTGCTCGTCAAAGGAGCGGGGATCCCACAAAATCAACTGCGCTCTCGTGTGGTCTGGACCTCCAATAATGAGATGCGCGAATACCTGCGCCGCGAAATAGCCCGACAGAAGGAAATCAATCCGCAGCCACTCAACAATTGGCGCTTCATTCCTGAAGGATGGGCTTCTGCAGCCGCTGAGCGCGACTCAGAAATCATGTTCAAATAACCCCTTTTCCATCTCGAGATTTCCCTGCGCGTGTCGAAAGATTCGACATGCGCATTTTCTTTTGCGAACCACAATAAGCAATACTGCAAAAGGATCAAGTGTACTACGCGTCTTATCAAAATTATATCCCTAAAGATCACGTAAATACGGACTGAGTGACGCACAAGTGGGAGAGCGAAAAAGGAGTTGATCCAACTCGAATGAACACCTCGGCAAAAACTGTTTTTTTTTGTAAGACAACTCAGGTACGAAGTTCACGCACTACAAGAATTAGTACTGAAGACGTCTCAACATTTTATCGTTTTTTGGAGGTTAGGACGAAAAAAGATGATGAAGCACGAGTTCATCCACAGAGAAAGAACTAACTTTGCAACGAGAAATCTCATGATATGCGGCAATAGCTCAGTTGGTAGAGCATGGGCTTCCCAAGCCCAGGGTCGCGGGTTCGAGCCCCGTTTGCCGCTCACAGTATAGATTTGCTAAAACTCTCCTCTATGGCAAAAATCAGATGTATCGGCGTTTTGACTTCCGGTGGTGACGCCCCCGGAATGAATGCCGCTATTCGTGCCGTGACACGAAGTGCTATTTTCAACGGTTTCAAGGTGAAGGCCATTTATCGCGGCTACGAAGGACTGATGAACGGTGAAGTGAAGACTTTCACCACAGAGGACGTTTCGGGCATCATCCAAACCGGCGGGACAATCCTACGTACAGCCCGCTCTGCGGAATTTCAAACTCCCAAAGGGCGAAAACGCGCGTACGACACACTTCGTAAAGAAGGGATTGATGCCCTTATCGTAATCGGCGGTAACGGCTCTTTGACCGGTGCTATGCTCCTGGCAGAAGAATATGACTTCCCCTGTATTGGTCTTCCGGGTACAATCGACAACGATCTCTACGGGACAGACAATACGATTGGTTACGACACGACGCTCAATACGATTATGGACTGCGTGGATAAGATCCGCGACACCGCCAACTCCCACGAACGCATCTTCTTCATCGAGGTGATGGGTCGTGACGCAGGTTTCCTGGCACAAAATTCTGCCATAGCCGCCGGCGCGGAAGCCGCTATTATCCCAGAAGACTCCACAGGATCTGACCAGCTCATCGAATTCATGGAACGCGGTATTCGCAAATCCAAGAAGAGCTGTATGGTCATCGTTAGCGAAAGCCCCAAATGCGGTGCGCTTTACTATGCAGACCGTGTGAATAAGGAATACCCACAATTCGACGTTCGTGTTTCGATACTCGGACACTTGCAACGCGGCGGACGTCCCTCGGCACGCGACCGTGTATTGGCTTCACGTGTAGGCGTCGGCGCGATTACAGCTCTCGTACAAGGACAGCGTAATGTCATGGTGGGTATTCGCAACCATGAAATCGTATATGTTCCCTTTATCGAGGCCGTGCAAAAGCGCAAAGGTATGAATCCTCAGCTTATTCAAGTCCTCAACGAACTCAGCATCTAAAACAATCTCGTTCTCAAACGACTATGAGTCAACAAATCGGTTATATTTCTCAGATCATCGGACCGGTGGTCGACGTTCATTTCCCACTCAACGGCCGTCCCGCCGATGAAGTACTACCGCGCATCCATGAAGCACTGGAAGTGCAACATCCCGACGGGCGCCAACTGGTCATAGAAGTGCAACAACACATTGGCGACGATGTAGTTCGCACGGTGGCTATGGACAACACTGACGGCCTTTCTCGTGGTTTGGAAGTGAAATCAACCGGTGCCCCCATTTCAATGCCCATTGGTGACCAGATCAAAGGTCGCATGCTGAACGTGATTGGAGATACCATCGATGGACTTCATGCGGTCTCTCGCGAAGGTAATGCTTATCCTATCCACCGTGAACCGCCCAAGTTCGAAGATTTGAAAACCTCTCGTGAGGTTCTCTACACCGGTATCAAAGTAATCGACCTCTTGGAACCTTATATGAAAGGTGGTAAGATCGGACTCTTTGGTGGCGCCGGTGTAGGTAAGACCGTGCTTATCATGGAGCTCATCAATAATATTGCGAAGGGACACGATGGTTTTTCGGTATTCGCAGGTGTCGGTGAGCGTACTCGTGAAGGTAACGACCTGCTGCGCGAAATGATTGAATCGGGCGTCGTGAAATACGGTGAAGCCTTTACCGAGGCAATGGAACGCGGTGAGTGGGATCTTTCGAAAGTAGACTATAACGAAGTGGCCAAAAGCCAGGCAACCTTGGTCTATGGTCAGATGAATGAACCGCCCGGAGCACGTGCATCTGTGGCACTTTCTGGACTTTCCGTTGCAGAATCTTTCCGAGATAGTGGAGCAAAAACAGGAAAAGCTACTGATATTCTATTTTTTATCGACAATATCTTCCGCTTCACGCAAGCCGGTTCTGAAGTGTCCGCCTTGCTTGGTCGCATGCCTTCCGCTGTAGGTTACCAACCGACCTTAGCTTCGGAAATGGGCGCGATGCAAGAACGTATTACTTCTACGAAGAATGGTTCCATCACGTCTATCCAGGCTGTATACGTCCCGGCTGATGACTTGACAGACCCCGCACCTGCTACAACCTTCACCCACCTCGACGCCACAACGGTGCTTTCGCGTAAGATCACTGAGCTTGGTATTTATCCCGCAGTGGATCCGTTGGACTCGACTTCCCGCATTCTGGATCCGAATGTAATCGGAGAAGATCACTACAACTGTGCGCAGCGTGTAAAACAAATCCTGCAAAAATATAAAGAGCTCCAAGATATCATTGCGATCTTAGGTATGGATGAGCTCTCAGACGAGGATCGCCTTACAGTAAACCGTGCACGCCGCGTACAACGCTTCTTGTCTCAGCCATTTACTGTAGCAGAGAAATTTACAGGCGTAAAAGGTGTGATGGTGCCCATCGAGGAAGTGATTCGCGGATTCAACATGATTATCGACGGTGAAGTGGATCATCTGCCGGAACAAGCCTTCTTGAACGTCGGAACAATCGATGACGCAATCGCTAAGGGCGAGAAATTACTTTCTGCAGCGAACGCATAACAAGGGACTATGGACAAGAATCGTCTCCACATCAAAATCGTCTCTCCTGAATGTACCCTTTTTGAGGGCGAGGCCGAGCGCATTACCATACCCGGAGCCTTAGGAGAGTTTGAGGTACTAGTTAACCATGCACCGATAATCTCCTCATTATCACAAGGCGTTGTCACTTGTACCGACACAGAAACGAAAGAGTTTAAGGTCTCTGGCGGATTTGTCGAAGTAAGCGACAACAACGTAACCCTTTGCGTTGAGACCCGTAATTGATATGCTGACACTTGCTCGTCTAGTCCTGAGACTTGCCACGCTTTACCTATTGCTGGGCGTTTGTCTTTTCCTTGTCATGACCCAAGGCTTCGGCATTGCCCCTGTAGAGGTTGCTCAAGAAGTTATTATAGTCTCTGTAGTCTTCTACTGCTATACCTTGATTGAGTTGGGAGTTACTTCCAAGTTGAGCCACAAGGACTCATCTATCTTTATCGGAGTCAATTTGGGTTTCTCTCTATTGCGCCTTTTCCTCACGCTGATTGTCCTCTTCATTTACAAGCAACACGAGCAGGTCAACTTTACTGCCGCCTTCTTTGTGGTTTTGCTTTACTACTTTGCCACACTGATCTTCTCAACTTGGCACCGCCGTAACTTGAATCAGTCAACAAACAATAGCAATGAAAAAAATAATCCGACTTAGTCTCCTGTTACTCACGCTCTTTCTTTCAGGCTTCTGCACAGAAGCTTTTGGGGCACAAGCTGCAGAGGGAAAAAAGGATATCAATGTTTCGGAGTTTGTCCTGGAACATTTGGCTGATTCTTACGAATGGCACATCACAACTTGGAATGGAAAGCCCATAAGCGTCCATCTTCCTGTGATAGTAAAAGGGAAAGAAAGCGGATGGCACGTTTTCAGCAGTGAACGCCTCGAAGAAGCGGCGCATCAAGGCAAAGACTATCAGGGTTTCTTTCTTTCGTCAGAACACCACAACAAGATCTACGAGAAATTGGCCGACGGCACCGTAGAACGCCCATGGGATCTGTCCATAACCAAGAATGTTCTGCAGATTTGGTTGGTAGTTTTCATACTGATCGGCACATTTCTTTATTGTGCACGTTGGTACAAGAAACATGATTCAGTGAAACAAGAAGCCCCCAAAGGCTTTGTTGGTGCAATCGAGATGCTTGTAATGACAATTCACGACGATGTCATTAAATCCTCGATCGGCGAGAAACACTATCGCCCCTATGCTCCCTACTTGCTTACGGTGTTCTTTTTCATCTTCACGAACAATCTACTTGGACTCATCCCAATTTTTCCCGGAGGCGCCAATGTCACGGGCAACATCAACATAACATTGTTGCTCGCAGTCGGAACTATGTTGGCGGTAAACCTCTTCGGGAACAAAGAATACTGGAAAGAAATTCTATGGCCTAACGTACCGCTGTGGCTGAAGATCCCTCCGGTTATGCCATTGATCGAAGTCTTTGGCATCTTCACGAAGCCTTTTGCACTAATGATCCGTCTCTTTGCCAACATGATGGCAGGACATGCGATTACTTTGTCCTTCACCTTCGTGATCTTCATGACCTGGCAAATCAGTACATCAATGGGATCTATCTTCACTGTGTTCAGTGCAGTGCTTATGATCTTCCTCAATTGTCTTGAGCTATTGGTCGCATTTCTTCAAGCTTACGTATTCGTACTCCTCTCCTCCGTATTCATCGGCTTAGCACATCCCGAGCATCACGAAGAATAGCCCCTATTTCGAAACAGAATTCCCAAGCATAATCAACTCATATAATAAACTTACACTATGATGTTCCCTCTTTTGGAAGCAGCCTCTACAGGCTTTGCACAACTTGGTATGGCACTTGGTGCCGGTCTTGCAACGATTGGTGCCGGTCTTGGTATCGGTAAAATCGGTAGTTCCGCCATGGAAGCCATCGCACGTCAGCCCGAAGCAGCCGGTAAGATCATGACCAACATGATCATCGTAGCCGCTCTCGTCGAAGGTGTTGCCCTCTTTGCCGTTGCAGCTTGCGCCTTCCTCATCAAATAATATTGAGCGCTAAACATCCTGTATGGAGTCATTGAATTTGCCCTCCATTCTCACTCCCGATTTCGGCCTGCTCTTTTGGATGCTCGTCGCATTTATCGTGGTCCTCATCATCTTAGCAAAATTCGGTTTCCCGGTTATCACTGGTATGGTCGAACAACGCAAAGAATTTATCGATGAGAGCCTCCGCAATGCAAGAGCCGCCAACGAAAAGTTAGCTGGAATACAAGCCGAGAGTGACAAGGTACTTCGTGAGGCTCGCGAGAAACAAGCAGAGATCCTCAAAGAAGCAACGGCAACTCGTGACGCAATAGTCAAGGACGCGAAGACGTTGGCAGAAGCCGAAGGCGCCAAGCTCCTTGACGAAGCCAAGGCTCAAATTCAAGTTGAGAAGGCGAACGCCTTGCGCGATATTCGCTCACAAGTTGCGGATCTTTCTGTAGAAGTCGCTGAGAAAATCATTCGACAGCATCTCAGCAACGACACAGAACGCACGAACTACATTAATGGACTGCTCGACGACATCGAGAAACAGTAAAATTTCCTCCTTCGCACAATGAACACCGGAATCGTAGCCGCTCGATATGCAAAAGCCTTACTCTACTTCGCCACACAAAACGGCGAAGCAGAGCTGGTTTATGCAGAGATGCAACAGCTTGATCGGAATTTTCGGGAATTACAAGCCCTCCGTAACATCCCTAACAACCCAATTCTCGACAATGCGCAAAAGAACGCCATCATCACCGAGGCCGCTCGTCTAAACGACGATTCCGAAGTGAGCAATAGTACGAAGCGTTTCATTCAGCTCGTCGTTAGTAAAGGGCGTGCCGAAATGTTTCCGTTCATGGCCACCTCTTTCCTGAACGCGTATGAGCACCAACACCATTTGACCCGTGCTTATCTAACCACAGCAGAAGCCGTCGCTCCCGAAATACGCGAGCGGATGCTTAAGCTCATTCGAAAACGCACAGGCAACACGGTACAATTGCACGTACAAACAGCTCCGGAACTGAAAGCCGGCTTCATACTCACGTACGACGACTACAGAGTCGACGCCAGCCTGCAAGGACAGCTCAGACAATTGCGGAGAAACTGGAACTAATTCCTGCCACAGTCTTTAGGCTCTACGGTGTTTCCATTCAGAGCCGAGCCCCCACAACAACCATAATACGAAAAGACCGCCACGTTCGCGCCACACAGCAGAGCACAACACGGATCTCACAGCACACAAAATAGAATCTCTATGCCCAACAATATCAAGCCCGGCGAAGTTTCAGCCGTGCTTCTACAACAACTCCAGAACATCTCCACAGAAGTTCAGTTTGAGGAAGTAGGCACTGTCCTTACCGTTGGCGACGGCGTAGCCCGCATTTACGGACTAAGCAAAGTGACAGAAAACGAGCTGATTGAATTCGACAACGGCGTTATGGCTGTAGCCATGAACCTCGAAGAGGATAATGTCGGTGCCGTGATTCTCGGTTCTTCCGAAGGCATTAAAGAAGGCGACAGTGTGAAACGCACCGGTCGTGTCGCCTCCATCATGGTCAACGAGAACATGCTCGGCCGTGTCATCAGCCCGCTGGGAAATCCTCTTGACGGAGGTGGTGACATCGAGGGTGAGAAGTATCTCATGCCCCTCGACCGCAAAGCGCCCGGTGTGATTTACCGCCAACCGGTCACAGAGTCTTTGGCAACCGGTCTCAAGAGCGTCGACTCCATGATCCCCATCGGACGCGGACAACGCGAATTGATCATTGGTGACCGCCAAACCGGTAAAACAGCGATTGCGATTGATACGATCATCAACCAGCGCAAGAACTTCGAATCGGGCGATCCCGTATATTGTATCTACGTTGCAATCGGTCAGAAAGCCTCTACCGTTGCCAATATCGTCAACATACTCAAGGAGAAAGGCGCCTTAGACTATACTGTCATTGTATCGGCTACGGCAGCAGACAGCGCCGCTTTGCAGTACTACGCCCCCATGGCCGGTGCAGCCATTGGTGAATTCTTCCGTGACCGAGGCAAGCACGCGCTCGTCGTCTACGATGACCTCTCTAAGCAGGCCGTAGCCTACCGAGAGATCTCCCTGATTCTCCGTCGTCCCTCCGGCCGCGAGGCCTACCCCGGCGACGTGTTCTATCTCCACTCTCGCCTACTTGAGCGTGCCGCAAAGATCAACAATCAGCAAGAAGTGGCTGAACAAATGAATGACCTCCCCGAATCTCTGCATGGACTCGTCAAAGGAGGAGGCTCACTCACGGCACTCCCCATCATCGAAACCCAAGCCGGTGACGTATCTGCTTACATCCCCACTAACGTGATTTCCATCACCGACGGACAGATCTACCTTGTCACAGACCTGTTCAACCAAGGTTTCCGTCCCGCTATCGATGTAGGTATCTCCGTGTCCCGTGTAGGTGGTTCCGCACAAATCAAATCGATGAAAAAAGTGGCCGGTACCTTGAAGATCGACCAAGCCCAATATCGCGAACTCGAAGCCTTCGCCAAGTTCTCCAGCGATATGGATGCCGTCACCGCCATGACCATCGACCGTGGCCGCAAAAACAACCAGCTACTCATCCAAGCACAATATAGTCCGATGCCTGTAGCTGAACAAGTGGCCATTCTTTATTGCGGAACAAAAGGATTGCTTGCCGACGTACCTCTCGACAGAGTGCGTGATTTCCAAGATCAATTCCTCAATGTGCTCCGTGCCACTCACAACGACACCGTGCTTCGTCCCCTTGCCGAAGGCAAAATCGACGAAGGCATCGAAAACGAAATCAGACAAGTGGCTGCCGACATTGCGGCGCAATACAAATAACTCGCTCTTCCCGGCAAGTAGCTTAATGTCCGGGGATTCCGATTCTCAAAGTCGGAATCCCCGTAGACAAAGCACACAAAATCAGACAAAATGGCCTCACTCAAAGAAGTAAAGAACCGCATATCTTCAGTCAACAGCACCCGTAAGATCACGAGTGCCATGAAAATGGTAGCCAGTTCGAAACTGCATCACGCGCAACAGGCCATCGAACAAATGCTTCCCTACGAACAGAAGCTCCATGGCATCATGTCGTCGTTTGTAGCTTCGCTCGAAGGCGAACTCTCCTCTCCCTATGCTGTTCAACGCGAAGTGAAACGCGTTGCTATCATCGTGCTCTCCTCCAACTCCAGTCTTTGTGGAGGATTCAACGTAAATGTCATCAAACAGCTCAAACACACGCTCGAAAACTACGCCGCCCAAGGAATAGAAGTCACACACATCTACCCTATTGGGCGAAAAGTAGCCGAAGCAGCCAAGAAACAAGGTTTCGAATGCGCACAGGACTATTCGCACCTACTCGATCATCCGCAATACGCCAACATCAGCGAACTGTCAGCCCACATCATGGAGCAATTCACGAAGGGCGAAATTGATCAAGTAGACATTCAGTACCACCACTTCAAAAGTGCAGGTTCACAAGTGCTACTTTCCGAAACCTATCTCCCCATCAAACTGGAAAAGGAGAATGAAGACGAGGCAGTTGCCAACTATTTGGTGGAACCCTCTCCCCAGGCCATCCTCAAAGAACTCATTCCCCAGGCGCTTCATCTCAAGCTTTTCTCCAGCATACTGGACAGTTTAGCCTCGGAACATGCTGCCCGCGTCATCGCTATGCAAGTTGCAACCGACAACGCCGACGAACTGCTCAGCCAACTCACACTCCAATACAACAAGACCCGTCAACAAGCCATCACTGCCGAACTCCTCGACATTGCGGGCGGATCTATGCAGTAAGCACTTCACAACCGATCCCACAAGACGGGATGCAGAACACGGAATACGCCCAACGAATGTGAAACGTCCATCCGACAATCATTCGTCAAGCGCCACTTGATGTCCTGCATCCCGTTTTTTTTTTGCCTCATGGACCAATTCATCACACTCTTTTTCAACGGGAGTTCCTCTCTCTACTTGGACTGTGTGGCCTGGAATGCCACGCAAATGTTCGTATGGATCCCCTTTTTACTTGTCGTTGCCTTTGTCGTCTTTCGCGAGCACGATTTTCCACACATGTTGTTCCTCATAGGTGGCACTCTCCTCTGCATTGTCCTCTGCGACCAGCTAGCCTCCACCGTCTTCAAGCCCCTCGTAGCCCGTTGGCGCCCCACCCATAACCCCTATCTCCAAGATGCTGTCGACATTGTAAACGGCTATCGTGGAGGTCCTTACGGTTTTTTCTCTTCACACGCTGCCAACACTTTCGTCGTAGCCACCTTCCTTTCTCCGGTGTTCCGTCGGCGTTCCATCACACTCAGTCTTTTCGGGTGGGCAGTACTCAGTTGCTGGACGCGAGTGTACCTCGGCGCCCACTACATCGGCGATTTAGCAGTTGGTGCCCTCTTCGGCCTTGCTATCGGCGCCATCGCACAACGGCTCTACCGCCATTATTTCTCCGATGCCCGCACCTTGGTCTATCATCCCCGAATGCTCATGCTCATCCCACGCACATTCGCCATCACCCTCTGTCTCATTGCCATTCCCTGGAAACTCTATTTCTGAAGCCGATCACCTGCTATCGCCCTCATCACCACAATGACAACGATCCCCACCCTCCCCGATAGGCGCCTTTCCCCGGTCGAGCGCAAAGAAATCATCGGCGCCCTTCTCCAAACAGGCGCCCCCCACTACCCTCTCCAACTACTCTCGTGGATGCAATCCCCTGTCGCAAAGATTGCAGAGAATGCCGCTCTCCTTTGCACCCACTTGCCCAAATCAGCTCTCGCGGATTTCATCCCGTTCACCGAACAACTACTCAAGCGCTCCCTTTCTCCACTCACCGCTCCCCAGCGCCGACTTCTATTCACCTTTTTACTTCGGCTCCTCGAGCACAACCCTCACCCCCTACTCACTCCTTCGCATCTACAACTCTACGACAGCTGTCTACAACGTATCGCCGCCCCCGACCGCAGCTGTATTCCCGCACTTTGCATGAAAATTGCTGCTGCACTCACCGATCTCCTGCCTGAAATACGCGAAGAACTCATTACCACCCTCGAATTTCTCGACGATCAATATCTCACACCGGCACAACGAAGTGCCAAACGCCATGTGATGGCCCAACTAAACAAAGCCCACAAGCGACAAAAGCAGGTTTCCTCTCCCCCCCTGTGACCAAACGCAGAGAAGCAACAAAGCCTATTAGGCCTCGAGCGAAGAAAAACACACCCTTTTCCCCAAAAAGCGCAAACTTTCTTTCGTTATATCTTGCACGACCGAAAGAAAAATCTTACCTTTGCACCAAAGACAAGGGCACATTATTCTCCACGTGCCCGCAAACATTCACCACATAACAAGTCAACATCATGGCACTTACTCATACCGCTTTGGCACTTTTCGCAGCAGGCGCACTTGCGCAAACACAACCCGTCGACGGAAAATTCGAACTTGTCAAACTCCCCTACGCCACTTCGGCACTCGAACCCGTCATCGGCACAGCAACAGTAGAATTCCACCACGGCAAGCACCTCAACACCTACGTGACGAACCTCAACAATTTGCTGCCGGGCAGCGGTTTCGAGGGAAAGACACTCGAAGAAATCGTCGAACAATCTGAGGGTGCTGTGTTCAACAACGCCGGACAGATTCTCAACCACAACCTCTATTTCACGCAATTCGCCGCTCCGCAAGAGAACCGCAAACCCGTAGGCCATCTCGCCGAAGCCATCGATGCCCAGTTCGGTTCCTTCGAGGCCTTCAAAGAAGAATTCCAGAAAAAAGGTGCCGCCCTCTTCGGCAGCGGATGGGTATGGCTCGCCGGTGACCGCGAAGGCAAACTCGTCATCACGCAAGAACCCAATGCCGGTAACCCCGTTCGCCACGGTTTGAAGCCCATTCTCGGCATCGACGTGTGGGAACACGCCTACTACCTCGACTATCAAAACCGCCGCGTCGACCATCTCGCAGCGGTATGGCAAATTGTCGACTGGAACGTACTCGAAGCACGCTACAATTCCAAATAAACGGCAAGGAGTTCCACGATCGGAACTCACACACGCATAGACTCCAAGTCCAACTCCCCGAAGCCCAATCGGCTTCGGGGAGTTTTTGTTTTCTCCCAGCCTCATTCAAATGGGAAATAAAGCTGCTGATGATAAAGCTCTACGACGGACCTTACGAATTAATTCGCACTTCGGCTCTTCATCCGATCTACTCCGAACGAAAGGAGGAAATTCCCCGTAACATAAGGCGCTTGTTTTTCCCTATACTGCCGACCAAGGGGAGCCAGCTTTACACTTTCACAAAAAACCAAGACAATAAAATATCCTACTGTCGGCTTTAAAGAAAGCATCGAGTGTGTTTTATGTAAAAACACAGTATCATCACGCTTTACACCGAGCGTTATTTGAACAACACACCTTTTTAAGACCTACTTCCCGCTACATAATTGTTCAACTCCTCATATTTCACACCTAAAAGCTCCCATGTTTTTATGAAAAGTCCCCGTATTTCTCAAGAAAGCCCCCTATTTCCATCTCACAAACTTGGGTAAACTACGTTCTGATCTCATACATCACGAAACAACCACCGAAGCCAATACACAAATCATGCACAAAAGCAAAGCACATTCCCAAGAATTCAAGAAACACACGAAAAACCCACTATCATTCACCAATATACCGAGCATCACGCACACACAACTAAATAACTATCAAATATTTATCGTAATACCCCTCACACAGCTCAAAGAAACAGATGGACAAAACAATCAGATCAGCCTACGCCACTATCCTCCCCCGTTTATCAAACTTTCTTGGCACAACCATTTTGTCTCCTCCTCAAAGTCCTTTTCTATTTTCCCCACTCTTCCTGTTTCCAACTCAAATTATTCACGCTCCACTTTGCTTTTTGTAGAGAAAAGATTACTTTTGCATACAGACACACCGGTGCCATGGCAACCAAGTCCACCAAGTTCACCGGAGTGCATGCCCACCGTTCCCTCGTCTGTTCAACAGTTTCCCACCGGTCCTTCACAGACCACTTATAACCGCGCAGACAGAAAGGAAAAGCTGATTGACGAACAAAATTTGCACACGCAACATGTATAGAACCCACAATTGTGGCGAACTCCGCCTGAGCGAAGTTGGCCAAAGTGTCACCCTCTCCGGATGGGTGCAACGCACGCGCAAAATGGGCGGTATGACTTTTGTCGACCTCCGCGATCGTTATGGCATCACCCAGCTCGTGTTCAACGAAGAGACCGATGCTGCGCTTTGCACGCAAGCCAACAAACTGGGTCGCGAATATGTGATTCAGGTCACGGGTACCGTGAACGAACGCTATGCCAAGAACGATAAAATGCCGACCGGCGATATCGAACTGCTGGTCGACTCTCTCACTGTACTCAATGCCAGCGAGGTTCCTCCGTTCACCATCGAAGAAAACACCGACGGTGGCGACGATTTGCGCATGAAGTATCGTTATCTCGACTTGCGCCGTGCCAGCGTGCGCGCCAACCTCGAATTGCGCCACAAGTTCTGCCTTGCCGTACGCGAATATCTGGACAATCTCGACTTTATGGAGATTGAAACTCCAGTTTTGGTCGGTTCCACTCCTGAGGGTGCACGCGACTTCATCGTCCCCTCGCGCATGAACCCCGGACAGTTCTATGCACTCCCCCAAAGCCCCCAGACGCTCAAACAATTGCTCATGGTAGCCGGCATGGATCGCTATTTCCAGATTGTGAAATGCTTCCGCGACGAAGACTTACGCGCCGACCGCCAGCCCGAATTTACCCAGATCGACTGCGAGATGTCCTTTGTTGAACAAGATGACATCATCAACACCTTCGAAGGGCTCACAAAATACCTCTTCAAAAAGGTACGCAACTACGATTTGGGCGATGAACCCTTCCTTCGTATGCCTTGGCACGAAGCCATGCGCCGCTTCGGTAGCGACAAACCCGACATGCGCTTCGGTATGGAGTTCGTGGAACTCATGGATGTGCTCAAGGGTAGTGGCGAATTCAGCGTCTTCAACGATGCGAACTACATCGGCGGTATTTGCGCTCCCGGCTGTGCAAGCTATACTCGCAAACAGCTCGATGAACTCACCAACTTCGTCAAATCTCAACAAGTTGGTGCTAAAGGACTTGTCTATGCTCGCGTGGGCGAAGACGGTAGCGTGAAAAGTTCCGTCGACAAATTCTATTCGCCCGAAGTTTTGCAACGCCTCAAGGAAGCTATGGGAGCCAATGCCGGCGACCTCATCCTCATTCTCAGTGGCGACGACGCAAACAAGACGCGCAAGCAACTCTGCGAACTGCGTTTGCTCATGGGTGAGCGCCTCGGCCTGCGCGATAAGAATAAATTTGCTCTGCTCTGGGTGGTCGATTTCCCCATGTTCGAATATAGTGAGGAAGAAGGTCGCCTCATGGCCATGCACCATCCCTTCACTTCGCCCAAACCTTGCGACATCGACAAGCTCGACACCGATCCTGCCTCGGTCTTGGCCGACGCCTACGACATGGTGTGCAACGGAGTTGAGGTCGGTGGCGGATCTATTCGTATCCACGACGCCGTACTGCAAGCCAAAATCTTCAAGGTGCTTGGTTTCACTCCCGAAAAGGCACAAGAACAATTTGGCTTCCTCATGAACGCCTTCAAATACGGCGCTCCCCCTCACGGTGGTTTGGCCTATGGTCTCGACCGCTTCGTAAGTCTCTTCGCAGGCCTCGACAGTATTCGCGACTGCATCGCTTTCCCGAAGAACAATTCCGGCCGCGATGTCATGCTCGACGCCCCTTCGGCCGTAGATCCCAAACAACTCGACGAACTCTCGCTCGATCTTCGTCCCGTCAAAGCCTAATTTGCATCAACTCTGTGTTTGCACCTCGGCCATCGTCGGGGTGCAAATGCTTTTTTCACACGACAACGCATGATTCACTCGATGACCGGCTACGGTAAAGCCGAAGCCGAATACAATGGAAAGAAAATCCACGTCGAAATTAAATCGCTGAACAGTAAGAACCTCGATCTCAACACCCGCATTGCCACAGCTTACCGGGAGAAAGAAATGGCACTCCGCAAATTGATCGCTGCCGAACTCCTTCGCGGTAAGGTGGATTTCACTGTTTGGTGCGAAAAAGCAAGCGAGAGTGCCGGTTCCACAATCAATGCCGCCACCGTTGCCGACTATGTGCAGCAAATTCAGACGGTGAGCGCACAAGTCGACGGACTCGCTGCTCCGGTCGGGGCCGATTTGTGGGGCGTCTTGGCGCGTTTGCCCGAACTCACGCAAGCCGCTCCCGCAGAAGAGCTTTCTGACGAAGAATGGAACGTCGTGGCCGACGCCGTGCAGCGGGCCATCAAAGCCCTGCAAGCATTCCGACTCCAAGAGGGCGAAGCACTGGCGAAAAAGTTCGCCCTCAACATCGACCACATCGAACAACTTTTCCACAGTATCGAACCGTTCGAGCAAAGCCGTGTGGAGAAAATCCGTGCACGCCTCGAGGAACGTCTCGCAGAGCTCACCGGTGTGGACTATGACAAGAACCGCCTCGAACAAGAACTCATCTATTATATTGAGAAGTTAGACATCAACGAGGAAAAGCAGCGTTTGAGCAATCATCTTCGCTATTTCCGCGAAACCCTTGCGGGAGAAATCGGACAAGGCAAGAAATTAGGGTTCATCGCCCAAGAGATGGGACGTGAAATCAACACGACCGGCTCGAAAAGTAATCAAGCAGAGATGCAAAACATCGTTGTGAAGATGAAAGATGAGCTCGAACAAATCAAAGAACAGGTGCTCAACGTCCTCTAACCCCACTTTCCACCATGACGAAAGTAATCACTTTTTCCGGACCTTCGGGTTCGGGCAAAAATACGCTCATAGAATACCTCATTGACCAAGGACTGAACTTGCATTTCTCAGTTAGTGCCACCAGCCGCGCCCCACGAGGAACGGAACGCAACGGAGTGGAATACTTTTTCCTCAGTCCGGAAGAATTCAGAACGCGCATTGCAGCCGGCGAATTCCTGGAATACGAAGAAGTTTACACTGATCGTTTCTACGGCACCCTACTCGCCCCGGTCGAGCACCAATTGGCAACCGGCCAAAACGTGATTAGCGACATTGACGTCAAGGGAGCGCTCAATTTCAAACGCCACTATGGTGATCGTTGCCTTACGGTCTTCATTCAGCCCCCTTCGATCGCAGCTTTGCGCGACCGTTTGGAACGCCGCGGCACCGAAACAGCCGAAGCCATCCAAATGCGCTTAGACAAAGCTGAGTACGAAATGAGTTTTGCTCCGCAGTTCGACACGATCATCGTCAACGACGAGCTCAGCAAAGCCCAACAGGATATATTTCGTGCAGTGAGTGCATTCATTGAAGCCTAATTTTCGAGCATCCACTCCTCCTCCATTCTGCTCCACCAAGAGGCACTGCGCAAAACACATCGTAACGTGACAATTCCGGATGAATTTCAAATTCTAAACGTCCACCTACGCACGCTCGCGTCTCGAAGGGGCTAGGTCCCCTAGGCTTTTTACATTTACAAATCGCGACGATCTCGCCCCTTCCGGTGTGAGATCGTCGTTTTTTTGATGTCTACAGGTGAATCAACACTGCTTCTCTGCATTTCTTCCCCATTTTCCGCTCTTTCCTTACACTATTCCATGCGTACACGAGTGAAGCTCAACAAAGAAAATAGATAAGGCCTCAGAACGCGAATATTCATTTCTCTTCAGGCGCTGCCGATGAGCTCGCCTCGGCCCTACAATTCTAAACTCTCCGGGACATAAACAAAAACTCCTCCTCTCTGAGATGAGAGGGGGAGTTTACAATGCTAATATTGGGAGCGTCTGCTCAAAAACGGTATCCGAGCGTCACTTGGAAGCTACTTCTCTGCAAGTCGATGTGCTGTCCGGCAAGCAAATTAGCCGGTGCTTGCTTTTTCTGCGGATTGTAATGATAAGCATATACGTCGGCGCCTTGCGTTTGATACTGATAAGCAGCATCTGCATAGAAGTTACTTCCTCGAACACCGAGACCTAAAGCCAAACGATGCGTGGCTCCGTAGTTAATATAGTCCGTAGCCATGGCGTAACGATAGGAGGGACTGTCCGTGAAGAGGTTGAGGAAAGCATCTTTCTTGTAGGGAGCGCTCACAAAGTTGTAACCTACGCGCAAAGCCACGTTGCGACTGGCGAGAAACTCGAGGCCAAGACGCACAGTATGGGTATCTCGCGTGTAATTGTTGATCTCGGTTTGCAAATACTTATCGCGCGTTCCGGTTCCCCAATCGTAATAATCTTCTTGCGCATCCGGAGTTCTCACTTGTCCACTCGTGTGATCGGTAATTTCATACTCAGCTCCGACCGCAAGACGGTTGGCAATCGTCGTACCGATGCTGAAGTTCGCTTTCCAAGGGCTGAGAATGTAGTAACTATTGTTGGTTGTCAGTTCTTGGTTGCCGTAATCATACCGCTTCCCGCTCTTTTTCACACCATACGGGGAAAGAATCTGATCGGTAGCCACACTTTCCAGCGAATAGAACGTGGGAGTAGTCACACTGAGTCCCAAACGCAACGGACTTTCGAGCATGGGGCGCACGATAAAGCCGAATTTAGCGTCGACGCCCGTGCCGGTCACATCTTCTGTTGCGTTGAGCTTATAAGTAAGTTGCCGACCCGGATCGTCCATCGCCCACAATCTGTCGCCCTTAGGGTTGCGCGAATCTTCTTCATACTGCATGCTGCTGTGATAGTCCACATTGTACAGTCCAAGGTTCACGCCGAAATAGAATTGCTCGCTGAAATTGAAAGCAATGTTGAAATCGTAGGCCTGATTACTCCCCCATTGCACCTTTCCGTAGTTGTATCCTGCCGCATAAGCCGGAAGGTAACCGACAAGTTGCGTGGAGTCAGCAGAGAATTGCTTCTCGATCAAGAATGCATCTGCCGCTCCGTTAACGAGCGGAATGGTGTTCTTTCGATCTTGCTCATTGAAAAGATCCAACGGTGCGTCTCCTTTCGTGGTGCGCGCCAACTGTGTGAGTTCCAATGTCTGCGACATCAAGCCCCCAACACGGACATTGTTGAGCGCTGCCAGTTCTGCAAAATTCTTCGTCTTTCGGTAGTTGAAGCCGAGACTCACGAAGCGCATGCTTCCACTCTGCAAAGGTAAGGAATAAACAAAGCCGGCCTGATCCAGACTTCCTCGCGTTTTGTTCTGACCGAAGAAGTTGAAATCGTCAGCTTTCCCTGAAGTAGTCAAGACTCCGCCTGTAATGGAAAAGTCATTGCGGCGGTATTGCGCTGTCGATGCGGGGTTAGTGCTCATCGCCGAGATGTTTGCGCCCAAAGCACTCATGGCACCGCCCATTCCGACGTAGCGCGCATCACCATTCAGGTCTGTGGACGTGAGCAGTCCCACTTTATAAATATCTTGCGCAGAAGCACTTGCCACAAATAGCGCAAGTGCCGCTGCAACTACATATTTCTTTTTCATTTTCTGTTCATGATTTCAAGAGGGCTCGCGGAGATTCAGCTCTTCTCGAACCGATCTACCGACGCGTGCGCCTTTGTTTACAAGACGCCGTCCTCCGGTTTCAACATAGCTCAGCGTCTGCCGCTGGAAAAACCACCACCGCGACTACCTCCGCCGCTGTAAGTACCACCGCCGCCGCTATATCCGCCTCCGGAGAATCCGCCACCACGACTGCCGCCGCTGTAGAATCCTCCGCTGCGCGAGGGGGCGCTGTAAGTTTCACTGCTGCGCGACGACGATTCATAGCTGCTGCGCGAAGGCGCACTGTATGTTCCGTTGTCATAGCTGCGTGTGTTGGCCGGCGTATAGGACGATCGGCTACCGTATCGACCGCTTCCGGTGAATCCTTCACTGTTGTAATTCGTGCCGCTGTACGTGCTTCGCGAAGTGCCTCGGTTGTAATCGGGGGCATAACCGCTGCGTGTGCCGTAATACGTGCCGCCTGAGAAACCATTTGTACGCGAACCGCCTGCATAGAAATTGCCACCTCTTCCGGAAGCATTGGAGCCGTAGGTTCCACTATACCAAGTTCCACGCGGACGCGTGTAGTTGCGGTACCCGTAATCGTAGTAGTAAGGAGCCCCCCAACCATAATAATAAGGGGAAGACCAACTGTTCCAACCCCATCCTCCATAATAATAAGGAGAATTCCAGTAGGCATAGGAAGGACCGTACCAGCTATCGTAATACCACGGCGAATACCATCCGCCTAAGCTCCAGGAAGCGCCCCACAGCCCTCGGCTCCAGCCAAAGGACACGTAGGGGTATCCGAAACGTCCTCCCCAAGCCCAGTCATCAAACCAGGGATCGTAGAATCCGAGATCGTAGTAATCGTAGTAATAAGGCGATGCAATGATGGATGCTCTGGGCGAACGAAATCGAACGATTCGCGCCGTGGCTGTATAATCGTCGTCATCGTAGTCACGATAATTGCGCGATTTCAGACTATCGCTTTGATATTTGGCGGTGCCGCGCCGATTGTATTCGTCGACATTCCGTCCGCCGGTCGAACGTCCGTCGGCCCAGTTGCTATGTTCGAAAGCTTTGCCGGCAGGAATGGCAATTTCGTCGTAAGAACTATTGCCCATCATCTCCTGACGCTCAGCTTCCAGCGCCTTCTTGGTAGGCACAAAATAAACGTCGTCCTGCGCCCAGGCAGTACCTGCCGCGAGGAGAGCTATAATGGTAAGAGCTATCTGTTTCATATTGTGCTGTATGATGTTACTTCTGCTGCGAAGATAGAGATTTATCCGATATATGGTTCAGTACTTCCCCGAAACTTGATGCATTTCGTTTCATTTTTAACACTACCCATGGATTGACGCGCCTTTTGTTTGTCGTATCCAACTTCTTGCCGTACATTTGCACCCTAAACTACCTCTTTTCCCTATGTACAATCCTCGCAAGCCACAATTTACGGTCTTCAAAGTAAAGCAAGACGGGACACTTCTCCCGTTTGTTATGCAATGTCTCGACGGCATCAGCCGTTCCAAGGCAAAAGCTATCCTCGCCGGTGGCGGCGTGCGCGTCAATCAGAAAAATGTCTCGCAACACGATTTCGAACTTCGGCCCGGCATGGTTGTAGAAATCTCAAAACACAAGCCGCGCACGCAGTTTCAGAGCAAGTTTGTCAAGATTGTATACGAGGATGCGCAAATCATTGTGATAGAAAAGAATATAGGAATTCTTTCCATGGCTTCCACGCAAGGACAATTCTGCGTCAAGACGATTCTCGACGACTATTTCCGGAAAACGCGGCAGAAATGCACTGCGCACGTGGTGCATCGGCTCGATCGCGACACCTCTGGTCTGCTGGTCTACGCCAAAACGATAGAAGCCGAGCAAATTCTTGAGCACAATTGGCGACGCATCGTGACCGACCGGTGCTATGTAGCCTTGGCATCGGGACAAATGACCGAAAAAGAAGGCGTTGTCGAAAGCTGGCTCAAGGACAACAAGGCCTACATCACCTATTCTTCGCCGACCGACAACGGCGGAAAGTTTGCACGCACGCACTATCGCACGCTACGCTGCAACCGCAACTATTCGCTCGTGGAGCTCAAACTCGACACCGGGCGCAAGAACCAAATTCGCGTGCACCTTCAGGATCTCGGTTGCCCGGTATGTGGTGACATCAAGTACGGCAACGGCGACGATCCCGTAGGACGTTTGTGTCTGCACGCCTATCGGCTCGATTTCTACCATCCCATCACCCGCGAACCACTGCATTTCGAGACCCCGATCCCCAAAGCTTTCACAAAGGTGTTTGCCGAAAGCAACAAAAAGCAGGAAACCGAAGCTCCTCAAGTTTCCTGACATTCTTCTCCAACTCACCTCATCTATATTTCTCTGATTCAACATTATGCCACACATATCCGAACGTGCGGTTGAAATGCCGCAATCTCCCATCCGCAAACTCGCACCGCTCGCCGCTGCCGCGGAAAATCGTGGAATAAAGATCTATCATCTCAACATCGGACAGCCTGATTTGAAGACGCCCGAGGAAGGTTTGGACGTTTTGCGCCACTCCGGACGCGAGATTCTCGAATACTCTCCCTCACAAGGCTTTCTTTCTTATCGCCGCAAGCTGGTAGACTACTATAATCGCTACAATATCCACCTCACTCCGGATGACATTATCGTCACCACGGGCGGTTCGGAAGCCGTTCTCTTTGCTTTCATGTCTTGCCTCAATCCGGGCGACGAAATCATCGTACCCGAGCCGGCTTACGCCAACTATATGGCCTTTGCCATCTCGGCCGGAGCACGCATTCGCACCGTTTCCACTACGATCGAAGAGGGCTTTTCACTGCCGAAAGTCGAAAAGTTTGAGGAACTCATCAACGAACGCACGCGTGCGATCCTGATTTGCAACCCCAACAACCCCACCGGCTACCTCTACACCCGCAGAGAGATGAACCAAATCCGGGACTTGGTGAAGAAACACGACTTATATTTGTTCTCCGACGAAGTTTACCGCGAATTCATCTACACGGGTTCCCCCTACATCTCCGCATGCCACCTCGAAGGCATCGAGCAAAACGTGATTCTCATCGACTCCGTTTCCAAACGTTACTCGGAATGCGGTATTCGCATCGGCGCACTGATCACAAAGAACGAAGAAGTGCGCAGCGCCGTGATGAAGTTTTGCCAAGCTCGTCTCTCTCCTCCGCTGCTCGGCCAGCTGGTTGCCGAAGCCTCCATCGACACATCGGCCGATTACCTCCGAGAGATGTACGACGAATACGTAGAACGACGCAATTGCCTCATCGATGGGCTCAACAAAATCCCCGGGGTCTACAGCCCCATCCCCATGGGCGCCTTCTACACCATGGCTCGTCTCCCCATTGACGACGCAGAACGGTTCTGCGCTTGGTGTCTGGAAGAATTCTCCTACGAGAACGAAACCGTGATGATGGCACCGGGAGCAGGTTTCTACACCACTCCGGGGGCCGGTCACAACGAAGTGCGCATTGCCTACGTGCTCAACAAGCACGATCTCGAACGCGCACTCTTCTTGTTGGCGCGCGCCCTGGAGGCCTACCCGGGACATCTCTAATTCCCACCTCAACCACAGCTCACCTTCGCGTGCCGTCTCGCCACGTATTCCATTTTTTCAGGCCTACACTCGGATGAAATTCTCTTTTTTCGTAGCTCGCCGTTTTTTCAAGAGCATGGGCACCGACAAAACCCGCGCCTCTCGCCTGACCGTCACGATAGCCACGGCCGGTGTGGCCGTCGGATTGGCGGTTATGCTGTTGACTGTGTGCATCATTCTCGGTTTCAAGTCGGAAATCACCAAGAAGGTTGAAGGCTTCGGAGGGCACATCGAGATACTTGACTTTGCCACTTTCGCCGCCCCCGATGCTCACCCAGTCTCTGCCGACCCAGCTCTACTAAACACCCTGCGCCGGCTTCCCAACGTGAAGAACGTGATGCCCACAGCGCAAAAAATGGGCATACTGAAGACCGCCGATGACTACCAAGCCATCACGCTCAAAGGACTTCCGAAAGACGCCGACACTTCGGCCTTGGCTTCATCGCTGGTCGAAGGCCGCCTCCCTGCATTCGGCGCCGAGTCGTCCAACGATCTGCTCATCTCGCGCAAACAAGCCAATGATCTCAACTTGAAAGTAGGTGATCGCGTTTTTGCCTACTTCTTCGAAGAGAACATTCGCATGCGCCGCTTCAAAGTTTGCGGCATCTACAGTTCGAACATGGCGATTTTCGACAAGACCTACGCCATGACGCCCCTCTCCACAGTGCGCAAGCTCAACAATTGGGAAGGCGACGAAGCTTCTGTGGTGGAAATCCGACTCAATCGGCTTGCCGATACGACAAGTGTGATGCCCCTTGTGCGAAACCTCTGCCAACAGCAAAATCAAGCCCACAGCAATCGCCACGCCAACGCGATCTCAATCACCGACCTCTATGCGCAGATTTTTTCGTGGCTCAGCCTGCTCGACTTCAACATGGTGGTGATTCTTGTCATCATGCTTTGCATCTCCGGCTTCACGATGGTGAGCGGTTTGCTCATCCTAGTGCTCGAGCGCACCCAAACCATTGGTCTGCTCAAGGCACTCGGTGCGACCAACAGCTGCGTGCGGCGCATATTCCTCAACTTCGCCGTCTTCATTACGCTGCGGGGCTTGCTCATCGGCGACATACTTGCGCTCGGCATAGCCTTCGCTCAAAAACAATGGGGCCTGCTCCGGCTCGACCCCGCCACTTATTATCTCGAAACTGTCCCGTTGGAAATCAATTGGCTCGTCATTCTTCTCGTCAATGTCGGCACTTTGTTTGCCACCATCCTCGCCCTTGTCGGTCCGAGTTATGTTGTCTCGCGCATTCAACCGGCGAAGGCCATAAGATTTGAATGAGCATTTGGCCAACTGGATAGTTTTTTCTACCTTTGCATGCGGAAAATCAGATTCCGCGGGGCGTAGCGCAGTTGGTAGCGCACCTGGTTTGGGACCAGGGGGTCGCAGGTTCGAATCCTGTCGCCCCGACTCCACAAGGCGTTCGAGCTAACTCGAACGCCTTTTTTGGCTCCCTACGCGTTCTCCCCTCCTTCGGTTGTTCGTCCCTACCCTGTCGCAAAACGAAAGCCTCCTATCGCACTGCTGACAATGCCTCCAAAGGTGCGCTCAATAGTAGACTTTTCATTCGCTCTCCGCATCTTACGTCCTCACTCTTCCATAAGCAGCCCACGCTTTACGGAAGTCACTCGCTCCCTTTCGCAGTAACGACAAAAAGTTGGAAGCTTTCGACTGAAATCCCCCGACTTTCTGCCCAAACACGGGAAGAAAACGCAGCCACCGCGTTTCGGAATGATCGTCGCCCCACCTTCTCATGATCTTGTCCCCAAACGTGGTCTCCAACTACAGCACTCCTTTCTGCTGCGTGCCACACAATCCTTACCTCGAGGAGCGGAACGTTTTTTTCACGGCAAAAAGAAACCCTCATGATGAGCCTTAACATCTCACCATGAGGGTTTTTCTTTGTACCTTGTGCAGATTCGCGTCAATAGAGCGTGATCTTGCGCCCTGCCACAACATAAATTCCCGGACGCAAGCCGGTCGTATTGCCGTCGCGGCGCAGCAGTTTACCGTTAAGGTCGTAGATCTCCAGTGCCTTACCCGTCTCTCTGTCCGCATACACGGATTTCAGCGCAGTAGGTTCGACGCGCCGGATCGTCGGATCGGTGACAGACACCATTTGGTAAACGGCCGGAACCTGTTGTCCCGTCCAACGTAACCGGAGCGCCGTAGCCTCGGGCATTTGTGCGGCAGCTACTCGCGTCAAGGCCGCACTCAGCTGTCCGAGTGACTGCCATGTTTTGCCGTCGGCCGTCCATTCCAACTCAGGCTTCGCCGCTGCCGTCCAGACAGCGGGATTCCAATAGATGTCCACGGCCTTCAACTCGGCAAGCGTACGGATTTCGTAACGAAGTTCTCCACCGCCGGCCTGTGTGAGGGCATTATATCCCTTGCCGTCGGTCACTTCCGGATGCGCCTTGCCTCTGCCGTCCACCACCGCCGGGGCATACTGTGCGGCTTGGTACAGGGTGTTCACTTGCACATCGTACAAACGCAACCACTTGTTGCCAATCGGCGAACTGACCGTGAGGCGCACTTGATTGGCTCCGGGCACATCGCCTTCGAAGTCGACATAGCGCACTTGATCGGCGTAGGGTTTACTTTGCGCCATGCCGCCTGCGCGTGCCACACTGCCGGCCACATGAAGTTGCTTCCATACTTTTCCGTCGACACTGGCCTCGACCGTGCCGGCCTGCAACTGATCGCCGTTTTTGGTTCCAAAATAGATGCGCACATCCTTCACGTCCGTCGGCTTTTGCAGGTGCACCACATAGCGATCGTCCTTCATTTGGTTGCGTTTGCCGGCAAAAAAGGTCGACGGGTCTCCGTCAATCAGCGCGCGCTTGCCCAGCTGATTATTGGTGGCTTCGCCCACTTCGTCCGTAGGCACGTCGACAGCGCTGAGTGTCGGCAACTGCGGGAGAAGTACGCTGAAATTGCTGCGTGTGAGCGTCAGTGTGCGTGCCTCGGACTGGTTGTTGATCAGCACCACGTACTTCATTTTCTTACCTTCCGGCCAAGTCGTGCTGCGCATGCGGTTCCAATTCTTTCCGTCTTCGCTCCACTGCACAGCCCATTCGCTCAACAGTGTGGCATCAATCCGCATTTCAGCCGGCGTGAAGGGCTCGGCAAAGGTCAGTCCGACAAAATCGCCGGACGGCACGGACACATGCACTCCGTTGAAGTAAGTTTCGCCGTTTTGCTGCACCACTCTCGGCGAAACACCCGACACGCTGCTCACGGCCTGGACCGATTCAGCCCCTTTGCCGAAGGGCTGTCGACCCAATCCGTTCTCACGTAGGTAATTCATGAAAGGATAGAAATACTTCTGCGACGGTTGGCTCTGGCGCTGGCTCACACTGATGCCACTTCCCAAACCTTCGAGGGCATAGGCGGTGTAATCGGTATTTACATCAAGGTCTGCCATGCGATCCAACTGCTTCACATATTCTTCCCACCGTACCTCGGGTTCGTTGCTTTCGGCCACCTCAACCATTTGCCCCGCTATGCGCAACATAGCATGCAATTTCAAGAGCCAAGGGGCAAGATCGTTGTACAACAAGCGCTCGTTTTCGACAGACGAATCCTTCAGTCGCAACATGGTTTCGGCTGCAGGCAACAATCGTTCGACCAATTGTTTCATTTTGTCGGTTTTTCCCGACTTGAAACGCGCAATGGCCTGCTGCATGTCTTCGGCATCGTTCCACCGGAGATAAGGAATGATCGTCTTGTAGGCTTGCTGCTGTTCGGGGCTGCTGAGGATTCGGCTGAAGCTGGCATTCCACGACTTCATATTGTCGAACGCAGCGTTGTTCCACGCATAGTCAGCAACCGAAAAGAGTGCCGTCTTCGCCACTTCGCCCTCTTGCATGGGGTTCGACACAATGCCCAGTCCATGTTCGAGCTGTTTGGGCATCTTGGCGTTGTTGTCCACCGCCGGCATCTCAAAGAAATTGTAGTACATGTCTGAGGGATAGATCTGTCCGTCGGCGTTGTCATTGCACGGATAGTTCCACCACCAGGCTGCAGGACGCTGCAATTCCTTGCGCACCACGTCGAGATCGTTGCTGTTGGGGACAGTCCACACGCCCCATCCCGTGATGTAGATGGTGATCTTGTCCGGCGTTTTCGAAAGCGCATTGTAGAAGCGCTTGCGATCGGCCTCTCCCACCCAGCTCAAAGTGTAGACTTGCGGCACAAAGTGCAGCGGACGCACCCGCGCCTCAGGAGTCGCCGAGGCACTATTCCACTTTTTGTCGATCGCTGCTTGCAGTGCTGTGAGGTGATCGGCATTGGTTTTGCAATCTGCCTCCGACTTGGGCACGCCGACATCATCGACAAAAACGGCAAACTGCCGCACTCCGAGTTCATACATGCGCGAGTACTTGTTCATGATGCGATTCACCACATTAGCATCGCCCACGAAACTGTTGCCCGGGTGGATGGCCCAAATGAAATTAACCTTCGTGTCTTGCGAAGTCTTTGCGATGTCGCGAATCATATCCTGCGTGAGCAAGCCATTTTTCACCTGTTGCGGTGTCAACGTTGCAGGATATGGTGCCTCCCACTTCTGCGAATGATAGACATCTGACTTGGCTCCATACATATAGGTGTTCATTTTCATGCGCATCATGAAGCGCATGAGGTCTTTCTTCACCGCAACACTGTAGGGATAACCGTAATATCCCTCCACAAGCCCACGACTTTGCTGATCGGCGTAGTCATAGAGCTTCACTTCGGGGAGATGGTCGGTGCCATGTTCGATCATTTGTTCCAACGAAGCCAAGGCAAAAAAAGCGGCATCGGAGTTTTCGCCGACAATCACGACCTCCGCGCTGCCATCTCTGTCGGACAACGAAAGGAGATGTCGATCGAATTTGCCGGCTTTGGTGAGGTTTGTGCGATCGAGTGCGAGGGCGGTGGCTCGCTGGTCGGCTGCTCCGCCGCTCCCATTCACGCCGATATACACCACGGAACCGGTGGCCGGTGCCTCTTGCGCGAAAGTGCAGTCGAGACCAGCCTCCTTCAGCACTTGCTCAGCCCGACGACGCGTGGCTGCATCTATGGCTTCTTCGCACACCACGGTGACCGATTTCGAGAAACTCACCAATCCGCTCCCCACAACTTGGCGTTGCGGCACCGGATAGATCTCATAGTTTTTTTGCGCGTAGGCTCCTCCCATACCGGAAAGCACAGCTGCAAAAAGTAAAGAGGATAGTATTTGCTTCATGTAGACTTGGAAAAATGATACAAAGGGGAGGCTTGATGATGAAAATGGCAAGCCTTTCCGCGAAGATACGACAAAAGTGTTAACTTCAGGAGAAAAACGGGGAGATTTTTCCCATTCCACTTTCAAACGAAACAAAAAAAACGACTCTCCCTGTACGGGAGAGCCGTCTTATCTCAATTATAACAGGCTAATTAGCCAACTTTTAGGCCTCTTCGGGCTTCATGTTGGTGTAAACGTTCTGAACGTCGTCAAAATCTTCCAGTCGTTCGACCATCTTATCGATGGTTTCACGCTGTTCTGCGGTCACCTCTTTCAGATCGTTGGGGATATAGGTGAACTCTGCGCTGACGATTTCGAATCCCTCGGCTTCCAGGTGCTTTTGAATCTCGCTGAACGACTTGGGATCACCATAGATCGTGATGCTTTCTTCCTCGTCGTCTTCGTCGAACTCGTCTTCCACCCCATAATCAATGAGATCCAAGATGAGTTCCTCCATGTCGAGCCCGTCTTTCTTCTTGAAGGCGAACACACACTTGTGGTCAAAAAGGAATGCCAACGAGCCCATCGTGCCAAGGTTGCCGTTGAACTTGTTGAAGACAGAACGGACATCGCCGACGGTACGCGTGGGATTGTCGGTGAGTGTATCCACGAAAATGGCTACACCATGGGGGCCGTATCCCTCATAGGTCATTGTTTTGTACTCGCTCTGGTCCTTACCCATTGCGTTTTTGATGGCACGCTCAATATTGTCCTTGGGCATGTTCTCACGCTTGGCCGTTGCAATGATGGCACGCAACGTGGGGTTGGTTTCGGGCTCGGGACCGCCGGCCTTCACAGCCACAGCGATTTGCTTGCCGATCTTGGTAAATGTACGGGCCATGTGCCCCCACCGCTTCAGTTTGGCGGCTTTTCGATATTCAAATGCTCTTCCCATAGGAATGTTGGATAGAAAGTTTCTGTTATTTGTGGAGAACTCTGCCTCAATGAGCAACACTTTATCAACAGCTGCACAAATCCGACGAGATTCCCCGTGATGGAAGGACGCTCAACGGAGTTCTGCGCCCAATTGTTGTTGCAGTTGTTTGATGATCTTGCCCATAATGGCTTCCGTCTGCTTGTCGTTCATCGTCTTCGACTCGTCCGAAAGTGTGAAGGCAACGGCATAGCTCTTTTTGCCCGCCGGGAGATGCTCTCCTTCATAAACGTCGAAGAGCTCGACCTT
This sequence comes from uncultured Prevotellaceae bacterium, assembly GCA_963542795.1. GTDB lineage: Bacteria > Bacteroidota > Bacteroidia > Bacteroidales > Bacteroidaceae > Alloprevotella. The sequence continues at coordinate 45,364 of CAUTYW010000005.1, read as the reverse complement.
GCGGAGCAATTTCTTTTCGCACGAACGAGCCACGCGTTCCACGTCGGCAAACGGTACGTTGACATCGAGCAGCAGAGCAAGATCGCGACGTACAGCGGGGAACTTGGACAACTCGGTGTAAGACACGTCCTTCTTCGGTAGCTTCTTCATGAGCACACTCCAATTGAAATCGGCGAAATACACTTCTTGGTCCACTTCACAAACCGCCAAAAGCACTTTGCTCACCAAACCCAGTTCGAGACATACCTTGCCATTGCGATCTTCGACCACAATGCTCTTGGCAAAGATATCGTTCGTGCCCTCTTTAACCAGCAAGCCGCCGAGCGGAATGCCCAAACGGGACAGGACGTTCATGGCATAGGCCTTCAATTCATAAATGCTACTGTCTTCATTGGCATGCGCCCACGAATCCATCACGCGCTTTCCCGTGATCCACAATCCGAGATGCAGATCTTCATGATAAGGCGAAAGCACTTTGCCTTCCACACGCTTAGTGGCATCGTAGCTGTAGCAATTTCCGAATTCGAAGAAGCGCAAATTGCCTTCTTTGCGGTTCACATTGTGCGCAATACTCTCTAATCCTCCGAACAGTAGCGTTTGGCGCATGACATTCAGGTCGCTCGAAAGAGGATTGAGGAGGCGGACAAGGTGATCTGCGCTATAAGTCTTCAGTTCATTATAGTAAGCTTCGCGCGTCAACGAGTTATTGAGAATTTCATTGAATCCTTGGCCGATAAGCTGCTCGCTTACAACATTCTGCAGCTTTTGACTTACATCATAAATGCTCTTTGTCGTGAGCGAAGACTTCAGACTGGTAGGAATCTCTACATTATTGTATCCGTACACTCTCAAGATATCCTCAACCACATCGCAGGGACGTTGCACATCCACGCGATATGCCGGCACACGCAGGGAGAACCCCTTCTCGTTTTCCGAAACGATCTGCATGTCCAAGGCAGTCAAAATGGTGCGAATCAAATCGTGGGGGATTTCCTTCCCAATCAATTCATGTACATACTGATATTCGAGTTCAACGTCGAAGCTTTTCTTCAATTCTGGCGACTGCACGTCGACAATCTCCATGGCAATTTCCCCACCGGCCAACTCCTTGGCCAGCAGTGCAGCCTGCTTCAACGCGTAAAGTTGCCCGTCAGGATCCACTCCACGCTCGAAACGGAACGAAGCATCAGTGCTCAGTCCGTGGCGACGCGCGCTCTTGCGCACCCAAGTGGGATGGAAATAGGCACTTTCAAACAGGACATCACGCGTCGTGTCGTACGTCCCGCTTCCCTTTCCTCCGAGCACGCCGGCAATACACATCGGCTCTTCGGCATTACAAATGAGGAGATCGCGATCCGAAAGCTCGCGTTTCTCACCGTCTAACGTGACAAAAGAAGAACCTTCGGGCAGTGTTTTCACCACGATCTTGCCGCCGGCAATCATATCTGCATCGAAACAATGCAGCGGTTGGCCGTAAGCCATCATCACATAATTGGTGATGTCGACAATATTATTGATGGGGCGCAAGCCGATCGTGATCAATTTCTCTTGCAACCACTTGGGGCTTTCCTTGATTTCGCAGCCTTTCAGCGTCACAGCGCAGTAGCGCAAGCAAGCTTCGGGGCGTTCGATTTCAACCGCAATCGGCAGTTCGTGGTTATCCACCGCAAACGCTTTGTCGTCAGGACGATGCAAGGTGGTCTTTATGCCGTTCCGTACCAAATAAGCGTAAAGGTCGCGCGCCACTCCCCAATGCGAACAAGCGTCCGCGCGATTGGGGGTGATGTCGACCTCAATCAACCAATCGCTTTCCAGGTTGAAATAAGTAGCAGCTGGCATACCGACGGGGGTATCTTCGGGTAACACCATGATACCATCGTGTCCGGTACCCACTCCGATCTCGTCTTCCGCACAAATCATGCCGTAACTCTCAACACCGCGGAGCTTCGATTTCTTGATCACGAACTCCTTGTCTCCGTCGTAGAGTTTTGTGCCGAGCGTAGCCACGATCACTTTCTGTCCGGCCGCCACATTGTGTGCACCACAGACAATTTGAGTCGGCTCGTTGCCGTCTCCCAAATCTACTGTCGTCACATGCATGTGGTCCGAATCGGGGTGTACTTCGCAAGTCAACACCTTTCCGACAACAAGGCCTTTCAATCCTCCACGGATGGTCTGTACTTCTTCGACGCCATCCACTTCGAGTCCGATAGAAGTCAGTGCGTCAGCTACTTCTTGGGCTGTCATGTCGAAATCGACATACTCTTTCAGCCACTTGTAAGATATATTCATAGGAAATGCGTTTGCTAAGTTGCAAAGCGGCCCCTTCCGGCGCTAACACGCAGATCACGCCGCACAAAAGTTCCGCTAATCGACCGCTTGTTTATTGTCAAACGGCCATAATCTGATGCGAAATTACTCATTTATTTTTAGGGAGAAAAGCTTCATCGGCCGAAAAGCTTCCCCACTTTCTCAAATCACACTGTGCAGCTCCGCAATTTGAGACACTGCACCACAACAAATTAGCCCCTTCGGTGACATTCGAACGAGCTTTTTTGCGTAACTTCGCGCCAAAATTCTCACTTCACAATGCACCTCATCCATAGTTTGCGGAGCACGATGCTCTACAGCGCTTTTTTCTTCAGCTCCACGCTCCCACTTGCCGCCCAACTGGGGGCGCAACGCGATGATTGGGCCGTGGGCGCAAACGTCGGTGTCAATTTCAATCAGGTTTCTTTCAACCCCGGCGTGCGCCAAACCTACAATCCAGGCATGATTGCGGGGTTCACCGCGCGCTACACCAGCGAACGGTACTATGGTTTGATTTGTGCCCTGCAAATCGAGGCCAACTTCTGGCAAGCCGGTTGGAAGGAAGACATCTATTCTTCTCAGGGGGAGCAACTATCGGATCGCTATACGCGTAGAATCAATTACGTTCAGGTGCCCGTACTGGCCCATCTCGGGTTGGGTAATGAATACCGGGGCTTCAAAGGTTTTCTACTTGCCGGTCCACAAATCAGCTACGCCATTTCCGACCACGAAGAACGTTCCGCGGTTTGGACCACGACGACAAGCAACGGCAAGACCGTGCCCGATCGTTCCAACAATGTATATGCCCAATACGGAAAGCCCCTGGACCATCAGCTCGACTACGGCATCACGGCCGGTTTAGGCATCGAATGGACCACCGGCGCCGGGCATTTCATTCTCGACACACGCTATTACTATGGCCTGTCGGATCTCTTCGGCAATGCAAAGAAGGATCCGTTCTCACGCTCGGCCAACGGCGCCATCATCGCTAAACTCACTTACCTCATCGACCTCAAGCACAGCAAACGCTAAACGCCCCCACGCAGCTATGCGGACTCCCAATCTACGTTCTTTCCTTCAATGGAGTGTAGGCACTTGCATTGTGCTCTACACCCTTTTGGTGTTTGCCCTCAACAACACGCGAGTGCAAACAGAATTGGGACATCTCGCCGAACAAGAATTGGGAGAAATTCTGCACACAAAAGTCACCATCGGGCGCGTTGAAGTGGGGTTGCTCAATAGCATCTCGCTACATAATGTAAAACTGCAAGACCAAGAAGATAAAGAGCTACTAAACAGCAAATTGATATTCGCGAAGCTGCAAATTCGTTCGCTATTGCAAGGAAAAATCTATCTCCGAAACATCGCCTTGTTGGACGCGGACATCCACATCTACAAATCGCGCCCCGACGGTCCCACCAATTTGCAGTTCATCATCGACGCCTTCAGCAGTAAAAAAAGTACCGGGCCGAACAAAACCGACCTGCGCATCAACTCTTTGATCGTGCGAAGAGGCAATGTCACCTACGACGAATGGTACCGCCCCCGTCCTGTCGGTCGCCGTTTTTCGCCCCATCACATCGACCTCTCGGACGTCGACGCCAATCTCACCCTGAAACATTTCACACGCGACAGTCTCAACTTCCGCATCCGCCATTTTGCAGCTCGCGAAGCCTGTGGTTGGGAAGTAAAGCGTCTTGGGTTGCGATTTGAGGGAAACCGCAAACAGTGCACCGTACGAGATCTCGAACTCCTCACGCCCCACTCCGCCATCAATCAGGAGCTGCTCCAAGCCCACTACGATTTGGACGCCCCCACCTCGTTGTTTTCCACCTTGTCGGCCAACTTTCGCGCCATCAATTGGCAACTTTCCACCACCGACCTCGCGCCCATCCTATCACGCCCTCTCAACTTCCGCGAAACACTCCGTCTCGACGGCTCCCTTTCCTACACTCCGCAACGCATCAAGGCACAACGACTCAGCCTCTCGGGAAAATCACATCGACTCTACCTGGACACCGACGCCAATCTCCAACTGAAAAGCGGTCATCCCGAGCAAATCACAGCCTTCATCCGTCGCCTTGAACTTCCCCAGAGCCTTCTTCAGCCGGCCCTGGCCCTGTTCATGAAGCAAGTGCCCCCTGTCACGAAGAAATTGGGCGACCTTTCCCTGGTGGGCCGCGGCAGCTACCGCATGGCAGATCACCATGCCGCCTTCGTCGGTCAACTGCAATCGGCGCCCGGCGAGTTGAAAGTAGATCTACGCTACGCCGGCAACGAACTTCGCGGTAAAGTCGCATCCGGCAACCTGCACCCCAACCTCCTGTTCGAGCATAAATACATGCCCGAACTGCTGCATTTTGAAGCCAACGGACACCTACTCCTCACCCAAGGCGGACTGCCCAACGGACAAATCCAACTCAAGATTCACAATGCCACCGTCGACCATCGTCCATACCGCGACATCCAAATCGACCTCAGCCACACCAACGGACTCGCCGACCTGAAATTAGACAGCCGCAACCCCGGTGCCGATTTCACCGGCCAACTCTCCGGCCGCCTTACCTCCAACGGCCGTCCCACCACAGTCGACCTGCAATTCGACATTCGCCACTTCACTCCCGCACAGTTTGGACTCCACGACCAGGCACTCGCCGGCACATTCGGCGCCCAACTGAAAGCCTCGCTCCACTCCCTCGATCTCAAGCAGCCCCTCGGCGAAATCGTGCTCTCCAACCTGAACATTTCTTCCGAACGCAGAAACACGACAGCCTACCATCTGAACCACCTGCAACTCACCGCCCAAGCCCACCCCAAAGGTTCGCACCTTCGGTTGCAAAGTGACTTCGCCGATGCCGCCTTTACTGGAAAATTCGACCCGGCCCTCCTCAAACAAAGCCTCAACCACTGGTTGCAAAAGGTGGCCGCTCCATCCTCCGCTTCCGCGGCCCCCTCTCTCTCAGCCGGCACCTCCTTCGCGCTCACCTTGAAGCGCACCGATGTGCTTCGCCACTTCTTAAATGTAGACGCCCACCTCAGCCAGCCCGTCGAAATCAACGGCTCTCTGGCGACCGACGGATCCTATCTGCGCCTCTCGGCCAACATTCCGGAAGTGATCCTCGACGGCGACACCCGCCTCCTCGACCTCTCACTCTCGGCACGAAGCAACGGCAGCCACCTCGACCTCCTGGCCAAGGCACGTAAGCCGATGCGCAACGCCGATCTCCAAATCGAGCTGCATTCCACAGCCGACAATGGATTGTGGAACAACAATTTGCAATGGGATGAGCGCCGAACTCACAACTTCTACGGACAAGTGAACACCACCGGTCGACTCCACCTGCCGGCCCTCGGCTCGGGCCGTCGCGTCTTGTTCGACTTCGACGTGCTCCCCACCGCTTTCCACATCAACGGCAACACGTGGGACATCGAACCGGGCAACATAGCCCTCACCGACCGCGAATTCACCTTCCGCCACGTCGCCTTGCGCCACGCCGATCAGCACCTGGCCATACACGGCACTTACACCAAAGGTGGCGAAGGCATCGCCATTGATCTCCAAAAGGTCGACGTCGGTTCGCTCCTCGCCCTCACCGGTCTCGAAGTCGTCCGCTTTGCCGGTAATGCCAGCGGCCGCGCAATTGTCAAACCCGACGAGCACAACAAACCTCGTCTCTCCGCTTTCCTCGACATCCCCGGTTTCCGCTTCAACAACACCCATCTCGGTCACGCGCGGATTCGGGGCACCTTCGAAACCGACGATCAGACCATCCGTCTGCAGGCCAACATGACCGAAGGCACCGTGGGGCAAACCAACGTCAACGGCTATGTAAGTCTCGGTCACAAAGACCTCGACCTGCGCATTGAGGGCGAAAACACCCCCCTGGGTTTTCTCAACCACTACATCAGCGACATTTTCCACAACATCCGTGGCCGCTCCACCGGCACCTGCCGCATATTCGGCGGTTTCAAGAGCATTGATTTCGAAGGCAGCCAGCGTGCCAGCGCATCGGCCCTCTTGCCCATCAACGGCGTCACCTACCATCTCAATGATGCCGAAGTCGAAATCAGCCCCGGCACCTTCCGCCTCAACAGCGCCACGCTGACCGACAGCCTCCGCGGCACGGGGCGCGTCCAAGGCGTACTCAACCACCGCCACCTTCACGACATGCGTTACGATTTCGCCATGACGGGAAACAACATGCAACTCTACGATCGCCCTCAAGAAGACGATCTCCCTTTCTACGCCACCGCCTATGGCACCGGCGACGTCCTGCTCAAAGGTCGGCCGGGTCGCTTGGACGTCAATCTAAAAGTGCGCACTGAGCCCGGCAGCGTACTCACCTACGTGCTCGACCGCCCCGACAACAACGACACGCGCCTGCTCACCTTCCGCGACGCCTCGCTCGACACCACAACCACCGATGCGAAGGCCGCGCCTACCCCGTCGACAGACAACACCGGCAGCACCGACATCCATCTCAATATGCAAGTCGAGGTGGATCCCAGCGGCACCTTGCGCATGATCACCGACAAAAAAAGCGGCGACCTTATCACCGTCCACGGCACCGGGCCCATCCAAGCCACCTACTACAACAAAGGTGAGTTTCAAATGTTCGGCACCTACACCGTGCAACACGGCAGCTACGATTTGAGCATACAAAACCTCATCAAGAAATCGTTCACCCTCCACCCGGGCGGCACAGTGGTCTTCTTCGGCAATCCCCTCAACGCCGATGTCAACGTGCTGGCCAACTATTTGGTGACTTCCGCCTCACTGGCCGATTTGAACGTCGGAGGCAATTTCAGCAACAACAGCACCCCGGTCAACTGTCTGATCAAGCTCAGCGGAAAGATGAGCAACATCAATCTCGCACTCGACTTCGAACTCCCCAATGTGAGCGACGACGAGCAGGCCATGGTGCGCAACCTCATTGCTTCCGACGAAGAGCGCACCACCCAAGTGCTCTATCTGCTCAGCATGGGACGCTTCTTCACCTACAATTACAACACCACCCTCGCCGCCACCAGCCAAAGCCAATCGTCCGTCATGGTCCAATCGCTGTTGGCCGGCACCCTCTCCTCCCAGCTGAACAGCATCATCGCCAACGCCATGGGCAACACCAATTGGCGGCTCGGCGCCAACGTGAGCACCGGCCAACAAGGGTGGAACAACATGGAAGTCGACGGCCTCCTCTCCGGTCGTCTGCTCGACAACCGACTGCTCTTCAACGGGAAAGTGGGTTACCACGACCGCCAAGCCGCCACCACCAACTTCGTGGGCGACTTCGACGTGCAATATCTCCTCACCCCCCGCGGCACCTGGAGCCTCAAAGCCTACAGCGAAACCAACACGCGCTATTTCACTCGCACCTCGCTCACCACACAGGGACTCGGCATCCAGTTCAAACACGATTTCGAATCGTTCTTCGATTTCATGTGCCGCAAACGCAAAGCCCTCCGCTTCGTCCCCCCCACTTCCACACCCGCAAAATAAGCAACACCCCAATATGATGAATCCCGAAATCGAACGTCGGCGCACCTTCGCCATCATCTCCCACCCCGACGCCGGTAAAACCACGCTGACCGAAAAGCTCCTGCTCTTCGGTGGACAAATCCAAGTAGCCGGCGCCGTGAAAAACAACAAGATTAAAAAGACCGCCACCTCCGACTGGATGGAGATCGAAAAGCAACGCGGCATCTCGGTCACCACTTCGGTCATGGAGTTCGACTACGAAGGCTATAAAGTCAACATCCTCGACACCCCCGGTCACCAAGACTTCGCCGAAGACACCTTCCGCACCCTCACCGCTGTCGACTCCGCCATCATCGTGGTCGACGGGGCCAAAGGCGTCGAAGCGCAAACGCGCAAACTCATGGAAGTGTGTCGCATGCGCAAGACGCCGGTCATCGTATTCGTCAATAAAATGGACCGCGAAGGTCGAGACCCCTTCGACCTGCTCGACGAACTCGAAGAAGAACTCCAAATCAGCGTCCGCCCGCTCTCCTGGCCCATCAACCAAGGCCAGCGTTTCAAGGGCGTGTACAACATCTATGAGCAGCAACTCAACCTCTTCACCGCCGACAAGCAGAAAGTCACCGAAAAGGTAGCCGTCGACATCCATGCGGCGGGCGAACTCGAAGCCAACGTCGGCGAGAGCGACGCCGCCAAACTGCGCGAAGACCTCGAACTCATCGACGGCGTCTACCCTGCTTTCGACATCGACACCTATCTCTCGGCCGAAGTCGCCCCCGTTTTCTTCGGTTCTGCGCTCAACAACTTCGGTGTCAAGGAGCTGCTCGACTGCTTTGTCAAGATCGCTCCCGCCCCCCGTCCCGTCACGGCCGAAGAGCGCACCGTCCATCCCGAAGAACCCAAGTTCACCGGCTTCATCTTCAAGATCACGGCTAACATCGACCCCAACCACCGTTCCTGCATCGCCTTCTGCAAGGTCTGCTCCGGCAAGTTCGTGCGCAACGCCCCCTATCTCCACGTGCGCAACGGCAAAACAGTGCGCTTCTCGAGCCCCACTCAGTTCATGGCCCAGCGCAAAGAAACCATCGACGAAGCCTACCCCGGCGACATCGTAGGTCTGCCCGACAACGGCATCTTCAAAATCGGCGACACCCTCACCGAAGGCGAGCAACTGCACTTCAAGGGCCTCCCCTCCTTTTCGCCCGAGATGTTCAAATACATCGAGAACGCCGACCCCCTGAAGACCAAACAGCTGCAGAAAGGCATCGACCAACTCATGGACGAGGGCGTCGCTCAACTTTTCGTCAACGAATTCAACGGCCGCAAGATCATCGGCACCGTCGGCCAGCTGCAGTTTGAGGTCATTCAATACCGTTTGGAAAACGAATACGGTGCCAAATGCCGCTGGGAACCCATCCACCTGTTCAAAGCCTGCTGGATCGAAAGCGACGACCCCGCCGAACTCGAACAGTTCAAGAAGCGCAAGTACCAATACATGGCCAAAGACCGCGAAGGCCGCGACGTCTTCCTGGCCGATTCCGGCTACGTGCTGCAAATGGCACAACAAGACTTCAAGCACATTCGCTTCCACTTCACCAGCGAATTCTGACCCCGCGGTGCGGGGTCCACTCACCTCCCCCACTACGCACAACAAGGACCGACTTTCTGCTCATCAGAAAGTCGGTCCTTGTGTTGAGCGGCCGCTCTTTGGGCATCAGCCTCCCGCAGTGTGCCCGCGTCAGGACGTCCCACACAGGCAATCAAAGCGTGCCCGGTCTCGCGCGCCTCACAGTTCGCCGCCGATGCCCTTAAACTTCTCGACGAACGCCACGATTTTTTGAAACACACTTTGTTTCTTCGTCACATAGGCCGGATGCAGTGGACTCATTTTCGGCAGCGCCTGGCTGAGATCCGTGCCGTTTTCGCTCACCAACTCGCGCTTCAGCGAGGCCCGAATGAAGCGTTTGGCCGCCGCCGTGTTCAGTTGCTCCTCTTCGATGAGGGTTTCCACCTCCTCGTTGCGGCGTTCGCGAGCATAGGTGTAGAATGCGTCCATCACCTCGTCCTTGTCCTTGAGCGCCTGCAAGTCGGTGCGGTTGATGAACTCCACCATCAGCCCTTCTTTCGCCCGGTTGCCCAAGCTGGCGCGCAACGTGCGCCGCACCTCCTCCACCAATCCTTGCTTGTCCGACGAGCGGCGGCTGTGTTCGAACACCAGTTCCAAGATGTAGTCCAGCGTGAACTCCTGCGATTTGAGCAATTCCACCTCAAACACCACATCGTCCCAGTCCACTTTGGGTTGCTCAATGCGTTTCGCCGCGTCCTGCACGCGTTTCCACTCGCGAATGTCGTTGTACGTCGAGCGGTAGTCTTGCAACTTCCGTTCGTCGGGCAACTCAATTTCGCGCAGCGCCGCCAGGTCCTCGTCGGTCAGGAAATGCTCCGCCTTGAACGCCTCCATCGCAGCCTCGTCCGTCGCATCGATTTTCGCAAACGCCTTCAGCTGCGCAAACTCGTCATAGTTTTGCAAGATGTTTTCGGCCTTCAGATACTCACCAAAGAGTTTCACAAAGGCTTTCTTGTCCGCCTCCTTCTCGATGTCGTCCGGATCGGGGAAACGCTCCTGCAACTCCTGCACAATCTCCTTGAAACCTCGGCGCGTTTCGCCAGTCACCGCGTCGGTGAAGCCCTGCAACTGTTCCTTGTAACTCTTTTCGAGCACCACGTTTTTCGTGTTCTTGTCGCCGAAGAGCGAAATCGCATCCACCGTGTCTTGCTCCAAATCGCGGAACGTCACAATGTTGCCGAAGGCCTTCGTCGCATCGTAAATGCGGTTGGTGCGCGAAAACGCCTGCATCAGCCCGTGGTAGCGCAAGTTCTTGTCCACAAACAGCGTGTTAAGCCTCGGCGCGTCGAAACCCGTGAGAAACATGCCCACCACAATGAGCAGATCCACCTCGCGGCGCTTCATCCGGTTGGCCAGATCGCGGTAATAGTTTTGGAAGTCGACGCCGAAATTCGTTCGGAACATCGCGTTGTAGTCCTTGATCGCCCGACTCAGAAACTCCTTCGCCGTGAGGCTCATCGCCGAGGGGTCGAACGTTTCCTCACTGATCTCGCCCGCCGCCTGCTGCTCTTCGTTGGGGGCAAACGAGAAAATGGTCGCCACGCGCAGCGGATGCGGCTCGCCCTGCTGCAACATCCGCAGCGTGTCGTAGTATCGTTTGGCCGCCTCCACACTGCTCACCGCAAACATCGCGTTGAAGCCCGCCCCCGCCGGCGTGCGATGTGTTTTCAGCCGATAGTGCTGCAAGATGTAGAGCGCGATTTCGCCGATGCGTTCCGGGTGGAGCATCAGTTGGGCATAGTCTGCCGAGGTGAGTTTCCGCTCGTCGCGTTCTTTTTCCGCCGCCTTGAATTTCGGCCGCACGTTGTTGTAGTCCACCTTAAATTTCAGCACCTTCTCGTCGCGAATCGCGTCGGTGATCACATACGAGTGGAGCTCGCGCCCAAACACGCTCGCCGTGGTTTCTGCACCCGCCGCATTCTCCGAAAAGATCGGCGTACCCGTGAAACCAAACTGATAGTATTTCTTGAACTTACGTTGCAGATTGCGCTGTGCCTCACCGAATTGTGACCGATGGCATTCGTCGAAGATGAACACCACCTCCTGCCGGTAGACGGGCAAATCCGGCTCGCTCTTCATCAGGTTGTTGAGCTTCTGTATGGTGGTCACGATGATCTTGTTGTCGTGCTTGGCCAAGTTGCGTTTCAGTCCCGCCGTGCTCTCCGATCCGTTCACACTGTCGGGCGAGAAGCGTTGATACTCGCGCATGGTCTGGTAGTCGAGATCCTTGCGGTCGACGACGAAAAACACCTTGTCGACGAAGTCCAGCTGCGTGGCCAGTCGCGCCGCCTTGAAACTCGTGAGCGTCTTGCCCGATCCGGTGGTGTGCCACACATAGCCTCCGCCTTCGGGACAGGCCCACTGCCGGGCCTCGTGCGCGCATCTGATTTTCCAGATGATGCGTTCGGCCGCCGCAATCTGATAGGGGCGCATCACGAGCAGCGTGTCGCTCACGTCGAACACGGCATAGGTGAGCAGCACCTGCAGCAGCGTGTCGCGGCGAAAGAACGTCGCCGTGAAATCCTTCAGGTCCTTGATCGTCGTGTTGTCGGCCCGCGCCCAGTTCATCGTGAAGTCGAAACTGTTCTTCTCGCGCTTCACCGTGTTGGCGAAATAGCGCGTGTCCGTTCCGTTCGAGATCACGAAGAGCTGCAGATATTTGTAGAGCGAAGCCTCGCTGTTGAAACTCTCCTTGCTGTAGCGGTGCACCTGGTTGAAGGCCTCGCGGATGGGCACGCCGCGCTTTTTGAGTTCCACCTGCACCATCGGCAGTCCGTTCACCAAGATCGTCACGTCATAGCGGTTCTTGTGCGTACCCTTCTGTTCAAACTGGTTGATCACCTGCAGTTTGTTGCGTGCCGGGTTGCGCTTGTCCACGAGGTGGATGTTTTGCAGTCGGCCGTCGTCGAAGGTGAAATCCCACACGGGGTGGTCTTGCACCTTGCGCGTCTTGTCGGTGATCGTGTCGCTCGGGCAGTCCAGAAACTCGTCGCAGAAGCGTTGCCACTCCGCGTCGGTGAACTGCACCGCGTTGAGCCCCTCGAGTTGCCGGCGCGCATTGGCGCGGAGCGCATCGGGGGTGCGCAGGTCGGGCAGGTATTCATAGCCCTGCGCACGCAGGTCGGCGATGAATTCGTTTTCCAGCTCACTTTCGGTTTGGTAGCCGGTGGGCGGTTCGTGCAGCGCGGCGTATTTGGTATAGCTGTCCAGCACGATGAAGTTCGGGGTTTCGGCGATGGGGGTGTATTGTGCCATGGTACAAGTGGGGGGAATAAGCTTCGGGACTAAGCGCTCACCTCGGGACGGGGAAAGCTGAGGAGCGCATCTCGATAGTATTCATATTGCTTGCGCCGCAGGGCGATCTCTTTCGGCAGTCCTTCGCTGATCGAGTTGGTCAGCGTGTCGAAGCGGTCGAGGATGTCGACAATGCGGCGCTGCTCGGAGAGAGGGGGAAGGGGAAATAACTTTTGTGCATAGTTGCTAATCCATTGTCTGCTGTGATCACCTACAATAGAATCAGCCGGAAGTGTATTCAACCAATAGTAAATGTATTTCAATAGGCAGACTTTTTCATCTTTGGAAGTGAGCATTTTCATTGCCGAAGATTTAGCCTTGAAATCAAAATCAACCCATTTGTTGGCGGTTGTGAAGTCATCAAAGATGATTGTCGGATGTTCTGAAGCACGGTATATTCCCGTGGTTTCATTGGTGTATCCGAGTATAAATGTTTTTCCTGCTGTGAGCACAGGAATTGGGTATTGGTCAGAGTAATTTGTGTTGCGCACCAAATAGGCGGTGGGTTGTTCGTAATCGCACACCTCCCCGAGCGCCCTCCATTTGATATTAACGTTTAGGGGGGGGTATTGTGAGAAATTAAGAAGTTGATCGCGGTAATACGCATATTGTTTTTTACGCGCCTCCAGCTCTGCCGCTAATTCTTTCTCCAGCTCCGCCTCCAGCTCTGTAAACTTGTCGAGGATCTCCACAATGCGCGCTTGTACGCGGAGAGGGGGAATGGGGATGGGGAATTGTTCTAATACGTTACTGTCCAATGTCGGAATGCCCGCAATACGCACTTTACCTTTGATTTGAAAATCTTTCGATTGCAGTACATAAAAGATGAATCGAGAGAGTAGGAAGGGAGAGGGGGAAATGCAGAAGCAGCCATCTGATGACCAAAAGTCATCGCGAGAATATCCAATCGTTCCTGCTGAAGCTCCAACATTGATTACCATAGTCGTATCTCCTTTTCTATTGGATTCGCTATAAAAACCAATGGGGACAAGTCCACCATGAAACACTGCATATTTTCCTCCTTCTGAGAGTTCTTTTTTAGTGAGGCGTTTTCCACGTAGAATGTCACACACCTCCCCGAGCGTTTTCCATTCCACGGCTTCTCCCTCGAGGAGTCGTTCGAGGTAGGGTAAGAGCGTTGTATTTTTAGCGTTGTTCATTGCCTTTTAGGTTGAAGGCGTGCCGCGGCGTTGCGGCCGTCGGCACACCGAAAAATAGAGATGGGGGCGAGCGCAGAAAGGCGTCGCCCCCTTTGCCCATTCAGGCACTGAGCTCCGCGATGATCGTGTCGATGTCGCGACGCAGCGCGTCGATGCGCACCACCGTCTCCGCCACCTCGGCATTGAGGAGGTCGATGTCCACCGCCTCGCGCGTGTCGCGCGCCTCCACATACGAACTCACCGAGAGATTGTAGTCGTTCGCCGCAATGGCCGAATGCTCCACCAACGCCGAAACGTGCGGCTCCTCCACCTTCTGCTCAAAGAGCGAAACGATGCGCTCAATCTGTTCGGGCGTGAGCACATTGTTTTTCGTCTCCTTGCGGAAAAATTCCTCGCCGCTCGCATCGATGAACTGCGTGAGGGTGTCGGTCTTGTGCTTCGAGAGCACGAGGATGCACACCGCGATGCTCGTGCCGAAAAAGAGGTTGGGCGCAAGCGCAATGACCGTCTCCACGAAGTTGTTGTCCACCAAATATTGGCGGATCTTCTGTTCCGCTCCGCCGCGATAGAAGATGCCGGGGAAGCACACGATGGCGGCGCGGCCGCGCGCACTGAGGTGGTTGAGGGCGTGGAGAATGAAGGCAAAATCGGCCTTGCCCTTCGGCGCCAACACGCCGGCCGGGGCAAAACGCTCGTCGTTGATGAGCGTGGGGTCGTCGCTCCCCACCCACTTCACCGAATAGGGCGGATTGGACACAATGGCATCGAAGGGCTTGGTGTCGCGATGTTGCGGCGAGAGGAGGGTGTCGCCCAGCGCGAGGTCGAACTTCGAATAGTTCACATCGTGCAAGAAGAGGTTCATGCGCGCCAGGTTGTAGGTGGTGTGGTTGATTTCCTGCCCCACAAACCCTTCCTTGATCAGGTCGGCATCAAACTGGCGCTTAGCTTGCAGCAACAGCGAGCCCGAACCGCACGCCGGGTCGTAGATCTTGTTCACCTCGTGCTGCCCCGAGAGCGCGAGACGCGCCAGCAGCCGCGAGACGTTCTGAGGCGTGAAAAACTCGCCGCCCGACTTACCGGCATTGGCGGCATAGTTGGAGATGAGAAACTCGTAGGCATCGCCGAAGAGGTCGATCTTGTGATCGGCAAAGCGGCCGAAGTCCAAACTCTCCACCCCGTGGAGCACGGCACAGAGACGGCGGTTCTTCTCCTCGACGGTGTTGCCCAGACGGGTGCTGGTGGTGTCGAAATCGGCAAAAAGCCCCTTGACGGCGCGCTCGGAGTCATAGCCCACGGCCGAGGCTTCGATGGCGGAGAAGATCGCTGCCAGGTCGGTGTTGAGGTTGGGATTGTGGTCGGCCTGCGCCACCACCACCGAAAAGAGTTGACTGGGGTAGATGAAATAGCCCTTTTCGTGCGTCACCTCGTCGATCATTCCCGCATTGGCACTGATTTCGCTGTCGGCATACTCCTCATAGCGCCTTTCGGAACCGCCCGCTTCCATATGGGCGACAAAGTTTTCGCTGATGAAGCGGTAGAAGAGCGAGCCGAGCACAAATTGTTTGAAGTCCCAGCCGTCGACAGCGCCGCGCACTTCGTCGGCGATGCGCCAAATGGCGGCTTGCAATTCGGTGCGTTGGGTGATTTCGGACATAGAGCAGTGAGGGTTTAGAGGTAAGTGTTGAACTATCGTGCGAATATAGTCATTTTTCACGAAATAGTCCCTCTCTCTGCCCGCTCTTCAAAAAAAGAGGACGCAAAAAGAGGGACTGGCGCCTGGGAACTCGAGGAATTTTTCATTTCATCAATTGATAGGCCTTCCACTTGGGAGGAATGTGTAAATCAAAAGCCGTCAACATAGACAATGACTCTCTCGTTATTAGTCGTTCCCATAGTGATACAATAAAAAAATAAGCCACCCCAAAAATGAAGTGGCGAGCCTTAGTTTTTTCCACCTAAGGGTGATATTTTATGGTGCAAATATAGGAATTCATTTCATCACGCCAAAAAAACGACGATATTTTCTTCTCACATCGCAATGAATTTCAAGGCCGTTTCTGCCCCCACACAGCGAAAACGCTCACTTCAGCCTCCCATTGTTCGGCCGCGAACCGTGCACCTCCCGAAGCACGCAGGCGCTCGGGAAGCGGGAGGAGCGCGCGGCGGGCCCAACGGAGGAACAGAGCGGCACAATCGCCGAGCCACCCCTGCACTCGCTCGCACAACGTCGTTTCGACCGAAAAAAGGAGGAGCAAACGGCTCAAGCCTTGGGCATTTTTTCGACTTATCGGGGAGCTTTCCGCCCATCGCCCCCACCGCGTTCGACACCCACGCCGACGCAAGAAGCAAGGGCGGAGAAACCGCGGAAAATCCCTCGCGTACACGCGCGCACCTCACCGAGTTTTTGTTTTTTGCCTTCACCCATCGACAGTAATTCGATGGTTCACAACGCGTTACGGGTGAAGATAAGCAACATTTTAACACACAGAAAGCAACCTACAACCACCTCAGCATCAACACCTTGCAGGTGAACCGCGGTGAAGCAACACGAAGCGGCTCCGACTTCACCCCGGTTCACTTCGGTTCACCCCACGTTTGGGCGCCGCATGAGGGCGTGAAGGCAGGGTGAAGGCGAGCGAGCAAACATCGCTCGCGACCTTCACACGCAACGCGTTGAAATAGAGCGAGAAATCGGTAGGCGGTGAAGGGTGAAGGCAAAAAACGAAAACCGCCTGACGCGCCCGCGCGCGAGGGGGCCGCAATTTTGGTCACCTTCGGCGGGCGGCAAAAAGAACAGCGGGACGACTGTCGTGTCCCACTCCGTTTTCGGCACAAAAAAGCCTGCGAATCGCCCCAAAGGGCGTCGCAGACTACAATCAACATGCAAATTTCAGCGCGAACCTTACTTCAAACGCGCTGTAATGTCCTTTTCAACCTCAGCGGTTTCAATCTTTTCCTCACGGAGCAGCCATCCCAAACCGAGATACAGCTCTTTGTCCGTGAGTCTTCCGCACACCTTCTTGAGTTCTTTGCCGGTCAGTGTGCCTTTTTCGTCGAGTGCGGTCCAAATGCGACCTGCGATCTCGCCGGCTTTGATAGTCAACATAAGCGTATATCTTTTCGAATCAAAGAATCTGACGCGAAGATGCGGCCTTTTTGCCGATTCGACAAATTGAAACGAGACAAAACGACGGAAAGCGAATGCAATCTCGAGAAATTGGCAACCAAAGGAAACATTACAAAAGCAAAAACGGCATATCATACTCGAAAAACTCTTTATTCGCCGATGTCGTCTCGGCGGCGGTGCTGCTCCGCGCGGAAAAACGGGGACGAAGCGAGGGCAAACGGGCGAAATGGGGCACCCGGCGCGCGCCAAAAGGCGAAAGTGCGCGAACGTCTTTGTCGATCGGGCGTTTTTTTCTAACTTTGCGGCAGTTTCGAAACCTATATACTCATGCGTACGACCAAATTTATTCCGCTTTTGGCACTCGTCGTCTTCCTCACCTGCAGCCTCCCTGCTTTTTCGGCTGCCCCTGAGGAGAAGCCCGCTGCCGACGGCGTGCAAACGCTTTATATCTACGGGGTGTCGCAAAACCTGAACGATTCGATCGTTTACGTCAGTGACATCACCGTCCTCACCGGCACGCACCTGCTCGAAAAAGGCTATTTCGTGCAGCGCGACCAGTATGCCGATCAATTCAAGGACTTTGTGCAGCAGCATTTCTCAGCGCCCCACCAAACAGCGGCCGTGTTTTTCGACACGCGCATCGAGACGGCAGAAAAGCGGCGGGAAAAACTGCGCAAACAACTGGCCGGCAGCACGTCGGGATGGACCACCCTGGTGGTGAAAGACGTGTACAAAGACCAGTTTGTGTTCAAGCCCATCGGCCGTTAACCCCTGTCGAATCCCCCACCCTACTCCTGCATGAAATTCTATTTTTGCGTAGCCGAACAAGTGTTCAGCGCCGAATTCGTCGGCAGCACAGCCAACATGCTGATGGTGCTGCCCAACATGGCCCCCTTTGCCTGTCAAGCTCCCACGCAGGCGCCGCTCTTTTCGCTGGCGGTGCACCGCGGTGCGGCAGCGGCGGAACCGGAGCGCTGGAACGAAATCGGGCTGTATGAGGGAGGTGACCTCTCGCACCGCGTCGAAACCGACGCCGCGGGGCACTACCGCATCACGCTCGTCGACCAGCTGGCGGGCCACATCGGCACGCTGATCAGCGACGGGCGCTTCACGGACTGCCACCTCTATCTGGACTGCCCCTCTGTGCACCACGCCCACAGCGTCGAAAACGCCCTCATGCTCGCCTTTGCCTTTGCCGGCGCGCACCACGGTGTGCTGCTCATGCACGCCTCGGTGCCGATGATCGGCGGGAAGGGTTATGTGTTTCAGGGCAAGAGCGGCACGGGCAAAAGCACCCACAGCCGCCTGTGGCTCTCGACCTATTGGGAGGCCCACTTGCTCAACGACGACAACCCGGCGGTGCGCTACGACGCAAGGCAAGAAAAGGCCTATGTGTATGGCACGCCGTGGAGCGGCAAGACGCCCTGCTACCGCAACCTGCGCTGCGCGTTGGGCGGTTTCCTACGTTTGCACCAGGCACCGGAGAATGTGATTCGCCGCCAGTCGCCGATCGAAGCTTTCGGCTCGATTCTCTCATCGTGCTCGTCGATGGTTTGGGACAAAGCGCTCTACACGGCCATCTGCGACACGATCCACCACATTGTGCAGTGCACGCCCTCCTACGACCTGGATTGTCTTCCCAACCGTGAGGCGGCTGTGCTGAGCCACGACACGCTCACCGCCGCTTCGCGCTAAACTCGCCTCATGCAACAGCAAGTATTAGAAGTGACCAACGCTCGCTTCATCCCCCACGTGCGCGCCCTGATCGAAGAAGGCCGGACGGTGCGATTTCGAGCCATGGGTTGGAGCATGCGCCCGCTGATCGAACACGCACGCGACGACGTGCTGCTCTCGGGCTACGGGGAGGCGGCGCCGCAACGCTATGACGTGGTGCTGGCCGCCACCGACTGCGGAGGCTTTGTGCTGCACCGCATTGTGCGCATCGACGGGGACCACTACACGCTGCAGGGCGACGGCAACTGGCGCGGCGTGGAACACTGTACGCGTGCCGACATCATCGCCAAGGCGGTGGCGTTCTATCGCAAAGGGCACGCGCAACCCCTGCGCACCGACAGCCGGACGTGGCGCTGCTACTCGCGGCTGTGGGTGGCGCTGCGCCCCGTGCGCCGCATCCTGCTCGGGCTCTACCGCCGATGGAGAGCCCTCTGCCCTGCCTAACTATTCTCTCAGCAATTACCAACTCTCTTCATAACAATGAGATTTAAGACATCGTTTGATCTCCGAACCATCTGCGGCGAGACCGTGCTCATCGCCACCGGTGCCGAACACGTAGATTTTGGCCACCTGATCAATCTGAACGAAACAGCCGCCGACGTCTACACGGCATTTTCCAACCGCGATTTCGAAGCGTCTGACGTGGTCGACTATCTGCAAGCCCACTACGAAGGAGCGACTCGCGAACAAATGGCCGCCGACGTAGACCAGCTCATCGATTCGTTCCGCCAAAGCGGCGTACTCCAGTAAAATCTACTCATTTCTCCTCATGGCTGATACA
This sequence comes from uncultured Prevotellaceae bacterium, assembly GCA_963542795.1. Taxonomy (GTDB): domain Bacteria; phylum Bacteroidota; class Bacteroidia; order Bacteroidales; family Bacteroidaceae; genus Alloprevotella. Next base: position 25,855 of record CAUTYW010000005.1, on the reverse strand, counting down.
AAATATATCTTCGTCACCGGCGGCGTGGCCTCGTCGCTGGGCAAGGGCATCATCGCCAGCTCGATCGGCAAACTGCTCCAATCGCGCGGCTACAACATTACGATCCAGAAATTCGACCCGTACATCAATATCGACCCCGGTACGCTCAACCCCTATGAGCACGGCGAATGCTACGTGACGGACGACGGACAAGAAACGGACCTCGACCTCGGCCACTACGAGCGCTTCACGGGCATCAAGACCACGCGCTACAACAATTTCACCACGGGCCGCATCTACCAAAGCGTGATCGAAAAGGAACGCCGCGGCGACTACTTGGGCAAGACCATCCAGGTGGTTCCGCACATCACCGACGAAATCAAACGCGACATGCTCTACCTGGGCAAGAAAGGCGGCTATGATTTTGTGATCACGGAAATCGGCGGTACGATCGGCGACATCGAAAGTTTGCCCTTCGTCGAAGCCATTCGCCAACTCAAGTGGGAGCTCGGCCGCAATGCCGTGTGCATTCACCTGACCTATGTGCCGTATCTGGCAGCTGCGGGGGAACTGAAGACCAAGCCCACGCAACACTCCGTCAAAGAGCTGCAAAGTGAAGGGATTCAGCCGGATATCCTCGTTTTGCGCACGGAACATCCGCTGTCGGCCGCGCTGTGCAAGAAAGTGGCCAACTTCTGCAACGTGAGTCCGGACGCCGTGTTCCAAAGCCCCGATATGCCCTCCATCTATCAGGTGCCGGTGTGCATGCAGGATCAAGGTATCGACCGCGTGATCCTCGAAAAGCTGGGTTTGCCGGTGGGCGCCACCCCGGAACTCGGCCCTTGGCGCTCCTTCTTGGACCGCCGCGCCAACGCCACGGAGGAGTTGCATATCGGCCTGGTCGGAAAATATGATTTGCAGGATGCCTACAAGTCGATCATCGAGGCGCTGCAGCAAGCGGGGGTCTACAACGACCGCAAGGTGCGCTGCCACTTCATCAATTCGGAAAACATCACGCGCGAGAACGTGGGCGAAATGCTCGAAGGCATGGCCGGCTACGTGATCTGCCCGGGTTTCGGACAACGCGGCACGGAGGGTAAACTCATCGCCACGCAGTATTGCCGCGAACATGACCTGCCGACCTTCGGTATCTGCCTGGGTATGCAAATGATGGTGATCGAATTTGCGCGCAACGTCTTGGGCTACAAAGACGCGAACTCCACGGAACTGAACAGCAAGACGACGCACAACGTCATCGACATCATGGAGGAGCAAAAAAACATCACCAACATGGGCGGTACGATGCGTCTCGGCGGTTACGAATGCGACCTGCGCAAGGGGTCGCACGCACACAACATCTACCAAAGCGACACCATCCGCGAACGCCACCGCCACCGCTACGAATTCAACAGCGACTACACGAAAGAATTTGAAGCGGCGGGCATGGAATGCGTCGGCACGAACCCCGAAAGCGGCCTGATCGAGATCGTCGAGATCCCCGAAAAGAAATGGTATATCGGCACGCAATTCCATCCGGAGTATTCCTCGACGGTGCTGCACCCCCACCCTCTTTTCTTGGACTTCGTGAAAACCGCCATTGCCGCACAAGACAAATAAAACGATTCACTCTCGCGCCGCCTTACGGACTTGCGCGTCCCGGCGGCGCGCAGCTTTTCTGCTATGAATAAGAACAATATCACCGCTATCGTGCTGATGATTTTGGTCGTTTTCGGCTTCTCTTATTGGAGTTCGCACAACAATAAGCCCAAGACCGAATCCCCCGCTACCGAAAGCACAGCCCCGACCGCTTCGGCGACAGCGACCACCGCTTCGACCGCAGTGCCGACAGACAGCAACGCGATTTTCGCCGCGGCACGCGCCACGCGTGAGGACATGATTCCCGTGGTGCTGAAAAACGAGAACATCGAGGTGACCATCAGTCCCAAGGGCGGACAGGTGAGTCGCGTGGTGCTCAAGAAATTTAAGAGCTACGCTGACTACAAAGCGGGCAAACAACGCGCATTGGTGCTCTACAATGACGACGATGCCTCCTTGGACATGAGCTTCGACACGAAGTCGGAAAACATCTCTACGTCAACGCTTTATTTCATGCCGGAGAACGTGTCGGCACGGGCTGTGACGATGACGGCGAACGGTAAGAACGGCGAGAAAATTGCCATTGACTACACGCTCACCGACGACTATATGCTCAATATGAGTGTGCGCACGGAAGGACTCGCCCAACAATTCTCGCCCAAGACGAAGACCTTCGGACTGAAGTGGAAAGACAACGTACGCCAGTACGAGAAGGGCTACTACTTTGAGAACATGTATTCGACGCTGACCTACAAAGACAGCGACGGCAGCAGTGATCACCTCAAAGAACAGGGCGATAAGCAAGAAAAGGTGGATAGACCCGTGGATTGGGTGGCTTTCAAGAACCAATATTTCAGTGCGGTGCTCATCGCCAAGGATGCTTTCACCGCTGCCGACCTCGACAGTCGACAACTGGCGGAGCATTCGGGCTATTTGAAGAGCTTCTCGGCCGATTTGGAGGCGCCTTTCGATCCTTCGGGCAAAGCGGCCGCGCAGTTCCAGTGGTATTTCGGACCGAACAACTTCCGTTTGCTCCAATCGATGGAAAAGCATGCGCTGAATCCCCATCAAGATCTTGATTTGCAGAAGCTTGTTTACCTCGGATGGCCCGTGGTGCGCTGGATCAACCGCTTCTTCACGATCTATGTGTTCGACTTCCTCACTTCGCTCAACCTGCCGATGTGGCTGGTGCTGGTGATTATCACCTTGCTGCTGCGTGCCATCGTCTACGTGCCGACTAAAAAGAGCTTCCTCAGTTCGGCCAAGACGCGTGTGCTCCGACCGAAAGTGGAAGAAATCAATGCCAAATATCCGAACAAGGAGGACGCGCTGAAACGCCAACAGGAAACGATGGCGCTCTACTCTCAATATGGTTCGAGTCCGCTGGGCGGCTGTTTGCCCATGCTCATCCAGATGCCGATCTGGATCGCGATGTTCAACTTTGTCCCCAACGCCATCGAACTCCGTCAACAGAGCTTCCTTTGGGCCGACGACCTCTCGGCTTACGACGATTTGATCTCGTGGAGCACGAATGTCTGGGGCCTGGGCAACCATCTCTCGCTCTTCTGCGTGCTCTTCTGCTTGACCAACTTGCTATATAGCTACATGTCGATGCGCCAACAACGGGATTCCATGGCCGCTGCACCCGACCAAGCGGCGAATATGAAGGTGCTGCAGTACTCGATGTTCCTGATGCCGGTGATGTTCTTCTTCATGTTCAACAAATACAGCGCGGGCCTCAACTTCTACTACTTCATCTCGCTGTTTAGCTCGGCTGCCACGATGTGGTATCTGCGTCGAACGACGGACGACGAGAAACTGCTGGCGAAGCTCGAAGCCTACTACGAGAAGAACAAGAACAACCCGCAGAAGAAAACTTCGGGGCTGGCAGCTCGATTGCAGGCGCTCAACGAACAACAACAGAAGTTGCTTGAAGAACAACGCCGCCGCAACGGGCACGGCAATTGACCCTTTCAAAAACAACATTACGTGAGACGCGCCCCACGGAGCGCGTCTCACAACCTATAAATAGCTCCTTACCATGTCTCTCCAAACTCTCATGATCGGAACCGCCCTGAGTCTCGCGACCCTCACCGGCGCCGTTGCCTCGGAAAGCAGTGCGCAGACTTTCATCGGCCGGCAAACACCTGCCCTGAAATCCGACCGTATGACGCCCGAAGCCCTTTGGGCCATGGGACGCATCGGCAGTGTGCAAGCCAATGCGGCCGGTACCCGAGCCGTGTATGCCGTCACTTACTACAGCGTGCCGGAAAACAAATCGCACAGCGTACTTTATCTGTTGGATCTCAAGACCAAACATTCGCAACGCCTCACCACTTCCACTCACAGCGAGAGCGGTGCCGTGTGGATCAAGGTCGGCAACGAAGAGCAGATCGCTTATCTTTCGGCCGAAAGCGGCAGCAACCAACTTTGGGTCATGAACGCCGACGGCAGTCACCGCCGACAAATCAGTCACGAAGCCGACGATGTGCAAGATTTCCTCTTCTCGCCCGACAGCAAGCGCGTGATTCTCGTCAAAGAGGTGGAACAAAACACCTCGATCGCCCCGAAAGAAAAAGACCTTCCCAAAGCCACCGGTATGGTCATCAACGATTTGATGTACAAGCATTGGGATCAATATGTCACCACAGCGCCCCACCCTTTCTTGGCCGACTTCGACGGGGAGAAGGTCACGGTGGAGAAGGATCTGCTGGAAGGCGAGCCTTTCGAATCGCCCATGATGCCTTTCGGCGGTAACGAACAGTTGGCTTGGAGTCCCGACAGTCGGCAAATTGCTTACACCTGTCGCAAGAAAACAGGCCGCGACTACGCCACCTCCACCGACAGCGACATCTTCCTCTACGACATCGCGAAGAAAACCACGCGCAACCTCTGCAAACCCGAGGGTTGGACCGCGCCGAGCGAGACGGATTACACCCGCAGTCTCCAAAACCAACCGATCAATGCGAAGAACGGCCAAGATGCCAACGTCGGCTACGACCAGAACCCACAGTTCTCGCCCGACGGTAAGTACATTGCGTGGAGCAGCATGGAGCGCGACGGCTATGAAAGCGACCGCGCGCGTCTCTGCGTCTACGAATTACGTACCGGCAAGAAGACCTACGTCACAGAAGGCTTCGACAGCGGTGTAGATGCCTTCCTTTGGTCGCCGGACAGCAAGCGCCTGTACTTTGCCGGCGTATGGCACGGAAAAGTCAACCTCCACGTGGCCGACCTCAAAGGCAAATTGCGCCAAATCACTGACGACCCGGCCGATTACTCCCTCGTGTCACTCCTCCCCGGCGAGAAACAGTTGCTGGTGAAGCGCCATTCTCTCTCCCGTCCCGATGAAATCTACACCGTAGACGTGAAAAACGGTCGTGCCACGCAACTCACCGAAGAAAACAAGTGGTTCTACGACCACCTCGCGTGGGGCGACGTGAAAGAACGCTGGACGAAAACCGTAGATGGCAAAGATATGCTCAGCTGGGTTATCTATCCTCCGCATTTCGATCCCGCAAAGAAGTACCCCACCCTCCTGTTCTGCGAAGGCGGTCCGCAAAGTCCCGTCAGCCAGTTCTGGAGTTACCGTTGGAACTTCCAAATCATGGCCGCACAAGGCTACATCATCATTGCCCCCAACCGCCGCGGTCTGCCCGGTTTCGGCAAAGAATGGCTCGAAGAGATCAGCGGTGACTACACCGGCCTCTGCATGCAGGACTATCTCTCCGCCATCGACGACATTGCCTCCGAACCTTATGTGGATCGCGAGCGTCTCGGCGCAGTCGGTGCCTCGTTCGGCGGCTTCAGTGTCTACTGGTTGGCCGGCAACCACAACAAACGCTTCAAAGCCTTCATTGCGCACGACGGCATCTACAACACCCAGCAACAATATACCGAAACCGAAGAACTTTGGTTCGCCAACTGGGACATGGGCGCCGCTCCTTGGGTGAAAAACGCCGAAGGTCAGCAACAAAAAGCCTTCCGCACTTCGCCCCACCTCTATGTCGACCGTTGGGACACCCCCATTCTCTGCATTCACGGGCAACGTGATTTCCGTATTGAGTACACCCAGGCAGAAAGTGCCTTCACCGCCGCCCGCCTGCGCGGCATTCCCGCCCAACTTCTCCTCTTCCCCGACGAGAACCACTGGGTGCTCCGTCCGCAAAACGGCATTCTCTGGCAACGCACCTTCTTCCGTTGGCTCGACAAATATCTCAAGTAACCCTTTTCCCTACTATCAACCCAATTCCTCACGCTCACAACAATGAACGTTACACAACCCATCGCACAAAAGCTCAACGATTCCGCATCGGCTCGTTGGACAGCCCTCATCATTGTGTCCTTCACCATGATGATGGGCTACTATGTCACCGATCTTCTCTCGCCGCTCGAGAAAATCCTCACAGCTCCCACCGCACAAGGTGGTCTCGGATGGAGCGCCGACAACTATGGTTTCTTCTCCGGTAGCTACGGCCTCATCAATGTGTTCCTCCTGATGCTCTTCTTCGGCGGCATCATTCTCGACAAACTGGGTATTCGCTTCACCGGCGTGCTCAGTACCGCACTCATGGTCGTAGGCGTACTCATCAAATATGTGGCCGTCTCCACCGATTTCCACGGAGCAGTGTTCAGCCTCGGTTCTTTCAGCCTCCCCATGTCGGCCGCTGTGGCTTGCTTGGGCTTCGCCATCTTCGGCGTGGGCTGTGAAATCACCGGTATCACCATTTCGAAAACCATCACCAAGTGGTTCACCGGCCACGAGATGGCCTTGGCCATGGGTGTACAGGTAGCGCTCGCCCGTCTCGGCACCGCCGCCGCACTCAGTGCCAACCTCCCCATGGCGAAAGCCACCTCTCTGGGCATTCAGCTCCCCGTGATCGTTGGAGCCGCCCTGCTCATCGCCGGTTTCCTCGGTTTCCTGGTCTACAATGTGATGGATCGCCGTTTGGATGCCTCGATAGCAGCAGTAGACGGAGAGTCTGCCACCGAAGCAGCCGAAGACGAGAGTTTCAAGTTCTCCGATCTCGGAAAAATCTTCTCCAATCCCGGTTTCTGGCTCATCGCCCTGCTCTGCCTGCTCTTCTACAGCGGCGTGTTCCCCTTCTTGAAGTTCGCCACTAAGTTGATGATCTCCAATTATGGCGTGCCCGAGGACTATGCCGGCATGATTCCCGGTATACTTCCCTTCGGTACGATCATCCTCACGCCCCTTTTCGGTATTGTCTATGACAAGGTCGGCAAAGGTGCCACCCTTATGCTCATCGGCTCGGTGATGCTCACCGCTGTGCACTTCACCTTCATGCTCCACGTCCTCCCCTACGGCTGGTTCGCCATCATTCTCATGCTCGTCCTCGGTGTTGCCTTCGCTCTTGTGCCCTCTGCCATGTGGCCCAGCGTGCCCAAGATCATTCCGATGAAGTTGCTCGGATCGGCCTTCGCCATTATCTTCTACATTCAGAACATCGGTCTCACGCTCGTTCCCATGTGGATCGGCAAGATGAACGGTGCCGACCCCAGCTACAAGACTTCGATGGCCATCTTCACCTGCTTCGGTGCGATCTCCGTCCTCCTCGCCCTTGCCCTCCTCTACATGGACAAGAAGAAAGGCTACGGTTTGCAGAGAAAGAACTCAAAATAAGCGTGCACTGCCAATTTGGCTAACATGCCCCTCAACAAGAAAGCCCGCAAAGCAATAGCTTTGCGGGCTCTTCTTTTGCCTTACCGACAAGAATAGACAGAAGCCAACGCACTCAAGGCGTTCCATCGGAAAAAGTCAGCGACAACCTTTGTCGCGGCGCACGATCTTCTCAATCATCGGGCGACCGTTGCGCGTCACCATGCGGACAATCGTCTCGCCTTTCACTCCCCCATCGTTATACGTCACCACATAATCGCGTCCACTGCGCGGACGAATCTGCAAAACACCGGACGTGTTATCGCCGCCATTGATACATGTGCGAAAGATCCAAATGCCGTAGCCCATACCGTCGTATTCGTCGACATAGGCCTTGCGCAAGACGCGAAGCATAGCGAGGGTGCAAGTGGTCTCGACTTTCTTTTCATCGAGCTTAGCGCCGTTGAGCACCACTTCGGTGTAAAACCTCCGCAAAATTGCCTCATCGGCTGCGGTCGAAGCCGACTTTTTCACGACGATCGGCGCACCTTCCGTCGACACAGGGACCACTTCCATCCCCTTCGCGCCACTTCCGGACAACATGAACCAACCGGCCAACAAAAAGCCGCCGCGACAAAGGAGAGACCGTAAACTAAAAAATAGGGGCTGTTTCATAGGGCTTTTTTACTGTTATGTTACAGCGCGAATTTACACACAAATCATTTCTCGGCAACATTTTTCTTCGTCAAACACCACTCTGGCTCAGCAATACCATGGTTCCTCACCCCCATTCAGGCCTCTGACCTTCATTTTGCGCAAACAAAAGACAGCAACAGTCGTCCGCTGTATGCGAGAGACGCCTGTTGCTGCCGGTCTGTGGGCAATGCCATGCGTCGTTCGTCGACAAAGGACGAAACGACGGACAAAAACCACCTCAGTTTTCCCTTATGCTCGTTTGCCGTTGAACACATAAGTGAGCGGGAAGGGCATTTTTCCGGGTTGCAAGCTATATTCCAGCTCGAGCACCCCGTCTTTCACCGTGCCGGCCACATTATATTCCGTGGCAGGGAACACTCGATAGGGCATTTCTTCCTTTTTCTGCTTGAGCGGCACCAGTTGGATCTCGGCATCTGCCTTGACTTTGCCACTGAGCACGAAGTCCTTTTCGCCCGTCTTCACCACCTTTACGCCCTTGAGCGTGTAGCTCTTCTGTGCGGCGCTCGAATAAGGTGCTCCCTCAACGAGATTGATGTCATAAGCATCCGTCGTGATGTCAACCGTCGAATCGGTTGCGGGCACCATCTTCAGGTTGTGCTCCTTCAACTGGCCCAGCACGGCCTCTTGGCCAAACATTTTGATCGAGAAACGTTGGCTGACGACGTACGTACCGGCCAGTGCCTCAGTCTTGAGTTTCGCCACTACGCGTTGTTTCGGCTGTTCGTTTTCGTCTTTGCCGCACGAAACGGTTACACATGCATTGGCAGCGAGCAACAAGGCCGCTCCGAAGGCGGCCAACTTAAATTGGATTTGCATAATCGAAGTATTTGTCGTGAATTATTCGGGTGCAAAGTTACGCGAAGTCCGCTGCAATGACAATCCCCATTTGTTAGGATATTCTGTTTCCTCCGCTCATCAGCTGCCTACCGCAGCCTCGTCTTTCACTCTCGCGCACAAGCCCCGGACTGTTCTCGCCGTTTTTCGCCGAGCAACACGCTACATCGGAAAAAAGCCTGCACCTTTCAATGACTGTTGCGGCATACGAAAAAAGCGCTTCACACAGTTGAGTGAAGCGCTTGCAATAAACGAAACTTGCGGTGCGTACGGGACTCGAACCCGTGACCCCATGCGTGACAGGCATGTATTCTAACCAGCTGAACTAACGCACCTTGTTTTGATTACGGGTGCAAAGTTAGGCATTCATTCCCAATACTCCAAATTTTCGGGGAGAAAAAATGAAGGAATGCCCCATTTTCACAAGAAAATCCCGCGATTTCGGTGGAAATCGCGGGATTTTTTCTCACCGGCCGAGAACGATCGTCCTTTCTCTCGCCACTGCGTGCACACCACTGCGCGCAGTTTATCTGTATCCGGGATTCTGTTTCAAATTAGGATTGAGCTGCAACATGCGCGCCGGGATGGGAAAGACCGTTGTGTGGCGGTCTGCTTCGTCAGACAAGGCCGGTCGCAGGGTGTAAGCCTTGTGGAAGAGATCAAACCTCACGAGATCCGCTCGCCGCGTTCCCTCCCACATCAGTTCCAATAGGCGTTCCTCAAGCAGATGTTCGAGTGTAGCCGTGCGCGGCGCCATGCCCACACGTGCACGCACGCGATTCAGATCCTCGTCTCCCGACTCCCCTAATCTAACCTTGGCCTCGGCACGCATCAGTAGCGCATCTGCATAACGAAACAGCACGATATCGTTGTCCGCCAGCTGTCCGTCACTGTAAGCCGTGGGGTCTGGAGCGTATTTGTGCATGCGCGCACCGGCGGTCTTCTCATAAGGCGAACCGGTGAGGCTGAGTTTGACTTCACGGGCCCGATAAATGAGCGGTGTGTGGGCATCTTGCATCACCGTCACACCGTTTTCGCGCACGGTGTCGGCATAGAAATTCAGCGCGAAGCGTCGGTCCTCTCTACTCGTCCTGTAGCCGTAGATGTCCAAGGTAGCCGGCGTGGCGCAACTTCCGTTTTCTCCCACGCCGTGCTGCGCCCCACCCTGCGCATAGTGGCGAGAACGGAAAAGGTTCTTGAACAATGTGGGATAGAGCGTCTTGTCGGTGACGATTGTGAAGATGTTTTCGCGCGATTGTTCGTTGGCCACTTTGAAATTGTCGGCATAGTTCGGCTCAAGTGTATAGCCGGCGGCGGTAAGTGAGTCGCAATAGGCCACAGTTGCCTGCCATGCGTTGACTGTACGGCCGTTCACGTCCAACCGCATCGTGTCGCCCGACGGACGATAGCCGTCTGTGGGATCATCGTCGGCATACACTTCGGCATTGAGGGCCAAACGCGCCAAAAGGAAGAAGACCACCGGGCGGGTGATGCGCCCATAATAGCTGCCGGGCACGTTGCTGCGCACATTGGGCAGGAGGGGTAAGATCTCACGCAGCTCTTTATTGACAAAAGCATAGACTTCCGAACGACGCGCGGGACGCACATCTTCCAAGCGCGCTTCGGCTTTCGTCACCACGGGAACTCCACCGAAGAGATCGAGCAATTCGAAATAAAAGAGCGCACGCACTGCACGCACTTCGGCGCAATAGTGAGCATAGTCGGCGTCACTGAGTAAATTACGGTGCTTCGCCAACCGATCGAGCGACCGGTTACTAAGCATCACCACACGATAGAGATAATTCCAAAGCGTGAGGAGTTCGGGATCGTTGGGTGTCCAACGATGCAAGTAGAGATTTTCCCAGAATCCCCCGTCATACCAATCGCCGCCCCGAATCGGGATCACGGCTTCGTCCGTGCAAAAAGTATTGTAGTCGTACACCCCTTTGTAGGTGCCCTGCAATCCCTCTCCGTCTCGGCTTCCGCCGATGTTCGCATAGAGCGTTGCAACGGTGTTGACGTACAAATTGGTCGCGTTGTCGTAGGCTTGCTGCTCAGACAGGCTTCCGTGCGGCTCGTTGTGCAAACAAGCCGTCAAAAAAAGGAGCGGAAGGCAAAAAAGGAAAAGAAGCTTGTTCATCTTAGTGCATTTAGAACTGTACATTCACCCCCATAGAAAAAGTGCGATAGACGGGATACGAACGTTTGTCGTCCATTCCGATCGTGGCATTGACCACGTGACTGTTGATCATGGGGGTCAATCCCGAATAAGCCGTAAATGTCCACGGATTGTTCACGCTACACGATAAGCGCAAGCCCTGAATGACTCGAGAACGTAGGGGTACGTTCCATCCCAAGGTGATATAATCCACATTTACGTAGTCGCCTTTCTCCAACCAGTAGTCGGTGACGTTTTGATCCTTGATGTTCTGCTGCGGCGCCCCACGCATCACGTTGTAGTCGGGAAAGCTCGTCATATTCATGTAGGCCAAGGCCGTGGCATTGAATATCTTGTGGCCGAAGGCGCCGTTGATTTGCATCGTGAGGTCCCAATTTTTGTAACGCACTGCGATGTTCGAGCCGAGCATCACCTTGGGTGTGGCCTGTCCCGCCACATATCGGTCGCCACCGTCTTCAACATTGATCCGCCCGTTGTGGTCTAAATCTTCGATTTCGTAGCGGCGACTGCCGTCGGGCTGGAGTTCCAAGCCGGTGCTTTTGGGCAAATAGAACACACCCAGCGGTTGTCCAACGATTTGATAGAGCACATTGTTGTTTCCTCCGTGGAAACCGGCGCCAAGCTCCATTCCGCCGATGGGAGTAATGCGAGGGGCAGTGAGTTGCATGCCGAGACAAGCTCCTCCCAGCGAGCGCAAACGACTGCGCTGCACGGTGAGGTTCGCATTCACGTCGACTCCCCAGTCGCGGGTGCGCAACAACGAAGCACCGAGTCCGAGTTCCCAACCGTCGTTGGAGAGTGTGCCGTTGTTGGCCAGGAGTTTGTTGTAAACAAAGGGCGGCACAGGCACTTCGTACTCATAAAGCATGTCGCGCGTCACGGCATGATAATATGCTGCGGTCAATATCAAACGATTGTCCCACAACGCCGCCTCAGCGCCCACGTTGAAAGTGCCGCGCGTCTCCCAACGCAAATCAGGATTATAGTTGCGCGCTTCGCTCATCGTCACAACCGGCGCTCCGTTGACGGGAACAACGTTGGTCGGCACCATGCGTCGTACGGCATTGTAGGCCGAGATGCCCGCCAGATTCCCCGATTCACCGTAGCCGATGCGAAATTTCAGGCGATTCACGGCATCGACGCCGCGCAAGAAGGCTTCGTGCTTCACATCCCACTCACCCGAAATCGAAGGGAAGAGCCCCCACGTGTGATTCTCCCCCACCAACGAGCTGCCGTCGGCGCGAACGCTGACGGAAAGGGCATAGCGATTGAAAATGCTGTAGCGTGCAGAAAAAAGTCCGGAGAGTAATGTGGCATCTTGGCGGTCACTATACGTCCCGCCGTAGGGGCGCAACGCACCGGCGGCCAGGTTGTGATAGCCGGTGGCGTTGTTCGTGAATCCCTTCACGAGCGTTCCGAATTCTGTTTGGCGGCTGTGCTGCCACTCGCCCAGGGCGCGGGCCGTCAGTCGGTGAGCGCCCCAGAAACGATCGAAGTCTAACGAGAAATTGGCCAACCAATCTTTGTAATTCCGCTGGCGACGCAAGGCTTGTCCCTGCGCCCATATCCAAGTGGGGTAATATTGAAGTTCTTGATTGGTGCTATTCGTGTAGGTCCCCAACGCACTGAGCGAAAAAGCGTCGTCTAATTTCAATTTCAGCTGCACATGGGCGTTGAGGTGCTGATTTTCGAGATCATTGCTCGCTCTGAACATGGCTTGCGGCGCAGCAATCTGCGAAGCCGTGGGATTCGTGTACCAGCCTCCGCCCACTTTTTCCTGCAAAGGATAGGTCGGATTTTGCGCTGCTGCCCCATAAAAAACTCTTTGACCGTCGTAAAGATCGGCCCGCTGCTGGGTCGAGGTGAAAAGCCCGAAATCGATGCGCAATTGCCCATTGAGCGCGCGTTGACTCAGGTCGATTTTCGCCACAAAATTGTTGCTGCTGTTGTTTTTCACCACCATTTCGCGCTCACGATAGGCCACCGACGCACGATAGTTGGACGATTCCGTTCCGCCGTTGAGGGCAACGTGGTGACTGTGTAGGAATCCCGTCCGCTCAAGGTAACGCAAATAATTTTCATTCGCACCTCCGTCAATATAAGGCTTGCCTAATCGCTGCGCTGTGGCCAGATATTCCGAAGCCGAAAGCATTTCGAGGCGTTTACTCACAGTTTGCACACCGGCATTCCCGTCGTAACTGATGTGGAAACGCCCACTCTTCCCTTTTTTTGTGGTGACCACAATCACACCGGAGGCACCTCTCGAACCATACTGCGCTGTTTCTGCCGCGTCCTTGAGCACTTCGAATTGATCGATGTCGCCCGGATACACCGTACTGAGGGTTTCCAGATCGGAAGGTACGCCGTCGATGAGCACCAAGGGATCGTTTCCGCCGGTAATGGACGTGGTGCCACGCACTCTCACCCCGGTAAGCGCCGCCATGCGGTCGCCTGTACCCGAAGTCACGCTCACACCGGGTAAACGCCCGGCAAGATTTTCCAAAGGCGACTCGATATATCCTCGTTTGAAGCGGTCGTCGTTGAAATTTAAGCCGGGGGCCAATCGAATCACCTTGCGTGTGGTGTCTTTTCGCGTCACAGGCTTTGTCTTCTGCGCATGTGTGGTCGCAGCCACGGCCATTATGCAAAGCAACACGGAAAGTCGACGTTTGTTCATCATCGTTGCGGGGAGAAAAGTGGGGGTTACTATATAAATAATGAGTGATCCTACCGTATATAATGGAGTGACCTGCCGTTTGCTCTACGACTGCAGCTCGAAAGTCGGGACTACTCCATGCCGTTCTTCGCACGATCCACCGACCGGCGGGACTTTTTCGCGACAACGTGCGCCCTTTTAGAGAATCTCTCGTGCAATCCAAGCACAGGCTTCGGCATCGGCCAGTGCATGGTGGTGATCTTCGAGATGAAACCCGCAGCGTTCGGCCACTGTGTGGAGCTGATGATTCGGTAACTCGGCACCGAACGATCTGCGTGAGGCGCGACAGGTGCAATAAAAGGGATATTCCGGATAATCCATGTCGTAGGCATCAAAAACAGCCCGGAGACAAGACTCATCAAATGGACTGTTGTGCGCCACAAAAGGGAATTCTTCCGGCAAATGCCGACACAATTCGGCCCACACTTGTGGAAACGGGCGCTCATGCCGCGTGTCCTCTGTCGTCAATCCGTGAACAGCAGTGGTGAACGGCGAATAATAATTGGGAATCGGGCGGATCAAACTGTAATACTTATCGGTTATTTCACCGTCGCGCACCACTACAATCCCAACACTGCACACACTGCTGCGCTTCCCGTTGGCAGTTTCAAAGTCAATCGCTACAAAGTTTTCCATCGGTCGGTCATTTTAGAAGAAACAAAACGACATATCCTATCTATTTATCAAATGATTATCACATTTCTCCTCAACAATTCAAAGAAGCACTCTTTCGTGGCGCTGATATCGGCCATCGCGTCGTGCGCCCCGTCGAATTCTCGGCCGAAAAGTCGCACATACAATTCTTGCAGGCGAGGCCATTTGGGGCCATACTTCCCGGGGATGTTGCAAAAGTCGATCGTTGCTTGCATTGTGCACACATAAGGGCGCGCAAACATGATGCGGTGATCGTAACCTAGGCGATAATATTCCGTACCCACGACGTGTAAATCGTAATCTATGTTGTGTCCCACCAGCCAACCGGATTCATTCAGATCGGCACCGAAGGCCAACATCACGTCGCGCAGCGGTTCTCCCTCAGCCAAGGCACGTTCTGTCGTAATACCGTGCACGTCCGAAGCCGCTGTGGGAATTTCAAAGCCTTCGGGGCGCACAATCCGGTTGCCCCGCCGCAGTTCGTTCCCTCGGCTGTCGGTGAGAATCCAACCCAACTGCACCAAACGCGGCCAATTGTCCGTGTCTGTGCAAGGCGCTTTGTAGTCTTGTGGAATGCCTGTGGTCTCAGTGTCGAAAAAGAGGTATTTTGTTTCAGGTTGAGGCATGTTGTTTTGAATTATAGGAGAAGGCAGATGAAAACACTTCGGTGTGCGTATTGATCCTTCCGGACAACACACCTGCAAATATCTAAAAAAAAAAAGTGTCTCCCAAGAATCCTCGTGTCAAAATGCTTTTTCGCCGAGCACAAACGGCTTTCCCCGAAGTTTTTCGTACTTTTGCAGCAAACCATTGTGTACCTTCGCATGAAGCCTCTCTTTATAGCCGGCCCTTGCGTGATCGAAAGCAGCGAATTGCTCGACCGCGTGGCACAACAGTTGGTAGAAATTCGCCAACGCCTTCACATCGACATTTATTTTAAGGCCTCGTTTGACAAGGCCAACCGCACTTCTCTCCGTTCCTTCCGCGGCCCGGGGCTGGAACGCGGCTTGCAACAACTTGCCGATGTGGGTGCGCGCTACCATCTTCCCTTGACCACCGACATTCACGAAAGCTACCAGGCCGCAGCTGCGGGCGAAGTAGTCGATGTGCTGCAGATTCCCGCTTTTTTGTGCCGACAAACCGATCTGCTCGTGGCAGCTTCGCGCACCGGTCGCGTGGTCAACATCAAAAAGGCCCAATTTCTTTCCGGCGAAGACATGCGTTTCCCCGTAGAGAAGTGCAGAGAATCAGGCGCGAAGGAGGTTTGGCTGACAGAACGGGGCAATAGCTTCGGCTACAACAACTTGGTTGTCGATTTTCGCAATCTTCCCATCATGCGGCAGTGGGCCGACCGCGTCATCATGGACTGCACGCACTCGGTGCAGCGTCCCGGCGGCGGAAACGGCACCACTTCCGGCGACCGCGAGTTTGTTCCTGCCATGGCATTGGCCGCCAAAGCGTTCGGCGCCCAGGGCTATTTCCTCGAAACCCACCCCGATCCGGACAAAGCGCTGTCCGACGGTCCCAATATGCTGCCGCTCGACGAACTCGAAGGCCTGTTTCGCCAATTGTGCTAATCTCTCTTCTCGAAAATCCCCATGTCAATTTATACCGACACCGCCATTCAATGCCTCCGCGACGAAGCCGAGGCATTATTGGCCTTGATCCCCACCATCGGCTCCGAGTTGGATGAGGCCGTTCGGCTCATTATGGCCTGCACCGGCAAAGTCATTGTGACGGGTGTGGGAAAAAGCGGACACGTCGGCGCCAAAATCGCCGCGACTCTCTCTTCCACAGGAACCCCCAGCTTCTTTATCAATCCGCTCGACGCGTTCCACGGAGACTTGGGCGTGATTGCCGACAATGATCTCATTCTCGCAATTTCCAACTCGGGCGAAACCGACGAGCTGCTCCGCTTCTTCCCTTACTTATTGGCCAAGAAAGTGCCTATTGTCGGCATGAGTGGCAATCCCTCTTCGCTTTTGGCCCAATACAGCACCGTGCATTTGAATATCGCCGTGAAGCACGAGGCTTGCCCCATGGGTTTGGCGCCCACTTCCAGCACAACCGTGACGCTTGCCCTGGGCGATGCCCTCGCCTGTGCCCTCATTGTGGCGCGCGATTTCAAGGCCGGCGATTTTGCACGCTTCCATCCCGGCGGTGCCCTGGGTCGGCGGTTGCTGACCTGCGCACGCGACGTCATGCGCACCGACAATCTCCCCACCACCTCGCCCGATACGTGCATGGGCGAGGCACTGGTTTGCATGACCTCCGGGCGTTTGGGTCTCTGCGTGGCCGTTGAAAACGGAAACATCGTGGGCATCGTCACCGACGGCGACATTCGTCGTGCAATGGAGCGCTTCGGCGACAGCTTCTTCCGCCATACCGTGCGCGAAGTCATGACCTCTCACCCCAAAATCGTGCGCCCCGAAACCAAAGTGGCCGAGATCGATCAGCTCATGCAGCAATACAAGATCCACTCCGTGCTGGTGCTGGACGAAGCGGGCAAATTGCTCGGCATTGTCGACTCCTTCAGCACGATGATTTAAACATTCGTCTCCCACGAAGGCCTCTTCTAACGAAGAACTGCCCCCTCTTATCCCCTTCTCCTCATGAACGAACAGCGCGACACCACTTTCTCCATATTAAAGGCACTTGCCATCCTCCTCGTCGTGACGGCTCATGCAGCAGCCCCCACCTACCTGTCCCGCTTCGCCTACATGGTTTCGGTACCGGCCTTCTTTGTGTGCGCCGGCTACTTTTTCAATCCCCAATATCTGCAACAGAAGGGCACTTTCGTCGTGCGCCGCGCACGCCGCCTTTACCTTCCGTTTGTGAAATGGAGCCTTCTGTTTCTCGTCCTCCACAATCTTTTTTTCCCGCTCGGTCTACTCTCTGAAACCTACGGCAATGCCGCCGGAGGCGTGACGCATCCCTACGATTGGGGCACGGCAATGCAAAATCTCTGGAGCATTGTCTTCAACATGTCGGGCTATGACGTCTTTCTCGCCGGTGCTTTTTGGTTTTTCCGCGCCCTGTTTCTGTCGAGCATCGCCTTCCTGCTACTGTTCAAGGGCGCCACTTGCATCAAGTGGCTGAAGAATCCCACCTTACAAGTCGCCGCAGTCGGCACCCTCACCCTCCTTCTCGCCATTTGGCAATCGTTTGACGGACTTCGCATCACCGGTGTGGCGCAAGGCGGCTACCGCGAGCTGATGGGCATCACTTTTATGAGCATCGGTTTCTTGTTTCGTCACAACACCGACAGCCCTGTGTCTGTCGCTTGGCGCCATCCCGCACTCGGTTTGGCATGGAGTAGTCTTATTTTGGCGCTTTTGGTCGCCTTCTTCCCCGTAGCCATGACTCCCTCCACCGGCAATCCGCTCGCCGTTGTCCTTTTGGCGCTCGCCGGTCCGGCCGCTTTTGTCTGGCTGCACGCCGTTGCCCACTATCTCTCCCTCCTCCCTCGCAAAGTTCCCGAGGTCATTGCCTACATTGGCGACAACAGCATCTACATCTTCGGTTTCCATCTCCTGGCCTTCAAGTTGGTGAGCATGATCAAGGTGCTGGCCTACGGATTGCCGTGGGAAATGGTGGGGAACCACCCAGTGGTGACATTCCAACGGGACGATGCATTTTGGATCGCCTACCTTTTCGTCGGCGCAGGGCTCCCGCTGCTGGTAGTCTGGAGTTGGCGCTATTTCTGCACCCAATTTGACTTCAACTGGACGCGCCCTGCCGACTGGGGCCGGCTGTTCCTCACAATTTCTATCGGGATCTGGACCGGAATGAAGTGGTTGGGACGCTCCTCCGTGCGCACTTCGAAGAAAACGGCGCACGGCATTGCCGTCACCTTCAAAGACATCGTCACGCAATCGCGCACCGACGACGACAATTGACCGCGCATCGTAGAAAACCTCCCGCAAATCATTCCCCCCGAAGTCTCTTTCAATCAGAGACTTCGGGGTTTTTCGTTTCCCCGTCTCGGTCAATCACGGAAAACCTGGGGAGAAATACGCCAAATCCCCCAATTTTCGACGGAAAGCTCCGCGCTTTTGACGCCGAATTCCACAGGCACAAACATCATCCCCCACCCATTCTCACACTTCCGCCGGTTTCACACGGCCGCCCGACATGCAAGCACAAAAAAAGGCCTCCCGCCAAAAGCGGAAGGCCGGTGTTTCGCGATGAATGCGAAAGTTTCGGCTACAAATTAACGTGCCTGTGCTTCAGCATTCTTGATCATTTGCTGCGAAGCGTAGAGATAAACTTCTACACGGCGGTTTTGCTGCTTACCCATCGTGGTGCTGTTGTCAGCCACGGGGAATTCTTCGCCAAGTCCCTTCACTTCGCGGATTTGCGACGAACGAGCACCGCTCTGCATGAGGTAGTTGCTCACGCTCTGGGCGCGTTGATACGAAAGTGCTTGGTTCTTCTCGCGCGATTGGTCGGCCGTGCTGTTTTTCCAACCTTGGTTGTCCGTGTAACCCATGATGGAAACGTCCATATCGCTGTTGGGAACGAGCACATCGGTCGCAAACTTGCGGAGCGAGTTCTGTGCAGATGCTGAAAGTGTAGCGTTACCGGTACCGAAGAGGATACCGCTGTCGAAAGTGACGCGGACATACTTCACACCATTCTCACCTTGGAGCACTTCAGCCTTGGCATTTGCCACACGTTCGGCCTCGGCTTTCGCCTTATCCATGCGGTTGCCGATGATTACACCGGCGCCACCGCCGACAGCGGCGCCGACAGCTGCACCGATGGCGGTACCTTTACCGTCCTTGCTGATGAGATAACCCACCAACGAGCCGAGGGCTGCACCGGCTCCACCGCCGAGCAAACCGCCCTTACCTTTATTGCTCCAATCGCCGCAGGATGTGAGCATCATCGACGCGCAAAGTGCTACTGCTGCAAACTTAATTCCTTTCATAAGTGTATGATATTGAGTTGATATATGGTTCGTTTAGGAACGAAACTGCTTGCAAAAGTAGTCATAAGCACACGACAAACCAAGAGAAACAGAAAAAAGTTCGTATATTTGCACGCAAACAGCGGATCTGTGTAATGCAATAATTTCGATCCGCCCAGAGGTCTTACAATAGTATATCCATTAGTATCATGGAAGAACAAAACATGACAGGCGCACAAACGCCCACCGGTACTCCCGGTCCCTACAATCGCGGAACACAGCCCCCGATCCGCACGAAACGCAATCCGTGGATCTATGTGATCATCGCCCTTTGCATTTTGATTCCCGCCCTGGTGGCCGGCGGCTTCTACTTCTATGTCAATAAACAGGAGACAGAAGAGCAAGCCTACGCGCTACTCAATAATAATGAGAACGTCGAAGACTACGAAAACTACTTGAAACAATTCCCGAATAGCGCACATGCCGACGAAGTGCGCGACCGCCTCAAACAATTGCGCACCATGTATGCCGATTGGCAGCGCATTGCCAACAGCGGCTACGCTTCTGATTTCGAACGCTTCAGCCAAAACTATCCGCAAAGCCAATTGGTGAAGCAATGTGAGCTGAAGATCGACTCTCTCGACTGGGAAACAGCGAAAAAGATCAACACGCCCGATGCCATTTCCGACTATTTGGAAAAACACCCCGACGGTCGTTATGCCCAAGACGCAAGTCAGCTGCAAAACACGCTGGTCAAGTCAATCGTCAGTCCCGACGAGCGCGGCACCATCGCCAGCACCCTGCAGGGTTTCTTCGAAGCATTCGGCAATAACGACGAGACTTCGCTCTTTACCTACATTACTCCCACCATGACGCAGTTCCTTAATAAGCAAAATGCGACGAAAGCTGACGTGGGCAACCTCTTAAAGAAAACCTACTCCGGAGACATCGAGAGTTGCTCGTTCGTGGTGAACGACGATTACCAGATCAAGAAAACCGTAGACGACCAAGGTAACGCGTCCTACACGGTATCTTGCTCAGTGGATCAGCACATCATCCGCAGCGGAGAGGGCAAAACCTTCGGTTCTTACACCATAAGTGCCAAACTCAACAGCGAAATGAAAATCTCTTCGCTCACCATGAAAGAGATTTCGCGCGCGGACAATTGAGTAGCTCCCACCCCAACCAGCTAACAAGGACTTAGATATATCTGAAAATCCTATTAAGCAAAGAATCACCCCATGCTTATCATCAACAACTACGAAGAGTTCGCTTCGCATCTCGGCGAAGTATTGGGCACCTCCGATTGGCTCGAAGTGCCGCAGGAACGCATTAACCTGTTTGCCGACGCCACGCTCGATCACCAATGGATCCACGTCGACGAAGCCAAGGCCAAAGAAGGTCCTTTCGGCCAAACAATCGTGCACGGTTACCTCACGCTCTCGCTCCTTCCCTACCTTTGGAGCCAAATCATCGAGGTACGCAACATTAAGATGATGGTCAATTACGGCATGGACAAGATGAAATTCGGACAACCCGTGCTTTCCGGCCAGCAGATCCGCCTGACGGGTTCGTTAGCCTCCATCACGAACCTGCGCGGTGTGTGCAAAGCTGAAATTAAGTTCAACATCGAGATCAAAGACCAAAAGAAACCTGCGCTCAGCGGCGTGGCCACCTTCCTTTATCACTTTGATCAGGCCTAATGACAGGAGACACTTACCTCACACTCTCGAGCAACGGCGAAGCGGTCTACACCGAAAAGCGCAGTAAGTTCTTTGCTTTTGCCGAACACGTGGAGGATGAGGAAAGCGCTAAGGCACGCGTGGCGGCATTGCGGAAACAATTCTACGATGCCCGCCACGTTTGTTTTGCCTATGCCCTTGATTTCGACGGAGAACGCACACGCACAAACGACGACGGGGAGCCTTCCGGCACGGCAGGCCGACCTATTTTGGGTGCCCTGCGCTCTGCGGGATTAACCTTCGCGCTGGTTGTCGTGGTTCGCTACTTCGGCGGCGTAAAACTCGGCACGGGCGGACTGGTAGTCGCCTACCGCGAAGCCGCAGCGGCCGCCATTGCTGAAGCCACCACCGAAGAACGCCTGGTTATGGGCCGATTGTGCGTGGAAGTTCCCTATGCAGACGCCGATGTGGCGATGCGTTTCATCAGAGAAGGGGGCGGCGAAATCACAGCTCGCGACTTCTCGGCCGAAGGCACCACGCTCACCGTCGATATCCGGATGTCACTGCTTGCTCCCTTGCGCGAACGTCTCGCCAAAATCCTATCACTGCGCTTTCTCGACGAGACGGACAAAGAATAACCTCCAAATCCCAACGGACTTTCGGCAGCAATCCATCGCATTGCACAATGAAGCCCCTCTTTTCTTCCAATCTGAAAAGAGGGGCTTCACGTTGTTTTCGACCCATGCACGGCTTTCCCGCCCTACTTTCGTGGAGTCAAGTAGAGCGTCGCGCAATACTAATTAAATTTCATCGCTGTCGCGGAGGGTCGGCAGGTTGATGTGGTAGCGCACGGCCAACACACGCGACAGAATCACGACCGAACCGCATACCAGTCCACAGGGCACATTTCCCCACCCGCACAAACTACAGACCCAATAGGCCAATCCGCCCAAAACGCAGGCCACTGCATAGATTTCGGCACGGAAAATCAACGGCACTTCGTTGAGAAAAACATCGCGAATCACCCCGCCGCCGGCTCCCGTGACGGACCCCATGACGATGGCCACCCAGAAAGGGAAACCCACTCCGAGCGTTTTCTCAATTCCAATCACGGCAAACATGCCCAGCCCAATGGTATCGAAGATAAACCACGTGTATTTCTGTCGCACCACGACTTTTCCGAACAAAACAACGAGCAAAAGCGCGAGCAACGTGATGAGAAAATAAATTCCATTGCGCATCCAAAAGACAGGCACGTCGAGCATCAGATCGCGCACCGTACCTCCGCCGATGGCCGTGGCTAGTCCCACCACATAAGCCCCAAACCAGTCGAAATTCTTCGTACTGGCCAAACGAATTCCGGAAATGGCAAAGGCCAAAGTGCCAATATAGTCCAACACATTGGCGAAAGTTATTTCAGGGAGAGTCATAGATCTTTGAAAAATAGTCGGGCTTTAACGTCCCAGTGTGGCCACTCCCACCAATCTGTCGTACCGATCGGTCGGGAAGGTCCCGTAAATGTAAGCAGTATAGGTGTTGCGCGTTTGATAGAAGTCCCCTTCTGTCGGTGCAGTCAGGCCTACGCGGCGAAGATCGCGCGCCGCCGACTCATCGCGCGGCACTGTGAGATAAATGTAGTTGTAATATCCCTGTTTCAGCAGGAGCGCCGTCTCGTATGCGCGACGTTCGGGGCGATAGGTCATACGATATTCGGGAATCAATCCGCCCGTTGTCCATCGGCCGTTGACATAGACCTCGGCGTTGGGGATTTGTTCACTCTCGAGCGTGAAGTGTACGAACAAATAATCGCTCTCCGTGTCGTTGTCGCGGTTGTCGGTATTGCGTATCACGGCCGTCCCGTTGCGATCTTCGCGCAGGAGATAGTTTCGCCGCACTTCGTCGGGGAACAATGTGGCATGATAATACGGCGGGTGCCAAGTGAACGCTTCGACTCGCGTGCCGGCAACGCGCATGTTGAGTTGTTCGAAACTTCGGTACACGTTTCCGGCCGGAAAAATGAGCTGTTGCGCGTGTTCCCACCTCACGATGCGACCGGGGAGGACAGCTGTGGGCGGAAACAGCACGCAGGCGTTGTCCTCTCGCCCGTTTTGGCGCACAGTGGCTCGCAACGCCGTTCTCAAATCAGCGGTCGGCAGATCACCGATCGCCTGTGCTTGCAATTCCACCTGCTGATTCCGGTCGTTTCGATCCACTTCCGTGTCAGTCAACACACGTCCGCTGACCCTCATCAAGGGCTCTACGACACAAAGACAGACTTCTGCCACCGGACTGCCCGTGGCATCGGCGCGATCGTAGATTTTCAATTTATAGTTGCCCGAAATCAACGGTCGAGCATCGGAACTTGGAAACTGAAACGCGTAGTGAGTGTACAACACAGAGGTGTTCTGACTCTCGCGATAGGTTTCTATCGGCACGTCTTCGTAATTGGCTTCCACAAATTCACCGGTGAACAAGCCGGGAGTGGGTGCGCCGAAAGCACGATCCCAATGCTCCACACGATAGAAGTACATTTTCCCATCGTGCGAGAGCTGATCGAAGCTCACTTCCACCACATCCGTGGAACCGAGTCGCACCACCGGCAGCGTTTCCAGCTGCCCGGCCACTTCGGTGCGCAACGTGCGAATGTCGTCACGGAAGATGCGATGCGAAACCGCCCCAGCCGAAACTAAGCACAGCGCAAAAAGACTAATAATCAGGAGGAAATATCTCACAGTAAAGTACTTATTTCAACTCGACAACGTAAATACGGTCGGGCACCGGCTCAGCTGCAACGGTAAAATTGAGTTGCTTTCGTCGACACTTGAAGTCTGTCGGCGCAACCGTGCCCAAGCGGTAGACCTTCTCCACCCGATCGCTACATGGCAAATCGAGTTTTTGGATCTCGGGATCTAGAATGTGGACATAAATCTTCGATCCTCGACGCGTACTCACCACATTTTTTCCGTCACCTAGGGGGCCGGCTTCCGTTTCGTAAATGGTTTCTCCGTTCACTTTAAGCCACTCACCCATAGCCTCCAGGCGTTCCACCGCAGCGGCGGGCAAATTGCCGTCGGGTTGGGGCCCCACATTGAGCAACAGGTTGGCCCCTTTCGAAGCCGTGCGTACTAAGAGTCGGATCAACTGATCGGTCGACTTATAGTTCTGGTCAGCCACTTTGTAGCCCCACATGCCGTTCATCGTTTCGCAGGTCTCCAGCGGCAAACGGCCGATGGCCTGCCCGCTCAGCCCTGCTTTGTTTTCACCGGGCACGTCGCGTTCGAAAAATTGCAAGTCTTCTCCTTCGTTCGGCTGCTGATGATGGTTGTTGCCCACTAAACATCCGGGTTGCAAACGATGGATGAGTGCATATTGTTCGGGGAGTTGCCAATCGAAAGCAGGTTTCTTTTGATCTTGATCCCACCACCCGTCGAACCAAATGGCGCGCACCGGCCCGTATTGGGTAAGCAATTCGGTAAGTTGCCGGTTCATAAAGGCATAATAATGCGGCCAATCGGCTTTCGCAGCGTCCTTTCCGACCCGGCGCCCCGTTCTCCCCATGGGATAATCGTCGCGCATCCAATCGATGTGGCTATAATAGAGATGGAGTGCCAAGTTGTTCTCACGACAAGCCTCCGCAAGTTGTGCCACGACGTCTTTTGCGTAGGGCGTGTGCATGATGTTGTAGTCGCTCTGCCGCGTGTTCCACATTGAAAAGCCGTCGTGGTGTCGAGTTGTGAACGTGATGTAGCGCGCGCCGGCCTTCTTGAAGACCTTTGCCCAGGCGTTGGCGTCGAAATCATGTGGATAGAACGCATTGGCCGCCTTGGCATACTCTTCTCTGCGAAGTGGTCCGTCCTGCAAATACCACTCTCCTTGTGCGAAGAGGGAATAAATGCCCCAATGAATGAATATGCCAAAACGATCTGCCGCGAACTGCCGACGGTTCTCGAGGTTCTCAGGACTGGGCTGGTAGTTTTGTGCCGACAAAGGTGCACCGGTAAGACACATCAAGGCAACGGATAGGACGAAACGTTTCATGTGTAAGGGATAGATGGTTTGAATATATACGCGAAAGTACTCAAATTCTGCGAAACTCCCCCTTGTATCCACTTTTTTTCCTACTTTTGTAGTTAGAAAAGGCGCAGTCGGACAGTTCGTCGCCCGCATTCTTGTGATGCGTGAGGAAAGTCCGGGCAGCGTAGAGCGTTCCGCTTCTTAATGGGAAGTCGTCTGCGAAGGCGAATTCGTGCAGAAGAAAAGAACCGCCGCCGCAAGGTTTCGCACCGCCCGGCGGTAAGGGTGAGAAGGTGGGGTAAGAGCCCACCGGTTGTCGTGGTGACACGGCAAGCCGTGCACATCGGAAGCTGAAAGTTCATGTAAACCGACGTCGGAGGGCGGCTCGTCCGATTGCTCCACGGAGAAACGTCGGAGGGTAGAACGATAGAATGTGTCGGCAACGGCGCATCCAGATAAATGACGAACACTTTGCAACGCAAAGCACAGAACCCGGCTCATCGGCCGACTGTTCCTTTTCTACGGCATACAAGGCTACGCTCTTTCGAGGGGCGTAGCCTTTTTTGTTGCGCCGGCACGCCGTCAATATGCCGGTCGGTGCGTTCGCGTTCTCCCACTCGCCTGCCACATTATGCAGGCTCTTTCGACGAAAAGAGAGGAGGCATGCCGAAAAATTAGCATACCATTCTCTCTCGTTCACGTGCATTGCGCACGCCACGGCGTAGTTCGGAGTCAAACCGGGAAGGGATAAAAAAAGAAGCGACTCTTCTGAGTCGCTTCATGGGATGTGGGCGCTGAGGGATTCGAACCCCCGACCCTCTGCTTGTAAGGCAGACGCTCTGAACCAGCTGAGCTAAGCGCCCGATTGGGAATCGGTGTCTTCTGAAACGGGAAAATCAGTGTGGGCGCTGAGGGATTCGAACCCCCGACCCTCTGCTTGTAAGGCAGACGCTCT
>CAUTYW010000004.1:0-110430 GCA_963542795.1 uncultured Prevotellaceae bacterium | reverse complement strand
TCAAGCTCTGAGACTGGTCAAAGTCGAGCACGTAGTTGCTCATCGAGAAAGGCCAAGTCGTCGTACAAGTCTTACCGTCGCTCTTGCGCTTCATGTTAACCACCAGCGTGAATTGGCGTTGGTAAGTATCGAAGGATTGGCCCCAGTTGCGAGTCGTATTGGCGTTATCACCTTGAACGTAGAACGAAGTGATTTCCGCTTCTTCGGTGCTACCATGGTAAGTGATTGTGCCCTTCGGCGTAACCGTAAACTTACCATCACAAGCCGAAGTTACGGTCGAAGCCGAGAGATCGATCGTCGGGCGTCCCAAGTACTCGTCTCCCAAGTTGATCTCGCCGCAGCCATCCGTTTGAGCCACCACGGTGTATTCACCTTCCGGAGCATAAGCCGCGTCGATGAGTGATCCGTCAGCAAGTTCTTCCTTCCATGCTTCGTGTCTCATGTGGAACGTATTGTAGCGACTCACTTTTGTCGACACAAACTTGCGATGCGGAGCCTCCTTTTGCGTGGCAACGATCTTCATGTTCGGAATGGTATAATAAGTCTTTTGCTCCACAGCGGGAACACCAGTCCAGTCAGCTTGACCGAAGTACCAATGAAGCGCATTCAAGTTATAGGCTTTTTTCGTAGCGTCATAAGCCGAGCCACACATCGTTTGCGTAGACCATAAATAGTCAACAGACTTTTTGTAGCCGCTGGGCAAACGATAGTTGAGCGTGAAGTCTACAAGATCAATCTTGGTCGTTTCGGGTTGTCCGTATTCCACCACGCGAATGATGTAGCGGTGATCTTTCAGGAACTTATAGGTGCTGTACCATCTTTCCGGAACATAGTTACCACTTTGCGCAACAAGATTCTCTCCGGTAGCAGTCACTTCATAAACGAAGTACTTCATCGGCAGTTTACAATCCGTCCAGCCATAGATCGCCAAGCGGCGACCATCGCAGTCCGACATGATGAGGCCATCGTCCAAAGAGTATCTGTAAATACGTTCCACGCGGTTAAAGTTGTAGGGAGAATGATAGACCGGATTACCACAATAGTCTGACGGTGTCATCTCTAAGTAATAACTCTTGTCAGAGGGGAATTCCAACTCCGGATCGCGCGTGAGGTATTGTTCGCGTGAGGTGTAAGTGATGTCTTTTTCGTAAACCACCACATTGTCCGTCGTGTTCTTGACTTTCAGATGATACTTATGGCCAATTTCACCATCGGTGAAGATCCACTGCACGGTGTTACACTTCAGCAATTGCCAGCTTCCGTAGAACATGTTGATCACAGGAGCTGTAGCCGGAACACGAATCAGCGTTCCGGGACAGTTCTTCATGCGAAGCAAGATGTCCACGCCATCACAGTTATTGAAGCGCTTTGAATAGTTGTCAAGCGTAGGACGTCCATCGTTGGCTGAAGTCCAGTTGCTTTTCCACTGGGTGTCGTCGGGATTCTCTCCCTTACCCACGAGTTGCACTTCATAAGAGCGGTATGCCGTCTGTTGGTAGCTGGCAGGGAAAGCCGAGGGGTCGAATTTTACTTGGAACAAGAACGAGTCAACTTTTTCTCCGAGTTCTTTCTTCATGCGCTTGTCGCCGTTCATATACCAACGGCTCAAGGTCGCACTGGCCAAGTTCGGCATTTCG
Organism: uncultured Prevotellaceae bacterium; assembly: GCA_963542795.1. GTDB lineage: Bacteria > Bacteroidota > Bacteroidia > Bacteroidales > Bacteroidaceae > Alloprevotella. Next base: position 108,793 of record CAUTYW010000004.1, on the reverse strand, counting down.
AGAATCTCGGCATCGGGAATGTCACGTTCCATACAGCCATCCGTCACCGTCAGTGCATAGTGACCGGGCTTGAAGTTTTCACCCCACAACTTGTTGCGCATCGAGGAGTAGATACCATCGGTGAAGAGTTCCTTCGGTTCGGGCAATACGCCGTCGGGGGTTTTCTTCAAGAAGACGCGATATCTACCCGATCCCTTTTCAATGTTCAAACCGATGCGTCCTTGGGCGCATTCGCTTCGCGTCGATACCATGTAGTCCGGACGTACCGTAGCGTAAAGACCGTCCCTATAAGGCGTCGTGAGCTGCACGTTGCGTTTGAAGTCCATCACCTTCGGTTGGCCGGTCTCATCTTTGAAGACCGTTGCGCGAGCGGAGATCTCATAGGTGCCGGCTTCCAGACCGATGAAGGTCTTCGGTTCAGCCGGCTTCGTCGTTTCAGCCACGTCGGTGTATTGCGTGCCCGTTATTTTCTTCAGCGTGTAGTGCACTTGATCCACATCGTGGAAAGCTTCGGGCAAAATCATCGTGATTTCACCGTCGTTCTTACACTGCATCCTGTTGGTGCGCGTGTCGAAACTAAAGGCGGGAGTCGTCGTAGGATAAAGGTACGACGTGAACGTCTTGTCCTTAAAGCAGCCGTTGAGCACTTTGGTCTTGACCGTAAAACCGGTGGCAGGCTTTTTCACCTCGATCTTCGTTGCTTCGGTGGTCGACACCGTTTTATTGAAGATTTCGTTCTGCTGATTGTCTGTCACCACGACCTCCATTGTCGAACCGGGAGTCCCCGCGTTGGGAATCACAGTGAGGATGGCCGTGCCCTTCGGGCTGAAGCTCGACGTATACACAGGTACTGACATGGTACTCGCGTTGGCGGGGATACCAATCTGCTGTCGGTCACTCGTTCCGTCGTAGAAGTAGTTCACATAATATTGAATACCGGGATCCAAGTTCTCAAAGGTCTTGGTTTCGATGATCGCATTGGCATCCGCCACCTCTTGGTCAAAGTGCCATTTGTAGCCATCGCCCTTATCGACGTACTTGTAGAGTTGGATTCTCGAGGCCTTGTCGGGAAGCCCGACCGCTTTCAGGCGCGACTTCACCGTGAGCGAAGGCGTTGTGTTGCACTCGGTGTTACCGGCAATGGTGGTCAGTTCAAAGCCCGGCAATTGCTTGCGGTTGGCCAAATTGAGCGAGTCGATGCGTGTGTATGTTCCGCAAGGGGTCTCAAATTCAATTTTGTAAGTGTGGGGCAATCCCTCTACGACGATGGGGAAGGTGCTCGTGTTGTTGGCCACCGGATGCACTTCGCCCTTCTTGATTTCGGCATTCGTGGCCACATCCAGCACACGCCATTTGACATAACTATATGGAAGACGCGTGTAGTAGCGTACCTTACCCACATATTGGAAAGGCAATGCATCGGCGTCGCGAGTCCAAAGGTAGATAGGGTCGCTGATTTCTGATCCGGCGGTAATGGCAGGCACAGTGACTTCAAATTCACCGGGCGTAATATCACCACACTCCACAATGGGAATGGCTTTCACGATATAATCGCCGGCCGGTACGCGTTCGAATGAAACGATAGTGCTGTTGACACTACCATAGACGCGCATCAGTTTATTGTCGTTCTTTCGAATCAGTTCGTAGCGCCAGCCGTTGATATTGCGGAAACTGGTGAAGTCAATGCGAATATAACCTTGATCTTCACAGACTGCTCCTCTAATTTCACGTCTTGTTTCGTTCACCTTGTCTTCCACACGGAAGGTTTCTTGGTGCTTCTGGTCGGGCTTACATTGCGGATACCATTCCACGTCGTAGTCACCGGGCTCCATGTTGGCAAAGATGGCAGTGTTCACGCCCTCCTTCATTTCGTAGGTGCCGATGAGTTCCCCGGTTTTCTTCTTCACCGTGTAGGTGATGAGCGGTACCACGTTGTTCTTCGTGTCCAGCACGCGAAGATCCACGTTTGTTCCGCGGCTTCCGCAGCCACGATAGGTGAAATCAGGGCTGAAGAGATAAGCTCCCTTCATTCCATTGATGCTGGAGAGCGTGTAAGTGAGAATCGGGTAACCGCAAGTCGGCTTCACCTTGATTTGGCCTCTGTTGGGGGCAAAGGGACTTTCAATAGTCGATTTCGCATTGCCCGTCAGTTGCGGCATGTTGCCCGAGTACAAGAAGTTGCCTTCGGCGTCATAGATTTCGAAAGTGGCGCCGTTCATGAACTTTTGTGTGCCCGGGTAGTTTTCAATGCCACCAGCACCGACGAAATTCACCGCGATTTTCGCCATCGGTTGGTCGCCGCAAAAATCTGTGGGATCGTCGAGCGTGAAGCTCAGGCTACCTTGTACGTTGTCTTTCGGGGCAATCGAGAAATTAGACGTCGTAAATTGGTTCGCCGCTTCGTACCCCACGGTGAGCGTGTAGTCGCCGGGGAAGAGTCCCTTCGTTTCGAAATAGGTCTGTCCTGCCGGAAGCGTGAATTTACGAACGAGGTTCTGCGTGTTGCGATCCACGATCTTCACTTCCAGCGGATTGTAGTAGAAACCACCCGACAACAACCAGTTGGCACTACCCGAAGGGTCGCAGATGCTGTTCGCCTGCGTTACGCCGCGGTTGTACAAGTAGCCCATAGTCGAATGAGCGATACCGAATTTCGCCGAGAACGATTGACCTCCATATTCGGCTGTGATCGTGTAGTTACCCTCGGTAAGTCCCTCGAACAGCGTGTTTTCTTCGGTGATGTTGTTCTTCACCATCGTGGTGAAGGGCAACCCCGAAGTCGTGTTGTCGCGCGTGAGGGTCAGTTTGGCCGGACATGCCTCGGTGGTGTTGTCCAGGCGAATATTCACCTCACCTTCAGCCACTCCACGGAGAGTGTGGTGGTTGACCGTGACAGCGGGCGAAGCATTTTGGTTGCCTACGTTGAAGTTCGAACTCACTTGGCTGTTGCCGGTCTTTTCTGTCGCACGCACGGTGTATTCTCCGGCCGGCAAGCCCGTAAAGGTGTGGGCAAAATTAGGATAGTTGGCCGTAAAGGTCTGAATAGGGGTGTTGCGATCAGCCTGTGTGGTGAGGACGTACTCCATTTGTTGCACACCCGTCACTTTCGAAGGCTCAACTTTCACACCACCGGTACAGGTACCGCGTGCAGGGATAGAAGTAACCTGCAAATTAAATGAGCCGACGTAGATCACCTTCGAGAGGTTGAAGTGATCCGTGTCCCAGTTGGAAGCCGTTGTGGTGGGGGTACAAGCCGGCTTGGCTTCTACTTTCACTTCGTAGTCGCCTTTCTCCAAATTGAAGAACGTCACCCCCTCATACGGGCGCGTGCTGCGTTGGCTGGCCAGCACCGCAGTGCCGTGCCACTTGTAGAGCTTGAAGGTGGCCTCTGTGATTCCCGAGGGGCCATTGAGCCACACGGTGATACCACCACTCGACCCCGTACCGCTACCGGCCGGTGTGCTCGAGCCTTGTAGGGTGATGGTTTCCGTCTTTTGTGCGATGATGTTGCCCATGTTCCACACATTGGAACGGGTGTCGGTGCCACACTTGGTCGTCACGCGCACAAAGAGCGATTTTCCGCTCATCGATGTAGGGATTTCGGCCTTCACGGTCGATCCCGGCGCGGCGGCATCGACTTCGTGAAACCAAGGGCCGCTGGTTCCGGATCCGAACTGATAGTGCACCTCGTCGACGCCGACGACGTTGTTGTTGTAGCGTATCGTCACTTCGCCCGGCTTGTTGCAGTCCAAGTTGGGCTGCACAATCGACTTGGTGAAGTCGTTCCACCCGAAGTTCGGACAGTTTTGTCCTGCTGACGGGAGAGCGCTTGCGCATAACAACAACAATGTGCAACACAGTCCGAAGAACCACTGCTTAGAGGTACTTGTACTTTGCATATTGCTGATAAATTGAAATTTGTTGCTATAGTTCTTGAAAGTGCGTCTGTTCATCTTCATTCAAAAGGAGCCGCAATGGTGATTCATATCGCATGCGATTACTTTCATATGGCTACATTTCGTTACAAAAATACGAGATTGCGGCGATATTTGTGGAATTTTCTGCGAGCGATCTTGCAACGATTATGTTTTATGTGTGTTTTGTCAACCTGAATAGGCAATTTTTATGTTTTACTTCGTCTGCAACGTGTCCAAAGAAGAGGTTTTCCGAAACCGCTCCGATGGGGTTAAATAACTCACCTCCACGCACTCATCCGAAGTTGGCTGTTTCCGATAGGTACTTCCGACCTTCTGCGCGTTTTGTGCAATTCGGTAGTCGTTCTCGGCGGTAGCCGGTGCCTTGCTTTCCATCATCTTGTGATTTTCGGGCTGTTTCGCAGGACGAAAAGCGCGATGTATGCAAATCTTGCTCGACGATTCTTCTTGAGGAGTGATGTGGTGCGACGGGGTGGGCGCGAAAGGGAAGTGTTCGCCCGTTTTTTCTGTCGGCATAAGTTTTTTAGCACGGCAATCGTCACGATGCAAATTTTTCTTGAGCGATGAGAAAGAAAAGTGGGGACTTTTTCGATGAAAGTCCCCCACTTTGGGGCAAAAGTTGTCCATTTTCAGCGCGCCCAACTTGTGCCTCGATGCGAAGGCGTGGCAGTGTGCAAAAAAGCCGGTAGTTCCGGTTGTGCTGTCGGCGACTTAGGGGCGACAGGAGGCGCGTTTGTTTTTGTTTCACTCGTTGTGAGCGGGCGAAAAGCGCGGGGCAACAAAAAGCGGCGCCCCTCCGCAAAAGGAGGAGCGCCGCGTGTCGGGGTCGATCAGCCCGGGGCGATTAGAGGTTGGGGTTGATCTTGTTCCACTCTGCCACGGGAGGCACGATGTTGAGCGTAACGAGCTCATCGCGCATCTTGCAGAGGTGAGCGTAGCTGGCGTCGAGTGCAGCCACTTCCTCAGCCGTACCGACGGGTTCCTTGTAGGAGCAGCCGTTGGCGTCGAGGGTGGTGTCCATGGCCATCATGATGTGCTGATACTTTTCGTTCTTCACGTAAGTACCTGCGGGGTAGCGGAAGGGTTCGCCGCCCATGACGGAGCGAATCATCTCAACCGAGAGGTACGAGGGGCTTTGGAACGAGCTGCGGCCACGGAGTTTGATGATGGCCGCGCCACCTTGCGTCACGTCCTTGCGCATTTGTGCCCATTCTTCCTCGGGGAATTCGGCAGTGCCGATGAGGTCAGAGAGTTTGCGGCCGGCAATTTCAACCGCGCTGCCGAATACGGCCATTTGTTCGCCGTGACCACCGTAAGTGGCGCAGCCCTTCACTTCGTTTTGCATCACGCCGAACTTCTTGGCGAGGGCGCTTTGCAGACGAGTGGAGTCGAGGGCGGCGAGGGTCGTCACCTGTCCGGGCTTCAAACCGGAGTAGAGGAGCGTAACGAGGCCGGTGAGGTCGGCGGGGTTGAAGATAATCACCACGTGCTTCACGTCGGGGCAGTACTGCTTGATGTTTTTACCGAGTTCTTCGGCGATTTTGCAGTTGCCGGCGAGGAGGTCTTCGCGGGTCATGCCTTCCTTACGGGGCGCACCGCCGGACGAGATGATGTATTTGGCGTCTTTGAAGGCCTCGGCCACGTCGGTGGTAGCCGTGATCTTCGCGTCGTTGAAACCGCATTGACGCATTTCTTCTGCCACACCTTCGGGCGAGAATACATCGTAGAGGCAAATGTTGGAAGTGAGACCCATCATCAGGGCGCTCTGCACCATGTTGGAGCCGATCATGCCGGCGGCACCGACGATCACGAGTTTTTCGTTAGTCAAAAAAGCCATTTTCTTTGGGATTTATGTAAGTGAAATGAATGTTCATTCAGTGGAGTGTGTCTTTTGTGCTGTGACACAGAGCAAAGGTAGTCATTCTCTTTTTAATTCGCCACACGGCAAAGCCCTTTTTTTCGCGTCGATGGAGAAAAAGTCCACAACTTTTTTCTGTTTTTTGCCGCGTGGCTTTGCAGGTGTCCATGAGTTTGAGTAATTTTGCAGCATATATTCGATAAAAGCTCCGTATTTCTTTACATTCAAATACTTATCCCCCTCATGAACGCCAAAGAACTGCTCGAAACGCTGAAATCTCGTTTTCCCAACGAGCCCGAGTACCACCAAGCGGTGGAAGAAGTGCTCTTCACCCTCGAAGAGGAATACAACAAACATCCCGAGTTTGAGAAAGTCAACCTCATGGAGCGCCTGTGCATCCCCGAGCGCATCTACACTTTCCGCGTGACGTGGACCGACGACCGCGGCAATGTGCGCACCAACATGGGCTATCGCGTGCAACACAACAACGCCATCGGCCCCTACAAGGGCGGTATTCGTTTCCACAGCTCCGTCAACTTGGGTATTCTCAAGTTCTTGGCTTTCGAACAGACGTTCAAAAACGCATTGACCACACTTCCCATGGGCGGTGCCAAGGGCGGTTCGGACTTTTCGCCCCGCGGTAAGAGTGCCGCCGAGGTGATGCGCTTCTGCCAAGCCTTCATGCTCGAATTGCACCGCAACATCGGCGAGGATTGCGACGTACCCGCCGGCGACATCGGCGTGGGTGGCCGCGAAGTGGGCTACATGTTCGGTGCCTATAAGAAATATACGCGCCAATTCACGGGCGTGCTCACCGGCAAAGGCCGTGAATTCGGCGGAAGCCTCATTCGTCCCGAAGCAACGGGCTATGGCAATGTCTATTTCTTGATGGAAATGCTCCGCACCCGCGGCACCGATCTGCAAGGCAAGACGGTGCTCATCTCCGGCTCGGGCAATGTAGCGCAATACACGGCCGAGAAGGTACTCGAATTGGGCGGTAAGGTGCTCACTATGTCCGACAGTGACGGCTTTGTCTACGATCCCGACGGCATCGATCGCGCGAAACTCGACTACATCATGGAGCTGAAGAATCTCTATCGCGGCCGCATTCGCGAATATGCCGAGGAGTATCCCACGGCACAATACTTCGAGGGGCAGAAACCTTGGAGCATCAAGGCCGACATTGCCCTGCCTTCGGCCACGCAAAACGAGCTGAATGGCGAACACGCACAAATGCTGCTCGACAACGGCGTGATGGCCGTGAGCGAAGGCGCCAACATGCCCTGCACGCCCGAGGCGGTTCACCTCTTTCAGTCCGCGCGCATCCTCTATGCGCCCGGCAAGGCGGCGAATGCCGGCGGTGTTTCGGTGTCGGGTCTCGAGATGAGCCAGAACTCGGCGCGCCTTTCGTGGACGGCCGAGGAGGTCGACGGCCGTTTGCACCAAATCATGGAAAGCATCCACGCGGCTTGCGTGCAATATGGCACGGAACCTGACGGATATGTCAATTATGTACGCGGCGCCAACGTGGCGGGCTTCATGAAAGTGGCCAAGGCCATGATGGCACAAGGCGTGATTTGACGCACGGCTCGCTTGCGCTTTCGACGCGGCGCGGCTTTCGTTCGCGAAATGCCTTCGCTCGCCTCGCTATCCCATAGAAAAATCCCCGTTGCTGGTTCTTGTTGAATCGGCAACGGGGATTTTTTGTTTCGCACCGCGCATGTCGTGTCGCATTGCGCCATGTCCACGTGATAGCTGTGCGCAAGGAGGTAATGCAATCAGCGCACGGCGATGCATTCGATCTCAACGCGCGCACCTTTCGGGAGCGTTTTCACCGCCATTGCGGAGCGAGCGGGGAAAGGCGCTTTGAAGAACGACGCATACACCTCGTTCATGGCGGCAAAGTCTTCGATGTCGGCCAAGAAAACGGTGGTTTTCACCACATTGTCGAGCGTCAAACCGGCTTCTGCCAGCACATGGGTGAGATTCGTGAGCGAACGGTGCGTGAGTTCTTGGATACCGCCGGGCACAAACTCGCCGGTGGCGGGATCGACCGGCAGTTGTCCGCTGACATAAACGGTGCCGTTCACTTCAATGGCCTGCGAGTAAGGGCCGATGGCGGCGGGAGCCTGTGTGGTGGAGAGGGCTTTTTTCATGAGGTATGGGGATTATGAAATGAAAGTGCAGAGGTATAATGTAAAGTTCATCCGACATTTGGAGTGATGCGGCCATCATTCCGCGTCGAAGTCCTATCCGATGATCTTCTTCGCCCACGGCGATTGGGGCAACGGGGAAGTCTATCAAGACGTGCTCGGTGGATCGAAAATCGGTTTTACTTGCAGTCCGGTAGGGTGGTGCAAGTCATTGTGGCATAGTGGATTGTACCTTGTGTGGACGGCAGTTCGGAGAACTTCTATTATAGCTCGTCGCGGTCGCGTGAAGACGCATCCCGCGTCGGAGCGTAGCGCTTTTCGCCTGTTCAGATAGGTCGGGATATGGCGAAGTCGCGCCGGTTCAGTAGGTCAAAGAGCGTTTGCGCCGGATGGTCGGGACAGTACCTCGACTTTGCGCTATATGGACGCCGCAGTGCGGCGGAATGAAGGGAAGTTGTGTTTTGTCAAGCGCAAAAGTAAGGATTTAGTTTCGAATTGTCGAAGATTTTGCGAGAAAAATATTTCGATTTTTGAGAAAAGGGAGAGATTGAACAAAAACTTGTGGACTTTCTTACGAAACGCCTCTTCTTTTCTCTGCTTCCTCCCCATTTTTTGGGAAACTACGCACGCTCCTTCCCGCTCCTGCCATTCGCCGTTTCTTCCTCCGCACCTCCGTACGCGCGAACGGACACGCCCCTGCGCATCGCGCACTCAGCGAGTTCGAAATTCTTGCCTTCACCCTTCACCTTCACCCGCAAGTTGTTGATACAGTGTGCGTTGTGTGTGAAGGAAAAGCCCTTTTTTTGCCTTCACCGGTGAAGGAATAAGGGGTGAAGCCTTCACACGCAAGTCGCTGTTTTCGAACTTCTTACAGTCGTATGGTGAAGAGGTGAAGGCAAAAAACGAAAAACAGCGGACGCGCGCGCTACGCGTGCGCGTTGGGGGCTGAAGTGAGAGGCCGGTGCATTTTCGAGAAAGGGCTTTCGGTAGTTGACGCCTCACTCCAAATGTGGGATGAACCAATAATGGCTTATTTTTATGCTGTGTGGCCAACAGTTCGTCTGTCGTTGTCTAATTTCGACTGCGGAACAAGGGGCGGCTTTTTTCTCTAAGCGAAAATGGCAGAAAGGCGTGTCGCCCATGCGCGGAACTCAGCCGAAGAAGAGATAGCAAATGGCGATGGCGGCCACGATGCCGGCCAGATCGGCGAGCAAGCCGGCGGCCACGGCGTGACGCGTGTGGCGAACGCCCACACTGCCGAAGTAAACAGCGAGAATGTAGAACGTGGTGTCGGTGCTGCCTTGGAAAATGCACGACAAGCGCCCCACAAACGAATCCGCTCCGTGGGTGGTCATCGCGTCGACCATCATTCCGCGTGCGCCGGAGCCCGACAGTGGTTTCATCAAGGCGGTGGGCAGCGCACCCACCCACTGTGCGTCGAAACCGCAGCGCTGAACTGCCCAAGACACGCCGTCGATGAGCGCATCCATCGCGCCGCTGGCGCGAAACACCCCGATGGCCACGAGCATCGCTACGAGATAAGGGATGATGCGCACTGCTGTTTCGAATCCCGCCTTAGCCCCTTCGACAAAGGCGTCGTAGACGTTGATCTTTTGGCGAAGTCCCGCCACGATAAAGGCCACAATGAGACTGAACAAGAGGACGTTGGCGCTCGTTGTGCCGACGCGGTTCATCATTTCGGCGTCGAGCGAGGCGAAACCCCAAATGATGCCGGCAACGACCAGCGAAGCGCCACCGAGCGTGAGCAGCAGGGTGCGGTTGAAGAGGTTGATGCGCTGAAAAAGCGCGGTGACGATCACGCCGGCCAGGGTCGAAAAGAAGGTGGCCAGGAGGATGGGGATGAAAACGTCCGTGGGATTGGCCGCACCTTGCTGTGCACGATAGACCATGATGGAGACCGGAATGAGTGTGAGCCCACTTGTGTTGAGCACCAGGAACATAATCATGGCATTGCTCGCGCGATCTTTTTGCGGATTGAGTTCTTGCAGTCCTTCCATCGCCTTGAGTCCGAGCGGTGTGGCAGCGTTGTCGAGGCCAAGCATGTTGGCGGAGATGTTCATAAAGATGTTGCCCACCACAGGGTGTCCTTCCGGAATTTCGGGGAAGAGACGTTTGAACACCGGGCCGAGGAGTCGCGCCACAAACTGAATGACTCCACCGCGTTCGCCGATCTTCATCACGCCCATCCAAAGCGACAATACGCCGGTGAGTCCGAGCGAAATTTCAAAAGCCGTCTTTGCCGTTTCGAAAGTCGAGTTCATAATGGCCGGAAAGACGTCGAAATCGCCCATAAACAAGAGGCGAAAGGCGGCAATGACGAAGGCGATGAGAAAAAAAGCAATCCAAATATAATTGAGTACCACGGTGTGAAATCAGTTGGTTGAGGAGGAAAAAAGTGAAAGTGGGCACGCGGTGTGAAACAAACCGTATGCGTGTGCGCCGGGGGCTTAGTTTTCGGGCGAAGTTGGCGCTGTGGGCAAGGTGAGTTGTGCCCCGTCGAAAAGAATGCGCCCCGCTTCGATGAACTGCTCGAGCAGTTGGCCGGCGCGTTCGGCATCGAGTTGCGCAACGCGCCATTCGGCGACCGTGTGCGGACGACCGTCGGCCAGGAGTCGAAACAAATTCGCTTCCAATTGGGCATCGGGCGTGCAAGGGTCGATTGCGGGGCGGCAAACATCACAGCGTCCGCAATCGTGGGCGGCGGGATCGTCGAAATACTCGAGCAACATTCGGCTGCGACAAGTGTCTCGGTCGGTGCAGTAGCGTACCACGCCTTCGATGCGGCGCGTGTATTGGTCGAGACGCGTCTCGTAAGCGTCCGCGCCGATGGACAAACGTTCGCCCAAGGTGCGCCGCGTGAGATAACGCAACGTCGACACGCTCTTGTGCGGGATGTAGTGCAACAAACGCGCGCGGTTCAGCGCCATCAGTTTCTCGTAGAGCACCTCTTCGCTGAGGCCGCACGCGGCGGCGAGGGCTTTTTCTTCGATAAAAACGTAGTCGGCAAACAGCCCGGTGTAGGTGCGAAAGAGCGCGGTGAGCACTTTGTCGCCCTCGGCCACACGATTGTGCACGCGATAGAGTTCTTCGCGCTTGACAATCATCATCAGGCGCGAACGCCGCTCGTGTTTGTCGGTATAGAGGAGATAACCCGCTCGTTCGAGGATGGCAAACGCGCTGACCACGGTGAGGGGGAAATAGCGGAAGCGGCGACAGAACTCTTCGAGGTCAAACTCGAAAGAATGCTCCTCGCCTTCGCCCTCCGGAATTTGGAGGTAGTAGGCCACATCGTCGTAGACTTCGCGAATTTTCTCCTTCGGCGGAAAGGTTTGTGCGATGCGTTGGGAGAGGAGTCGCACATCTCGCGGATGGGTCAAGAGGATGGCTTCGGCCGGTGCGCCGTCGCGTCCGGCTCGTCCGGCTTCTTGGAAATAGGCTTCCAAGGAATCGGGCGGATCGAGGTGTACGACGAGTCGCACATCGGGTTTGTCGATGCCCATGCCGAAAGCATTGGTGGCCACCATCACGCGGGTGCGGTCGTTTTGCCACGCTTCTTGGCGCGCGTTCTTGTCTTCTGTCGGCAGTCCCGCATGGTAGTAGAGCGCGGGGATGCCTGCGCTCTGTAAGGCGAGGGCGGTGTCGCGCGTTCCGCCGCGTGAGCGCGTATAGACGATGGCCGAGCCTTCGCTTTGGTGGAGTAGGGCGATGAGATCGCCGAGTTTGTCTTCGGACTGCCGCACGAGATAGGTGAGATTGGCGCGTTCGAAACTCATGCGGAAGACGCGCCGCTCGCGGAAGCCCAGTTGCGTCTGAATGTCGTCGACCACGGTAGCTGTGGCCGTTGCGGTGAGCGCCAAGATGGGCACGGTGGGCAGGAGTTTGCGGATTTCGCGCACCTGCAAGTAGGAGGGGCGGAAGTCGTAGCCCCATTGTGAGATGCAATGTGCCTCGTCGACCGCGATGAAACTCACTTTCATGTAAGCGAGTTTGAAGCGGAAGAGCTCGGTGTGGATGCGTTCGGGCGAAAGGTAGAGAAATTTGTATTCGCCGAGGATCACATTATCGAGCTCGCGGTTGATTTCTTCGCGCGACAGTCCTGAGTGGATGGCTGTGGCACGGATTTTTCGCCGGCGGAGGTTCTCCACCTGGTCTTTCATCAGCGCAATGAGCGGTGTGATCACCAAGCAGGTGCCCTCCATCATGAGTGCCGGCACTTGGAAGGTGATGCTTTTGCCGCCGCCGGTGGGCATGAGACCAAGGGTGTCGTGGCCGGCGAGCAGACTGTCGATAATTTCGCGTTGGATGCCGCGAAAATCGGCGTAGCCCCAGCCGGCTTGCAACACCGCGCGCGGATCGTTGCGATCGACCGGCGTCTCTGTGGCGAGTTGCGTGGAGGGTAATGTCGCCGTGTCGGGGAGAAACTCCCCCTCCGGCGAGATCGGTTCGCCCCAAATGTCCTGCAAGGCTCGGTCGGTCGCGTCGGGTTGGCCGGGAGGTGGGGTGTAGTGGTCGATCGTCTTACTCACAGGGACGAATGTCTTCGATTTGCAACTGCACCTCGCCGCGTTTGTGGGAGTTTTCCTCCACCGCGTAGCAGATGCCGAAGGCGCGGCGCGTTTTGATGTAGCGTGCCTGCGAACTTTGGCCGAAGGCAATGCCGTTCATCACGGCGTTCGATTTATTGTCGACCAATTCGAGGCGAATGTGCTTCTGCCCGAGTCCCACCACCTTCGAGGTGCCGTAGTCATAGACGCGGGGCGTGCAGAAGAGGGGACGTTCGTTGCCGGGCCCGAAGGGAGCAAATTTGCGCAACTGCTTGTAGAATTCGAAATCGACCTCGTTGAAGTCGAGCACAGCGGTGATGTCGAGTGAGGGTTGTGTCTGTTCGTCGAGAATGTGTTCGGCCACGTAGGCTTCGAAACGTCGCGAAAATTCCGGCACGTTCTCCACTCGCAGCGTGAGTCCGGCGGCATAGGTGTGTCCGCCGAAGTTTTCGAGCAGGTCGGCGCAGCTTTGCACCGCTTTGTAGACGTCGAAGCCGGTGACGGAGCGCGCAGAACCGGTGGCCATGTCGCCCGAGCGGGTCAAGACCACGGCGGGGCGGTAGTATTGTTCGGTGACGCGCGAGGCCACAATGCCGATGATGCCTTTGTGCCACTCCTCGTTGTAGATGACAATGCCGCGACGCTCTTCGAGCCCCTTCATGGCGCTGACCTGTTCGGTGGCTTGTTCGGTCATCTTGCGGTCGAGATCTTTGCGCGCCTCGTTGTAGAGGTTGATGTGCGAAGCCTGATTGAGGGCGGTGGAGTAGTCGTTTTCGACCAGCAGTTGGACGGCTTCTTTGCCGTTTTGCATGCGTCCGGAGGCATTGATGCGGGGGCCGATGCGGAAGATGATGTCGTTCATCGTCAGTTCGCGGTCGGCCAGTCCGCAGACCTCCACGATGGCTTGCAAACCGATGGAGGGGTTGGAGTTGAGGCGCCGCAGGCCGTGGTAGGCGAGGATGCGATTTTCGCCCGTGACGGGCACGATGTCCGATGCAATCGACACGGCACAGAGGTCGAGCAGCTCGTGCAAGCGGTTGAACTCAATGCCATTGTCGGCGGCAAAGGCCTGCATGAACTTGAAACCCACGCCGCATCCCGAGAGGTGCGTGTAGGGGTAGTGATTGTCGCGGCGCTTGGGATTGAGAATGGCCACAGCCGGGGGCAAAATCTCGTCGGGAACGTGGTGGTCGCAAATGATGAAATCGATGCCACACTCCTTGGCATAGGTGATTTCTTCGACGGCCTTAATGCCACAGTCCAAGACGATGATGAGGCGCACACCGGTTTCGGCGGCATAGTCGATACCGCGTTTCGACACCCCGTAACCTTCTTCGTAGCGGTCGGGGATGTAGTAGTCGATGTTGCTGTAATAGCGACTGATGAATCGATAGACCAGTGCCACGGAGGTGACGCCGTCGACGTCATAGTCGCCGTAGACCATGATGCGCTCCTTGCGGGCGATGGCGAGGTTGAGGCGTTCGACCGCCACCTGCATGTCGTTCATGAGGAACGGGTCGTGCAGGTCGGTGAGTTGCGGGCGGAAGAATCGGCGTGCGGCGGCGGCTGTGTAGATACAACGCTCGCGGAGCATGCGCCCGAAGACGGGGTGCATGCCCAATTCTTCGGCGAGTCTTCGGCCTTCGGCTTCTTCGCCGGGAGGGGCGGGGACGTAGTTCCACTGGTAGGTCATAATTGCGAGGGGCTTGGCGTGTTTGTCGATCGGGGTTGCGGCCTTTCGTGAGTGGGTGCGGAAACAGCGGGCACGATGTGTGGCGCTGTGTGCCGTATCGGCGGGTGCGTTGCCCGCCTTTGAGCAAGGGGCAGCGCAACCCGGTGACGTACGATTTGTCGCACGAAACAGATCGATAGGCTAAGGTACGCATATTTTTTGGAGGCGGCCGTTTCTTCTATGTTGATTTTGCCAAAAAAGCAGAGAAAATCAGTGGTATGCAGATTTTCTTGTGCTCTTTTGGGCAAAACAAGGGGAGTTTCGCGCGGAAGTTGTGAACTTTTTGGCGAAAGTCGTGGTGTTTCGAAAACGGGGTGCCCGAGGCGCTTCGAATAGCCGGCAGATGGGTATGAAAAAACGGGATTTGTCTTCGCGATTGAAGACAAATCCCGTGTGTGAATGGGGAAAGTGGGGCGAATTGCTGTCGCCGCTTTCTGCTTTTGCGGTGGTTTAGGCCAAGAGCGCCTTTACCTTTTCGCTGATGGCGCGGCCGTCGGCACGTCCGGCGAGGCGTTTGGAAGCCACGCCCATGACTTTGCCCATGTCTTTGGGCGAAGCGGCGCCGACTTCGGCAATGATGTCGCGGAGGGCGGCGGTGAGTTCCTCGTCGGTGAGGGCTTTGGGCAAGTAGGTCTCGATCACGGCCACTTCGGCGAGTTCGCTCTCCGCGAGGTCGGGGCGATTCTGCTCAGTGTAGAGGGCGGCGGTGTCGCGTCCCTGTTTGGCGAGTTTGGCGAGGATCTTCATTGCGGCTTCGTCGGTGAGTTCACCGTTGCTGCCGGGAGCGGTCTTCGCTTCGATGAAGTATTTCTTGACGTTGCGGAGGGCTTGTGTGCGCACCTTGTCGTGCGCTTTCATGGCCGACATGATGTCGGTGCTGATCTGGTCGAAAAGCATAGTGGTAGGGGTGTGAAGTTCGCAGTGCTCGCGGGGAGTTGCTGCGTCCGGCGCTGCCTTTGGGCAAAATGCGGTCGGGGCAACCCATTTCTTGCGGTCGTGCGAATGGTCTGTATTATTCGTTGGGCTCAGTTTGGGGGGCTTCCTCTTCGGGGGTGGGGGCTACCATCGGCTCAGCACTGTTGCTGTTTTGGCGGATGCGGCGCAAATCGCCGTCGGTGCGGCGAATGGTGGGAATGTTCTCGATGTCGGAAATGAGCACTTCGTTGTCGAGGTCTTCGGGTTTGAGGACATAGTAGCGGGTGTAGCGGGTGCGTTCGCCCTTTTCGCATCCGTAGTAGTTGCTGATGCGCTCATTTTCGGCGTTGATGCGTTCGGTTTCCTCTTCGGTGAGGGGATGATTGTCCTCTTCGGTGAGGTGGGCGGTGACATTGCGGAAGCCGGAGGCGAGGACAATGACGCGTACTTGGTCGTCGGTGAGGGTGGGATCGGTGGCCAAGCCGTATTTGAAATCGACATTGGCGTTGATGTCCTTCATGAACTTGTCGATGTGATCCATTTCATCGATCTTCAACGTGTGAACCGGATCTTCGGGGCTGAAGACGGCGAGGCGAAGCGACTTGGAATCTTGGATGTCGCGATCATTGAGCAGGGGAGATTCGAGTGCTGCGTCGATGGCTTTGCGCAATCGGTCCTCGCCGGTGGCCACGCCGGTGGACATGACGGCCACGCCTCCTGCGCGCAAACAGGTGTCGACGTCGCTGAAGTCGAGGTTTACACTGCCGCTTCCGCCCATGTTGATGATTTCGACGATGGAACGCACGGCGTCGGTGAGGGTGTCGTCGGCTTTTTTGAAGGCATCTTTCACCGTGAGGTCGCGATAGATGTCGAAAAGACGCTGGTTGTTGACGATGAGCAGGGCGTCCACCTCCTTACTGATGCACTCAACGCCGTCGAGTGCTTTGTTGACTTGCAGCTTTTGCTCGAAAAGGAAGGGGATGGTGACAATGCCGACGGTGAGAATACCCTTGGCCATGGCCTCTCGTGCAATGACAGGGGCGGCACCGGTTCCGGTACCCCCACCCATACCTGCGGTGATGAACACCATGTTGAGGTCGTCTTCGAGGGCTTCGCGAATGGATTCGACATTTTCCTCTGCCAAGGCGCGACCGCGTTCTGGACGTCCGCCGGCGCCGAGACCGGGGCCGAGTTGTACGTGATTGGGGACGGCAGAGTCTGCAAGGGCTTTGGCGTCGGTGTTGCAGACGAGGAAGCGAACGCCTTCGACATTCTCGCGATACATGTTGCTAACGGCGTTTCCGCCGCCGCCACCGACACCGATGACTTTGATGATGGCTACGGGGGCTTCGGGTTTCTTGGTGGGAGTGATTTCCACAAGGGGCTCGAAGTGTTTCTTTTCGTTGGGATGGGAGGCGTTATCAGACATGTTGGTGAGGTTGTTCCGAATCGGAGGTGGATGATTGGGGAGGGGGGATGAGCGATCGGCGCACGATTTGTGCGTGTAGCTCAGGAGAACGACGACCGGTGGGGGAAGATTCGACCATGCGAATAACTTCCGGGTTGTCGAGGTCGTCGGGTTGGAAGATGTAGACGGCGTGGCGAGGATAGGGCAGGGGGGAAGGGTCGCTGAGACCGTAGAATTCTGCCCTTCTTCGCTCGCGAATGGCTTCTTCTCTGGCGCGAACGAGGTCGCGAGCCGTGGTGGTGGCATCAATATGTTCGCGCATGCCGCCGATGTCCTCGAGGCTGAAACCGCCGGCAAAGATCGTGGCACTGACATATTCGCCTAACGTCTCGTCGGGCGCCAATCCCCAGTAGAAATCGATCTCATTGGAGAACGAGTCGTAGAAGCGATTCACTTCCGAAAGTTCGTCCATTTTGAGTCCTTCTTGAGGTTCGCCGTTGCCGGCGACGGATTGCTCGCTGTATTGGATAAAGAGGACAACGCACTTGGCGCGATAGATGTCATAGTCGGCCACGAGTGGGGAGCGCAGGGCGTCTTCTATGGCACGGGTCAAGCGTCCGGGGCCGCGTGCATAGCCGACCGAATGAAAACTTACGCCGCCCCGCCCGAGAAAATCGCGCATTTGGCGAAGGCCGATGGTTACGGGTGCGGTGGTGTCGACGGTGATAGACGAAAGTGAGGCGACAGGTTCGGCTTGTGCGAGATCGGATTTGGCAAAGGCGGTCTGCAGCGTGAGTTCGGGGTGGGTAATGAGGAGTTTCTCATTGTTAATCACCAGAAGACTGTCGACTTCTTCGACCAAGACCTGAATGCCGTCGAGTGCGCGGTCGATGTGTTCGATGCCCTCGAAGAGAAATGGCGTGGTGATGACCGCTGTTGTGGTAATGCCGAGGCTTCGTGCGATGCGTGCGATGACCGGTGTGCAACCGGTGCCGACACCTCCGCCGAAACTGGCCAATAGGAACAAAATCATCGTTTCTCCGGCGAGTGCTCTGATGATTTTGTCGGTGGAAGCGATGGCTTCGTCACGCGCCAATGCCGGATTGTTGCCCGAACCTATGCCGGAATTTCCCAATTGCAGCCGAATGGGGATATTAGATTCAGCAAGCAGGGCGGCATCTGTGTCGCAGGCTATGTAATCCACACCGGTATACCCCTTTTCGATGAGCACCTGTGCGGCTTTGATGCCGCCTTGTCCGATGGCCATGACCTTGATGTTCGACGGTTGGCGGAGATTGCCCAAATCGACCACGAGTTCCGGCCGGTCGGAGATCACGATGTCGGGTAACGGCATCGGCTGTGCGTCGAGGTCTATCAAGATTTTGCGTTCGCGCTTGGGAGATGGCATGACGGACGTGGGTAAGAGAATTTAGGCGCTGAGAAGGGGCGTAGAAGACGTGGACAGATAGCGGCAAAGCATGAACTCGGGCTAATTTCAAGGCTGGGAAATCATGCGCGAGGAGGGATTTCGAGCGAAAAGGGGGGAAGCGGAGCGACCGCGACGATTACTCGTCGTCGGTAACCATGTTGTTGAGGAAACTTTTGAGTGATTTGAGGAAATTCTTTCCCTTGTTCTCTTTAGGTCGCTTTTTCTCCTCCTTCTGTTCTTCTTTCTCTTCCTTCTTCTCCTGGGGAGTGGTTTCCTCGTTCTGGGTGACTTGAGGATTTACCTGCTCGGGAGTTGTGATGTTAGTTTCCGGAGTTACAGTCTGCTCAACCGAGGGATCGGGATCGTCTTTGAAGAGTACCGGTTCTTTTTCAGTCTGTGCTCGTGCGCCGGCGTTGCAGTTGGAATCGGCATTGCGGATGACTGAGAGCACGACATTGTAGATGGCATTTTCGTTGAAGAGCGTTTCGTTGCAACGAATGGCCAGTGCGTTCGGCAGCCGGTCGAAGTGCACGTTCCAGTTGGGGAAGTATTGGGCAAAGGCCACGTTGAGGTGCGGAAGTTGCGCGGCTCCTCCGGTGATGTAGAGGCCATTGACGAGCGTGTCGCTGTCATATCCGGCATATTCGATCTGCGCTTTGATGTTTTGCACGATCTCCGAAGTGCGCGCTTCGATGATATCATACAATTCAGCGAGGGGACGTGCGCGACCGCCGTCACGAAGATGGATCACTTCGCTGTTGTCGTCGGTGCGATTCGCCTCGGGATAACCGTAAGTGCGCTTGAATTCTTCAGCTTCGCTCTCTTCGCAGTTGAAAATGCCCGCAATGTCGCGCGTAATGTTCAGTCCTCCGAGCGGAAGAACGGCAAAGTGGCGGAGCAATTTGCCGCGATAGACTGCAACGGTGGTGGTTTCGCTGCCCATGTCCACAAAGACACAACCGGTGCTGCGCTCTTTTTCGTCGGTCATCACGTTGGCCAAACGATCGGCGGCCATCGTATGACGTGCAATCGGCAGACCGGCTTTGCGGAAACAGGACTCGATGGTCTCGATGGCACCGGCATTGCAAATGATATTGAGGAATTGCGCACGAATGCGATCCGTCATCACGCCCACAGGCTCGTTGGTCGAGAAAGTACCCATGGTGTATTCGAGCGGAAGCGAGTCGATAAGGATCTGATCTTGGCTGATTTTATCGCGGTTGTCAGCTTTGAGCGATTCGATCAACTCTTGTTGCACCGTAATTCTTTGCGGGAAAGTGCGCTCTTCAAGATGTGTCGTCGATCGCATGCCCTGACAGTTGAGGGCAACATAGACTTGTTTGATGTTGCAATTGAGTTGATTCTCCATGCGCTCGCGAATGCTCTTGAGGCACTGCGTCATCTTATCTACATTATATACACGACCTTTGCGAATGAAGTCGGTAGATGAAATGGCCATATACGAGAGCACATTGACAGCTCCTTCGCTGTCTACGCGTCCGACCATGCCGGTGACTTTGGTAGAGCCGATGGCAATGGCCGCATAAAAGGGACTGTTGGGGTCTGTGAACATATAAGGGAGGATCTTTGAAAGCGTTATTTAATACCAATCACCTGATTTTCGTAGGCGACGGAGATTTCTCTGTATTTGTGCCATCCTACTTTGGGAAGCACTTTTTCGTAAAAGGCGCGCAGGTTGCGCAGTTTGCGGTTGAGTTTGTCGGGTGTGCCTAAATGTACCAGGGGTTTCCCGACGCGCATCACCAAATCTACATTGCCGTTGGGCAAAACATTGATTTGTTCGATTTGGCTGTTCCAAAATTCGTCGTCGTGCATGATCATCCCCAACTGCAAAAGATGTCTCCGCACGTAGAGTTCGTCTGCTTGTCCGGTGATGATGGCAACATCGGCTTCATAACCTTTGGCTAACATGCGCACTCCTTTGTTGTCTACATAGTAGTCTTCGCCTTTTTCATTCATAATGCGGAGCAAGGGGAGTCGTTGTGACACGTGAATGCGCACACAATTTCCCGGTGTTTTCACGCAAAGGACTTCGCTAATGTAGGGATTTTTCTTGATTTGCTGTTCTAAATCCAGCAAATTGATGTCTTTCATGCTTTGCCCCACAGGGTAGTGCCCCGATTTGTGTAGCATTTTCTCCACCGCATCGCGTGTGATGAGTGTGGCTTGCGCGCTGTCGGCAATGACAATACTCACCGTGCGGCACGGTGTGTCATCTTTTCGCCACAAGAAGGTCACTGTGGCGAAAATCAGGTAAGCAACTGCAAAAAACAGCAGAATAAGTTTGAGTAGCGTGCGCATAGCGGGGGCACTGTAGGTGGAGAGACCGAGGTACGAACGAGGAAAACAATACGTGTTGTGGATCGGCAGCGCGGAGTGGGCATTTGTCGTGCCGCGGTGGTGCGCTGCGAACACGAAAGGCCTCAGTCGAGCGAAAACAATTTAGGCTTCTATCTGATATTTCGCCCGAAGGATATCTGCGATTTGGGGACAATAGGTGTCTGCGTCGCCGGCACCGAGCACCACCAGGACGTCGAAGTCTTCTTCTTCGGCGATTTTAGGCAAATCTTGGAGGTGCGCCATTCGACGTTGCATGTCGGGACGCAAGCGGTCGTAGATAAGTTGTGAAGTCACCCCCTCAATCGGCAGTTCGCGCGCAGGGTAGATGTCAAGCAGGATCACTTCGTCGAGCAAGGAGAGCGCTTCGGCAAAGTCACCATAGAAATCGCGCGTGCGGGTGTAGAGGTGGGGTTGGAAGATGGCTGAAATCTTGCGGCCGTCGAAGACTTCGCGCAAGGACTGAATGCTTTGTTTGATTTCTGCGGGGTGATGAGCGTAGTCACTGAGGAAAACGCAGCGGTCGTTCTTGATTTTGAAATCGAAACGGCGATCGACGCCGGCATAGGTGCGCATGCCTTCTCGAATCTCTTCGGCCGAAGCCCCGGCAATTTGCGCCAAAGCGCAGGCGGCAATGCCGTTGTCGATGTTGATGCTCACCGGTACGCCGAGTTCGATGTCGCTGATGTTGCCCAAAGGCGACACCAAATCAAAGACAATACGCCCGCCGCCGATGCGAATGTTCTCCGCATGAAAGTCGCCTTCGGTGCGCGCGTAGTCATAGCGGCGCACTCCCGGTTGCAAACGCTCGGTGAAGCGCAAACCGCGGTGCGTGATGAGCGCTCCGCCCGGTTGAATGAGCGAGGTGTAGTGCGAAAAACTTTCGAGATAGGCCTCTTCTGTGCCGTAGATGTCCAAGTGGTCGGCATCGGCCGAGGTGATTACCGTGGCATAGGGGCGCAAGTGGTGGAAAGAACGGTCGAACTCGTCTGCCTCGATGACAACAAAATCACTTTCGGGCGCGAGGATGTAGTTCGTGCCGTAGTTTTTCGTGATTCCGCCCAAGAACGCGTTGCAATCCACCGCGCTCTCGTGCAACAGGTGCGCGGTGATGGCCGAAGTCGACGTTTTGCCATGCGTTCCCGCCACGCAAAGTCCCTTCTTGGTCTTTGTGAGCGTGCCGAGCACCTGTGCGCGTTTGTGAATCTCGAATCCGCCCTCGCGAAACCACTGCAATTCGCGGTTGTCGGCGGGGATGGCCGGCGTATAGACCACGAGTGTGTTTTTCGGGTCACGACAGGCTGCGGGGATGAGTTCGGGGTCGTCTTCAAAGTGGAGCGCAATCCCTTCTTCGCCGAGTGCGTCGGTCAGATTTGAGCGGGTGCGATCGTAGCCGGCCACGAAGCAGCCGAGTTGTTTGAAGTAGCGTTCGAGAGCGCTCATGCCGATGCCGCCGGCACCGAGGAAGAAAACGGAAGTATATTGCATTGCAATCAGTTGCGGAGAATAAGGGTTATTGGGCGCCTTGCGCTGCTTCGGCCAAGCGGATCACCTCATCGGCAATGCGGGAAGCCGCATCAGGATGCGCCAGTTGTCGCACGTTGTGCGAGAGTTTTTCTAGTTGTGCTTCGTCGCCCACCGTTTTCAGCGCCAGGGGCATCAGTTCGTCGTACGCCTCACTGTCTTTCACATAGAGTGCGGCGTCTTTCTCGACGAGTGCCAAGGCATTGTGTGTCTGATGGTCTTCGGCCACATTGGGCGAAGGGACGAGAATGGAAGGTTTTCCCAACAGCGCCAATTCGCTGATGCTCGAAGCACCGGCTCGGCTGATCACGAGATCCGCCGCCGTGTAGGCCGCACTCATGTCCGTGACGAAGTCTGTCACCACGAGGTTGTCGGGATGCCCCTCCGTCTTGAGGCTTTCTGCGATGGCCTCTTTATAATAGCTGCCCGTTTGCCAAAGCACCTGCACTTCGGGGTGGGCTTCGAGGAGCGAGCGCTCGCTGAGCACACTCTCGTTGAGCGTTCGGGCGCCAAGGCTACCACCGATGACGAGAATGGTTTTCACATCGGGACGCAACCCGAGTACGCGGCGTGCTTCGGCCTGCGAGAGGGTGGGGTGGAGCAGGTTTTGTCGCACCGGGTTACCGGTGAGCAGGATACGATCGGCGGGGAAGAAGCGCTCCATCTTGTCGTAGGCCACGCAGATGCGCTGCGCACGCTTCGCCAAGAGTTTGTTGGTCACGCCCGCATACGAGTTTTGTTCTTGCAACAAAGT
Source organism: uncultured Prevotellaceae bacterium (assembly GCA_963542795.1). Lineage (GTDB taxonomy): Bacteria > Bacteroidota > Bacteroidia > Bacteroidales > Bacteroidaceae > Alloprevotella. The sequence continues at coordinate 86,162 of CAUTYW010000004.1, read as the reverse complement.
GGGGATACCCATTTTGCCGCACACGTTCAAGGTGGGGCCGCTGGCATATCCGCCCACTCCGACCGCCACCTGAGGTTGAAATTCCTTAATGATGCGTTGTGCCTTTCGTTGTGAGCGCCACAGACGAATCAAGACGCCGAAGTTGCGCCACAAGCGTTTGCGGTCGAAACCGGCGACGGGTAAACCTTCGATGCGGTAGCCGGCTGCCGGCACGCGTTGCATCTCCATGCGGCCTTCAGCGCCCACAAAAAGGATCTCTGCGTCAGGTCGTTTGCTGCGCACCTCGTTGGCGATGGCGATGGCGGGGAAAATGTGTCCGCCTGTTCCGCCGCCGCTGATGATGACTCGGAGTGTCTTCATATTTACGTATGCATTTAATGTGGACAAAGACGTACTGTCTAAGCCCACCGGCGATTATACGAGCAAAAATAATAAATTATTTTGGAGTCGCTGCCGTCTTCGTGGGGAAATGTTGCAAAAAAAGGGTTCATCCGCCATTTGGAGTGATGGGGTTCTAAAAAGAGGAAAACCGCTGAACAAATTGTATATTTGAATTAGCACCAACCAATATGCAGCTATGAACAGCTGTTTTCTATATCATGCTTGGGGATTGTATCACCACAAGTATCTACGAGAGGAATACAAAGGTAATACAATCATCTTACATATTGAAAGTAAACGAGCCCCGAAATACTGTCCCAAGGATACTTGTAGTCTCGGTGGCTCCTTCAAGATCTTTCTAATGATTGAAGAAGTACAAACAGAGAATGAAGCTCCCCCAGGTTCCTGCCATATAACTCCAAAATATGATTTTCCCAACAATCTTCTCTCGAGATGATTTATGGCTATAGCTCTTAATAAACGGCCTCCAACGACTTTTTCGGAAGTACTTATAATATAAGAGAGACAAGACGGGGATAAAGAAAAGAGACGCATACAGCCATGAGCTAAATTCTCGCCTAGAAGTTATAGGGATATGCTGTATAATATCCCAGCCTAGATAAAATTCAACGCAATAAAAGAGGGTCAGGAGGTTAAACAACAAGCAGAGGGTAATAACAAATAGAGTATCTGAGAGCCACCGTCCTCGAAAAGAATGGTCTTGTCTTTTGGCTAGATAGTATTCTGCCCAATAGATAATATCATCCAACATAGGGGTACTGTCCTAAAAAGCGTGTAAACTTAAAATTCTTTTCTTGGTTTATTCCTCATTTTTATTTGTTATTTTCCCAAACTTTCCACTGATGAATTTTCCTTGTGTATGTTGTTTTAGTGTCTTCCATCGCAACACTTGCTAAGAGGAACAGAGCTGAGTTATTTGATGGCATTGATGTTCTCATTTTTATTGTTCTCTTGCACTTTTGTTTGACAACGTACACAAGAGCGACTATGTGAGAGCCCGAGTCTTAGGCGAGCCGTTCAAGGTTATTACAAAGGACAAGTCCACTGAGAAGCATCTCCGTGAATTGTCTTCCATTATCGCCTCTATCCAGCAGATCAGCATCCTCTACAACGAAGCCATGAAAGACGGGTAATGTCCGAAAGTGTGTAAGATTCTCCTTCGTCCTTCCCCTCAGGCTAGGGGGACCCCAAGCCTGAGGGGAATTTGTGATGTTGATTCTTATTTGTCGTTTTACCTGATTTTCCATTCCCGAAAATACGGTAGCCGTCTTGCGTACGTCCCTTCTGTTTTCTCCTTGGCAACAGAGCCCAAGAGATAAACTACAGAGGCGGGAGAAGGCATCGTAGGTAAACTGTGCAGGTCGCTTTCTGTGGGGTGACTTAACCACCTTGAGCGTGCTGTTCTGGTTCCACTCATACTGCCAACGGTCTCGTTTGCTGTCCCACCATTTGCCCGAGCCTTTGTACTTCTCGATGAGTTATCCATCCTTGTCGTACTTGAAACACCACTCGCCCGACTGCTATATCTTCCTACCTTGGAGGTACTTGCGGTCAGGGTCGTCAAAGAGGTTGACCACCTTGTCCGATAGACGATACTCTTCTGTGCCATCGGCATAGGTTGCCTTTTCAGATGCCCCGTTGGGCTATATTCGTACGACGTAGTGCCATAACGGCTATCCTCGGTCTTGAGCAGGCGATCAGCCTTACCCCAATGGTATCTACGCTCTCTGCGTACCTTCGTAGACTGGCGTGTCTTGCTATCGACAAGCCTGCCGATGTTGTCATAGGCGAAGCTCTGCGAGATACCCCCTGGGAGCATACGCTCCAACTCAAAGCCCAAGCTGCCTTACTGACGCTCTGAGCTAAAGTGGGGGATACTCATAGCCGTTAGACCCGACATTGAGGGAGCCCAATCCCCCAGCACTAATGCATTGGGCGTAGAGCAGAGTAGAATGTACTAAAGCTATCAGCGACAATATGTACCCCCTCTGGAATCCCATATTCAACTTCGATGAATACGACCTCTCCTGTTATCAGGTTTATCCAATACTCATTACCTGCTGCATCGTCTGCTATAGGGATGTGCGACATCGTAAATTTCTTAGGGATGTCTATATTATCTTTTGCAATATCCCAGTAGCGCTCTAGTCTTCCACAAAGATCGTAGAATGTCTCCACCTCCATTTCAATCTCGTGTGCTGATGCCTCAAGAAGCAATCCCTCGGGAAAAAATAAGCCATTATATTGAGATAAGAAATCGATGTATGCACCTTTCCCTGAGAAGTTCCACTCAATGAAGAACTTTGCAATCATATCCTTAGATAAAGGAACCCCTATGATTTGCTTGTTTGTAATGTTATCAATGAGCAGATTATTTAGCATAGCTATTACGTTTATATTTCTGGCCTGTCTGATCTTTACGGTCTTTAACTCCGCCTTTATGGGACACAGCTTTATAACTTTCCTTGTGGGTAAGTTGCATCTCCATCGTGTTCGTCTCTTTATCGTAGCTTACATGGTGGAATATGCACCATTCTGATTCGACTCATACTGCCAACGGTCTCGTTTGCTGTCCCACCATTTGCCCGAGCCTTTGTACTTCTTGATGAGTTGTCCATCCTTGTCGTACTTGAAACGCCACTCGCCCGACTGCTCTATCTTTCCTCCATGGAGGTATTTACGGAGCTTTTGGTCAAGGGCGTCGAAGAGGTAGCCCACCTTATCCGATAGACATCACCTTGTCGTTATAGAAAGTCGCAATTTTACTACTCTCCATACTTCTTTACTTAAGATCGTCATTCTCGTATTTTACGAATAACAAAACTCTTACCTTCTTTATTTAAGGAGTACAATTCATCTAGGTGGATATGATATGTCATATCCACCTCCTCCATTTTAGCTATACCTAAGATGCTCCTTGCAAGAAGCTGTAATCCGATTTCATTACCCAAAATTTCAATCTCACCTCCTATAGGTGAGATCTGAAAGGAAAGATAACAACCTGACTTGGGTGTAATATACGGGATCCCCTCTTCGTTATAGCGAACCGTTATGCTTCTTTTTTTCATCAATACTTCAATGCCTTTTAAGAGCGTCTTGGACACGAGGATTTTGTGCTACTTTTTTAGGAAGCTTTTCTTGTGCCTGTCCAACAGTCAACCCTGATATGTTTATATACTGTTCTTTTTTTGTTCCCCGATTGATTGTACGTTGTCAAACAAAAGAGCACATCTGCAAATGTAGTTATTTACTCTGATGTTTCATTGTCGAAAATTCTTTTGTTGATTGAATTTCGCTTTATTATTTCTCTTATCTTTTTGATTTTCTCCCCTTGTCCTAAATATACGTCTTTGGGTGTAAGATGATCTAATGATTCATGAAACCTTCTCTCATTATAATATTTGGTTCATCCGACATGGGGCGTGCTGCGGCAACGAGGAGAAGCACTTTTTTCTAAGGGCACCTGGCCCCAACTTCAGCCACAGCCCCAACGCGCGCGTACATGCGCGCGTCCGGCATTTTTCGTTTTTTTGCCTTCACCTCTTCACCTTTCGGCTGTATCTCGCTGAAAATAAGCGTCTTGCGGGTGAAGGTTTCACTATTTGGCAAAACGATCTATCTTCCTCTTGCTCAATGACTTATGGGTGAAGGCAGCTGCCTTCACCTCAACGCACCCAACCCAGGGCGGCGGCATGACAAAAACGACGGAGCAAAGTGTCCCGCTCCACGGCGGCGCGGAAGGTGAAGACAGCGCGCCGAAAAGTGCACCCGCTTGCCTTCACCCACAACGCGCTGTGATCCAAATGATTGCGGAGATTTTTAACACGTATTTGCAAGGTGAAGCCTTCACCTGTAAGGTGTTTGTTATCAGCCGATTGTGGTCAAAAATGCACGCGGTGAAGGCAGAAAAACGAAAACTTGCTGTGTGCGCATAACGCGCGCGCGTGAGAGCGACCGAGCAGTTGCGACGGCGCGGACGGTGGTTGACTGAAAACGGACTCCTTTTCACCGAAAGCTCACAACATTGGCGAGAAAGTGGAGGGGCTTCTCCTCCCCCTCGTACTTTCAACATTTAGCGGACAGCAATAACCTTACCTGAGGTGACATGCCCTGCACGATGGCCGCAGCACTCGAGATGTCGGATGAACACAAAAAAAGTCGGAAGCTGCCCAACGGCCTCTTCCGACAATAATAAGGGAGGCGCGAGCGGCTGTCGCGCCGGGGGCGTCGTTGCTCAGCGAACGATGAGCAGATAGTAATTCTTCTTGCCTTTTTGCGCCAAGAGATACTTGCCGTCGAGGAGATCTTCGGCAGTAATCTCGCGGTCGAAGGCTTCGAGCTTCTCTTTGTTGAGACTCACGCCGCCACCTTGGGTGAGTTTGCGCATTTCGCCTTTAGAAGCGAAGCATTGGGTGGTTTCGGCCAGCAGGTCGACGGCCTTCGCGCCCACCACTTGGTCGCGGTTCACCTCAAACTTCTGTACGCCGTCGAAGACCGCGAGCAGGGTTTCTTCGTCGAGCTTGAGGAGGCTTTCTTTCGTGGCTTTGCCGAAGAGAATGTTGGTGGCTTCCACCGCCATTTCGTAGTCCGACTCGCCGTGTACGAGCACGGTCACTTCGCGACCGAGGCGTTTTTGCAGCACGCGGCGGCCGGGATCTTGACGATGCTCTTCGATGAGGGCATCGATCTCTTCTTTGGGCAGGCTTGTGAAGATTTTGATGTAGCGTTCGGCCTCTTCATCGCCCACGTTGAGCCAGAATTGGTAGAAGGCGTAAGGTGTGGTGCGATGGCGGTCGAGCCACACATTGCCTTGTTCCGTTTTGCCGAATTTCTTGCCGTCGGCCTTTGTGATGAGGGGGCAGGTGAGGGCGAAGGCCTCGTTCTCTCCGCCGAGTTTGCGGCGGATCAGTTCCAAACCGGTGGTGATGTTGCCCCACTGGTCGCTACCGCCCATTTGCAAACGGCAACCTTTCGTCTCGTAGAGGTGCAAGAAGTCGTAGCCTTGCAGGAGTTGGTAGGTGAATTCCGTGAACGACATGCCTTCGGCAAATTCACCGTTGAGGCGACGCTTCACGCTGTCTTTTGCCATCATGTAGTTGACGGTGATGCACTTGCCGACTTCGCGGGCGAAATCGAGGAAGGAGAAATCCTTCATCCAGTCGTAGTTGTTCACCAGTTCGGCGGCGTTGGGCGCATCGCTGTCGAAGTCGAGGAAGCGCGAGAGCTGTTCCTTGATGCAGTTCACGTTGTGGCGAAGCGTTTCCTCGTTGAGCAGATTGCGTTCGGCGCTCTTTCCCGAGGGGTCGCCGATCATACCGGTAGCTCCTCCCACCAGCGCGAGGGGCTTGTGGCCTGCTTGCTGCAAGTGGCGCAGCATCATCACACCGCAGAGGTGGCCGATGTGCAAAGAGTCGGCTGTGGGGTCGATACCTACGTAGGCCGTCACCATGCCCTTGTCAAAGAGTTCTTCGGTGCCCGGCATCATTTGGTGGATCATCCCACGCCATTTGAGTTCTTCTACGAAATTCATACGTTATGTTTGGAAGTGCTTTTTTATCAATTTATTCGTTACTGCAAAAGTACGACTTTTTCGTTGTCAAGACAAAAAACGGCGAAGCTTTCCCGCGGCAGTTGTCTCTCGACATGCTTTTTTTCTTTTCGCTTGCGCCATCCGCGGCCAGTCTATTGGGCGGCGGCAATGACCGGAAGTGGAAGTTTTCGCGCGATGTCGAGCGCAAATTAAAGTAGCCCGCAGCAGGGCAGCGAAAAAGTGCAAGTCTTTGGGTGAAAAACTCCCTGCTTTCGCGCGAAAACGCTCAACTTTTGCACAAAACGTGTCTTGTTTTTCTTGCAGGTGGTGTGCCGTTGTGTGCAACTCCTCGTTCCGGGGCAGGAAAATCTTTTGTTTTCGATTTGCAACTCGGCGAAAATGAAGAGGATAGGGATGAAAAAACGCTCCCTCCGCCGACCGTGGGGCACACGGTGGGGAGGGAGCGCCGAAAGAAGAACGTTTGCACCGGCAGCGATTACTTCTTCTGTGCTTTCACGGGCGCGGCAGGTTGCAGCACCTCTGCTTTGTAGCCGAACTTGGCAAAGCCCTTTTGGAGATTGGCCACATTCGTCACATCGGCATCGAAAGTCACCGTCACCGTGTGATTTTCCACATCGGTCTTCATGTTCTTCACCCCTTTCTCGTAGGGGATGTTGCGTTTCACCTTGGCCTCGCAGTTTACGCAGGTCATTTGTTCCACTTTGAAGACCACTTTTTGCAGATCCTTAGCAACGGCGCCGAGCACCGAGCAGAGGAAGACGAAGAGAAAGAGTACTTTTTTCATATTGAGTAAATTATTCGTTTGAAAAAGAAGCGTTTTGAGTTGTCATCGCGCGATGGTGTAGCGGAATCCGACGTAGCCCATCGCGCCGTCGAGCGGGCCGTAGACCATGGTGGGGTCGAAGCGGTTGCCGCGTGGGTTGGCAAAGTCGATGACCGCGTCGGGCTGTCGGTAGCCCGTGAGGTTTTCGCCGCCCACATAGACGCTGAAGCGTCGGAAATTGCGGGTGATTTGCGCCGATAGCTGGGGGTAAGCGTTGAAAGTCGGTCGCCATGCGGCCGAACCGTCCGGCAGTTGGTAGTTGAGAGGCATTCGGCCGCCGCCGTTGAGCTGGAGCGTGAGATCAAATTGCCATTTGTCGAGTGGCGTGGAGTAGGTTGCCGTGACCAGCGCCTTGTAGCGACTCTGCAAAGGTTTCTCCATCAAGCGCCGGCTGCCGTCGGGTTGTCCGAAGGTGGTGCGCACTTTCGCATAGCGATAGGCCGCTGTGAGGTTAAAGCCCTCAAAGAGAGGGTAACTCGCCTGCACTTGCACCACGTGCGAGTCGCTCTTCCCGTTCAGGTTGTGAATGCTGATCCGATGCGGGTCGGCATCGTAGTCCACCACCGCTTGTTTGTCGAAATTGGTGTAGTAATAGTCGGCACTCAAGTCGAGGACGTGTTCGCCGATGGGGAGTTTGTAGCCCACATTCACGCCATAGTTCCAAGCCTCTTCGCGCAGGTGATCACTGCTGAAGTCGAGGGCGCGGCTTCCCGTGAGCAGATAGTTCATCTCCTCGGGCACCCAAGCGGTGCGGTAGCCCTTGCCGGCATTGAGACGAACCACGAAGTTGCGTCGGGGCGAGAATTTGAGGTGGGCGCGGGGGGTGACAAACGTGCCGTAGAGGTTGCTGCGGTCGATGCGCACGCCGCCCATGAGGGTCAGGGCGCTGCCGAGCGTGTAGGTGTATTGGGCATAGGCGCCGGCCACGGTTTCGCGAGCGGAAGTAGGTAGGGCGACGCCGGGCGCGAAGGTCCGATCGCCCACCGTGCGACCGAAGTCATCGTGGTTCAGACTCAAACCGGCCGAAAGGGTGTGGGTGCGCTGCCACTGCGTTTCGAAGAGCAACGAAGCGTAGGCATTGGTTTGTCGCGCGTTGAAAATTCGGTGGTCATAGTTGGCGTTTTGCAAGTGGCGCGAGCCGGAGAGGATGAGGGCGATGTTGGTGTTGTTCTCATCGTGAAACATCCACGCCGTTTTGTTTGTTGCTTCCACCCGTTTCGTGTCGATCGTCACGCGATAGGGGTCGTTCATCGCTTCGCCGTGATGCGCAAACTGTCCGCCCTCACGCGTTTCCTTCAGGCCGCGCAGATAGAATTGCGAGAGAAGGTGATCGCCGTTGTAGGTCCAGCGATTCATGAGATTGAACTGCTCGGTCTTGGGGCGGTCGGCCAGTCCGTCGTGGTTCTCGTCGTGTGTGTGGAGTGTTTGGCTGTAATGCCCCAACACCGTCGTACCCCAGCGTGCCGAAGGGAGCAAGGTGCTCTCCACATTTCCCTCGATGCGACCGTGCGCATCGGCATAGCCGTTGAGCAACAGCACATTCGGGTATTTCACCTGCGGTTTCTTGTATTCCACATTGATCTGTCCCGTCAGCGACTCGTAGCCATTTTTCACGCTCGACGCCCCTTTGCTCACTTGGATGCTCTCCATCCACGTGCCGGGTGTGTAGTTCAGTCCGAAAGGTTGAGCAAGGTTGCGCAGGGTGGGGACATTTTCGGCCAACAGCTGCACGTAGGTACCGGCCAGTCCGAGGAGTTTGATTTGCCGTGCGCCGGTCGCGGCGTCGTTGTAGTTCACATCCACCGAAGGGTTGTTCACGAAACTCTCGCCGAGGTTGCAGCAGGCGGCGCGCAGGAGTTCGTGTCCGGTGATGGTTTCGTTGTTTTGCGTCAGTCCGAAGGCGTGAAAGAGCCCTTTGCGTTTTGCTGTCACCGTTGTCGCGCCCAGTTCCACCGCTGATGGAGCCGTTTTCGTCGTTCCGTTGGTGAGGGTGTCGCCCACTTCGCTGTGAGTGCCCGTCGCCGTTCCGTCGGCCAAAGCCGGCGTCGCGGTCGCGGTGAAAAGGAGAAGCAGCAGTTGGGGAGTAGTGTGAGTCATGTTGTCAAGTGTTGGAGGAGCGCGCGTCGCGGTCGCTCGCGGATGAGAGGTTTGTGGTGCAAAGGTACGCGCTTCTTTGCCGAAGGGGGTTACAAAATTTCCGTTCTTTCTTACAGTATCCCCCTTTTTTGTACTCTGCCGTCCTTTGATTGCCTTTGCCGCTCCCTTATTTTCACGCTCTGCGCACCAGGTATGACCTATATATAATAAGGAGTCCTTCCAATATAAAATAAGGAATGCTTTCAGCGCGGAGGTGTTTGCTCCCTCTTTTGCCAGCCTCTTTCGCCGATCATCGGGGAATGTACGGCTAAAAAGCGATTTTTTCTCAATTTTGTTCGCATAAATCCCGTAATCTTCCGCATAACGATGGACGATTGTAAGAAAAAATGCAAGACTCGTGAACATTCGCCGCCGTATGCTTTGTCGACTTCGTTGTTTTATGCTAATTTTGCGGCATGCTTGCCCTTGTGCAAGTCGCACATCACGACATAAATTCACACACAACGTCATGAAGAAGGTAAAACTCATGCTGATCGGACTTTTCGCCGCCGTACTCCTGCCGAGTGCAGCGCAGCAAGTCCCCAAACTCCCCGCCGACGCCGCCATACGTCAGGGCAAACTTCCCAACGGACTGACCTACTACATTCGACACAACGCCGAACCCAAAGGACAAGTCAATTTCTACATTGCCCAAAAGGTGGGTTCGGTGCAGGAGAACGATGATCAGCGCGGTCTCGCCCACTTTCTCGAGCACATGGCCTTCAACGGCTCGAAGCACTTCCCCAATGATGGGCAGCTCATCAAGTACTGCGAAAGCATCGGTGTGAAGTTCGGCCAAAACCTCAACGCCTACACCTCGACCGACGAAACCGTCTACAACATTGACGACGTCCCCGTCGCCGGCAACAACATCGACTCCTGCCTCTACATTCTCGCTGACTGGTCGGGCGGTTTGCTCCTCCAAGAGAAGGAAATCAACAAAGAGCGCGGTGTCATTCACGAGGAGTGGCGCATGCGTTCCAGCGCCTCGATGCGCATTTTCGAGCGCCGTCTGCCCGAACTCTATCCCGGTAGCAAGTACGGCCATCGTCTTCCCATCGGTTTGATGTCGATCGTCGACAACTTCAAACCCGATTTCCTCCGCGCCTACTACAAGAAGTGGTATCGTCCCGACCTGCAAGGCGTGGTGATCGTGGGCGACATCGACGTCGCACAGGTCGAAGCCAAGGTGAAGCAAATCCTCGGTGCCGTGCCCATGCCTGCCAACGCCGCGCAGTATGAGACCTACCCCGTGCCCGACAATGCGCAAGCCATCTACGTCATCGACAAGGACAAGGAGCAAACCACGGCTTCCATCTCGATCATGCTCAAAACCGACGTCATCCCCGAGGAATACCGTGGCACGATGTTCGGTCTGCTCCACGGCTACATGACCTCTGTCATGGCGCAAGCCCTCAACGGCCGCTTCGGCGAAATGAGTCAAAAGCAAGATTGCCCCTTCCTCATGGCCGGACTGGGTTATGACAACTACCTCCTCTCGAAGACCAAAGATGCCTTCTCGCTCTACATCTCGCCCAAGCCCGGTCGCGATGCCGAAGCCGTGACGGCTGTCATGAAAGAAGTGAATCGTTTCACGAAGTACGGCATCACCGGCAGCGAGTTGCTCCGTGCCCGCGAAAACTTCCTCAGCAACTACGAGACGCTCTACAACAACCGCGAGAAGCAAAAGAGTAGTTACTATGTGAATCGTTGCGTGCGCGACTTCCTCGACGGCACCGGCACCGCCGACATCGCCACCCTCTACAACAACTACAAGATGCTCGCCGGTCAGGTCAACAAGAAAGCCATCGACGAAGCCTTGTCCGGAATGAACTTCGCCAACGACTCCAACTTCGTCTTCCTCGCTATGTATCCCGACAAGGCCGACGTGAAGGTGCCCACGGTCGACGAGATGAAAGCTGCCGTGCAGGCGGGCCGCGACGCGAAGGTGGAAGCCTATGTCGACAACGTGAAGAGCGAACCGCTCGTACCCACATTGCCGAAGGCGGGCCGCATCGTCAAAACCACCAAAGCGCCCTTCGGCTACACGCAGTGGACCCTCTCCAACGGCGCCCGCGTCTTCTTCAAGAAGACCGATTTCAATGATGCCGAGATTCTCCTCACTGCCGACAGCTGGGGCGGTAGCTACAAGTTCGCCGACAAAGACGTGCTCAACGGAAAACTCGTCGAAACCGTCATGAACTCCACCGGTTGGGGCAACTTCACGGCCACCGAACTGCAGAAGAAACTCGCCGGCAAGCAAGTCGGTCTCAGTGTCGGACTCGGCAAGTACACCGATACCTTCGAAGGTAACGCCACGCCCAAGGATCTCCGCACCCTCTTCGAACTTCTCTATCTCTACTTCCAGAAGCCTGCGAACGATCCCGACGCCTTCCACAACGTGATGGCTACGCTTCGCACGCAGTTGGAAAATGCCGACAAGAATCCGCAAAAAGCCTTCGGCGACTCCGTGCGCACCACGCTCTATGCGCCTAATCCCCGCACCGAACCCCTCAAACTTGCCGATCTCGACAAGGTGAACTACGAGGAGATCAAGCGCCTTTACAGCCAACGTTTCGCTTCCGCCGGCGATTTCGATTTCTACTTCACCGGCGCGCTCAACGAAGACTCGCTCCGCACCTTCTGCGAGCAGTACATCGCCCCGCTTCCCGGCGTGAAGAAGCGCGAGACCTACACCGACCTCGGCATTCGTCCTCGCACGGGCATGCTCATGAATCGTTTCGAGCGTGAACTCGAAAGCCCGCAGGCCATGCTCATTCAGCTCTGGAACGGCGAACAGCCCTACACCCTCAAGGACGCTGTGGCTGCCGATGCCTTCGGACAAGTCCTTACCAAGCGCTACCTCAAGTCCATTCGCGAAGACCGCGGCATGGCCTATTCCGTGGGCGCCGACGCATCGCTCAACTACGGGGTGCGCAACACTTACTCGCTCCAAGTCTTCGCCCCCTTCACCCCCGAAAAGTGCGACTCCGTGCTCCTGCTCATGAAGCAAGACCTGCACGAACTGGCCAAAAACGGTGTTCGTCCCGACGAACTCGAAGAAGTGAAGCGTTTCGAGATCAAGCAGTACGAAGAGCAGCAACGTAACAACAGCTACTGGCAAGGTCTCATGCAACAGCAGAACCGCTGGAACAAGGACAACCGCGCCGGTTATCTCGAAGCCATCCAATCGCTCACGAGTGCCGACGTGCAGCGTTTCGCCAACAAAGTGCTGTTGCGCGACGGCAACTGCGCCACCATCATCATGCTCCCCAAGGGAACGAAGCAAGCGAAATAATCGCCTCGCTTTTTCCTCCCTTAGCACCAACGAAAATGTGCCGCCTCTCGATTGAGAGGCGGCACATTGTTTTTGTCCGTTTGTGGCGTGCGGCCGGCCGAAGCCTTGGCGCATCGCCAAAATGTAAGAAAAGCGAGCGGCACTTAGAACGTGGCGCGGAACATGAAGCGGATACCCCAACGCTGCGTGTCGCCGTAGATCGAGCCCGGTTCGTTCAGGTAAGTCAGGCGGCGCACATACTGCACGTGGATGATCTTGAAAATGTTGTGGATACCCACGATTGCTTCCACATAAGGCGTGTTTCGATCCATCACGCGGCTCTGTTGTTCATAACCCGCGGCCGTGAAGCGTGAGGGGAAGTAATAGAGATCCGTCGCCCCGGCGTTTTGCGCCAAATAGGGGTTGTTCTTGTCGGTGAGCGTACCCCACAAGGCGTTCACTCCCAGATATTCGCGCCATTTGAGTCGCTTCAAGAGCGGAATGCGGTTGAAAATCTTCCCATTCAAGTCCCACGACACCATGGCCGAGACATAGCGGTCGTTCATGAACTCCATGTTCTTCACGAGGTTGAACATCGCATCCTCTTTCACATACGAGGTGTTCGCCCACGGCATGAGCAGGAGGGGGAAGGGGACGCGGTTCCATTGGGCACCGGCCTTCACATGCGTCTCGAGTTTACCCCACGACTTCACCCACCAGCGTTTGTAGATGGCCAGTTCGGTGTTGTTGTAGGTGTAGTCGCTCCACAGCCCTTTGGCGCCCATCGTGTGACTGAGGGTAAAGATTGGGGCGTTGTGGTTGGCGCGCATGCGACGCTGCTTGGTGTTGATGAAGGTCGCGCCGGGTTGATATTCGAGCAGGAACGAAACGTCGCTCGTGTTCAGGAACGGCACGTTCACCGCTGCTGCATCCAGTCCCGCCGCCTGCAATTCGTCGAACGTTGCCGGTCGGCCGAGTCCCAAGGCCGCCGTTGCCCCCACCGGCTGATAGAAGAGCGCCGAGGTCGGTTCGTTGCGGTCGTGCTGCACCTGCGCTTTGAGGCGGAAACCGTTCGCCCATTCGCGTTCGAAGTGCAGTTTCAGGTTCCGGTTGTACATCATGTGGTCGACGTTCGTCCACTTCCATGCCAAGAACATATTGTCCTTGTCGGTCGGCAGGTGGAAGTCCGAAGGGGCAATCACGTCGTCGCGGTACGACAGCACCAAGTTGGCCACCGGATACTCGCGCGGCAAGTATTTTTTCGGCACGAACGAGTAAGTCAATTCGCCCATGCCCTTCCAGCGGTGGTCTTTGAAACCGTAGGCCAAGTAGCCCTTGGCAAAAAGGTGCTTGTTGAGGTGCGCCGTGGTCTGTGCCGAGAGGCGCAGGCGCAAGCCGTCCACATCGTTGGTGGTGATCACCGTGTTCATCGGTCCCAAATCCACCTTAGAGGGCACACTCGGGTCGATCGAAGTTTCGACAAAGTTTTCGATCAGCGCTTTCGCCACCCAAATCACGGGTTTCGCCCCCGGCAGGCTTTGCAGGTTCGTCACGAACGAATCCATGCGCTTCTCGGTGTTAGTTAGTCGCTCCGGGCGGTGTTCCGCCCAGAAGGCATCCTCCTGCATCTGGGCGTCGGCCAGCGTGCGCGTCGAGCCGGCGAACTTAAAGGCTGCATCGGGGATGGAATCGAAGGCAAAACCCGAGTAGGTTGTGCTGCGTTTCACCTGAAACTCGTGCAAACCCTTCGCCGCCTTGAGCAGCACCAGCATGTTGTCTTTCGTCAGCACCTGTTCGCCCGAAGGCAGTTCTTCGTACGTCTGATCGATCTTCATCGACTGCACAAAGTTGATACCCGTGTTCATCGGTACCCCCATTTTTACGCGCTTCACGCGATAGGTACTGTCGGCCAGCACATAGAGTTCGCCCGAGAAACCGAAATCCTGCGCATTGTTGGGGGTGAACTGCACCTCGATGCAGCGATCGCCGTCGATCATCGTGGTGTCGGTGAGAAAATAGCGGTAGAACGCGATGCCGTCGGTCGACGAGAGAGGGGAGATAAACTGATATTGCAACAGGCGGATGTTGTTGTCATAGAGGTTCACGTCGGTGAACACGTCCTTCATCATCGCGTTGAGCACATCGCCCGTATTGATCAGGTCGTTGATGCCCTCGCTGCGTTGCCCGATCACAATGTTTTTGCGCGTTTGGTCGCTTTTGCGCCACAACTGCTGCGTCACCGTCTCGTCGACGGTGAGGGGCAAGATCAGTTTGCCCGTTTCGGGCGAAATCTCCACATGGTCTTTGAGGAAGGGCATCCGTTTGAACTGTCCATCCTCGAGCACCCGCGGCGTCACATCGCTCACTGCGAAATTCAGTTTGCTGTATTGCTGCAGTGCATAGTAGTCGTGGAGTTTGAGGTCGCTGCCTTTCTTGGCGGCAATGACCTTGCGCATAAATTCCACTGCGGGGTTGTCTTTTCGCGAATACTTGGTGCGTTTCGCCTTCACGGTGGCTTCGCCGAAACCGAGATCGGCCGATTTGAGAACAATGATGAGGCTGTCGCCGCCGGCCGTCGGTCGAACGGAACGCGAAACGTAACCCACCGACGAGGCGAAGAGTTGCCCTTGTCGGTAGGCAATGTTGAAGCGTCCCTCGACGTCGCTTTGCGTGGCCACCTGCGTGCCTTTGTAGAAGAGGTTGACAAACGGAATGGGCGCGCCCGTCTCGGCATCGACCACCCGTCCCACCACGCGCTGACCGAGGGCCAATGCGACGAAGGCAAACCACCCAAGCAAGAGAGTGAGAAGTTTTTTCATTGCGATGAAAGTAAAAAAGTTGTGTGAGACCCCGGGCACGGCTCTCCGTGCAAACCGGTGGACGGGCACAAAGATACGAAAACTATTTCGTTTTTCTGCGTGTTTGTTTTCTGGGAGTATAGATCTGTAGTTCCTTTTGTATTTACGTGGTGGGTAGCTGTATATTCTTCTTTCTCAACAAGCATGTAAATTCAGATTCGGATATACTTTAGAGTTGTCTATCGTATATAGGTGGTTTGTCTCTTTCATGCACATTGTTATTTTTTTGTGGGCTGTGGCTTGTCATTTGACGTAGTGTCGTAGCGAACATTTGATGGTAAGGCTTTCTTGTGTTGTTTTTTATTTGTATATTTGCATTGAACATCGAAAAGTCTTTTTGAATGAAGCGAAATAAAAAAATAGTGGGGATTTACAAGGAGGTTGTTGCAAAGCAGTCAAAGTCTAAGAAGAAGGTCATAAGACCTTACCCCGATACGACAGATATATCTTTGTTAGGTGGAAAAATAGTTTTATCGACACGAGATATAGATACTGCATGGAATAGAATTATGAAAACAATTAAGTGAAATATGCCCAAAAAAAAGAGTGGTAGAGAGTATAATTATATTTATTCTAAATTAGTAACTAGAGAAAATGGCCTTTGCGGATTTGTTGCCTATTGTTTGTATAAGCGGAAAAAAGTTGACTGGATTGATAATTTTACAAAAGACAATGGTAGGGGTCCTACAGATGGAGAACTATATAAGCTGTTTTCAGTAACAACAGAGAATGATACCTATATACAAGGATTGATGGAGGAGGCAAAGGGGAAGGAGAAGGAACTTCTTGAGTGTTGGGTGGCTCCGCTGCAAACTGAAAAGGAAAGGTTGGAGTCTTTGATAGGCTCGTCTGTCCGAAAAAGAATCTCTCCGACTTTGATAGATAGGGTAGTAGCTTTTTTTACTGAAGTGTTTTATACTATGCTATCACAGGTTGCTTGGTTTTTGATCATTGTGTTAATAAATAAACTTTGGCCGCATTTTTTGAGGTATATAATCGGCGAATTGAAGGAGTTGTTTGAGTACAACGTTTAAAGAATGGTGTGGTACTAAGGTTGATAAACTATAATGTTGTTTTAGATTTGCTAGCAAAGGCAACGCCGTCGAAAGCGTTTGGAAGCGCGTTTGATTGCGCCCTTAGCCTTACTCCCTACAGCCGTCGCTCTTTCGGAGCGGCGGCTTTTTGTTTGTCCGCCATCGGGTACGATGCCCTCCTGTGCAGTCGGCGTATCTCCACTTCATTGCGTAGCGAAGATCCCCCGCGTCGACCAATGATCATCTAAACCCGATTCGGGGAGGAAAAGTCCCAACGTTGAAACCAATGGATTTTTAGGGAGAGGAGACAGACGTGCTCGTACTCCCAAAATCGAAGTGCAATCCAGCTGCCTTTTTGGTGTTTTCCTCGCGCGCGGGCGCGTCCGCCGTTTTTCGTTTTTTGCCTTCACCTCTTCACCTGTTGCGCGTAAATCGTTGGACAATAGGGTGATAAGTGTGAAGGCTTCACCCCCTTTGCCTTCACCTCGGTGAAGCAAAAAATGAGGGTGAAGTTCACGCACAAGAGTTTGTGTATCAGATGGATAGGTGTAAAGGTGAAGGGTGAAGGCAAGAAATGCACCTCGACTGAAGTGCGGATGCGAGGGCGCGTGTCGTGTCGCCCGCGTGTGGGGAAGGGACGAAGAGTGGTGCATTTTGGACGAAAAGGAGTGGACTTTGGCGTGAAAGTCGTGTTGTTTTCCTCGTCGCGACAGGGAGGGCGGGTGCGATGGGCGGAAGGTGGGGCAAGGGGCTGTCGTCTTGTCGGTGGGTGCACCGCCCGATAGGCCACGGCGTGGGGAGCGCAAAAGCGCACCGCGGAACAAAATGACGAGAGGGAAAAGGCGGTTTTTGAGTTTTTTGTGATTTTGAAAAATGCGCTCCTTTGATGTTGAATGTGAGCGATTTGTGTGTGCCGTGTCGGGTGCTTCGCAGCGCAAATCGGAAAATTTTCAGGCGCCGACTGTCACATTTCGCCCCCTTCGATTGTATTGGTAAGTGTAGCCCCGCTGTGCGTCGGAGTCGATCGCCGCTCTCCCGGTGGCGTTTGCTCCTTTGCTCGTCCCCCTCGCTGCCGTCGACGGCGAAAACCGACCGCCGCAAGACCGAGCGCAGAGCGCGGGACACCCTTTGTTTCACCTTCAAATCTTTACACTATGCCTAATTTTTTCCGTCTCTTGTGCCGTTGGTTCCTGCGGCATTTTGTTTCCTCCGCACCCTCACCCGTCGGTACCGAACAGCCCGCGGCAGCAGCGGCCGTTCCCGCTGTTTCGCTCCGTACGGAGGAGAAGGGGGCGAAGCCTTCGCCCCTTCACGAGCAACTGCTGCGCCTGCTCGAGGAGCGGCACGAGTTTCGCTACAACCTGCTGGCCGAGATGCCCGAATTTCGCGAGCGCGGATCGGTCGCCGCCTTTCGCCGCGTCACCCCCTTGGACTTCAACACCTTGGCGATCCACGCCATCGATGCGCGCATCGGGGTGTGGCAGCGCGATGTGGAGCGCGTGCTGCACTCGGCGCTCATCCCGGCCTACCATCCCCTCACCCACTTCATGGAGCAGCTCCCCGCGTGGGACGGCCGCGACCGCTTGCGCCCCTTGGCCGAGCGCATCTCGGCGAGCGCGCTGTGGGTGCAGTGCTTCTCGGTGTGGCTGCGCGCGTTGGCTGCGCAGTGGATGGCGCACCCCACCGTGACGGCCAACGACTTGGTGCCGCTCCTCGTGAGCCGCCGACAGGGATTGCGCAAAAGCACCTTTTGCCGCCTGCTCATGCCCCCCGAATTGAGCGACTACTATGCCGACAAGTTTGAACTCACCGCCACGGCGGCGCACGAACCGCGCTTGGCGAAACTCGGACTGATCAATCTCGATGAGTTCGACCGCTACACGCCGCGGCAAAATGCGACGCTCAAAAACCTCTTGCAACTCAAATCGCTCTCCGTGCGCCGCTCTTATCGGCAGGAGTTGATGGCGCTGCCGCGCGTGGCCTCGTTCATCGCCACGAGCAATGTGAACGAGGTGCTGACCGACCCCACGGGCTCGCGCCGCTTTGTCTGTGTGGAGGTGAATGCGCCGATCGACTGCTCGCCCATCGACCACGCGCAACTCTTTGCACAGCTGCGCAGCGAGGTGCTGTCGGGTGCGCCCTGCTATTTGGATCGGGCGACGACCGAGGCTTTGGAGCGCTCGAACGCACCCTTCCGCGTTTTCTCGCCTTTGGCGGAGCGTTTTGCGCGCTTCTATCGCGTGCCGACGACCGACGAGCCGGGCGAGTGGCACACGGTGACGGAATTGTACGACCGTTTTCGCCGCCGTTGTCCCGCGGCGGTGCGTGGTCTTTCGCTCCAGACTTTCGGCCGTGAGGTGCGCAGCTTGGGTTTCCCGACCGCCCACCGTCGGCGCGGCAACTGCTATTGCGTGGTGGAGGTGTAGGGAGGCGTTTTGTTTAGGTAATTCTCTCTACTTGATTTGTTATTGTTCCGATTCTTTGAAGTGGACTTGAAAAATGTGATGTGTTTTTCATCTGCTATGCTGTTAAAAACGAGGATAAATTTCTTTTGATTCTTTTTTTGTTGTATATTTGCGGAGGTAAAATATTTGACATGAAAAAACTTTATTTCCTATTGGCTTTTATCGCCTTGTTTGTGTCTTGTAATTTGAGGGCACAAGAGATTCCTGGTTTTGTTATCTTAGGCAAACCTTATGGTTCTGATGAAACAATTGAGTTGGAGCGTGGAAAGATCACGCTGGATTATGACAACCTCACTCTCTATTTGGACAATGTCCATTTTGAAAACAAAGAGTGGAAGGAGAATTTTATCTCTTGGGGAGGAATCGGAAAGGGCAAAAAACTTAAAATAGTTCTTCTTGGAGAGAATGTGGTAAAAATTGACTCAAGAGTTTTTATGTGGGAAGGAGGTGATCTCGAAATTTGTGGTTCTGGTTCCTTGACAGCACATTCTTTTTCTTATGTCGCGTTCCACAAATGGCTAGCAAATAACGGTGATATAATCATTCGAGATTGCAAGCTTGATTTGGCTGGATATGTGAATAGCATTAAGGCAGCAACGATAGGAGAATGCAAAGATTGTTTATTTACAGGCTTGATAATAGACAATGCCACAGTAAAGGCAAAGGGTTACATTGGACGTAGTTACAATTCAAGCATGTTCGGGTTGAAATCCTACAAACTAATTAATTGTGCTATACAAACTCCGAATGTAACATTTGGCCATGTAAATGGTGGTTCTTCTTTTCAAATCGTATCCTCCGAAGATGGTGAAATTTATCCATACCCGGAAGAGGTTTTAATTGCCCCATATCCTGATTAAGTTTCTATTCCAACCACGCTTCAAGGAGATGTTGTCGTTTAGGATGGCAAGAAGCGGATGGAAATGCAGAGGGGAGTGAATCTTTATAAAGATAACAATGGACGAGTTCTGAAGTGTGTTAAGGCGTAGATTAAGCTGTCTTATTGAGAGCATTTGCTCTTGCTTATAACGCCTAGCATCATTCATTCTACCCGATAAATTAGTGTAAGGTGTCGTCTCTTATTAAAAGAGGCGACACTGATTGCGTAATGAGAAGAAATGAAGTGCGCAGCTTAGGTTTCCCGACCGCCCACCGTCGGCGTGGCAACTGCTATTGTGTGGTGGAGGTGTAGGGAGGAGTTTTGGCCTACGTTATAATGGAATCAGTGCGCGAAAAGGAGGAAAAAGAAGGGAAAACTGTTGCAGTCGTAGGAGTTTTTGTTTTGCCCGAACGAGAAAAAAGAGCATTCTCTGTTGCTTGCGCTTCTCTTCTTTGCTTATCTTTGCAGTGATTCTCGAATTTATTCTCTTCTCTTTACTCAACGAAAAAGTATGCGTATCTCTTCTTTACTCGCTTTGTCGAGTTGGTGTTTGTTTGGCTTGTTCGGTGCTGTGAGCTGTGATGACCTCTCTGCCGAGCCTGCAGTTTCACCCTCTTATGTGGAAATTCCTGCGGAGGGTGGGGAGGCTATGACTCAACTCAAGCAAACGGATGGAGGAAAATGGAAAAGCAAGTGGGCTTTCCGCAATGTATATTTGGGTCAGGGGGTCAGTGTGAAAGACAGTGCTCTGCACGTCGACACGTTGACCGATGGTCGTGTGAAGTACGCGGGCGAGTGGTATGCCTTTTATGTTTCGAAACAGAGAAATGTAATTCAGGTAGAATTGTCGCCCAACGAAAGCCGCATCCAGCGCAGCGTGACTTTCTGCGGTGAGCACAAAGCCGGGCATTTCACGAGCTTT
This sequence comes from uncultured Prevotellaceae bacterium, assembly GCA_963542795.1. Lineage (GTDB taxonomy): Bacteria > Bacteroidota > Bacteroidia > Bacteroidales > Bacteroidaceae > Alloprevotella. Next base: position 65,814 of record CAUTYW010000004.1, on the reverse strand, counting down.
TATTTTGTAGTCAGTCAAAAACCAATCACGCCGATGCCGAATTGAATGCAGTCTTTTCGACTTCTTTCTTATCGGGCATGATCTGCCAAAGCACACTGCAACCAGCCTGCGGTGGATGCAAAAAAGCGGCGCCGCCTCTCACGAGAGAGGCGGCGCCGTTGTGTGAATGCCGTTGCGCGGCGATCGGTTATTTGCGCAGTGGTTTGAGATGGTCTTCGAAGTAGCGCGTGATGCGCTCGTGGAGGTGGATCATATCGTGACCGGCCATGTTGTGCCCTTGTCCGGGATAGACGAAGTAGTCGGGCTGTGTGCCGGCATCTTCGCTGGCGCGGAGGAAGGCGAGGGAGTGCTGGAGCACGCAGGTGGGGTCGTTGTAGCCGACGATGATTTGCAGTCGACCTTTGAGCTTGGCGGCGTGTTCCACCATGCTGGCTTCGGCATAGCCCTCGGGATTGCTTTGGGGCGTTTCCATATAGCGCTCGCCGTACATGGCTTCGTAGTATTTCCAGTCGAGGACGGGGCCGCCGGCGACGCCGACTTTGAAGACTTCGGGGTGGGAGAGCATGAGGTTCGTTGTCATAAATCCGCCGAAGCTCCAACCGTGCACACCGATGCGGGTGGTGTCGACATAGGGGAGGGCGCTGAGGTGTTTGACGCCTTCCATTTGGTCGGCCATCTCAATGCGGCCGAGGTGGCGGTGGGTGCAGCTTTCGAACTCGAAACCGCGATCGCCCGATCCGCGATTGTCGAGAATGAAGAGAACGTAGTCGCGGTTGGCCATGTAGTATTCCCATGGACGGGCTTGGTAGTTCCACGACTCCTTGACGTTGGTGGCGTGGGGGCCGCCGTAGACGTAGACGATGGCGGGGTACTGCTTGTTGGGGTCGAAGTTGACGGGCTTGACCAAGCGGTAGTAAAGGGGCGTTTTGCCGTCGGCGGCCGTGATGCTGCCGCTTTCGACGCGGGGCATGGTGAACTCGCGCCAGGGATCGGCGGCTTCGAGGAGGCGAAGGGCTTCGTGGGGACGTTCGGTGCTGCGCACGACGATGTTGCGGTAGGTGGTGGGCGACGACCAGGTGTCGCGGAGATAGCGACCGCCGGGCGAGAGTTGGGCGCGGTGCACGCCTACGCCGTTGTCGAGGAGGGTGCGACGACCGGTTTTGAGATCGACGGCGTAGAGGTTCTCGCGGATGTGGCCGCTCTCGTTGCTGCGGATGATGACGCTGCGGGTGCGGGTGTTGAAACCGAGGAGTTCGAGCACTTCAAACTTACCGGAAGTGAGCTGCTTGAGCTGTTTGCCCTTGGTGTCGAAGAGATAGAGGTGGTTGAAGCCGTCGCGCTCGCTTTGGTAGATGAACTTGTCTTTGTCCCACGGCAAGAAAGTGAGCGGGTTTTGGGGTTCGACGAAACGCTCGTTGGTTTCGGTGTAGAGCACGCCGAGACGCGCACCGGTTTGGGTGTCGTAGGCGACGAGGTCGCAGCGTTTTTGCGAACGCGGCACTTCCATGATGTAGAGGCGGCTGCCGTCGGGGCTCCAACTGAGGTTGGTGAAATAGCGATCGGTGGGATCGCCGAGATTGAGCCAGACGGTGCGGTCGTTCTCCGGGTTGAAGATGCCGACGGTGACCTTGTGAGAGGTCATTCCGGCCATGGGGTATTTCTCGGGCGCGGGTTGGGCGATGCGCACGGCACTCGGTACGTCGATGTTGACGAGCGGATAGTCGGTAACCATGCTTTGATCCATGCGGTAGAAGGCGAGCCGGCGACCGTCGGGGCTCCAGAAGGTGCCTTTGTGGATGCCAAATTCGTCGCGGTGCACGGAGGTGCCGTAGAGGAGTTCGCGGTTGCCGTCGGTCGACACGGCGTGTTGGCGACCGTCGGCGGTGGTGACGTAGAGATTATAGTCCTTGGTGTAGGCAAGGGCGCGACTCGCCGGGGCAAAGTCTTGGTGGCCGATGCCGCGCTCGAGGGGAATGGACCACTCGACACGACGATCTTTCCAATTATAGTGGAAAAGGGCGCGTGCGGTGCGGAGAGCGGCGACGGGGCGACCGGCTTCGGGGAAGCCGGCGGAGGTGAGGGAGCGCAACACGCCGCAACGGGCGGTGTCGAGCGCCGCATTGACCTCAGCGAGGGTGAAAAGGCGCGTGCCTTTCGCGTCGAAACGGCGGCCGTCGGCGTCGCTGAGTTGCGATACCTCAGACACGTCGGTGCGAAGGAGCGCATCCCCCCACCAAGCGGTGAAAACGCTCTTGGGTTGGAGATTCCAATAGTTGGAACCGCCCCACATCAGGTCGTCGAGTGTGGGACGACGGAGAGTAGAAGGAGTGTTTTGCGCCATGCCGGTGAGCGAAAGGAGCGAGAGAAGAAGAACGAAGATTTTTTTCATGCGTGCAACATACTCATGCGTGAACGAAAAGGAGAACGGTGTGCCGGCCGACGAGCATCAGTCGTCGCGGCGCGAACGGGAGTAGCCACCTTGGTCGCGGCGGTCGTAGCCTCCACGATCGTTGTAGCTGCCACGTTTGTTGTAGCCTCCGCGATCATTATATCCTCCGCGGCGATCGTTGTCGCGACGGTCATCGCGGCGACGGTCGGAAGGCTTGCCGTCGTAACGGTTTTGGCGGTCGCGGTTGTAGCCGCCGCCGTCTCGGCGGTCATTGTCTCGGCGACCTTTGAAACCGCCTCGATCGTTGTAACCTCCTTTTCTGTCGTTAAATCCTCCGCGCTTGTTGAAACCTCCGCGGTCGTCGCGGCGTTCGAACTTCTCGCCGCGTTCTTCGCGTTCCTTGCGGTCTTTGGCGTGACGCACACGCTCGAAGGTGTTGTGACGGGCGCGGAGATTGCGATAGGTGGCGGCGAGTTCGGGATCGTCGGAGAAGTCGATGTTGCGATCGTAGCGTTCTTCGGCTTCGTTGCGGCGGTCGTCGAATCGGCGATCACGGTCATCAAAACGGCGTTCGCGGTCGCCGAATTTTCCTTTGCGGTCGCCGGCGGTGCGGTCGTTGAAGCGGCGATCGCCACGTTCTTCGCCTGCTCCGCGTCCATCGCGCTCTTCGTCGTCATCAAAACGCTTGCGCGAGAAGTCGCGCTTGCGGCCGTCGCGGAAACGTCCTTTCTCTCCCATGCGGCGGAGTTCTTCGTCGGTTTTCACGACGTTGCCTTGCGCACGGAAGTTGTCGAGTTTGCCTTCAAAGGTGACGTATTTGCGGAGCTCGCAGTCGAGCGATCCGTTTTGGAGGGGCACTTTGAAGGAGGGGCGCAGGCGCATGGAGTCGAAGAGTTCTTCGCGCGAAGAAATGACCCAGGCTTCGCCGCCTTGAAATTCGCGTTTGAGTTTTTCGCCCAGCGTGCGGTAGATGTCGGAGAGGTCTTCGGGACGAAGACGCTCACCGTAAGGCGGGTTGGTGATGAGGAGCGCGGGCGATTCGGGTTGCGTGAAGTTGCGAATCTCGCGTTGTTCGACGGTGATGAGATCGGCCACACCGGCGGCTTTGGCATTGGCCTGTGCGGCTTCGACGGCGCGGAGATTGATGTCGAAGCCGATGATGCGGTGCTCGAAAGTGCGCTCGTTGCTGTCGTCGTCGAAGATCGAACTGAGCAATTCGGGATTAAAATCTTTCCAATTCTCAAATCCAAACTTGCGGCGGAACACACCGGGGTAGATGTTGCGTGCCATGAGGGCGGCTTCCACCAAAATGGTGCCCGATCCGCAGAAGGGGTCGATGAGGTCGCAGTCGAATTTCCAACCGCTCATCTTGATCAAGGCGGCGGCGAGCACTTCGTTGATGGGGGCATCGACCGTGGCGGTGCGGTAGCCGCGCAAGTGGAGGCTCTCTCCGCTCGAGTCGAGGGAGAGGGTGCAACTCTCCTCCGCTATATGAATATTGAGTCGCAGGTCGGGATTAGACACGCTGATGTTGGGGCGCTTTCCTTCGCGCTCCATAAAATAGTCGACAATGGCGTCTTTCACCTTGTAAGCGACGAATTTCGAGTTGCGAAATTCGGTGCTGTAGACGGTGGTGTCGACGACAAAGGACGTATCAAGGTCTAAAAATTCGTTCCACTCGATCTCTTTCACCGCTTTGTACACGTCGTCTGCGTTGCGAGCCCGAAAATGGGAAATAGGTTTGAGAACACGTACGGCGGTGCGGAGGCAGAAATTGGCGCGGTACATCATTTCTTGGTCGCCGCTGAAGGACACCATGCGACGGCCGATTTGTACGTCGTTGGCGCCAAGCTCGATGAGCTCCTGTGCCAAGACTTCTTCCAGACCTTGGAAGGTCTTGGCTATGAGTTCGAAGGATTGTTGCATTAAAATAAGTCGAGATGGAAAGTAAATTGGGGCAAAGTTACTATTCGTCGTGCGAATGTCCAAGATTTGCGGTTGTTTTTTGGCGGGCAATCGACGCGCGAATTTATTTTGCCGTTTGGAGCTGTCCGTTTACGAGGTGCAGCACGTAGGTGCGTCCTTTTTGTGTGGGAAACTCCACGTTTTGTTGTCCGTAACGCACGGTGCAGTCTTCGCCGGCCTGCGAGGTGATGCGCGCTTCGTGGAGTTGCCCGTTGCGCCAGTCGAGATCGACCACAAAGGCACCGCGGGCGCGCAGTCCTTTCACGTTGCCGTTGCGCCACGCATCGGGCAGCGAAGGCAGGAGGTGCAAACCGCCGATGTGACTTTGGAGGAGCATTTCGGCCACGCCTGCCGTACCGCCGAAGTTTCCATCGATTTGGAACGGCGGGTGCATATCCCAGAGGTTGTCGGCCGTTCCATTTTTTAGCAAATTAGCAAAGAGCTTGTAGCTGCGGTTGCCGTCGTGCAGGCGCGCCCATTGGTTGAGTTTCCAGCCCATCGACCAACCCGTAGCACCGTCGCCGCGATGGTCGAGTACCACGCGCGCCGCCTCGGCGAGTTGCGGTGTGCTGATGGGCGAAATCGTCGTACCGGGGTGCAGACCGAAGAGGTGATTCACATGGCGGTGGTGGTCGTTCGGGTCGTCGATGTCCTTGCTCCATTCTTGCAACTGCCCGTAGCGACCGATCTTATACGGTGCCAAATTGGCGAGCGTATTGTTCCACGTTGCCACCTCGCTGTTGTCGACACCGAGAACCATCGCCGCGCGCACCGCTTCTTGCAGGTTTTCGCGAATCACGGCGTGTGTGAACGTCGTCCCCTCGTCCACTGGCCCATGTTCGGGCGAGGTCGAAGGAGCGGCCGTCAGCGTACCGTTCGGCTTTTGCCAAAGATAGTCTTCCGAGAATTGCGCGCACTCCTTCAGCACCGGATAGGCCACTTGGGAGAGAAAACGCTTATCGCGCGTGAACTCGTAGTACTCCCACAGGTGCGTCGCCAACCAGTGTGCCGCCACGGGGTTGTAGTTCCACGACATGTCTTGGCTCACGAAGGGCGAGGTGAAACCGAAGGGGTTGCCGCTGATACCGGCCATCCAGCCGCGCGCGTTGAAATACTTGCGCGCCGTCACCGCCCCGGGTTTGCGCATGGAGAGAATGAACTCTGTGAGCGGTTCGGCACACTCGGCCAAGCCCGTCGTCAGCGCCGGCCAGTAGTTCATCTGGAGGTTGATGTTGTTGTGGTAGTCCACGCGCCACGGGCCGTCGACGTTGTTGTGCCACACCCCTTGCAGGTTTGCGGGGAGATTGCCCGGTCGCGACGAGGCGATGAGCAAATAGCGGCCAAACTGGAAATAGAGCGCCTCGAGATCATGATCCGGTGCGCCGTTGCGGTAGGCCGTGAGTCGGCGATCCGTGGGGAGGTTGCGGAGCGAGTCGGGCGTGTCGCCGAGTTGCAAACTCACGCGGTTGTAGAGCGTGGCGTAGTCCTTGTAGTGACGCGCAAAGAGGGAGGAGAAGTTGCGTCGCGCCGCCGCTTTCATCCATTTCGCCGTGGTGCGTTCGGGATCCACCCCCACATAGGCTTTCGGATCGTCGAAGCGTGGATTGAGGTTCATGCGGTAGTCCGTGTCGGCGGTGAGCAGGAAGGTCACCTCATCGGCACCCTTCACGGTGAAACGGCCGTCGGTGTTCGTCACCGCGCCGCCTTTCGCCACCGTGCGCAGTCGCACCACATAGCGCATGCCGTTGTTGTCCAACTGTGCGCGATAGACCAACCCATCTTTGCCTTCCGACACCATCTTGCCCTCGGCGCAAGGATTCGGCGCGTAGGAAAGGGTGAGGTTTTGCTGTCCGCGGCGGTCGGCGGTGAAGCGTACCACCAGCACATTGTCGGGGTAGGAGATAAATGCGCGACGGGTGTAGCGCGTGCCGTCGGCCGCAGTGAAGTTCACCGTGGCAAAGGCCGAATCGACCGATAGCGTGCGCTCGTAGTCGCGGATCTTCGCCTCGTCGAGCCCCGTGGCGATGTGGAGTTCACCCATCGTGGTGAACGAGCCGAAGCGGAAATCCTTCTCCCCTTGGGTTTCGTAGGACGCCTTGCCGTTGAAGTTCTCGCGGGTGAGTCGCGCCGCCTCTTGGCCGTTGCCCTCGGTGAAGGCACGGCGAATGGCTTTGAGCACCGGCGCGCTGTCTTTGTTCACATCCCAGTAGTAAGCCGGTCCGCTCTTCACGCCGGGGCCGCCTCGCCACAGGCTTTTCTCGTTGAGTGTGAGGCGTTCGGTCGCCACCGATCCCATGAGGTTCGCCCCCAAGTGGCCATTGCCCAACGGGAGCGAACGGCGTTCCCATTCGGGGTCGGGGTTCACCGCGGCATCGCCGGCGCTGACGGGTTTGCGCAGGCTGTCAAAGCGTTCGGGGTGACCGCCCCACCAACTTTCGGCGCCTTTGAAGGAAGTCGGTTGGTCAAGTCGAATGACGTGGCCGGCCGTGGATTGTGCGGCGGCCGTGCCGGCGCTCACGAGCAAGGCAAGCGGCAGCGCATGGCGAAGGAAGTGCATGGGAGGAGTGGAGGTTAGGGAGTTAGGCTTGGTTTTGACGTTCGAAAGCCGCGCGAATCGCGTCGGCCGTGGCTTGCATCTCTTCGGCGGGGAGTTGCAGTTTGGGTTTGCGGAAGTCCATATCGCCCTCGTCGTTGAGGGGAATGAGGTGCAAGTGGGCGTGTGGCACTTCAAGTCCGATGGCCGCCATGCCGACTTTGCGACAAGGCAACACTTCGCCGATGGCCTGCGCCACGCGCTTGGCGAAACGGTGGTAGGCGGCGAGTGTTTCGTCGTCGAGGTCGAAGACATAGTCCACCTCGCGGCGCGGAATCACCAGGGTGTGGCCTTTCGCCACGGGATTGATGTCGAGAAACGCGTAGAAGTCTTCGTTTTCCGCGCATTTATAGGAAGGGATTTCGCCGGCGGCGATTTTGCTGAAAATAGTCATGGTGTACCGGTATTTGTTGTGGAGAGTAGGCGCCAAAAGCGGGGGCGCACTGCGTTTTCGCAAATGTACTAAAAAGCAGCGAAATGACGGCGGCTTGTCACGCAAAAAAAACACCCTTCCCCGCATTCCCGACGAGTGGAAAACGAGCGGGCACCCCGAGTGGCGAAAAGGCCGACAACCTTTCACCGCATTTCGACGGCGAGCACGACGCGTGCAGTCTACACTCCGGCGAAAGCTGGGGAGAAGAACGAGAAACAAGACCGTTTTCGTCGAGAAGTGGAGCGTTTTCCTTTTCTTCTTCCCCACTTTCGCCGGCGCTTGCGCATTTCGTTCATCTCGCGCCCGCGTGTGTGCGCACTCAGCGAGTTTTCTGATTTTTGCCTTCACCGCGGCACTTCCTCCTTTCAATTTGTTGATTTTCAGTGCGTTGTGGGTGAAGGTTTTACCTTTCGTTGTTTTTCTATATTACCTTGTGAGTCAAAGCGTTAGGGGTGAAGGAACGATTTGCGATTAGCGTTCACCGAAACATCGCCGTCTGAAACACCAATGAGGAAAACATCGACGCGAATTTTCGGTCCGAGATGAGGGTGAAGGAAAGGTGAAGGAAAAAAGGGGTGAAGCCTTCACCCGTAAGTAGGTGATATATAGTGAGTTGGGCGCGATTGGTGAAGAGGTGAAGGAAAAAATCAAAAATTACTGGACGCGCGCCCGCGCGAGACTTGGCTGTAGGTACATAGAAATGGGGGCACGAGAAAACAGGAGTGGTGATTTAGATGTTTTGTGGACAAATGAAAGTAAAGTGGGTTTTATGTGTGTTCTTGTTTACGGGTCGCGTGTCTGTGTTTTTCATTTGTCTTGTAATGTGTGCGAGGCGAGAAGTGAACTGTTCATTCTGTGTAGTTGTCTGTGGGTGAATACCACAAAAAAGTAAATAATCGTGCCGTCGGGTGCTTTTTTTGTGCCTTTCGTTTGGTCGCTCACGGGCTTTCCTCTACATTTGCCTTATGAACCCTGCCGCTTCACGGCGGCACACAAAGCAATGATTATGAAACGAATCTACTCTCTCCTTTGGGCGCTGCCCGTCCTGCTCGTGAGTGCCTTGTTCCTCACGTCCTGCGTGTACGATCCGTATTACGACGAAGGTCGTGTCATCGACAACTATTATAATAACTCCAACTATGACGGCTATGGCGACCGCGGTCGTGCCCGAGTCGTCAGCGGCGAATGGCAAGGTGATTTCGGCATGTTCTATGCCGTGGTCAACCCCATCACGGGACAAAGCGTGCAGTTCGATTCGCGCAACTCCTATGTGCTTTTCCAACCGAATTACTACGGAGCCAGTGCGGGTTGGGGTAAGCAGATCGACTTCTACGAGTACGGCCCCCTCTCGCGCCGTTACCACCGTTTCTATTGGGAAGTACGCAACGGCGTGCTGTATCTCAGCTATCCGTCGGATCATAAGCTCGATGTGGCCATCTACGACTACTATTTGAGCAACAGTCTCTTCACGGGACGTGCCGGAGATTCGAACTTCCGTTTCAGCCTGCGCAACCTGAGTTTCACAGGTTGGAACACCTATTCCGGCGACTACTACGATTACGACAATGTCGCTTGGAGCTGGAGTGCCTACCGCGGCACCTCGGCCGATGACACCTCTACGGTGCAAACTCCGCTTGTCGTGACCTCCGGTCGTCGCGCTCAACCCTAAATTGTTGATGTTGTTTCATCATAACGCTCACTCCCGTCGTGTCTCCACACGGCGGGAGTGTTGTATTGTCGCCCCCGCGTGTGCATCGTTGCGCTGTGGCGGCTGCGCTTACTTTTTGCAGGGTAGGGCGGTGCGAGCGGATATTTTCGGCTAACTTTGCAACACCAAGTCCCGATGCGGCCGCGGCGCGTGTGCGTGCCGGTGGTCGTGGACGTTTCTCTTCAACAACTGATTGCGAAAAAAGACTCCCGTATGCCCATCTTTCATCTCAACTCCTTGTCCGATCCCGGCGTAGAGGTTTATAGTGCCTTAACCGAAGCGCAGTTGCGCAGCAAAGTCGATCCCTCTCGTGGCATGTTCATCGCCGAAAGTCCGAAGGTAATCCACGTGGCGCTCGATGCGGGCTACGAACCCCTCTCGCTGCTCTGCGAGGAGCGGCATCTCACGGGCGATGCGGCCGATGTGCTCAGCCGTTGCGGCGATATCCCCGTCTATACCGGTGCGCGCGAACTCTTGGCGCAGCTCACGGGCTACACCCTCACCCGCGGTGTGCTTTGTGCCATGCGCCGCCGTCCCGAAACGTCGGTGGCAGAAGTGGTGCGCGATGCGGCGCGCGTGTGCGTGATCGACGGGGTGACCGATGCCACCAACATCGGTGCGATCTTCCGTTCGGCCGCCGCTTTGGGTATGGATGCCGTGGTGCTTTCGCGCACGGCTTGTGACCCGCTCAATCGGCGTGCGGTGCGCGTGTCGATGGGCAGCGTGTTTCTCGTGCCTTGGGCTTGGTCGTCCGATCCGGTGGCAGAGTTGCAGGCACTGGGCTTCCGAACGGCGGCCATGGCGCTGACCGATCGGTCGATTTCGCTCGACGATCCGGCCTTGAAGGCCGAACCGCGCTTGGCGCTCGTGATGGGTACGGAGGGCGACGGCTTGGCCGACACGGTGATAGCGAGTACCGACTACACGGTGCGCATCCCGATGCACCACAACGTGGACTCGCTCAATGTGGCCGCGGCTTCGGCAGTGGCCTTTTGGGAGTTGCGGAAGAAGTGATCGGTGAGAGCCACCATGCCGACGATTTGTTATGCTCTACTGCTTGCGCAAACCTTCGTTACACTTGTTGCCTCTATTCGATGGTCGAGATGGATTGACGACACCGAACCATTACGGCTCAGAACAAGTCCAAGCCCTGCCACCGTCCGCAAGGACGATGTGCAGGGCTTGGACTAGTTGTGGGGTATGGGAGGTGAGTGGCTTTACATCGTGGACGTGATAGTGATTTTTCCACCTTCTTCATCAAAGTCCCCCGTCATTTTTACTTTCGAGGTGCCCGGGATTTGTACGCCGGTAGAGCGATCGAATTGCCTCTTGCCTTCCACCTGAAGAACCCACTTCTTGTTTTCTTTAATGGTGGATTGTACCGTACCGGTGAAACTCACCGTCATGGAAGTGTCGCCCAGCTGTTCGAGTTTGTATTTTATATTGGCTCTGGCTCGGTTTGTTTGCATTTCGTTCTCCCAGGTGTCTCCTACTGTGATGGCGTGTTCAGGGAAGAACTTCATGCGGTAGACCATCCCTATGCCGAGATTGTCTTGCGTCAATATTTTTGCTTCTTCTGCGCTAATGCCTTCGTAGTGCGGCTCTGCCACGACGTTGCCTTGCTCGTCGACCTTGGTGAAGATGTGCGTGCCGATGATTTTCGCCTTGGTTGATTGGACTTTTTCTTGGATGACAGCGTTCGCTTTGGGGTCGCTTACTGTCGTCGACAAGTCTTCAATCTGCGACATGAAGGTGAAGATGCCGTTCTCCTTTGAAATGGGGGTCTCCTTTGTTTTCACCTTGTTGGTGAAAGTGATGGGTTGCCAAAAGAAGCTCGTTTCAGTAACTGAAGTTGTCGTGTATACCATCGGTTGGCCAATTTTCGGTGCGAAGCGGTAGGTCACTTTGTCTTGAGTGTACCCGAGGAGTGCCCAACAGCTGATGAAGAAGTAGATGATGAATTGTTTCATAAGGGAGTTTTTCGTGAGGCAATTTGTATTTGTGGCTAAAGCTCAAGATGATTTTCATTCGCAAAGATAATGTTTTGCGGAAAAACAATCTCTGCTCTCGTTTTTTGCAAATGAAAAATCCCGCTCAGGACTTTTGGTGCTGAGCGGGATGAATATTCTATATAAGGGTGCAACTCGAATTGGGAGGAAATGCCCGAGTGAGTTGACACCATTTGTTTTGCTTATACAGAGATGTCGAGGATCTCGAGCTGGATGACGCCGCGGGGCGTTTGTGCGTCGACCACGTCGCCGACCTTGTGGCCGAGGAGAGCTTGAGCGATGGGCGTGGTGCTCGAAATTTTACCGGCGCGGAGATCCGCTTCGCTTTCCGAAACGATGGTGTACTTCATTTTGGCGCCGACCTTCACGTTCTTCATCTCGACGGTAGAGAGAATCTGCACGATGTCGGTGCGGAGTTTCGACGTGTCGATGATCTTGGCTGCCGCGATGGTAGCTTTGAGCTCGTTGATCTTGTTTTCGAGAATAGCCTGTGCTTCTTTGGCGGCGTCGTATTCCGCGTTTTCGGAGAGGTCGCCTTTGTCGCGAGCTTCAGCGATGGCGGCCGAGGCGGCCGGGCGGTCGATTTGCTCCATACGGCGGAGCTGGGTCACGAGGTTATCGTAACCTTCTTGGGTCATGTATGCCATGGTGTTGATTTTCTATTTTATGGATTGGGAAAGTGGGGGCTGCGGCATCAGTTGTCGCCGCCTTCGTGCTGCGTTGTGCCGTTGCCTTCGTTGTTGCGTCCGGGTTTGCGGCGACGTGCTCCGCCGCGGCGGCGACGGTTGTTGCGGCGTGCTGCAGGTTGGGCTTCTTCCGGCTCATTGTCCAGCGCTTCATTGGTTATGTCCGGCGCTTCGGCAAGTTCGCTGTGCGCACGTTCCACGGCGCGGCGGTGGGCTTCTTCGCGCTGTTTGCGCTCAGCCTTTTCGGCACGTCGGCTTTGTTCGGCCGGGGGCAGCGTGGTGTTGGTGTAACCGGCCGCATTTTGCGCCTTGTTCTGACGGCGTGCACGCTTCTTCTGTTGCTCTGTGCGCGGTGCGGGCGTTTCCGTAAGCTCGATTTCGATCAGTTCGCTTTCGGTGGGCGCGACTTCGGCATCGAGGGGCGAAGCTTCGAACGGCTCAACCTCAGGTGCGGTTACGGTGGATACCTCTTCTGCGCGTGTTTCGCTGTGGAGAGCGGTCACGGGCACTTCGGGAGTGCGCGGTTCGGACTGCGCCGTGTTGGCGGTCGTGTGTTGTTCTTCCACTTCGCGTGTCGAGGTTTGTACGGACGCTTCTTGTGTTGCGCTCACGGCTTCGGCCGGAAGTTCCATAGGAGCGAAAATGGCCGTCTGTTCTGCGGGAGCAGACTTTTCGACTGCTGCCGGCGTTTCCGTACCTTGCGCTTCGATCCGGTCAGATTGGGGCAGGATGTTGGGCGTGTCGGGCAGCGATTGGTCGGTGGCGCGAGTCGAGGCAACCTGCGGTTGAGGCGCTGTCGTGGCAGCTTCTTCTGTGGCGGGCACAGTAACCTGCGGAGCGGACGCGGGGACGGTGGTTACTTCGGCAACGGCTTCCACAGTTTGCGGTGTCTCAACGGCGGGTGCTTCTTGCACGTCGGGAGCCGGTTCGTGCTGCGGCGCAGGAACTTCCACTTTCGGTTGTTCTACGCGCTCAGGAGCCGGTGTGGGTTCCACCTCGGTTTCCTTCGCTTGTGCGGATTCGTTGCGCTTTTCGGTGGACTGATGGTCAGCCACCGGCGCCTTCTTGGCGTGATCGTCGTTGTTGCGTTCGGCGGATTGGCGACGTTCCTCACGACCTTCACGTCCCTCACGTTCTTTGCGCGCTTCAGCGTTTTTGTTTCTGCGCTCTTTGCGCTCCGTGTTGCGCTCAGTTTGATGCTTGGGTGTTTCTTCGCTTTGTTCGTTGCGCGCCTCGTTGCGTTCATTGCGCTGTTCGCCGCGGTTTTTGCCGTTGCGGCGCTCAGCGTTCTTTTCTTCGCGGTTGTCCTTTTGACGTTCGTTGCGCTTTTCGTTGCGTTCGCCGCGTTGCTCGCCGCGATGGTCTTTACGGTTGCGTTCGCCGCGGCCTTGTTCCTTGCGACTGCTGTTGCCTTCGCTTTGTTCTTGGGCGATTTCAGCTTCGATTTCGTCAATTTTGGGGAGCACGAAAAACTCTTCGGCACCCATCGCCGTGCGCTTTTCCTTCGCGCGGAAGACGCCATCGAGGAATTGGGGTTCGCGGCGAAGTTTGGTCAGCGCATCTTTGGCGGCCGCCTGATGGCTCTCTTTCTTGGAGTAGCCTTTGCCCTCGCCGGCATAGAGTCCTTCGATGACGACGGTGGTGAGGAAGGAGGGGCCGTTGGCTTTGTCGTGGTCGGCGGCGGTGTCTTTGAATTCGAGACGGATGCGGTTTTTCTGACTCCACTCGAGGAGCTTGCTCTTGAAGTTCACTTCTTTGCTCGCCACAGATTCGAGATCGAGGACGGCGCCGATGATGCGTTTTTCGACGAAGCGGAAGGCATAGTGAAAACCTCGGTCGAGGTAGATGGCGCCCATGAGTGCTTCGAAGGAGTTGCCGCCGAGGTAGGAGTTGTGGGTGCGGCTGTGGGTTTGGCTCTGAATGAGGCGATCGATGTGCAGCTCCTTGGCGAGACGGCCAAGTGATTCGCGCGATACGATCTTAGAGCGGGTATTGGTGAGGAAACCTTCGCGCTTGTTGGGGAAGTGTCGGTAGACGATGTGGCTGACGACGGTTTCGAGGACGGCATCGCCGAGAAATTCGAGGCGCTCGTTGTTGAGTGGTTTGTTGCCGAGTTTCTTGGAACGATACTCTTGCGACTTATGGGCGAAAGCCGTGCGATAGAGATCGATGTTGTGCGGGCAGAAGCCCATGATGTCGTAGAGGGCTGAGCGAAACTCCCGATCTTTACAGAAAAAGAGTTTGGCTCGGTCGAATAGATTTTTCATAATGGGGTGGGGAGGACGAGAGAACGCAGCGCATGGGGGACGAGAGCGAAAAAATAGTTTTGTACGCTTGGTCATTACGTGTGTAACAACCAAGCGTACAATCCGTATTTTTCAATCCCACAGTGGGGAAGGCGTTCTGTTCAGTCTTCTCAGGCTTGATACTTCTTGACGATGCAGCAGGCATTGTGTCCGCCGAATCCGAAAGTGTTGGAGAGCGCTGCACGTACGGTGCGTTGCTGAGCCTTGTTGAAGGTGAAGTTCATGTTGTAGTCGATGTTTTCGTCGCGGTCGTCCTCATCGTGGTTGATGGTAGGCGGCACGATGTCGTTCTTCACCGAAAGGCAGCAAACGATGGCTTCAATAGCACCGGCGGCTCCGAGGAGGTGACCGGTCATCGACTTGGTGGAAGAGATGTTGAGTTTGTAGGCGTGATCACCGAAGAGTTGCGTGATGGCTTTTGCCTCCGAAACGTCACCGACGGGCGTAGACGTGCCGTGCACGTTGATGTAGTCGATGTCTTCGGGTTGGAGACCGGCGTCTTCGAGTGCGCGCTGCATCACGAGTTTTGCGCCGAGACCTTCGGGGTGCGAAGCGGTGAGGTGGTGCGCATCGGCGCTCATACCGGCACCGGCGAGTTCGCAATAGATCTTCGCGCCGCGAGCCTTGGCGTGTTCGAGTTCTTCGAGCACGAGGATACCGGCACCTTCACCCATCACGAAACCATCGCGGCTCTTGCTGAAGGGACGGCTGGCGCGTTGGGGATCGTCGTTGCGAGTGGAGAGGGCGTGCATGGCATTGAAGCCACCGAGTCCGCCGGGCGAAATGGCAGCTTCGGCACCACCGGTGATGATGGCGTTCGCCTTGCCGAGACGAATGAGGTTGAAAGCATCGGCGATGGCGTTCGTAGACGAAGCGCAGGCCGAAGTGGTGGTATAGTTGGGACCATGGAATCCGTACATGATCGAAATCTGTCCGGAAGCGATGTCGGCGATCATCTTGGGGATGAAGAAGGGGCTGAATCGCGGACCTTTCTCTTCTTGAGTCAGGGCGTATTCGCTGATTTGTTCTTCGAAGGTATGGATACCGCCGATGCCCACTCCGAGTACCACGCCGATGTTGTCTTTGTCGACCGTTTCGAGGTCCAGACCGCTGTCTTGTACAGCTTGCATTGCCGCCACGACTGCATATTGTTCATAGAGATCCATTTTGCGAATCTCTTTGCGGTCAATGAAATCTGCTGCCTTGAAGTCTTTGACTTCGCAGGCAAACTGCGTTTTGAACCGTGAAGCGTCGAAGCCTTGAATGGGTGCTGCGCCGCTAACGCCGTTGAGAAGGCTGTTCCACGTGGCTTCGAGGGTGTTGCCGACGGGGGTGATGGCACCGAGACCGGTGACGACTACTCTTTTGAGTTCCATAGGGTGTGGGGATTAGTGGGAGATGCGTGAGATGCTACGCTGAAATGTGCTAATGCACAAGGTGCCGCCGAGGGGGTACCGTAGCGCATTAGCACATTTGCGGAGAGATGACACTCGGGCCACCTCTTAGAGCGCAGGCAAGATTACTCGGCGTGTGCTTCGATGTAAGCAATAGCGTCGCCTACGGTAGAGAGCTTCTCAGATTCCTCTTCGGGGATCGTGATGCCGAATTCCTTTTCGAGATCCATCATGAGCTCTACAGTTTCGAGCGAGTCAGCACCGAGATCGTTGGTGAAGCTGGCTTCTTCGCGCACGTCGGCTGCGTCAACGCTGAGCTTCTCTACGATGATAGCCTTTACTTTTTCTGCAATTTCAGACATTGTTGTTGTTATTTTGATGATTAGAAATTAGTCATTTCTGAGGTTACGGCTGCAAAAGTAGTGGTATTTCTTCAAACCGGCAAAGGTTTCGCCTATAAAAAGCGCCATTTTTGCGCATTTGCGTACGATTTGTGCATATTTCTGAGCGCGAAATGCCCTTTTTCGAGTCTTTTCGGTTCATCCTCCCCATGGCGTGAAGCGGCAATCTAACCTTAGGTAAAGTTATTGCCGTACGCTAAACTTTGAAAGTACGAAGGGGGAGGAGAAACCGGTGGACTTTCTCCCCAAAGTTGCGCGCTTCTGGTGAAAAGGAGTCCGTTTTCAGACAGCCGCCGTCTGCGCCGCCGCAACCGCTCGGCCGCCTTCTCGCGCGCGCGTTACGCGCACTCAGCGAGTTTTCGTTTTTCTGCCTTCACCGCGTGCTTTTTCGCTTCCAATCGATTGATCGTAAGTAGTTTATGCGTGAAGATATTACTTCGTGAATGCGTGTTAAAATTCTTTGTAAGTACTTGGTGCACAGTGTGTTGCGGGTGAAGGCAAGAGGGTGCGCTTTTCGGCTTGCTGCCTTCACCCTCCGCGCCGTCGTGTCACGGGGCAATTTGCTCCGTCGTTTTTGTCGTGTGACCCACTGTTCAAAGGGTGCGTCGAGGTGAAGGTAGCTGCCTTCACACTTAAGCCATTGAACCATAGCGAGATAGGTGGTTTTCGGCGAATGGTGAAGCCTTCACACGCAAGGTGCTTGTTTTCAGTGAGATACAGCCGTAAAGTGAAGAGGTGAAGGCAAAAAAACGAAAAACGCCTGACGCGCGCGTACACGCGCGCGCATTGGGGTGGTTGAGGAGGGCCAGGTGCACTTTCGAACAAGAGGCTTCTGCTCATGGCGGCATCGCGGCAAATGTCGGAAGCATCTCCACGTTTCCGTGAAACGAGAAACTTTCGTCCTTAGGAGCCGGTGATGATTTTGCGGATGTCGTTGAGTTTGTTGAGTGCCTCGACCGGGGTGAGGTTGTTGACGTCGAGATGGAGAATTTCGTCGCGCACGGCTTCGAGCACCGGGTCGTCGAGTTGGAAGAACGAGAGTTGCGTGCCGCCGCTTCCGTTGTCGGTGTGATTGTTTTCCGCCGATGCAGGAAGCACTTGTCGGTTGTCGGCATTGTTTGTCTCGAGTTGGTGGAGAATGGTTTCGGCGCGTTGCACAATACTGTTGGGCATACCGGCCAAACGCGCCACATGAATACCGAACGAGTGTTCCGAACCGCCGCGCGCCAGTTTGCGGAGAAAGACAATGCGGTGATCTACTTCGCGCACCGAGACATTGTAATTCTTGATGCGCGAGAAACGCTCTTCCATGTCGTTCAACTCGTGATAGTGGGTGGCAAAGAGGGTGCGGGCGTGCATTTTCGGCCGTTCGTGAAGATGCTCCACAATGCTCCACGCGATGGAGATGCCGTCGTAGGTCGAGGTGCCGCGTCCCAGTTCGTCGAAGAGTACCAAACTGCGCTGCGTGATGTTGTTCATGATGTTCGCCGCCTCGCTCATTTCGACCATGAAGGTACTTTCGCCCACCGAGATGTTGTCCGAAGCCCCCACGCGGGTGAAGATCTTGTCGACCACCCCCACACGTGCCGAGTCGGCCGGGACGAACGAACCGATTTGCGCCATCAGTGTGATGAGCGCCGTTTGGCGGAGCAGCGCACTCTTACCCGCCATGTTCGGGCCGGTGATGATGATGATCTGTTGCAGCTCGGTGTCGAGCAAGACATCGTTCGGCACATATTCTTCGCCCGGGGGCATGAGGGTTTCGATCACGGGGTGGCGTCCGGCCTTGATGTCGAGCACTTCGCTCTCGTCCACCACCGGACGCACATAGTGTTGTGCCATGGCCAAGCGAGCAAAGGAGTGATAGACGTCCAACTCGGCCAAAGCCTGTGCATTGCGTTGGAGCGCCACGATGTGTTCGGCAGCGGCTGCCACGAGTTCGCCGTAGAGACGCGTCTCGAGCACCAAAATTTTGTCTTCCGCGCCGAGAATCTTTTCCTCGTATTCCTTCAGTTCCTGCGTGATGTAGCGTTCCGCATTGACGAGCGTCTGTTTGCGAATCCACTCCGGCGGTACGAACTCCTTATACGTATTGCGCACCTCCATATAGTAGCCGAAGACGTTGTTGAATCCGATCTTCAAACTCTGAATGCCGGTGCGTGCGATCTCGCGTTCTTGGATTTGGAGCAGATAGTCCTTGCCGGAGGTTTGGATGTTGCGCAGTTCGTCGAGCTGTGCGTTCACCCCGTCGGCAATCACCTGTCCTTTGTTCACCGTCAGCGGCGGATCGTTGCGCAGTTCGCGCTCGATGCGTTGACGCAGGGTGGTGCAGGCGTCCAGTTGTTCGCCGATGTGGCGAATACTTTCCTGCGCCGATTGCTTGCAAGCGTTTTTCAGCACCACCACCGTCTCCAGTGCGCAGCGCAGTTGCTGCATCTCGCGAGGGTTGATGCGACCCGTCGCCACCTTCGACACGATGCGTTCCAAGTCGCCCACCTTGCCGAGCTCCATTTCGCAGAGTTCGCGGAATTCCGGTTCGCGGAAGAAATGCTCCACGCTGTCCAGTCGGCGCTCGATGTCTTGCACCGACCGCAGCGGGAAGAGCATCCATCGGCGCATTAAGCGGGCTCCCATGGGCGAAAGCGTGCGGTCGAGCACGGAGAGCAGGGAAGTGCCGTCGCCGTGGTTGGTCGAAATCAGTTCAAGATTGCGAATCGTGAACTTGTCGAGTCGCACATAGCGCTGTTCCTCAATGCGGGTGATGCGGGTGATGTGCTCAATGTGGTGGTGCTGCGTCTGCTCGAGATAAGTGAGAATCGCCCCCGCCGCCGTGGTGGCTGTGTGGAGATGATCGACGCCGAAGCCTTTGAGGTTTTGCACGTCGAAGTGCTTGAGCACCTTGGTGCGCGCCGAAGTTTCGGAGAAAGCCCAATCGTCGAGTTCGAAGACGAAATAGCGTCCCGAAAAGAGTTGTTCGAATTTCCCCTTCTCTCCGCGTTCGATGAGCACCTCCTTCGGCGCAAAGCCCGTCAGCAGTTTGTCGATGTATTCGGAGTCGCCTTCCGCCACGAGATACTCGCCCGTCGAGATGTCGAGGAGCGAGAGCCCCACGTTGGCCGCGCCGAAGTGCAGGGCGGCAAGGAAGTTGTTTTCGCGACTCGACAGCACATTGTCGCCCAAGGCCACACCCGGCGTCACCAACTCCGTGATGCCGCGTTTCACCAGCTTCTTGGTGAGTTTCGGATCTTCGAGTTGATCGCAAATCGCCACACGAAAGCCGGCACGGATGAGTCGCGGCAGGTAGTTGTCGAGCGCATGGTGCGGGAAACCCGCCATCTCCGTGGTGGCGTTCGCCCCCTTTTGGTTGCGTTTCGTCAGCGTGATGCCCAGCACTTGCGAGGCGATGACCGCATCCTCACAATAGGTTTCGTAAAAGTCGCCGCAGCGAAACAACAGAATCGCGTCGGGGTTCGACGCTTTCATGTCGTGAAACTGCCGCATCATGGGAGTGAGTTCTTCTTTGGCCATAGGGGAAAGTGCGTGGGGGATAATAATATAATAAGGAGTAGGGCGTGTCGAGCGCGCCACTTGCAAAGTTACGCATTCTTGTCGAAACGCAAAACCGCCCCGTCCTACGAGAGGACGGGGCGGCGAATCATAAAGTGAGACGTAAAGTCAGCTTATGGCTTATTTTACAACCACCTTCTTACCGTTCACGATGTAGAGACCGGCGGGGAGGTGCTTCGTATCCTTCACGCGTACACCGGAGAGGGTGTAAACAGCGTTCACGAGTTGGCCATTAGCCACAACGCGACCTACAGTCGTGATCGTACCGTTGGTTTCAAGATACTTGTCACCGGTTTCGGTCGTCATAGGCATCTTCGTGAAGTAACCCGAACCGGCAGCAACCGATTCACCTACTTCAGAGCGGAGCACCTTAGAGTGATCAGGGCTGAAGACACCGCTATCCTTGTTCACCTTGGTCGTTTCGAATACGGGAACGAGACCGTTGACAGGAGTTGCAGGCGTGCTCACGGGAGCGAGCGTAGCGATCGTCTGAGCCTTAGAGCTGAGGAGGATCACCGTTTCATTGTCACCGTCTTCGGGGATGAGCACGTAAGCCTGACCGGCTTCGAGCGTACCCGTGTGCTTCTTGAGCTGGATGCGGTTGTTGGCATCCTGACCGATTACGGTGTAGAAGTGGTTCGCACCGGGATCAGCTGCGATGGGCAGCGTGATGATTTGGGGCACACCCTTCTTGATGGGGAGCGAGAATTCAGCTTGGAGAGCGTCTTCAAGCTGAGACTTAGCTTCCTTGAACGAGAAGGCCGAGTTGTCCTTACCGTTGGCTTCGTTCCAGAGAACGAGGTTCTTCGAACCGGGTTCGGCGTTCACATAGATGTGTTCCTTACCCTGTACGTCAGCCGTGTCAGCCACGAGGTTGAAGCAACCGGGGGTCTTGGCATAGCGGAGGTCGAGCGTGTAGGGGGCCTTGCGGAGGCTCATCACGCGCGTACCCTTCTCTTCCTTCGGAGCGAGGTAGAGACCGGTGTAGAGGTTCTGGTAGGTGTAACCACCGGCCACCTTCGTCAGCTTCCAGTAAGCACCGAGGCGAGTTTCGAAGTCGGGCACATCCTTGTAGGTGCTACCTTCCTTCATGCGGCCGTCGAGCTTGAGGTAGTTCTGCGTAGAGGGCGTGTTGGCCACTACGCTGTTTCCTTCAATGCTGGCTTCAGAAGACTTGCTGACGATACGATAGATACCGTCGGCGGGAACATTGAGCTTCTCTGCGAATGCCTTATTGGCTGCGTCGAGTTCAGCAAGGAGATCGTTCACTTGAGCCACCGTGGGTTGCTTCGTAGCGGTGATCGCCTTGAGCTTGTTTTCAACCGTTTCGATGGCAGTCTTGTAAGTAGCCTTCGAACCGGTAGCGTAGTAACCCACTTCGTTGCTGTTTTCTTCAGCAGCAGCTTCGAGTGCCTTCGCAGCAGCGATGGCCTTCGTCACGCGAGTGGGATCGGGGTAGTTCTTGAGGAACTGGTCGTAAGCAGCGCGGAGAGCTTCGATCGAAGCCTTCGTAGCCTTCTGGGTGTTGAGTTCGCCCTTCAACGTAGCGATCGCAGTGGTGAGTGCCGTGCGGTCAGCTTGGGGAACAGCGTCGATGAGCGAGTTCTGGCCGTCGTAAGCGCCTTTGTAAACGCGGAATTCAGAGCCATAGAAGAACTTGTTGCCACTGGCTTCACCGTTGCCTACGGTCTTGGTCACTTCCATACGGAAGTACTTGTAAGCACCCTTATCGGCGGGGAGCTTGAAGTAAGACGTACCGGCGAAGTTGGTCTTCTTCACATCGGCGCCATTGTTGTCCTGCCACGTTACGGTGTAGGGATAGGTGAAGGTAGAAACAACGAGCGAATCCCAACCTTTGTTCTTCTTCCAAGCGTCGAAGTCAACGACGTTGTTGCCGTTTTCGTCGGTTACCACGTTGCCGTCTTGGTCCACCTTCTCAGCCTTACCGGCTTCGAGGGCAGCGTCAGTCTTGGCACCCCAGATCGTGATCTTTTCGGGTGCACCGCCGTTGGCGTTACCGTGGTTACGCTTCACCCACTTGAGGAGGAGTTCGCTCTCGGGGTTGTCGAGCTTGAATTGGAGGAAGTGGTTGCCCTTCCAAGCATCGTCACCGCCGTGCCAGCTGGTGTGGAAGTAGGTTTCGGCGTTGCTGTCGAGGAGAACTGCGGGGCTGTGTTGTTCGCCCACACCTTCTTCCTTGTCAGCCATGGGGCTCGAGAGGTTTTCGCCGTTGGTGATCAGACCATTGTTGGTCAGCGCACCGTTGGTCGACTCTTCGAGGCGCTTGCCCGAAGCATCAACACCCATGTAAGCGAAGCCCTTGTCGTAGGCAGCTTGTGCCTCGGCGATGAGCTTTTGTGCCTTTTCGTTGTTGATGTCTTGTTCGGCGCTCTTGAGGAGGTCTTGTACTTCCTGTTCGGTGATGGTGCGAGCCTTGAAGGTCGAACCGTCAGCCTGCCAGTCCCAAACTACGGTACCGTTGTGGTCACTGCCGGTGTGTACACCGCCGAAGTCCCAACGATCGCCGCCGTCGTAGCCCCAATACTTACCTTTACCGCGCCAGAGGTCGGGCGAGTAGAAGCAGAAGTAGCCGGGGTAGTTGCGGCTGGTCACGATGTTATAGGAAGCTTCGGCTCCATCCGTCATTTCGATACGAGCGCTGGGCACGATACCGCCGTTAGACGTGATGTTCTCAGCCGTACCAACGTAACGGTTGGTCGCCAAGTTCTGGAAGAAGAAGTAACCGGGTTTAGCGTCGTTCTTCGTTACCTTCCAGATGTACTTGAGGCTCTTGTAGTCGAGCGCTGCATCCTTCTTGTAGGTGATGTCGCCACCCTTGTAAGTCCAATGCAGTTGCTTGTCCTTGTCGTTCACAGCACCACCGTCATAGAGTGCACCGTCGTCATAGCCGGTACCCTGCGAGCGGTAAGAGGTGAGGATGTAGTAGCCGGGCTCGAGCACCTTACCGGAAGTGGTGAAGGTCGTGTAAGCCTTGGGCAGATCTACCACGAGTTGGTCGATTTCTGCATCGGTGGCTGATGCGCCACCGTTGAGAATCTCTTGCGACTTGGTGTAGAGTGCCAAGAAAGCGTTGTACTTCTCTGCGTTGTACTCACCGATGTTGTTACCGCGGGGGAACTTTTCGGAGAATTCGTCGAGGTTGAAGTTTGCGCCGAGCGATTCGGCGATTACAGCTTGGAGGTCTTCCTTAGCCGAGAGCTGGTTGACGGCATACACCAACCAAGCGTTGCGGTTGTAGTCCGTACCCTTACCGGCATCGCCGTTGAGCGAAGTCTTGGGGCAGGTGAGGAGGAAGTTGTACTCGCTGTACGGATCGTCCTTTTTCTTCGACTCGGTCGAAACGAGTACGATGGCGTTGTCAGCCTGCACAAACGTGAAGGTGCTCAAGTCGAGCGGCGAATTGCTGGCTTTGGCTTCTTCGACGTAAGCGCGCAAACCCTTGATGGTCTCCGTGGTGTCCGTGCCGTCAGCTTTGGCATGCGTCCACTCGTAGGAGTGTTCCGGATCGCGGGTTTCAGTGATCTGCTTCACTTCGAACTTCCAAGCACGATCCGTTGCGGAGGTGTAGAAGTTTTGGTTCGAAGGATCTGCAAGATACTGGTTTTCGTTTAAGCCTTGACGCTTGAGGTAGAAGGTGTTGTTACCTGCAGCTTCAAAGACAAAAACGTTGTCGAGCGTCAGGCTGGTCGTGGTGGTGAACTTCTGTCCGGCGAGGAAGCAGTTGCCATTGGCAGCTTCGGCAAACGCAGGCTGAAGCACATACGTTTGTCCCGCTACGATGCTGGTTACTGCACCTGCGTTGACGTCAGCACCCCAATGACGAGCAGACGCACTTGTCGCACCGGCTACCAAGAGGGTGGCCGCAGCAAACAAATTGCAAACCTTTTTCATTGAAGATTTAACATTAAAGTTAGACATAGAGATAATTCGATGAAACACAACGCAACTTCCATGCGCCTCCCCATCGAAAACAGAAGGGACACGGAAGTTTTATGCAAAGTGTTCGTGCGACAAAGATAGAGAAAAAAAACTAGACATAGCAGATTTGCGCTTGGAAATCGTCCTTGTTTGCCGAGCATTTCTTGCATTTTGTCGCTCTTCTACTTTGGCTTTTTAGAAAAAAGTCGACGAAATTCAAAGTTTTCGTGCAGTAGTTAAGCGATCAGCGGCTTTCCGCGCCGCTTTTTTGAACCGGTGGGGGCGATCAAGAACGAAGACAGGGAGAGGGAATAGGAAGGTGGACAACTTGCTTCGAAAACCCCACAACTTGATGAGAAAAACAGTGGGGTTTTCGCGAAAAGAAGACGCCTTTTCAGCCCCAATGCTGAAAATCGATGCACCCGTCGGCGGGAGTGCCATGCCCCTCGGGACGTCTCGTCGCTTCGTCTCGCGTACACGACGCGCTTGCTCACGTACCTCCCTGTCGAAAGGGTACTTGTTCACCGATCGTAGCAAGTACTTGTGCTGTAGTGGGTTGGCTGTGAAGAATTGCCCCCGTTTTTTCCTTCATCCCCTGTGCGACCGACCGCACCCCGGAGCCCGTCTTGGGCACGCTTGTTTGCGGCGCAAAAGCCGTGGTGCGGAGGCACGACGCTTCACCGTTTTCACCTCCGCGTGTCGTCGCAAAATCGTGTGGAAAAACGCATGGGCTTTTCGTCGACGATGGATCCATTAAAGGGTAAAAATAAAGCGTCAACAACGCTCTCGGCGCGGTGGCCGGAGGGTGGTTGACGCAGTGTGTCGGGGTTAGCGTAGAGCAGCGGCTTTCGACAGAGAGTCGTGGCGCGCGCGGAGTTCGTGCACTGCCGTTTCGATCATGCTGTCTTTGCCGTTGAGGCGGTCGTTGGCGCCGAGGTGGCTGCGCACATCGGGGGCGATGCCGAATTCGGTGTGCTCGCCGTTCACATCGAGTGTGGGACTGGCCGAAAGACGTATGCTCCATCCGCCGGGCAGTTCGGAACTGAAGGGCAGCCCCGAGCCGCCGCCGGTGCGGTCGCCCACCAAAATCACGCCGGGGATCGTCTTCATGTACATGGTGAAGGCATTGGCGGCGCTGTAGGTGCGGCGGTTGATGAGCACGGCCACCGGTTTTTGCCAGCGAAAGCCGGAGAGGGGACTCAGACGTACGGCTTTCGGTGTCGAGAATGCGTCGTGAGCCGGTCCGGTCTTGTGGGTGAGATAGCCTACGGTGAGCGTACGGTTGGTAAAGGCTGAGGCGAGGGTTTCGGCCGAAGTGAGTTGGCCTCCGCCGTTGCTGCGAATGTCGACAATGAGGGCATTGCAGAGGGCAAAGTAGCGCAAGATTTCGTGCAGATTGCCTTCGCCGATGGCGGTGTTGAACGAACTGCAACGAATGTAACCCACATTGCCGGGCAGCACCTTGTATTGGAGGCCGGAGGCGGTGCGATGTTCGTCGGCCGGGCCGAGCACCACGCGCTGCAACGAGTCGTCGAAGTTGGTGGGGTAGGCTTCATACCATTGGGTGTAGCGGGCGGTGTTGAAGGGCGTCCAGAGATTGACGTGCCCGTCGCGCAGTTCGCTGCAGAGATTGCCCAGTACCTGAAAAAGGGCTTCTTTCGACATGGAATCGGAAATCTGTGCGGCATAGCGACGGTGCACTTCGTTCCAGTCGAGTCCGTATTCTTTGTGTTTGTAGTCGAAAAAGCAGTAGTGCTCATCAATGATTTTCCACAAGGCTTCGAAGTCTCCGCGCGGGGTGGAGGGGAGTTCGTCGGCTTGTATGCAGGCCGTGAGCGAAGTGAGCAGGAGCGGCAGCGCCACGAGGAAGCGAAGGAGATGTTTCATTGGAAAAAGGGGAATTGAACCAAGCGCGAATAGCCGATAACGAAGGTGTGATTCCAAGCGTGGCGCTCCAGATGGTGGATGCGGCTCTGCCGAATGTCGGCCTTGTAGCCCACGGTGATGCACGAGCGCCGCAGGGGGATGCTCAAGGTGGTGAGCAGGCGCAGCGAGGGGGCGGAGAATGGGGTGGTGGGCATGACGTTGCGGTCGGTATTGCCGAGGGAGAAAATCTCGTAGTACGACTGTCCGTAGTTGGGGGTGAACATCACGCCGACAAGGGGCACATCGAGTTGGTTGTTCCACACGAAGCGGCGCCCCATGAGCCGGAAGGGGTGGCGAAGGGCGGTGGAAAAGGCTACGTCAACCGCGGCGCGCGCTTGGGCGGGGTTGTTGCCGTTGCGCTGATTGTAGGTGCCGCCGAGATGCAGTGCGCCCAGTGCCCCCACACTCCATTGCCACGCGGAACGGAGCGGGGTGAGGCGTCGGCGCCAACCGGCGTCGAATTGCATTTCCACATCCCATGCGATGCCGTTGCCCGAGGGGTTGGTGGCTTGTGTGCCGTTCAGATCAAAGAGGGTGACGAAGGTGTTGCGTCCTTCCTGCCCACAACGGCGCTCCCCGATGCGGGTGAAGGAGAGCGTCGGGCCGCCGTAGTTGAGGGGCGAGAGATAGCTGTCGTAGACACTGTTGTAGCCCACGCCGAAAAGCAGGGTGCGTTCGACACGGGGGCTGAGGGTGTCCGGGTCGGTGGGCTGCGGGTGGCGATCAGCGAGGGCGAAAAGCGGAAGGATAGCCCACCACGCGAGGAGAAGTGCTTTGCGGGTCATGTGTGAAGTGTAGAGGAGATTCGTTGCCATAGGCATCCATAGCGGTGAGGGCATAGTCGGCATCGAGCAGCAACGGCAGGGCGGGGCGATAAGTGAAGGCGGTGTCGGACAGACGGAGCGCCACGGCCACCGGACCGCTCGCAGTGAGGCGATAGAGATTGTAGTGCACCGGAGTGGCGTCGGCGACGGCATTCCAACTGAAGTGGAGGGCGGTGCCGTTGCGCAGGCGTTGGAGTTGCGGCGCTGCGGGCGGAATGCTGTCGATCCACGTCATGGCCGGCGGTAGCATGGGGCGCGCATAGTTGTCGTGCACGAAATCGAGCAGCCCTTTCACATTGTCGAGCAGGAACTGACTGCGGAAATAGGCTTCGCCCGGGAAACCTTCGGCGTGGATGAATCGCAGTTGGCGAATGATTTGCAGCAACGACCAGTTGCGCTCTTCAGGGGCGAGTTGGTAAGCACCGAGACCGGGCACGACGGGACGACCGTAGGCGTATTCCTTCCAGTTGACGGCGAAGGGATAGAAGTGCTGTCCGTCGAAATACATCATCGGGTAGAGACCGTCCATCCATCCGCGGCGCAACCACAGTTGAGCGTCTTGCGACACAGCGTCGCGGGCGTTCCACCCTTTCGAGGATTGTGTGGGTAGATCTGCATATTTTCCGATGGGAGCGCAGGTGATTTTCACCCACGGGCGAATGGCACGCGCGGTTTCGCTGATGAGTTGCACGGTGCGGTTCACATTCTCGCGTCGCCACTCGGCTTTGGGGAGCTGATGGCCGTAGCGCGCGTAGGTGCGGCGGTCGTCAAAGGGAATGGAGGGCTCGGGGTAGCGAATGTAGTCGAGGTGAATGCCATCGACGTCGTAGTTGCTGACGATTTCGCGTACGATTTCGGCCAAGTATTCGGCGGTGCCGGGCACCCCGGGGTCGAGGTGCCATTTGTCGCCGGCGCGGGTGCAGAGTTTCGGGTGCCGGGCAGGCAGGGCTTGTCGGCCGAGGCGCTTGGCGTCGGGAAGCGTGTTGGCGGGGAAGGCCACGAGATAGGCGTGCAACTCCATGCCGCGGCGGTGGGCTTCGTCGATGGCGAAGCGCAACACGTCGTAGGGCGGCGCTACACCGGGCGTGCCGGAGAATGCACCGTCCCAAGGTTCGATCTGCGAGGGGTAGGCCACGGTGGCGCGCAGGCGCGTTTGAAAGAGCACGGTGTTGATACCGGCGGCTTGCAGTCCGTCGAAGATGCGCGAAAGGCGTGCGCGCTGGTCGTGGGCTTCGGCTTCGGTGCGCGCATAGTGGCGGCCGGGCCAGTCGAGTCCGCTGTAGGTGCAGAGCCACACGGCGCGAATGCCGCGCGGTGGGGGGGTGTCGGCGGCAGATGGGGCTTGGGCTGCTGTAAGGAGGGGGAAGAGAATGAAAAGGAGGGAGAGGAAAAAGCGCATGGGCGGGATTTCGGGAGGTCGAACGGACGTTTAACGTAGACGGTGGTAGAGTGGGAGGAGTTGTTCGGCGGCTTCGTCGCCGGCGGCGGCACGAAGGCTGTCGAGTTGGTGACGGGCTGCTGCGCGCCGGCCGAGATCGAGGAGCAATTTCGCGCGGTGCACTTGTAAGTCGCGGTCATTGGGACGCAGGAGGAGCAGTCGAGCGAGTCGCTCGAGGGCGGTGGCTTTGTCGCCTTCGCGTTCGGCGAGATCGGCCCCGACGGCGAGTGCCGTTTCATCGTCCGCGCCGTGAATCAAGGCCGTGCCGAGATGCAAAAGGGCTTCGTCGCGCTGTCCGCGTTCGTAGAGATGGAGGGCGATGAGGCTGTGGGCGCGGGCATTGCGGCGGTCGGTTTTCAACACTTCGCGCAGAGCGGCGAGGGCTTGTTCGTCTTGGTGCAGCCGAGCGTAGGCTTCACTTTGAAGAAAGAGGAGGGTGTTGCGCTCGTCGGTGGTGAGGGCATTGGCGGCGGAGCGGTCGTTGGCGGTTGTTGTGAGGGTATCGACCCATTGCACGAGGGCGCGATCCTGTCCACTGCCGGCGAGGCATTGGGCGAGCGCGACACGCGCTTCGCTGTAGTCGGGACGCCGCGTGAGGAGGGCGCGCAATCTTTGTTCGGCATCGTGCCATTGGCGACGTGCCATCAAGATTTTGGCGATGTTGAAGCGCAGTATTTCATTGCCTGCCGCATCGGGATCGTGAATGAGGGCGGCTTCGAGCGCACGCTGGGCGGCGGAGAGTGAGTCGCGGCGGAGCGCGGCGAAGGCTTTGCTGACTTCACGACGATAGGCCGCGGTGTCTCGCGGTGGCGCAGTCGTTTTTGCGTTACCGATTCCCTCCATGGCATTACGAGTTGCCGATGTTGGAGTGGAGAGATGGTGAGCACCGAGCCAACTACTTGCAGCAAAGAGCAGCGGGAGCAATAAACGGGCGTGTTTCATAGGCGGTTGAGGTGCTCGATCTCACGAAACACAGCCTCTGCCTCAAATCCGCGGGAAGCGGCGAAGCGAGCGAGTTTCTGCGCGGCCAAATAAGTGGCACGGCGGTCGGAGGGATCGAATTTGAGTGAACGGAGTTTGGCGGAAAGCAGTTCTCGGAGCGTTTGTCGATAGGTCTTTTCGTCGATTTCTTCTTCGAGGGCGATGTCAATGAGGTGCTTGTCGATCCCTTTGAGTCGCAGGGCGTTGCGGATTTTGAGTCGTCCCCAGCGGGCGAAAGCGGCCTTGTCGTGCACAAAGGCGTGGGCGTAACGCTGCTCGTCGATGAACTTTTCCTGTTCGAGTCGGTCGAGTACGCGGTCGATGAGGTCGGGTTCTATTTCGGCTGCGCGGAATTTCTTCTCCAAGTCGCCGCGACAAGTTTCGCGACGGGCGCAGTGGGCGCTGGCACGGCGATAGAGGGATTCGAAGTCGTGGGATTTCATCGTTTGATCAATGCGCGAATCACAAACCAAGCGTGGTGAGCGAGCGCGGTGAACAGACCATAATGGTGTGCCATGATGCGAAAACGCTCGCGAAGGGAGGCTTTGTGGTGGCGGGTGGTGAGGCCTTCGCTGAGATAGTCGGCGACGACCAAATGAGTGTTGTGTAAAGAAAGACCGCGCTGCTCGGCTTGTTGCATTAAGCGGATGCACCAATCGTAATCGGCCGAGAAGCGATAGCTGAGATTGTAGGGTTCGATGCGGGCCAGGTCGGTGCGGGCGAAAAACGCTTGGTGACACACGAGCATACCGTTGACAAAATCGTGCAAATGAAGTTGTTCGGGAGGCGAAAGTCGGCGGACACGCAAAAACTTACCGTTGTCGTCGACCAAATGCGTGTCGCCATAGAGCACGGCGGGGAGGGTGTTGCGGTCGGAAGACGTGGGAAGTTGCGCGGCGATGTCGGACAGGGTGGTCGACGTGTGGAACTTGTCGCCGGCGTTGAGAAAGAGTATGTAGTCGCCGGTGGCCTGAAGGAGTGCTTTGTTCATCGCATCGTAGAGCCCCTTGTCGGGTTCGGAGCGAAACACGAGGGTGCGGCCGTCTTCGATGCCTTCATAGAGCGCAAGGTATTGTTGCACCAACTGCGCGGTGTCGTCTTTCGAAGCGCCGTCGATTATAAGGTACTCGATGTGCGGATAATCTTGAGTGACCACGCTTTGCAAGGTGCGGCGCAGCGTGGAGGAGGCGTTGTAACAAACGGTGGCGACGGTAAAACGAATCATAAGCGAGATATTTCCGGCGAATCGCGGTGAGCGGTTGCGTCGAGGGCTTGTTGATAAACAGAGAGATAGCGCTGCCCGACGGCAGTGAAGGAATAATCGCGGAGCACTTTTTCGCGAGCGGCTTGCGAAAGTTGTTCAGGATCGGCCAAATCGAGCAGATAATGCAGGCCGGCGCTGAGATCTTCGGCGTCTTTTGCGGCTGCGACATAACCATTGCGCTCGTGATCAATCATTTCCGGAATGCCTCCGATGCGGAAACCCAAACAGGGAATACCGCAAGCGAGCGCTTCCATGATCGTATTGGGTAGATTCTCGGAAATGGAGGGAAGCACAAAGAGGTTCGCCGCGTTGTAAATCCGAACAATCGTTTCGACGTCGTAGGTGTAAGGCGTTGTGAATACGGGAACGTCGAAAGCCGAGCGGAACTCTTCAGCCTCGCCGCCGAGAATGAAGAGGGCGGTGTTGTGGCGGTGTTCCGGATAGCGTGAGAGATATTGACGAAATGCTTCCACCAAATAGGGCATGCCCTTGTTGAGATTCGTGATGCGCTGGGCGACAAAGAGGACAATGCGCAGGGAAGAATCTGAGGGCAGTCCGAGTTGTGCGCGGGCAGCGGCGCGATCTTGCGGCGCGAAGACGGCGGTGTCGATCGGATTGGGAATATTGACCACCGTTTGCCCACGAGTGAGCGAGGCGCTGCGGGCTTCGTCGGCCAACCAGCGGCTGCAGGCCACAAAAGTCAGGGTGCCGGCCGAATAGATCCGCTGTTTCTTCTTCCATATACGATGAGAGAGATCGCGCGGCGCACCTCCGTTGGGAAGATAGGGGCACGTTCCGCAAGATTGGCGGTAGTTCGTGCAGGACAATGCCAAGTGACAGATACCCGTGACGGGCCAGATGTCGTGCATCGTCCACACGACCGTTTTTCCGTCGCGGAGTATGCGTTCCAACTCGTCGAGGGAGAGCAGACCTTGGTTGATCCAATGCAAATGAATGACGTTGGCTCGGCGATAGGCCGCTGTTTCCGTCACCTTCCCTCCGGTTACGGCCGTATCCAAAGCGAAAAGTTGCTTTCTTCGGCCGTGCAAATGGAAGAAAATTCCCAATCTTTCTCGCAGAAAAGCCCATTTCATGCGCCACCGATTTGGGAAAGTATGCACTTGCGGGGAAGCCGTTTGTCGATCGCGCACCAACATTTCAGCCTCAACCCCGATATGGGTCAACGCTGCGTGCAGGCGAGAGGCGGCAACAGCCGCTCCGCCGGTTCGTTCGCTGGTGTTGAGGATCAGAACGCGCATAGAAAAGAGGATAGACTACAGACAAAAGTAGGAAGAAAGGTCGACATAACCAAACTTCGCCGCGGGGCTTGACCAAAGCCCGCCTTATTTCTTCAGAAAGAGGAGCGAGCAGGGTTCGATCCCCACGTTGTAGCGATGTAGAAAATCGCCTTCGGGGGTGTAAACACTCACGGTGCCGGGTTCGGTAAAGCGGATTTTGGGATCGAGGGTGCCGCGCGACGCAATATATATCTGCTTTGTGTGAGGATCAACGGCAATTGTTGTTGGATCGATGGGCGGTTGTACCTGTCCGAAGTTCGAAGCAATCGCTGTACCCGAACGTGTGTCGCGCACAGCATAGGTTACGGTCGTCTTTCCGCTTGTCCAATCTGTGGTGGAGCGTACCAAATAAATGCGGTGACCGTCGACGGCTGCGAAATTGGCCGCCGCAAAAGAAGTGGCTTCGTCGTTCTCGTTGATCTTCCAGATCTCCGCCGCGTGCGTGCCGTAGTTGCCCTGACAGGCGACGAAAACGTGGTTGAAATCGTCTTTATAGAGTTTTGTCGGATTCATCCCGACGCGAATTTCGCTTACGATGCCGAGGGTGTTTGGACGCAGCTTGACCACCTTAAATCCGTTTTTGTAGCCCTCTTTATAATTGTATCCGTCGCTGATCGCTACATATATATAATTATGGAGTGCCAGCACGCCGGCGGGGTTGGGGCCGACCGCGGTTTGGAGATCGACGGCGAGCGAAGCGGTGTCGATGCGTGAGAGAAAGCCGTCATTGTTCGTGACGAAAACGTATTTCCCCTGCGCGGCTACACCTTCCGGGGCTTGCGTGGGAATGGATTTGAGCAGGCGGTGAGAAGCGGCATCCACCACCTGCACCAAATTGCTTCCATAGCACGGAATGTAGATTTTCGCCCCGTGTAGAATCGCCTCTTGCGGAGTTTCGCCAAGCAGTTTACCATTGCGCGCGAGAAAGGCGTTTGCCGTTACAGATTGTCGTTGCGTGTCGATCAGCGAGTAGCCTCCGGGCAACTTCGTGGCTTGGTTGCCTTGGTGGAGCACCAGTACTTGCGCGGTCGTGGGAGCCGTTGTCTCCGGTTGGAGCGGAGTTTCTTTTTCGTCGTCGGTACAAGCGTTGAAAAGTAATGCTCCGGTGACGAGAAGCAGGCCAACACGGAGCAGAGCAAGGCGAGAAGAGAAAAACATAAGCGAAGTGATGAAGATAAATACTAGAATTATAAGTCGAAAGTCGCGTTGAGCGTCCACGTTCTCCCCGGTAGCGGGTAGCCGCGAACGTATTCGCGTTGTGCATCAGTGAGGTTCATCAGCGTGGCGCGCAAGGTCAGGGTGGAAGTGCCGAGGGAGCGTTTCCACCACAGCGCCGCATTCCATTCGGCAAAGGCCGGTAGGCGCGAAACAGCGAGATGTTGAGGCGTCGACCACCGTTCGCCGGTGTAGGCGAGCGAGGTGGAGAGACCGAGTGCGCCGTGTGCGGCTTCCACCGCGAAATATCCTTGATGAGTGGGGCGATAAGGGAGCGTCAGGTTGTAACTGCGTGAGTGAGGCGTCGACCGGTCGAGGGTTCGGCACAGCAACCAATGCCCCGTTGCCGCGATCGTGGTGCGCTTCTTGCGAGCGTAGCGCACGTTGGCGGTCACATCAAGTCCAGAAGCCCGCACTTGGTCTAAATTCTCGGTGCGCCAAATGGCCGGTGTGAGCGGTACGGCCACAATGCCGTCCGTGATTCGATCGGCAAAGGCGTCTGCCGATGCCTGCACCTGCCAAAGTCCGACAGCATACGCACCGACGAGACCGAAGTTCAAGCGTTGCGCGCGTTCGTTGCGCAGTTGTGTGTTGCCGTAACGGAAATAATAGTTCTCCGCGAACGTCGGTGCGCGAAAAGTAGACTGCGCCGTCGCGCGAAGGCTTACTCGGGTGGCCGAGGTGCGCCACAAGTCGGCGTGCGCCGTCCCTTGCAAACCGAAACTCCCCACGTTGTTGGCCGTTCCCAAGTTAGTCGGGTCGGTATTGCGCGCCGTGTTGAAGAAGTCGTGGTGCAAAAGGCGAAGCGTTGCCGATCCTCGTGCACGATGGTAGCGTAGCGAGAGGGCTTGTTGCAGGCTTATTCGTCCCACCTCGCGTTCGGCTTGTCCTGTTTGGTGTAGTATAGCCCAAGTGCCGTCCACCGCATAGCCCCATTGCCAATGGGTGGAAATCTGATGCTCCACTCCTGTGGTAAACCAGTATTCGCGTTGTCGATAGTCGTCTTGTCGCACACCGCCGGGGTATTGGCGATCGCGATCTTCGTATCTTTTTTGATGGAACATGGCTTGTGCGGCCACCTTCCATTGCCACGTCTTTCGCCGTAGCTGCCACTTTCCGTGCACGGCCGTTTCGTCATCGTCCATACGTTCGCCTTCGCGCACAGCGTAGAGCAACGTCGCACCGGGTAATTGCCGTTGGGCGTAGTGACCGCGAACCCCCAGTTCGCCACTGCCTACTTTCAGCCTGTCGGGTGTCATCCAGCGCACGGCCGGTGCCCAACTTTGGGTTTGCGCCCAAGTGCGTCGCCGTTGTTCGCGCATTGTTCCGTTGTCAAAAACGAAAGGATAGTCGTTGTCGGCCTGTTTTCCGTCCAGTTGAAATCCCAGACGGCCGATCGGTGTGGAAAGGGTGGCGCTGCCGCCCGTACTTCGATAGCCGAAAGCGCCCATCGCCGTCCAAATGCGCAGTGGACGCCGCGGAGTTGTGAACTGCAGGGTGGCTGCCCCCAAAGTACGGACGGGAGAGAGCAACTCCGGAGCGTCGCCCACATCGATCAGCAAGCCTTCAAGTTGATGCGGTGCAAAGCGCGCTACATCCGTCGTGCCGCTTTCGGCATCGCCCAGCGGAAAACCATCGACCATCACCGCGGTGTGTGTGGCGCCGAGTCCACGGGTGCCGACAGTCGTCGCCGTGCCATATCCTCCCAAACTGCGCACCCACACGGCGGGCAGGACACGAAGCACATCGGCCGCCGTACTACTCGGCAGCCGCTGCAGTGCTTCGCCCGATTGCGAAAAGCGCAATGTCGGCGTTTCCGTACCGGTTTTCTCACGCCGAGTGTGTACGCGTACGAGAGGGAGGGCGCGGAGGCTGTCGACTTTGAGCGAAGGATTGCCGGCGTAAGGCGAAACTGTTGTCGGAATATTCGCTACCATTTCAGTAGCCTGTGCCGCTGTCAAGCCAATGGCGACGAGGGAGGGCGGAAAGGAACGAAGATGCCGCGCGAGTAGGTTTTGTAGATGAAAAGGGGAAGGCAATTCTCGGAAATTACTAACTTTGTGGAAAAGAAAATAGATGAATATGGATTTTCAAACCGCATGCTCGGCGCTTCGCACCGTCACTGCTCGCGATGAAGTGGTAATGCTTCTTCAGCAGATCACCGCCTTTTTGTTGAAGGGTGGAGTGTTCGAAGTTTATGGAGTCGAATGTCGTCCTCTCGAATTGGAGAGTTATTTCTATCGAGCCGGTGTTTTCGAAGATGCTTATGTGCATGAGAACGAACGCCAACTCAATCATTTCGGGGAACTCTATGTCCACCGCATTGGTGCCTTGGCCACGTCGCACTACAAGATGGATAATCGCGTGTGCGTCGGCATTTGCCTTTCCGATAGCACCGATTATTATTACAGTGCCTTGATTCGCAGTGCACGTTTTGCAACAGGCGAAGAAGTTTTCGGCCCGAACAATGTACTCACCGCCTGGTTGCGACGCATCAATGCGCAGACGCATACTGTGCCTCCCGAACGACTCGAATCTTTGCGTCCGGGTGGGCACGAACTCGCGCCGCTGCTTCCGCTCTTGGAGGAAAAACCTGTTTTGCATTTCGAGCCGTCGGCGCTTGCATCGTCCGAAAGCGAGTCTCCCCTTCTCTTTTCCGTTCGGGTGGGCTTGGGCGACAAATCGCCCGCCGATCGTGATTTGCCGTTGCGCGGAGTCGTCGGCCCATTGCTTGCTACGCGAAAGTACAAAGACAAAACCCGATTGCTTCGCGACTATCTCGAGGCGCACGCGCTCACCGGACAAACGGCTTGTGAGGCCGCACGCCATTTGATCGGCAGTGTGCCATCGTGGGTCAAACAGCGCTGAGCGCAGACGGGAAAAGCGCGTAGGGCTTCGCATCAATGGCCTTTCCTCGGACAACCTTCTTTGCAACACCCGGCGTGAGTGTCTTACGAAAACGAAAAATCGCCCCGTTCGCTGAAAGCTATGTGTAGCAGCGGACGGGGCGAGTGAGGTTTAGACGTAAAGGTCGTCGCGACCAAAGCGTACAAATTGATCTTCGTCAGCACCTTCCTGTTCGTCATTCCACAGCATGCGGTAGGTCATGACTTGTGCCACGTAAGCAATGATCATGGTGAAGTAAAGACCGATGCAGCAAAGCAGAATACCGGAAATGGTAACGATGGTGGCGGCTAAACCCAAGCCGAAGAGAGGCCAAAATAGTCCTTCGGTCTTATTCCAAGAGGCTTGCAGTGCTTCGCCGATACCGGCATTGGGGTGGTCGATGAGATAGAGCGGGGCAAACACCCAACGAACGGCGATGAAAATACCGGGCACGATGAAGAAAGCAGAACCCAAGACGACAGCAAGACCATAAATGAATTGGCAAACCGCGAACTTGACATAAACCGAAACCGGCAGGCCGTGGTCGAAACTGTAGCTTCCGCCATTTTCTCTCAGTATCTTCAGGATGGAGGCAAAGATACTGACGGTGACAAGTGCGTTGATGCCAAGTTGCAGGATCGAGAAGAGTAAGGAACCACCTACTCTAACTTCTTCGCTCGAGGACAGACCCGAAATTTGCCCTAAGAGGCCACCGATAGCATTGGCTGCAAAAAGAATAGCTGCCATGGGAAGTCCATAGGACTTTGCGAAATCAAAAGCCTTGCCGATGATGTCGCCCGTGTTGATGTTAATCATGAATGGTCATTAGAATTACTTGGTTGCGAATATACGTATTTATAGAAAAATAATCGCCCCGACAGCCGGTAATTTGGGCGTTCGGAGCAAAAAAAAGGAAGTTCGTCGGGAACTTCTGCGTCAAAGTGCCGAGGGCACAGGTTGTAAAATGTGGGTCACTGCCGTACTCTACTTCCCCGTTTGGGAAGTGAGAGGTCGAGTGGACGGCCGCTTACTGCTCTGCCTTGAGCGCGCGGAGTTGGTTGTTGAGCGATTGGCACATTACGCCGTTGCCCATCGAACGATATCGAGCAATGCGATACTTCAGTTCTTCGATCATAGTTTTTTGCTTAGTCATATTGTTGAGTTTTAGTTGAACATAGAGATGCAGTGCATCTCGGTGATTAGTTAGTGTTACGTCCGCGAGACAGAGGGACTTACGTTTTATCTCTCTATGTCCTTTGAAGCTGTCCCTGTGTCTCGTTTTCGTAGTGCAAAGGTAGAACGGAAAGCAAGGAAAGGCAAGAAAAAAGACGAGAAAATGCACTTTTCATAGTTCGTAGTAGCGGCTTTGAGAATCGGACTTGACAAGCTTTCGATTGTGGCGCGATAGTATTGTGTGGAAGTTTTGCGCAAGCCTCCCGACAGGGGATTGTAGGTGCCGATAAGTTGTGTTTTTGCGTTGTAAACTCTGTATTGCAAACATGCTTTGCTCGCACTTTCGTCGCACTCAACGGAGCGCGTTTTTCGTCCTACGTTGAAAAAGGGCGTATGCGATAATGTTTCATTCTATATATGAACGCGCGCGTGCGAGAACATCACAGAGTTTTTTGATTTTATCTTCACCCGGTAGTCAAAGCGCGACCAAGTGTAAGTGCTTCTGATAGTTATGGGTGAAGGCTTCACCCTTGTTTTCCTTCCCCCTTTTCGATCTCCTGATTCGTGCTCATCATGCGGTGTTAGAAAGTGGAGGAGCGGCATAAGAAAGTATGAAAGTCGAGGTGAAGAAAAAAAGATCTGTTTTCTGTTCACTGCAATATGTTGATGATTAGTGCGCTATCGAGTTAGGTGAAGGAGTGAAGGTGATTCTTGGAAATGACTGAGGTGCGAGTGCACGTACGCGAAAGAGAGAAAAACAAGGGGAGTAGAACGAAAAAGTCCACAGGTTTGCTGGCAAAGTGGGGAAGTTTCTCGAAAAAGTGCGCTTGTTTTTGCGAAGACTTGAGAGCGAACTTTCGTTCCGCCTGGACTTCCTCTTTGGGGCTACCGCGTATTTCTTGTCATCGGCGGATAAGCGAACGCGGTTTCGTGTGCAATCTCCGGCTGCAGCGGGGATAAAAAACAAAACTCCCCTTTCGACAATCGTCAAGAGGGGAGTTGTTGAAAAGCTGTGCGCCTGATAGGACTCGAACCTACACGTCTCGCGACACCAGATCCTAAGTCTGGCGCGTATACCAATTTCGCCACAGGCGCATTTCAATTGCAAAAATACATCATGTGCCACGATTTCCAAAGAAAGGGGCGCACTTTTTTTG
This sequence comes from uncultured Prevotellaceae bacterium, assembly GCA_963542795.1. Classification (GTDB taxonomy): domain Bacteria; phylum Bacteroidota; class Bacteroidia; order Bacteroidales; family Bacteroidaceae; genus Alloprevotella. The sequence continues at coordinate 28,262 of CAUTYW010000004.1, read as the reverse complement.
TTCAGTGGTGGCGAATTTGTATTTTTGTAATTCAAACTCTCTGTAGATATGAACTTTGTCCTGTGGTCTCGCTTCGCTAAATTCTGCGTTTTGCTCTCCCATTATTGGGTGGGGCTGAGTCGTTATGCGGAACTGTGCATATTGCTCTTACTCTTCCCCGCGATGGTGCAGAGTCGGTCGTGTTTTGCGATGAAATCGGATAAAATGGAACGGTTTGCATCGGAATGCGCGCCACGCTTCGCTCTTCAAAGTTCGCAAATGGCCGATCCGGCTGTACCGACGGCGCATCCCACCATGGTGGTGATCGCTGCTGACGGCAAAGAGACGGAAGAGACCGGGTTTGACGGCAGTGCGCCGCTCCGCGTGCGCTTCGAAGCGCGCGCCGCCGACTACGGTTCGCGCACGCCGCTCTATGAGTGGCAGTTTCGCCGTGACGGCAACACGACGCCCTTCCTCACACGCTACGATGCCAACACTTCCTACGAATTCACCGAGAGCGGCACGTTCGTGGTGCAGCTGTTGATCTCCTTTGTGGAGGGCACCGACACGGTGACTTACACGCAAGCGGAGGCTTTCCGCATCGCGATCTCCGAAAGCAAATTGGAATTCCCCAATGCCTTCACGCCCAACGGCGACGGAATCAACGATGTGTTCAAAGCCAAGGAGGGCTACAAAAGCATTGTGCGTTTCCGCGCCTTGGTGTGCAACCGCTGGGGGCGCAAAGTACACGAGTGGCACGATCCCGCCGACGGATGGGACGGCCGCATCGGTTCGGCTGAGGCGCCCGACGGGGCCTATTACCTCAATGTTGAGGCGCGAGGTGCCGACGGCCGCAACTACCACATCAAGAAAACCATCAATCTCCTGCGTCGGTTCGAAGAAAATCGTTCCGGCAGTGCGCGTTGATACGACGACAACATGACAGAACAAGACAAGACTTTTCAACACGGTAAGATCGAGGTGCTCGGTGCCCGCGTGCACAACCTCAAGAATATCGACGTCGATATCCCGCGCCACGCCCTCACTGTTGTCACCGGACTGAGTGGTAGCGGAAAATCTTCGTTGGCCTTCGACACCATTTATGCCGAAGGTCAGCGTCGTTATATTGAAACTTTTTCGGCCTACGCCCGAAACTTTCTCGATAATCTCGAACGTCCCGATGTAGACAAGATCAGCGGTCTTTCGCCCGTGATCAGCATCGAACAGAAAACCACCAACAAAAATCCGCGTTCCACCGTCGGCACGGTGACGGAAATCTACGACTTCCTCCGTCTGCTCTATGCGCGTGCCGGCGATGCCTATTCTTATGCCAGCGGAGAGAAAATGGTGAAGTACACCGAGGAACAAATCATCGGTTTGCTGCTCGATCACTATGCCGACCACCGCATTTACCTTCTTGCGCCCCTGGTGCAGCAGCGCAAAGGACACTACAAAGAACTCTTTGAGAGTGTGCGCAAGAAGGGCTTCATCCATGTGCGTGTAGACGGTGAATTGCGCCCGCTCGAAGCCGGTATGCGTGTGGATCGTTACAAGAATCACGATATCGAAGTGGTGATCGACAAACTCAAGGTGCAAGCCAAGGACGAAGAGCGACTCAAAAAGAGTGTGCAGCAAGCCCTTTCGCAGGGCGACGGCCTGATGCTCGTGCTTGATGCCGACGATGAAACCGTGCGATATTACTCCAAACGCCTTATGTGTCCCGTGACGGGACTGGCCTACCGCGAGCCCGCGCCGCACAATTTCTCGTTCAACTCCTCGCAAGGGGCTTGTCCGAAGTGCAAAGGCTTGGGCGTGGTGAATGTCATCGACCGCGAAAAGGTGTGTCCCGATCCGAAACTCAGCATCAAGAAAGGGGCGCTCGTTCCGCTCGGGAAATATACGAAAACGCTCATCTTTTGGGCGATCGAAACGGTACTCGAACAATACGGCTACACGATCGACACGCCCGTAGAGGAATTGTCGGACGAAGCACTTGATGCCGTCTTCAACGGTACGCCCGAACTGCTGCGCATCCCGGCGGCGCGCATGGGACGCAGCGACGATTATTACGCTGATTTCGGCGGTGTGGTGAAATACATTCGCCAAATGGCCGATGCCGAAATGACCGCCGCTTCGCAGCGCTGGGCAGAACAATTCAACACCACGGCCTGTTGTCCCGAATGCAAAGGGGCGCGTCTCAACCGAGAGGCCTTGTCTTACAAATTCGGCGATAAGAACATTGCTGAACTCGCCGCGATGGATGTGGCCGAATTGAAAGAATGGCTCGATGGAATCGGCGAAAATCTCAGTGGGAAGCAGCAAGCGATCGCCACCGAGATCTTGAAAGAAATTCGCTCGCGCCTTTCGTTCCTCCTCGATGTGGGACTCGACTACCTCTCGCTCGACCGCACGGCGATGACCCTTTCGGGCGGCGAGAGCCAGCGCATCCGACTCGCCACGCAAATCGGTTCGCAGTTGGTGAATGTGCTCTATATTCTCGACGAACCCTCGATCGGTCTCCATCAGCGCGACAATGTGCGATTGATTCGCTCGCTCGAACAGCTCCGCGACACCGGCAACACGGTGATTGTGGTCGAGCACGACAAAGACATGATGATGGCCGCCGACTATGTGGTGGACATCGGTCCCCGCGCCGGCCGAAAGGGTGGGGAAGTGGTGTTTCAAGGCACGCCGGCGCAGATGCTCCAAAGCGAGACGCTCACCGCCGACTACTTGAACGGCACGCGCCGCATTGCCATTCCCGAACAACGACGTGAAGGCAATGGAAAAGTACTGCGTATTGTCGGTGCGAAAGGTAATAACCTGAAGAACGTCACCGTAGAGTTTCCCCTCGGTACGCTCATCGGTGTGACGGGCGTTTCGGGATCGGGCAAATCGACCCTCATCAACGACACGCTCTATCCCATTTTGTCGCAACACGTCTATCACTCCTTGCGCGAACCCCTCGAATATGAGCGCGTCGAAGGCTTGGAACATATAGATAAGGTGGTGGCTGTCGACCAGAGTCCGCTCGGTCGCACACCGCGTTCGAATCCGGCCACCTACACCGGTGTGTTCGACGATATTCGACAACTCTTCGTCAATTTGCCCGAAGCAAAAATCCGTGCTTACAAGCCCGGTCGCTTTTCGTTCAATGTGCGCGGCGGCCGTTGCGAGACCTGTAAAGGCAGTGGCTACAAAACCATCGAGATGAACTTCTTGCCCGATGTGTATGTGCCCTGCGAAACCTGCCACGGCAAACGCTATAACCGCGAAACGCTCGAAGTGCGATTCAAAGGGAAGAGCATTGCCGATGTGCTCGACATGACGATCAACCGCGCGGTGGAGTTCTTTGAGAACGTGCCCAATATCTTGCACAAAATCAAAGTACTGCAAGATGTGGGGTTGGGTTATTTGAAACTCGGACAATCCTGCACCACGCTTTCGGGCGGTGAGAGTCAGCGCGTGAAACTGGCCACCGAATTGTCGAAACGCGACACCGGCAGTACTGTTTACATCCTCGACGAACCCACCACCGGCCTGCATTTCGAGGATATTCGCGCGCTGATTGACGTGCTCAACCGCTTGGTCGAGAAGGGCAACACGGTGATTGTCATCGAACACAACCTCGATGTGATCAAAGTGGCCGACTATCTCATCGATATGGGACCCGAAGGTGGTCGCGGCGGTGGAACGATGGTAGCCTGTGGCACGCCCGAAGCCGTAGTAAGTGCAGGAAAAGGCGACACAGCCCGTTTCCTCAAAGACGAATTGCAATAAGGACTGCTTTCCAGACTCGGCGATGCGTCAAAACATTTGCGTAGCCCAATCATTCGGGCATGCTCTTGGATAAGGCGTTCAAAACTCTTCGATCTTTCCGCGTGATTTGTGCACTTGGAAGGGCATATTACGATAAAAACATCGATTTCATCGAATCTTATTTCGATGCAGGAGCATCTCCTCTTACCTTTTCCACCCACAATAATAATAGAAACAAAATACCCTCTTTACTAATCCCTAAATTCCTTTCCCATGTTTGAAGGACAACCCAAAGGGCTATTCGCCCTCGCTCTCGCCAACACCGGTGAGCGTTTCGGCTACTACACCATGTTGGCCGTTTTCGTGCTGTTCCTCCAGGACAACTTCGGATGGAGTGCCGCTCTCGCCGGCTCGTACTATTCCACGTTCCTGATGTTCGTCTACTTCCTCCCCTTCATCGGAGGTATTCTCGCTGACAAGTTCGGTTATGGCCGAATGGTCACCATCGGTATCTCGATCATGTTCCTGGGCTACCTCTTATTGTCCTTCCCCTTAGGCAACGGTACCATGGCGATGATCGCCATCATCGGTGCATTGGCGCTGATTTGTATGGGAACGGGACTTTTCAAAGGTAATCTCCAAGTGATGGTCGGCGATCTTTACAAGCGTCCCGAACTTTCCGGAAAGCGCGACGCAGCGTTCTCTATTTTCTACATGGCCATCAACATCGGTGCGCTCTTCGCCCCGAGTGCAGCTGTGAAGATCATGGAATACGCGCAAGGCATCGGTTTCTCGAAAGCCGACAGCTATCACTTCGCTTTTGCCGTGGCTTGCGTCTCGTTGGTCATCTCGATGATCATCTATTTCGTTTCGCGTTCCACCTTCCGCCACGTCGAAGGTAAGCAAGAAAAAGCCGATTCCACCGAAAAAGCCGCAGAACAAGAAGCCGCAGTGGAACTTTCGCCTGCCGATACGCGCGCTCGCATCGTTGCCCTCTGTCTCGTGTTCGCCGTTGTCATCTTCTTCTGGATGGCCTTCCACCAAAATGGTCTTACGCTGACCTACTTCGCCGCTGAATTCACGCAGAAAACCTCTACCGGCATTCCTTCCATGCTCTTTGACGTGCGCACTTTGCTCCTCTGCATCGTGTCGATTTATGCCGCTTTCGCAGTAGTCCAGAGCAAAACGACGAAAAATCGTGTCATCGCCACCGTGGTGGTACTCGTTTGCGCCGCCTTGTTGATTGTGCTCGGGTTGAACGTACCCGCAGAAACCAAGGTGGCCGCCCCCATCTTCCAGCAGTTCAACCCCTGCTTCGTAGTAGGTCTCACCCCGATCAGTGTGGCGCTCTTCGGCTGGTTGGGTGCTCGCGGCAAAGAACCCTCTGCTCCCCGCAAGATTGCCTATGGTATGATTGTTGCCGCCATCGGTTTCGGTGTGATGATCTTCGCCTCGCTCGGTATCGAACCGCTCGAAGCCCAAGTGACCGAGAAGTTCAACATCGACGAAAGTATGAAGGCAAAAACCGAGGAGATCGACAAGGAAGCGCAAAAGCTCATCGATGCCCGCACCGCTAAGTTCAACGAAACCAAGGAGCAAATCCAAGCTGAATTGGGCAAGCGTCAAAAGCAAGTAGACGATCAAGCGGCCGCACAATTGGCCCAAGCCACTACGGTAAAAGACAAGAGCGAAATCAACAAGAGCGCAGCCGTCCTCAAAGCCAACAACAGCGGACAATACGAGCAAATCACTGAAATCGCTCGCTTGGCCTATGATAATGAAGTGAACGGCATCAAGTCGGCCGCAGCACAACAGAAGATCCAAGCGCAGACAGTGGCCAAGATGGCGAAAGCCGAAGTCGAAGGTCAGATCGAGCAAGGCGGACTCCTCGTTTCGCCCGGTTGGTTGATCCTCACTTACCTCGTCCTCACCTTCGCCGAGTTGCTCCTTTCGCCGATGGGTATCTCCTTCGTTTCGAAGGTGGCTCCTCCCCAATACAAGGGTATGATGATGGGTGGCTGGTTTGTCGCCACCGCAGTGGGTAACTTCCTCACCGTTATCCCCGCCCTCCTCTGGTGCAAGGTACCTCTTTACGTTGTATGGACGACCCTCGCCGTGCTCTGCCTCGTTTCGTTCATCTTCATCTTCTCGCAGATGAAGCGTCTCGAAAAAGTAGGCTAAGCCCCACTTCCCCAAAACAAAACAAGCCATCGCAATCTTTGCGATGGCTTGTTTCGTTTGTTACCATTCAAATCCGAATCCCAACTCGGTGAAATCGGCCTTTAATCGGTGAGCCTTGATGCCCAAGTGCACCGAAGCCCCCTTCCACATCGGGAGATGCCAACGCGCACCCACGCGTTCGTAGTAAGGCGTTTCGTCAAAGGTTTGCATCCTTCCCGTCCGGCGATGCAAGTACCAGCCCAAATGCACATAAGCGCTGAAATCACCGTAATATGCTTCATGTTTCAAGGCCAAACCACATGCCCATGGGCTGTATTTGTCGTTTTCCCCGTTCGGCGCTTCTCGGTTTTTGAGCGTTTGCACATACGGCAGGTAGAAAAAGTCGGCCCCCACGCCCGTCGCCCAGCGTCGAGCATAGCGGAACATCCTGTCCATCTGCACATTCGCCACCGTATAGCGTTTGAAATCACCTGTTCGGTAGTCCGCTTCCGAAGGCGCAGTACCGTATTGTGTGCTGATCCAGTCTTCGATCAAAGTGCGCATGCCCATACTCGCCCCGGCGCGCCAAAACCAGCGTCGGGCAAAGGGCGTTTTCGTAGTAGAAGGCGGAAAATCAGCGTTTTCATCGAGGTCATATTGTACCGTTAGCGTCGGCAATACCGCGTTCAATCCCTTGTTCGGGCGATAAGTCGCCCCATTGCTCACATGGCGAAAGGCCAAATCGCCGCGCACACTCCAATGTCGGTCTAAACGTTTCGCCCCGTAAAGCGAAGCCCCGAAATGAATGAGCCAATGTCCGCCCGTCAATTCGTTGTCGATGTTGTCCGCTTTCGCATAAGGTCGCGTGCAGAAAGCCAATCCCTCTTCCAACGCGTAGCCCATTTGCCAACTTCCGCTGCGCCACAGCGGTCGACTGAACGACACCGCGAGAGCGATCACTTGCCCCGGCGAAGAACTGTAGTCTACCGGCACCGCCTGTCCCCAATCGGGCGAAGGTCGTTTGCGCATCTTCACGCCCGAGTAGTCGGTCAGTTGCAGATTCACACTCCATTCCGGATAATTGTAATCCGCGGCATAGCCGTCGGGTGCCGTTGCTGTACGCCGTCTCAAACCGAGATGAAAACCTCGGCTTCCCCCACGCTCCATCCACGCACGTTGGTAGCGATCCATCGTCAGTACATGGCCCACAAAAACACCGCCTTCCACCGTCGTCGGACGGAAAAAAGACGATTTCATCGAGTCGGCCTCCGTGGTCTGTGCCTGCGAAACGAGAGCAGAGCCGAGCACCCATGCAGACCACACACACCCATTGCCGATCCACCGAGGAGCGGAGCGAAAAGACCGGAAGCAAAAGCAAGGTAATTTAAGCATAGGCGCAAAGATAACCAATTTAGCGTGACTGCTTTCGGCATCGCCGAGAAAAACGTAACTTTGCCTACGATGAATATGCGTCTTTTTCTTACCCTCCTTTTTCTTCCGTTGTCGCTCTTCGGTCAGTCAGCCGCCGAGCGACGCACCCCGCTCGAGCGTTCGTTGGAACAGCGCGGTTTGGTCGACGTGAGCGTGGCCGTTCCCGGTGTTTTCGTTAGTTTGATGTATGCCCGCCCCGACAATTTTGTCGGCCGCGTGCTCTATACCGACCTGCATCGCGCCTATTTGTTGCCCGAAACCGCCCGCGCTCTGCACCGCGCCCAAACCGCCCTGCAACGCAAATATCCCGATTACGCCCTCAAAGTCTACGATGCCGCCCGCCCCATGCGCATTCAGCAGCGCATGTGGAACGCCGTTGCCGGAACATCCAAAAATATCTACGTCAGCAATCCGGCGCGAGGGGGCGGATTGCACAACTATGGACTGGCCGTCGACCTCACCCTTTGTTGGGCGCGCGACGTGCGCGATGGTTCCGGTCGTTTGCTCCATGCCGCCGGCGACACCACCGGTCTGTCCATGGGAACGCCCATCGACTATCTCGGTGCCGCGGCTCATGTTCGCGACGAAGCCCGACTCGTGCGCCGCGGCATCCTCCGCCCCGAGCACATCCGTCTGCGTCGCATCTTGCGCGAAGCCATGTCCGCCGGTGGTTTTCGCGTCCTGCCCACCGAATGGTGGCATTTCAATTTCAAAACCCGCGCACAAGCCCGTGCCCACTATACGCCCATTCCCTAAATGATCGATTGCGCCGAATACTACGAATTCATCGAAGCCCATGCCGATGAACGAGTCGAAGATCTCGCCCTGCGTCTCGCCGCATTCCCACCCGAAGTGCGCACCTTCATCCTGCGCCAAATCGAAGGTCGCCAACGCTTGCGGGCGAAAGTCCCCTCGTGGTGCGAAGTACCGCGCTTGCATTTTCCGCCGCGCCTCTCGCTCGAGCAGTGCAGCGGAGAAGTGACGGCGCGCTACAAAGCGGCGTTGGTCGAGCGCCGGGTCGAAAACCTCGAAAAGCCCGTTTTGGTCGATCTTACCGGCGGTTTGGGTGTCGATTTCTCATTCATGGCCGCTCCTTGCGCAGAGGCCGTCTATGTCGAGCGCAATCCCGAATTGGTCGAACTCGCCGCCCACAACTTTCCCCTGCTCGGTCTCACGCACGTCCGCACTGTCCATGCCGACGCCTTGGACTACCTTTCGTCCCTTTCGCCCGTCGATGTCCTCTTTCTCGATCCGGCGCGTCGCGATGAAATCGGCCGAAAAGTCGTACGCATCGAAGCCTGCGAACCCGATGTCTGCGCCCTCTCCGAAGCGCTGCGCAGCCGTTGCCGTCACCTGTTGATCAAACTTTCGCCCATGCTCGATGTGCGCGATGCTCTCGAACGTTTGCCCGGCATCGAAGCCGTGCACATTGTCGCTGTCGACGGCGAGTGCAAGGAAGTCCTCTTGTGCTGTCGCGGCCTGCTCCATGCCGAGCCCGACGGCCTCGCCCCGATGGAAGTTCCCATCACCCCTGTTGACCTGTCGAGCACCGATTGCCGCCCGCCACATAGCTTTACTTTCACCCTTTCCGCCGAATCCATCGCACCCCTGCGTCTTGCGGGCACTCCCGTGGGGTGGCTCTACGAACCCAATGCCGCCGTGCTCAAAGCCGGTGCCTATCGCACCCTTGCGCAGCAGTTTGATCTCGATGCCCTCCATCCCAACACCCACCTTTATGTAGGAGGCGGCGAAACGCCGCGTTGGGACTTCCCCGGCCGCGTGTTCCGCCTGCGCGAAGTCGTCGGTTTCTCCAAATCGGAGATGCGCCCCCTTGCTTCGCTCAAACAGGTGAATTTGGCCGTGCGCAACTTTCCCGCCACCGTGGCCGAACTGCGCAAACGCTTCAAATGGGGCGAAGGCGGCGACCTCTATCTCTTCGCTTGCACCTTGGCCGATGGGAAAAAAGCCATCCTTGTAGCCGAGAAAATAAAAAAGTGAGGTTGCAAATTGCTGATATACAGCGGTGAAATAATTTTGTGGAGAAAAAAATGAAGTGAGGTGTAACTTTTCGCCCCCTTTGTCCGTCTTACTTATAGAGGCATGAAAGAAATAGATTTCCAACACGACCTGCTTCCCCTTAAAAACAAGCTTTATCGGGTAGCGCTGCGCATCACGCTCGACAGCCTCGAAGCCGAGGATGTGGTCGAAGACACCTTGGTGCGTGTGTGGGAACGTCGCTCCGACGTACCGGACAACGTCCATTTGGAAAGCTATTGTTTGACCATCTGTCGCAATTTGGCGATTGACCGTTCCGAGAAGAAAGATGCCGCTCATCTTTCCATCGATGCCGCTTCGGTCGACACCCCTTTGGATGCTGACCACCCCGACGAAGAACTCGAAAAGCAAGAGCGCATTCTCTGGGTGAAGCGGGTGCTCAACAGCCTTCCCGAAAAGCAACGCACCGCCTTGCAACTGCGGGAAATCGACGGACGATCTTACGAAGAAGTGGCACAAGTGATGCAAATCACCGAAGCTGATGTCAAAGTCACCCTTCACCGCGCACGCAAAGCGTTGAAAACAGCGCTCGAAGCCGACTTACATCGATTCTGATGCCCACGCCTCTTCCCCTATAAGCATTCTCTCACATGGACTACGTATATATTGAACAACTGATCGATCGCTACTTTGAAGCAGCGACCACGATCGAAGAAGAGCGCATCCTCCGCGCCTTCTTCTCTCAAAGGGAGGTGCCGCAGCATTTGCGACACTACACCCCGCTCTTCCTGATGGAAGCCGATGAAATCGCAGAAAAACCTCATCTCGATGACGCGTTCGACCGCAAAATCATGGCACGTTTGGAAGCTGAGGGACTCGCCCCCGAAGTGCATGTGAAAGCAGTAAAGATGACTTTCGCCGATCGCATTCGTCCCTTGTGGCGAGCAGCGGCAGCAGTGGCCATTGTGGTACTGGTAGGCACCGCGGCTTTCGAAGCCGTCGACCGCTCCAACAGTTCACCCGCAGGGGTTGCACTCGAAAGACAACAACAAATTGATTCGGCCGGACTTGAAAATTCACCCTATCAACAACTGCAAAACGGAATGAAGATGGCCGCAACCATCGACTCTGCACAGAACAACGTGCACAACTGAGGAAGATAAAACAACACATTGCTCTATTAAAACACCCCCACTGATCCCCTTCGGTTTCAGTTCTCTCTCTTCCCCCTTGCCTTTGGCAAACGAACACATCGGAAAGTGACCCGCTCGCTTTCCGATGTGTCGTTTTTGGGCGCTGCGCCCCCGACCTCCTTGTCCGTTCGGTGCGAGAGGCAAAGGTGTGCCCCCTTGTTTCCCTGTATTTATCCAGAAAAGCATATACGAAAGTTTTCTTTGCATTTCTCGCGTGCGCGTACCGCGCGCGCGTCCGCTGTTTTTCGCTTTTTTGCCTTCACCCTTCACCCTGATCCGGTAAGTAGATGAGAATAAGTGCATTGAGGGTGAAGAAAAGGGTGAACATTCACCCCAAAATGCCTTCACCCTTGCTTCTCCGCATGTTGATATTATATAAATCAAAAAGAAGAATATGCGTTTTTTGTGCGGGTGAACATCTTATGTTCACCCGCAAGTGTTTGATTGATAGCTTGTTATTCGGTGTGGTGAAGGGTGAAGGCAAAAATCGAAACTTGCTGAGTGCGCGTACGCGCGCGTAGAGAGGCGGTTTCATCGGCTTTCTGCAGTTGTTTACTCCCTTCCTTTCATTACGTCGGAGCGTACTGTATTTTTGCGGCCGAATAGCGAGCGAAAGTAGTCTGTTTTTGCGTGAAAGTTGCGGTGTTTTCGATCAAAATGGAGGAGATTCAATAAATGTGGGTGTAGCGATGAACTTTTTTCCCCCTTTCATTTGGAAGATACCATTTTTTTTTTAGTTTTGCGAGCATAAGCCATCAGCCGTGAAACACCTATTGTTCGTGTTGTGCTGGCTGCCGCTCAGCTTGTGCGCGCAAGTGTTCGATGCCGGTAGTCCGCAACTCTCTTGGAACGATTTTGTCGAAGAATATCTTTCGATGCTCGACGACGAAAGCGAAGAAGCCAATGTCTTGACCCTTCGCGGCTACGCTGCGCTCGATGAAATCGAACCTTTTCTTGATCATCCGCTCAATTTGAACACGGCCACAGCCGAAGATTTCCGCGCTTTCGCCTTCCTCAGCGCAGCGCAGATCGACTCGCTGTTGAGCTATCGGCGCCGCTTGCGTGCCTTTGCCTCGCCCGGCGAATTGATGGGCGTGCGCGGTTTGGACTATCGCAGTAGGCGTTGGCTTTCGCTCTTCACTTTTGTAGGGGATACCCTCGTCACTTCACCAAACTGGCGAAAAAGGTGGTTTTCCGGCCGTCACAGCCTTGACATGCGCGCAGAGCTACCGCTCTACCGTCGCAAAGGTTTTCGGCCGTCAGATCGAGAGGAATTGCTTCGCAAGCGTTCGCAGTTCTTTCTCGGCCCCAATCTCGGCACGGCATTGCGCTATCGCTACGCCGCGCACCGCGAATTGCAGTGGGGCTTGTCGTTCGAGAACGACGTGGGTGAACCCTTCGCTGCGCACGGCAACCGCCCTTTCGATCATGCGGGCGCTTTTGTGACCTATCGAGCGCGCGATGGGAAGTGGAATTGGTTGGTGGGCGACTATCGTTTGGCACTCGGCGAAGGGCTGCTCTTCGGACATGCTTTTTTCGCCCATCCGTTGTTGGAATTGGAGCGAAGCGGTGCGCGACAGAGTCGGTTCATGCCCAATTCACCGTCCAACGAGAGTCAATTCTTGCGAGGCGCGGCAGTACGAAAAGCCTGGGGCGCATGGAGCCTCACCGGTTTTGTATCCCATGCGCTGTGGGACACGCGTTTGCACGGCGACACCGCAGTGACCCTTTACACCTCGGGGCTGCATCGTTCGCTCGATGAAATCGCGCATCGGCACACCTTGGGAGTGACGACCTTGGGTGCGCGCGGCGAATGGATTTCTGGCCGTTGCACGCTCGGTGCGACGACTTATTTCGCCGGTTTTTCTCCCCCGGTGTTTCCGCGCGAACGGCACTATACCTTCGGCTACTTGCCGGGTGACCGCGCGGCCGGGGTTGCGTTGGACGGGAGTTATGCTCACGACGGCCGCGAGGTGAGAGGCGAATTGGCTCTTGATCGCAACGGCAACTTATCGGCCGTCGCTTTTGCGCGGTTTCATCGAAGTGATCGTTGGCAAACTGTTTTATCGTTGCGAGCACTTTCTCCCGCCTATGTCGCTCCTTATGCGCGTATCGGACAAGATGGTAACCGCGCACAGAATGAAATCGGAATTTCGGGCGCGATGTGCTATGCTGGTTTCCGCAATAGCCAAATTCGCGGTTTCATCGATGCCTTTCGTCATCCGCGTCCCACCTCTCGTGCCGCAGCCCCCTCCGTCGGAATGGCGGCTGGCTTGGAGTGGGAACACCGCCGCGGGGAGTGGGGACAGTTGCTCCGCTATCGGGTGAAAAGCAAACAGCAAACCATTGCCGGCTTTGCGCCATACTTAGAGTTTTGTACGACGCATCGGCTGCGCGCCCGTTGGAGTTACGAACATTCGCGCTGGTCATGGCAGGCCAGTCTCGATGCGACGGCATTTCACCGCCAGACACGTCCACAACCCCGATGGGGTGTGATGGCTTCGTTTCGTTCTAAAGTCGCGATTTCATCGATTTGGCAAGCGGCTTGCTTCGGTGCGGCCTTTTCTGCCCCCGATTTTTCCGCTCGCTTATTTGCCTACGAACCCCAGCTGCGCGGTCGCGGTGCTTTTCCGGCTTTCTATGGTCGTGGATTTGCCTGCGTGTTGCTTTTGCAGTGTAAACCTTCCCGGCATTGGATCGGCGAATGTCGCTATGCCCTGATCTATCGCTCCGATCGTAACGCTGTCGGCAGTGGTATGCAGCGCATCGAAGGGCACAATCAACAGGATTTGGCATTGCAGTTGCGTTATGTATTTTGAAGCACCCGTTTCGCAAGACTGCTCCCCATAGAATAGATTGCTAATCTCTAATAAGTATATCATGAAGAAAATCTTACTTTGCTGTGCCGCTTTGCTGTTTGCCGGCGGTGCAATGGCTCAAAATGAGAGCAAGTGGCGTGAGTTGGCGCGTCGCGACTATGAGCAATGTTTGGCCAAGTTCGATTCGTTGCAGCGGGTTTGGCCGCAAATGTCCGACGAAGACCGTCGTGCGGCCTTGTCTGCGCTTCGCACGGAGGGAGAAGCGGTGCTTCCCGCCCTCACGAGTGAGCAAATCAGTGCTTTCTTGCGCAGCTTGTCGAAAGCCGATCTGCGTTTGTCGAAGCCGCTAGGGCTCTATTCCGATGAACTTGCACATTTGGAAACGTCGCTTCTCAATGGCTTGGCGCGTCGCGAGCAATCGACCTATGCCACGGAGAAAAAAGACTGCCAAGTTGCAGCGACAGTGAACGGTATTTTGTTTCTTTCGGTAGACGGCCGCGATGAAACTGTTGATTTCTCCAATTCGCAGGGCACATTGAAAGTAGAGGCCGATCGTGATGAAGTCTATGATGTGAACCGCCGCACGTGGAGTGCGAAGACGAAGCGCGGCACGGAAGTGAGCTATACGACGTACTTCCTCTCCAATGCGCTTGCTGTGCGTTACGGTGGTGCGCTTTATAGTTTGTCCTTCATCGACGGAGCTTGCGATGAATCGCTTCCTTATCTCGGGGTGCACTACTTTCATGCGAATGGTCGCGAGTGGTGTATGGTGATGGTCTACAAGGATCAAGAATTGCCGCTCCAAACCTCAAAGGGTGATGCCGGGAACGGCAAGAAACTGCGCGTGAAGGCCGGTTCTGTACTGATTTTTGAAACTCCCGCGAATAAGCATTTCAAAGGATAAGGAAGCACCGTGCGACAGCCTCACCACTCGATGAACAATACATAAAAACTCCCCCTCATGTCTGATGACGTGAGGGGGAGTTTGGGATATATAGATTGTTCTGTGAGGATGGTTTCGATGAAATCGTGTAGTTTGTGAGCGTGTTGAGCGGTTTTTCAAATCTTGAGTCCCTTCTTTTGGAACTTTTCGGTGATGTCTGTCCGTGTTCCGTCGGCAGCGTATCGATACATGCGCTGGTTGGTGGTCGGACTGCTCAGCGGACCACAGGCTTCGCGCCACGGGCCGAGTTTCACGTAGGTGGGGGCGTTGAGAGCGTCGAATCCGTCGGGCAGTTCCGTGCGACCACTGTACCAGCCGGTGCGCAGATGGGGATGCGTTTGGCGGAGGAGCGAGAGGAGATGGAGCACACGGCTCGGATCGTTGTCGCCACCCATCAGTGCGGCGCAGGTGATGGTGCGCCCGTATTGTTCAACCAACGCGAGCCAGCGTTCTTCCGTGAGTTCCTCGCCGTTGTCTCCCCAAAGATAAGTACTGTGGCACCCCGGACAGGCGCAGGGGCAGCGCGAGAGGTTCACGGCGAGGGTCACTTCGTCGGGGAATTCTTGGAAAACGATGTCGTGGTTGACGTATTTGAGCATGATGGAATCGATGGATTGGACGGATTTTCGTCGGTGGATTCAATATTTCCCCCGACAAGTGGCGCTAACACCGCTTGCCGGGGGAACAATTCGGAAGTGTCGACGGGAGGAGCAACGGCCGCTGGCGGAGATTACACTTTCGCGGGTTTGAGCACGCCATAATATCTGCGTGCGGCTTCTTTCTGGCGGTCGACCGAGAAGTTAGAAACGCGCTTGAGGTAGCCGATGACGCGGGTGAGGTAGTCGACGTTGTGGCTGTGGCAGTGCGGGCACTCGGTGAGATAGCGCTTGTCGATGCAACCACATTCGTTGCAGAGCGTGTTGGGGATGTTGAACGTGAAGTAGTTGCAGCCTTCCACAGCAGCCACACGGAGCAGGTGGCGATATTGGGGTTGCGAGAGGTGCTCTTCGAGATTGCAGTGCAGGGCGCTGCCGCCGGTGAGGTGGTCGATGTAGCGACGACCGTGGAGACGGAACTTCTCGATGGGATCGGTGTTTTTATTTTCTACGATGTAGAAATACGAGTTGTAGCAGTCGCGCGGCACGTAGTAGCCGTCTTCGCGATCCCAGCGGGCGTGCTTGACCCCGACGTTCTCGGCGGGAATCATTTCGCAGTTGAAGAGCAGATCCTTTGAGCGATATTTTTTGTTGTAGGACTCGATGAGCGAGAGAATGCGCTCGACGAAGTTGCAATACTCCTCATTGTCGCTGATGGTGATGCCGAGGCTTTCGGCCGCTTCGACCATACCATTGACACCGATGGTGAGATATTGGCGCTTGATGTTGATGTAGCCGGCATCGAAGAGGGGAAGCAGACCGCGGGTGCGCATCCATTCCAAATTCTCGTTGTAGGCCATCTGCACTTTGTGCATCAAATCGACGATTTCATCGAGATATTCTACGTAGTCGCGCCCTTCGCGCGTGGCTTGTTGCACGCAGCGGTTGAGGTTGACGGTGAGCACCGACTTCGAACCGGTAGAAACACCGCCGGCACCGAGGCTGTAGGAGAAACCGTTGTCTTGGATTTCGTTGCGCAGGCGGCAGCAGCTGGCGAGCGAGTCGGCGTTGTCGCTCATATAGGTGAAGAACGAGTGGCCTTTGGCGTACATTTCTGCGGTGAAATCGGCGTATTCTTGGTCGATCACATCGCCGTCTTTGCACAAGAGTGCCATTGTTTCGACGGGGAAGGTGAGCACGCACTTCGTTCTTTCTTGGTTGAACCAATTCATGAAGCGCTTTTGCAACCAGTTGAGCGGTTCCCAGTGAGGGCGTGAACCGTCGGGGAAGCGGAATTCTCCGAAGAGCGATTCGAAATAGAAGCGGTCGTAGTAGGAGATGTTCCAGAACACCGATTGGAAGTTGCGGGCGCCGGTAGGTTGGTTGATGGAATAGACGATTTGCTCGAAGCAATCGGTGATCACCTTGTCGATGGTGCGCTGTTTGAGCGAAGCATCCACGATTTCATCGGCGCGGAGGTAGTAGTTTGTGCCGTATTCCTTCTCGAGGAAGTAGCTCATGTACATCAAGAACTCAACTGTGGCGATGGCAC
This sequence comes from uncultured Prevotellaceae bacterium, assembly GCA_963542795.1. Classification (GTDB taxonomy): domain Bacteria; phylum Bacteroidota; class Bacteroidia; order Bacteroidales; family Bacteroidaceae; genus Alloprevotella. The sequence goes on along the minus strand of CAUTYW010000004.1, from coordinate 11,835 downwards.
CGCTGAGCATGGAGCTGACGATGAACACCATGTTGATGAATCCGCCACAAAACGATTTGAGGTTGGTGGGTGCTGTCGAGTTACCGCCGATGGACTTCGTGCCGTTGAGCAACCACGGATACATCGTGATGGAAGCGCAGTAGTTGGCGAGCGAAGTTTCGTCGTTCTTGTAGATATAGTGGTGATCGAGGAGGTAGAGATAGCGATCGGCGGCCTCTTTTCCGTACATCTGCTTGAGCTTGTCGCAGAGCAAGCGGCGGTTCAGTCGAATGAAGTCGCCTTTGGGAATTTCGCCGATGAGGGTGGCGAGGTTCTTGTTCTCGACATTGGCGTTCGCATCGAACTTTGATCCGGTAGCTGCGTTGTCGGCGTTGCAGTAGTCGATGAGGAAACGGAGTTTTTGCGCTGTTTCGCGGTCTGCGGTGTGGCGGTTGCGATAAACAATAAAGGTCTTGGCCGCATCGTAGTGGCCTTCTTTCATCAAGGCAACCTCCACCTGGTTTTGAATGTTCTCTACATTCATCCCATTGCAGAAGTGCAGGTGCGACATGATGCGTTCGAGCGATTCGGCATTGAGCGGATCGTTCGATGCGGCACACGCTTTCATAATAGCGTTTTTGATTTTATCTATGCAGAAAGGTTCTTCTGAACCGTCGCGTTTCGTGATGATGAAGTTTTCGGTGCTCATATTCGTTGTCCTGTAGACGAGGTAAAAGGCGAAGAAGCCGCAAATCTGATCAAATTGGGGTGTTTCTTCGTGTGCTGTGGAGATATTGCGCGATTGGCTCGCTTGTTCTTGTTTCGTGCCGCGAATATAGGAGGAAAAAACAACAATGCAAAGAAAAAATGAGCCGAAAAAAGTAGGAAGTTTTCAAGGTGCTAAGAATCAAAGAGTTTGCCAAAATGGACAACTTTTTGACGACTTGCAAAGCGTAATATGCTGAAAAACAAGGTGGTTAGTGTGCGTTTTGGATAACTATACAATTTTAGGTGTTGCTGCGAGATTACAAAATGAGGGGATAAGACAGCATTTTGTGTGTGCAAGTGCAGGAGTGAGAAATGAGTTGGGAGAGTGCCGTCGGCGAAGCGCTATTTTCGGGTAATCCACCGGCGAAAACGCTGCGTAATACCTGTGTTTTTCGCCAAAAAGTGCCACGAGTAGGCCAAAGAGAGGAAAGTGGCAAAGAGGCCACCGCCCCAATGCAGATAAAAGTGCTCCGTTTGTACGGCCGCGACGCCACCGAGTAAGATTAAGAGCTGAACTGCGCAGCGTTTTCGCGTGTCGGCTGCGAGTGCAAAGTGAAAGTAGTGGCTGTAGGTGAGTAAAGTCACCCCTAAATAGACAATGTGACAGAGGGTCAAGGCCAGTCCGGCGCCGGGCATGCCAAGAAGTGGGTAGCACAAGGCCATGGCGGCGACAAAGGCCACCGAATAGCTCGATTCCACCAGCAGATAGAGTCGGCTTCGCGAATGAGCCAAACCTAAGTAGGCTACCGGCGTGCAAATGGCTTTGAATAATAAATAAGGAGCCGCTGCTCCAATCATCAAAACGGCACCGGAGAATTCGCGCGAATAGAGAATATGCACCGCGGCGGGAGCGAGTAGACAGAACAAGGGTAACAAGGGAGCGGTGAGCTGGACAAGAACGTCGATTTGACGGTTGACGGTCAAGTTTTGCTGTGCCGTATCGCCGACGGTGGCCGACAAACGCGGGAAATAGTCCGCATCCATCGACATAAAGATGAGTCGGGCGTAGGTGACGGTGAGCGTAAATGCCGCAGCATAGAGGCCTACGGCATCGTTGCCTTTGTGAATGCCGGGGGCGTCGCAGTGCAGGAGGATCAAGCGCACGAGGTATTCGCCGCCGGCCGCGACAAAACCTGCTGCGGCGTAGGCCAGTCCCAAACGAATCATGCGGCGACCACGGCGCAAAAAGCGCCAATTCATCGGAGCAATTTCGTAGCGAATGCTTCGACTCGCCGCGCGCCAATGCATGGCGCAGAGGGCCATTGCCGACAACACGAGCGCAGGAACGATGCCACGTGTACCCCAAAACCAATAACAAGTGGTGGTGGCCATGAGGGTGGTGACAGCGCCGAGGGCAGAAACGGTGGCGATTTTTCGCAGACGGCGCAAGCCTTTCAATACGGCGGCTTCTCCTCCGCAGAGGGTGGTGAAAAAGACCATCGGCGCCAGCAGTACGAAGTCGAACGTGTGGCTGCCGTCGCCCCAAAGCAGGCGTGACCAAAGCGGCGCTGCGAGCGAGGTGACGGCGAAGCCCAACAGTGCGGTGAGAAACACCCATGAGCGCACCAGTTTCACATAGTGACGAATGGCGGTCGCATTGCGTGTGCGCCCGAGTCGCGCAATATGCGGCACGGCACTGAAGGCCAGTCCCATGTTGGTGCCAGAGGCGATGAGATCGGCGGTGCGTCCGAAGTTGTCGATCTGTCCCATTCCCCCCGTTTTGAGCAGCAAGGCCGTGATTTTGTTGCGCACCATCGCCATAAGGGCGTAGAATCCCTGCACACCGCCGAAGAGGCCGGTGTACTTCAGGATACGTCCCACAGAAGCGTCGGAGGTTTTGGTGCGAGGAGGCATGCCGGGAGGGAGAGAGGAGGAGAGGAAGGGGAAAAACAAACGAGCAGCCGTCGGCGAGCGATGGGCATACGCCGAACGGCTGTTCGGAAAAAGTGTCGTGAAAAAGGCGATTTCATCGGTGAGGCTTGAAAGTCTCTTCGATGAAATCGCTTGTTTTTTATTTCAGAACGCCCAGTTCTTTGCCCACCTTGATGAAGGCGGCAATGCAACGGTCGAGGTGTTCGCGGTTGTGGCCGGCCGAAATCTGCACGCGGATGCGCGCTTGATCCTTCGGCACAACGGGGTAGTAGAAACCGGTCACATAGATGCCTTCGTCTTGCAGGCGAGCGGCGTAGTCTTGCGAGAGTTTCGCATCATAGAGCATCACCGCGCAGATGGCGCTTTGGGTCGGTTTGATGTCGAAGCCGGCTTCCATCATCTTTGTGCGGAAATATTCCACGTTCTCCACGAGGCGGTCGTGAATTTCGTTGCTTTCATCGAGAATCTTGAACATTTCGATGCCGGCACCCACCACCGAGGGAGGAATGGAGTTGGAGAAGAGATAGGGACGGCTGCGCTGGCGGAGCATGTCGATGATTTCTTGGCGACCGGTGGTGAAACCGCCCACCGCACCGCCGAAGGCTTTGCCGAGCGTGCCGGTGTAGAGATCGACACGTCCGTAGGTTTCGAAGAATTCCGACACGCCGCGGCCGGTTTTACCCACCACGCCGGCAGAGTGGCTCTCGTCGACCATTACGAGGGCGTCGTACTTCTCGGCAAGATCGCAGATTTTGTCGAGCGGGGCTACATTACCGTCCATCGAGAACACGCCGTCGGTCACCACAATGCGGAAACGCTGTTCTTGTGCGGCCTGCAGTTGGCGCTCGAGATCCTCCATATCGGCATTGGCATAGCGATAACGCTTGGCTTTGCAGAGGCGTACGCCGTCGATGATCGAGGCGTGGTTGAGCGCATCGCTGATGATGGCATCTTCGGCCGTGAGCAGCGGTTCGAAAACACCGCCGTTGGCATCGAAGCAAGCGGCATAGAGGATGGCATCGTCCGTTTTGAAGAAGCGCGAGATGGCTGCTTCGAGTTCCTTGTGGAGGTCTTGGGTGCCGCAGATGAAGCGCACCGACGACATGCCGTAGCCACGTGCGTCCATGGCCGCCTTGGCTGCGCTGATCAAGCGCGGGTGGTTGGAAAGACCGAGGTAGTTGTTGGCGCAGAAGTTGAGCACCGTTTTTCCGCCCACGTTGATTTCCGCCTGCTGCGGGCCGCAGATGAGACGTTCGTTCTTGTACAGACCGGCTTCGCGAATGGCGGCCAGCTCCGTTTGGAGGTGTTGTTGGAATTTACCGTACATAGGTTGGGTTAGATTATGGAGTGGCAAAGGCCGCTCCGAAGGTCGGTTTTGAATCGTGGAGCAAAGGTAGTGAAAACTCTTTGAACGGCGGGCGCGTGGGCGCAAAAATGCAAAGTTGGCTTTCTATTTCTTCGTCTTCTTCCTCGCCTGCGGCTCTGCCATTGTCATGCACTGCTTCGTACAGTGGGCTTTCTCTTGGATCTGAGCGCTCGGATTTTCGGTGCCGGTTCGCCCTTTCGTCGATGAAATGGGCGAGTTTGATCGAAAAATGGTGATGTTTTCGATCAAACTCCTCCACTTTTGCGCAAAACCTGTGGAGTTTATTGAGTGGTGGGTGGACGTATTCATCGCTTCATCGCGTGGTGAAGCGAAAGTGAGGGAGAAGTGGATGAAATTGGTGCGTTTTGTCGCAGCAAAGTGGTCGCGGAAAAGAAAAAGCCCCGCATCGAGGAGGATGCGAGGCTTAGTTTTGGGGATTGTAAGACGCCGTTTTTTAGAAACGAGCCTTGAGACCGAGCGTGAATGCACCTTGGCTGTAGCTGTTGGGCAACACTTGTTCGCGGATTTCACCGAAAGCGGACACGTTCTTGGAGAGGGCGTATTCCACACCGCCACCGTAGTTAGCGCCGAAGCGAACCGTGTTGTCGCTCTTCACGTAAATGGTGGTTGTGTTGTCAGAGTTCACCTTCGAGGTGCTGTATTCCACCGACCAGCTGGTGAAAGTGAAACCCAACATGGGGTAAACACGGAACTTGTCGTTGATGCGGAAGACATAAGCGCCGTTGGCACTGAGATCCCACATCGAAACACCGCTGTGCTTGAAGAAGTAGTTTACAGAACCTTCGAGTCGAACATTATCCGTTACGAAGTATTGACCGCGGACGTTAAGACCTACGCTTTCTACTTGCGTACCGTAGACAAGACCCACACCGAGTTCTTTCGTTTCTTTTTGTGCGAAAGCCGAAGTACCGAGGCAGGCAATAGCGGCAAGGAGGAAAAACTTTTTCATCTGAGGATAGTTGAAGTGATGAGGAGAAAAGTGCTGTGGCTTCAAGGGATTTGGTGGTCGCCGATGCCACGGTGCACTATAGGATTGGTGCAAATGTAGTAAAACTTTGCCGATTGTTTCGTTCCTCTGAGGGAAAATACGCGAATTTGCACTCAAAAGGGTCACTCGATGTTGAGAATCTTAGCGCCGGAAGGCAATTCGAGTTGCTCATCGTGGCTAACGAGTACGATGGCACGGCGGGTATGCTCGCGCAGCAGGGAGGCATAAAGTTCTTGTTTCGCGTTGCGATCGAGATGCGTGTCGGGTTCGTCGAGGAGCAACAGCCGCGGTTGACTGACGAGTGCGCGCGCCAAGAGTGTACGTTGCCACTGCCCGCCGCTGAGGTTGCGGATGGGGCATTCGGCCAAGGCTTCCAACCCGAGTGATCGCAGGGTTTCTTCGGTGAGTGCACGGTGTCGCGCGCCGTAGCGTTGCCACCATTTCAAAGTGCATTGCAGCCCCGATTGCACGGTGTCGAAGACCGTGATGGGAAATTCGCGATCGATGGTGCGATGCTGCGGCAGATAACCGACGGTGAATGCTTCGCGGCGGATCACTTTGCCTTGCATGGGCGGCAACAAGCCTGCCAACACTTTGAGCAGGGTGGTTTTTCCGCCGCCGTTTCGTCCACGGAGTACGAGGAAATCCTCGTCCCACACCATGAGCGAACAGTCTTGCAAGATCATTCTGTCGCCGTATCCAGCGTCGACGTTTTCGAGTCTAATCAGAGGAGGAATCATGGGCGGATGAGGGTTGAGCGAGTGCACGGGCAATGTGAAGGAGCTGTTTGTCCCACTCGGCCGAGAGAGGCGCGATGGAGACGACGCGCGCGCCGATGGCTTCGGCTAATCTTCGCGCGGCGCGGCCGGCATGTTCTTCTTGGACAAAAACAACTTTCACCCCGGCGGTACGGGCTTGGTGAATGAGTTGTTGCAAGTGCTCGGCCGATGGTTCTTTGCCGTTGTGCTCAACGGCGAGTTGGTGCAGGCCGAAATCACGGGCGAAGTAGCCGAGTGCGGGGTGATAGATGACGAAAGTGCGCTCGTGCTTTTGGTCGAGTAGGGCACGGATGGAAACTTCGAGCGAATCGATGTGGCGGAGCAGGCTGTCGCGGCGTTCGATGAAGAAGGCGGCGTGCGCTGTGTCGGCTTTGCAGAGGGCTTCGCACACATTGCGCGCGATTTGTCGGCCGGAACTGACGGAAGTCCAAGTGTGGAGGTCGATACCGCCGTGCTCCTCCTCGTGCCCATCGTCGCACCCCTCCATGAGAGGAATGCTGTCCGATACATTGACGGTGACCAAACGGGGCGCGTTGGCGGTGAGTTTGTCGAGTCGTTCTCGTTCGAAGCCCAAGGTGCCCACGCTGAAATAGAGTCGCGAGTCGCTCACCTCCACCACTTGGCGGGGCGTCAACTCATAAGTTTCGGGACTTGCGCCGGCCGGCACAAGAGTGTTGACTTCAAAATGCGGACCGGCAATGTTTTCCACGAAATAGCGCAGTGGTTGCACACTGACCGTGACCGTCGGTGCCGATGTGATGCTGTCGGAGCAGGCTACACAGAGGGAGAGTGCAGCGGAAAGAAACAACAGGGTGAGGGCGCGCATGGGAGAAAAATGAAGAGAAAAGCACGCCATCGTGCGAACGATGGACGTTTAGAAACTGAAAAAATGAAGGGCAGTGAGCACAAGCACACCGAGGGTGCAGAGGATAAACCACACATCGGCCATTCGTCCGCGGGCGAGGGTGAGGTGGTGGCTGATCATCGGTGTGTAGACCACAATGAGCAGCGGAAGCAGGGTGTTGCGCTGCTCGGGATAGAGTGCTGTGAGGAGCAAAATGGGAATTTGCAGCACGGTGAGGGCATAGAGGAATTGGCGCGTGCGAATCTTATCATTATAAGATGAGGAGAAAAAATGCGCCGTGGCCACCATGCCGGGCACAATCACTGCGGCGTAGCCCACCCAATGGGAGAGGGGAACATCGGTATAGGCAAAAGTCGGCAGCGGAGGGAGTTGTTCCCAAAGTTGTGCCGGAACAAGCGTCCAATCGAAGTCGCAAAGGGCGAGTTGAACCGCAAGATAAATCCAATAAGGGAGCACTGCACCGAGCAACGCACCGCCGAAAGCGCTGAGATTGAGTGCACGAAGTTGCACCCCGGCGGCAAAGAGCAAGAAGGGTATGACGATGATTAGCTGCGGGAAGGCGAGACTTCCGAGGCTCAGGAGCAGGGTGGTGTGGAAGAGCGTGCCTTGTGTGCGCGTTTGTCCGTAGGTTCGAAACAAAACAAAATAGGCCGAAAGGAGTGCCGCCGCCGGAATGAGATGCAAACCGAGGTCGTGGAGCGTGGGGAAGGCCGCCATCAGCACCAAAAAGACAACGCTGTTCATGCGAGAGCGGACGCGCAGCAAATGGTAGCGGTTGTTGCACTCGATGACCACATAGGTCATGAGTGCCGTGGCGAGCAGTCCGCCTCCCAGCCGGAGACTACTCAGGTTGGGGAGCATCCAAACGGCTGCCGTGACCAGGGCCACGAGGGGAAGTGTGGCGAAACTCTGTGTGAAGTTTTGGCGAAATCCTTTTTGGCGCATGAAGAGGCTGAAATAAGTAGCGGAAAAAAGCTACACCGCCCGAACGTAGTGTGTACGTTCGGGAGGTGAAATTACAATTAGAGGTCGAAACCGATGTCGGAACGGAAGTATTTGTCGCGATATTCGATTTGTTGTGCCCCGCGCATGGAGCGTTGCAACGCTTCTTCGCGCGTAGCGCCGTAACTGCTCACCGCGATGACGCGACCGCCGTCGGTGACGAGTTGTCCGTCGCGGAGCGTGGTGCCGGCGTGGAAGACCACGCTGCCTTCGATGTCGGTGCCGGTGATGGGATAGCCCTTCTCGTAGGCGCCGGGGTAGCCACCGCTCACACACATGACGCAAACCGCGGCACGTTCGTCGAACTCAATGGAGCATTCGTTGAGACGTTCCTCAGCCACGCCCTCGAAGAGTTCGACCAGGTCGCTCTTGAGACGAAGCATCACACTTTCCGTTTCCGGATCGCCCATGCGGCAGTTGTATTCGATCACCTTCGGTTGTCCGTCGCAGTTGATGAGTCCAAAGAAGATAAAGCCCTTGTAGACAATGCCTTCTTTGCGAAGTCCTTCGACGGTGGGGCGAATGATTTCGCGATCCACTCGCGCCATCCATTCCGGTGTGGCAAAAGGCACGGGCGTAACGGAGCCCATGCCGCCGGTGTTGAGACCGGTGTCGCCTTCGCCGATGCGTTTATAGTCTTTCGCTTCGGGCAGGATCTTGTAGTTGCGGCCGTCGGTGAGCACGAAGACAGAACATTCGATGCCCGAAAGGAATTCTTCGATGACCACGCGCGAAGAAGCATTGCCAAATTGTCCGCCGAGCATTTCGCGGAGCGCATTTTGCGCTTCCTCCAGTGTGGGGAGAATCAGAACTCCCTTACCGGCGCACAGTCCGTCGGCCTTCAGTACATAGGGGGCTGCGAGGGTGGAGAGAAATGCGCAACCTTCTTCCACTTGCGTGCCGTCGAAGGTGCGATAGGCGGCCGTGGGGATGTTGTGGCGCTGCATAAACGCCTTGGCGAAGTCTTTCGAGCCTTCCAACACGGCACCGGCTTTCGAAGGACCGATGACGGGGACGTGAGCCAAGGCGGGACGCGCCGCGAAATAGTCGTAGATACCCTTGACCAACGGGTCTTCCGGACCGACAACGACCATGTTGATGTGGTGCTCGAGCACAAAACGCTCAATGCCTTCGAAGTCGTCGGCGCGCAGAGCGACGTTGGTGCCCACTTGCGCCGTGCCGGCATTGCCGGGGGCGATAAAAAGTTGCTCGATTTTGGGACTTTGGGCGATTTTCCAAGCCAGTGCGTGTTCGCGACCGCCGGATCCAAGCAGAAGAAGGTTCATAATGATGGGGGGATGAGATGATTGTGCAGAAAGAAGAGGAGGATGGGTCAAGGCCGGAGGATAGCGTTGTAGCGCGCACGGTCGTTGAGCACGTCGACGGCCGCATCGAGGTCTTTGTCGTTGCGAAGTCGATAAGCGACCACGCCGGCACGTCCATATATATTATTGATGATGGCCGCTTCCACGACTTCGCGCACGGGAATTTTCCATTGCTCCAAATCCGCTTGGAGGTTGGGTTTGAGTTTCGCGGCGAGTGCTTCAAACTCTTGTGCGGCGCGTTGGTCGTATCCTTCAAACTTGGCCCATTGCTTCACGCGATCGAGTGATTGGCGCGTGCGACTGTCGTAGGTGAAATCGCTTTTGACCATATATTGCTTGAAGGCTTCGAAATCTTGGTCGGACAAATGAAATTCCGTCGGCGCAGCAATCTTTTTTCTTGTGTTGCAATAGTCGGTCACAAAGTCAAAGAGCTGTTCCGAAGCCTCAAGGTAAGCGATCAGATCGGGGAGCGAGTCTTCTTCCACGACGATGTCGGGGGTGATACCGCCCCCGTCACGGACGAGACGTCCGTGGGTGGTGCGAAAAACTTTGCAGAGCGAGTCGGGAAGGTGGCGCGGTTGGCCGTCGGCACCGCGATTTTTGAAGTCATAGGCCTGAATGCAACGCCCCGAAGGGATGTAATATTTGGCCGTGGTCAACTTCATCATGCTGCCATAAGGGAGGTTTTTGGGCGTTTGCACCAATCCTTTTCCATAGGTGCGTCGTCCCACAATCACTGCGCGGTCGTAATCTTGCAAACTGCCCGAAGTGATCTCGGCCGCGGAGGCCGTGGCGTAATTCACCAAGACGGCAAGCGGCATGCCGGTGTCGAAGGGGGAAGTCGTGGTCTTGTAGGTTTCGTTCATGTCGGGGTCTTTTCCGCGTGTACTCAACACTTTCTTCCCCTTCGGAACGAAGAAGTTGACCACTTTAACGGCCTCTCCCATCAGCCCGCCGCCGTTGTTGCGGAGGTCGAACACCAGGCGTTTTGCCCCTTGTTTGCGAAGTTGGTCAAACGCGTCGTGGAGGTCTTTCGCGGTGTCTTCGGTGAAAGTGCTCAACAAGACGTAGCCAATTTGGTTGGGAAGGAGCGTGGAGTAAACCACCGACGGCTGTTTAATGGTCTGGCGCGTGATGCGGAAGCGCAGCAGACGTTCGCGTCCCGGTCGCTTCACCGTCACGGTGAACGTCGTTCCGGGATTGCCGCGCAGCAGGTTGGAGATTTTTTGACTATACTCCCGGCGTTCCGTCTTGCCGCACACGCCCACATCCTTGTTGTCGATGCGCATAATGATGTCGCCCGAGCGGATGCCCGCCAACCAAGCGGGCATGTTCAGATAAGGCGCGTCGAAGGCACAGCGATCGCTGGCCTTGTGATAGCGAATGGGCGAACCGATGCCGGCGTACTTGCCTGTGGTCATCAAGCGCAACTCGTCAGTTCGTCCGGCTTTGTAGAACTCGGTGTACGGATCGAGACGATTCAGCATGTAATTGATGGCCCCTTCCACCTGTTGTTCCGCGTTCAGCGTGTCGACATAGTAGAGGTCGAGATCGCGATAGAGGGCGTTGAAAATATCCAGCGCCTTCGTTGTGCGGAAATTATGGGGTTCCTGCGTCTCCTGTGCTGTCAGTTGTGTGGTGCAGCCCACGAGGAGCAGTAAAAAAAGTAGACGTCTCATGAAATGGAGAGAAAAAGTTTAGTGTGTTGAGCAGCGTGCGGCACTTTCAGCGCGCAGTCGTTGCCAAGTGGTGTCGGGAAGTTGAGTGCCGATAACCTGAATCACTTCGCCGGCGCAGGCGGCGCCCTCGCAAAGGCAGTTTTTGAGCGAACCGCCGAGCGCATGGCGGTGGAGGAATCCGCCGGCAAAGAAATCGCCGGCGCCGGTGGTGTCGAGCACCTGCGCCACCGGAGTGGCGGGAGCAGACACACATTGATTGCCTTCGACGGCCACCGCACCGCGAGGTCCACATTTTACGATCGCGATCTGACAGGTCTGAGCCAAAAGGCGGGCCGCTTCTTCACCGATGCGGCCGGTCATGGCGCGCGCCTCGTCTTCGTTGGCAAACACGATGTCTATATTCGGGAGCAAACGCTCGAAAAACGCGTGTTCGCTCTCCACGATGTTCCAGGAAGCCAAATCCAAACATACTTTTGCACCGCGTTGGTGCGAAAGTTCGACGGCTCGTTCAATCAATTCGTGGTTTTGCACCAAATAGCCCTCAATAAAAACGTAGTCCACGTCTTGCGGCATTGCAGCGTCGAGATGTTTGGCCTCGAGCAGGGCAGCTGCGCCGAGATAAGTGGCAAAGGTGCGCAAACCTCCGTCCGAAATAAAGGTGTTCGCCACCCCCGTGGGGAGGGAAGGGTCGCGGAGAGGAATGAATTTCACGCCGCGTTGCTTCGATTCGGCTTCATAGAAAGCGCCGTTTTCGTCTGCGCCGATGCGCCCGACGAAGCTTGCGTCGCCCCCCAAGGCGGCAATACAAGACAACGCGTTGCCGGCCGATCCGCCGGTGCTGCGCTTAAAAGAGAGGGAATTTAGGCGGTTTGCAATTTTTTTGTGGGTCGACTCTTCAATCAGCGTCATTCCTTCTTTGTGAAGGGATAACTCTTTGAGAATGTTATCGTTGTCTATTTGGATTAGGGCGTCGACGAGCGCGTTGCCAAGGCCTAAAATCTTCTTCATGCAATTTTCTTGTCAATTTTCTTCTGCAAAGATAGTGCTTTATCCAAAATAAAGTACTACTTTTGCAACGCAAACGGAGATAAGCCGCTTAGATTTCGAAAGCGCAGCGAACTTCTCCATGATTTTGCAACTGCTTCAGTAGCTCAGTTGGTTAGAGCACCTGACTGTTAATCAGGGGGTCGT
>CAUTYW010000003.1:0-120344 GCA_963542795.1 uncultured Prevotellaceae bacterium | reverse complement strand
CCTCAAGAGAATTACTCTTTAGATGATGTACTGATGTGGATGGAAAGTAGAAAAGAAATTATTGCTGTCCGGTAAAAGTTTTACGCGGCAAAAAAGTAAGGCTGAAACGCTCTTGCAGGTTTTCGGCCTCTTTTGTTACTTTGCTTGTTGCAAAAAAACGCTAGTAACATGAGCAAAAGTACATATTTTACCGGACAGCCGGTCTATAGTCAGGTCATAAAATTGCTGGACAAGGCAAAAATCCAACAAATAAGCCAAGAAACCTTGGGCAGCGAGCGCTATGTGAAGCGTTTGACCGGGTGGCAACACCTCATCATTATGCTCTTTGGCGTACTCAAACACTTTGATTCTCTGCGGGAATTGGAGATCGGAATGAAAGCTGAGACCATGAAACTCTCGCACTTGGGACTTGACTACGTGGTTCGCCGAAGCACCCTTGCTGAAGCCAACCTGCGGCGTTCACAGGAGTTCTTTGCCAAGGTTTATGCATCCCTCTTGGAGCGCTACACGCCATTTTTAGCGGACAGCCGATCAACGGGGCACAAGAAGTCATGGGAAAAGCAGCTATGTCACCAAGATGAAAAAGAACCTCACCTACAAGGAGTTGTCGTCCACAGCCTATGTTTCCCGTGAGGGTTTGGTGACACACATCGACAAACACATCCTTTTTCAGAAAGAGAAGGTGAGGCACGAAGCCCGATACGTAGAGTTGTGGAGCAACAACTCTCGGAAGTCAGTGACCCTACTGACCAACAATTTTGAACTCTCTGTTGAGGAACTAGCCGAAATCTACAAGCGTAGATGGGCTATCGAAACGCTCTATAAACAGCTCAAACAGAACTTTCCCTGCACTTTTTCTACGGTGAGAGCGTGAATGCCATCCAAATACAAACCTGGGTGGTACTCATCGCCAATCTCCTATGCACGGTACTGTCCAGAATGATAAAAAGACACGTTTCGTTTTCCCAAATCGTGACCATGCTTAGATTGACGCTTATGTATTACACCAATTTCATCGCTTTCATGGAAGATCCTCAAAAAGATGAATCTGTAATTTGCGCTGAAAGGGCTAAATCCCCACCGTCGGAACCATCATTATTTGATTAGGGGCGCTTGCTTTTTGAAAATCCAGCCCGAAGTCTTATTCTCAAAGGGCTTCGGGCTGGATTTTTCTGCCGTTTTGCAGTTTACCGGACAGCTATATTCTGATTTCCTCCCCTTTTTTACTGAAAACCCCCTATTCTCCTTCGTCCCCCTCCGTTTTTTCTCCGCCCTCACCCTATCCCCCGCCGATCCCTCTCCACTACAGGCTGAAAGTAGGCGGAAATACAAGAACTCCAACCGGAACACACCCGGCAAAATCAAAATCATCAGACTTTTTCAGCGACAAGAAGGAGGCTTTCGCGCGAAAAGCAGTACCTTTGTACGACAATCATAATCACGCAATTCGCAGTTACATGGCAGAATATAAAGATATCAATGCGCTGAACGCCAACATTGAGGCAAACTCCGGTTTCGTCAAGTCGCTCACCGAAGGTATGAGCCGCACCGTGGTGGGCCAGTCTCACCTCACCCAAGCTTTGCTCATCGGTCTACTCTCCGATGGGCACATTCTACTCGAAGGTGTACCGGGATTGGCCAAGACTCTTGCCATTCGCACGCTCGCTTCGCTCATCGACGCCGATTTCGGGCGCATTCAATTCACCCCCGATCTCCTTCCTGCCGATGTGGTGGGCACACTGGTCTATAGTCGCAAAGACGATTCCTTCAATGTGCGCCGCGGTCCGATTTTCGCCAACTTCGTCTTGGCCGACGAAATCAACCGCGCGCCGGCCAAAGTGCAAAGTGCCCTGTTGCAGGCCATGCAAGAGCGACAAGTCACCATCGGCGACGACACCATGCCGCTGCCCGACCCCTTCCTTGTGCTGGCCACCCAAAACCCCATCGAACAAGAAGGCACCTACACGCTGCCCGAAGCACAAACCGATCGCTTTATGCTCAAAGTTCTCATCGACTACCCGAGCCTCGAAGAGGAACAACAGATCGTGCGTGCCTCGATGAGTGGAACAATCGGCGACGCCCCCGTGACACCGGTCGTCGATCTCGAAACGATTCGCCGCGCACGCGAATTGGTAAAATCGATCTACGTGGACGAACGCATCGAGCAGTACGTCACGAACTTGGTTTTTGCCACTCGCTATCCGGTTCAATACACCCTCGATCAGCTCGAACCCTACATTGCCTACGGCGGTTCGCCTCGCGCCAGCATCAGCTTGGCACTGGCAGCCCGCAGCCTGGCCTTCCTCAACCGCCGCGGCTATGTGGTGCCCGACGATGTGCGCTCCATTGCCGGCGATGTGCTACGCCACCGCATCGGACTCACCTACGAAGCTGAAGCTGCCGGCATTACCCCCGACGAAATCATCGGCGAGATTCTCTCGAAAGTCGAAGTGCCCTAATCCTCGCGCCCTATGGACGAACAAGTGCAACAACTGATGCAGCGCGTGCGCCGCATCGAGATCAAAACGCGTGCACTGAGCGACAACGTTTTTGCCGGACAATATCATTCGGCGTTCAAAGGTCGCGGCATGTCGTTCGCCGAAGTGCGCGAATATCAACCGGGCGACGATGTGCGCGACATCGACTGGAACGTTTCTGCACGGTTCGATCGCACCTACGTGAAGGTCTACGAAGAAGAACGCGAACTCACGGTCATGTTGCTCATCGATGTCTCGGGCTCGCTCGAGTTCGGTTCGCAAGAACGCACACAGCGCGACATGATCACCGAAATTGCAGCCACACTGGCCTTCTCGGCCATACGCAACAACGACAAGATTGGGGTGCTCTTCTTCAGTGATCGTGTGGAGAAATTCATTCCACCGACCAAGGGCAAGGGGCATATCCTTCGCATCATCCGCGAACTGCTGACGCTTCGTCCCACCGGCAAACGAACGGACATTGGCAGTGCACTCGAATACTTCATGCGCATCATCAGACGACAGAGCGTGGCGTTCCTCTTGTCGGACTTCATCGACGACAAGGACTATAGCCGCCAACTTGCCATGGCTAGCCGGCGGCACGACGTGGTGGCACTCCAAGTCTTCGATCGCCGTCTGAGTTCCCTCCCCGATGTGGGACTCATGAAATGGGAGGATGCCGAAACCGGCCACCGTCAATACGTCGACACCTCGTCGGCTGCTGTTCGCAACGTCTATTCCGCCCACTGGAACCGCCGCATGGACAGTCTCCGCCAATTGCTGAATCGCAATCGAGTGGACCACATCGAAATCAGCACGGCCGACGACTACATCCGCTCTCTCAAAGCCCTCTTCGCAAAACGTGCACGATAATGACAATCGTGCAAGGCAAGTAGCGTCTTTCTCCCCACTTCCATATTTTTCCCCACATGCGTAGAATCCTTCTGCTCCTCTTTATGGCACTGGCAGTTGTCCTTCCGACCTTCGGGCAACAAAACACCGTGAATGCCGCGATCGATGCCACCGAACTGCTCGTCGGAGAACAAACGGTGTTGCACACCACGGTGAATTGCAACGCGGGAGCGCGCGTGAAATTCGAAGGCAAAAAGGGAGAGAACCTCACGCCGGGCGTGGAAATTGTCGAGATCTCTCGTCCCGACACGCTGCTGCTCAACAACGGCAAGCGCTGGCAGATCACACGCAACTACACCTTGACATCGTTCGACAGTGCACTTTATCGTTTGCCCGCCATCGAAGTCGAAATTGACGGTCAAAAGGTACAGTCGCGTGGAGAAATTGCACTGAAAGTGAACACCATTGACGTGGATGTGCAGCATCCCGACGCCATCCGTCCTCCCAAGGGACCGGTTGATGGCGTGTTTGAGTGGAACGGCCTTCTTTTTCTCTACTGTTTGCTCGCGTGGCTGGCGCTCGCCGCTTGCATCGCGCTACTTCTCCGCCTCTCGGCACCACGCAAACACAACAAAGTCATCGTGCTTCCTGCTCCGAAGCCAGCACACGCCGTGGCCATCGAGGCCATCGGAAAATTGCAAAGCACTACACCCGAAGATGCTGTGGCCCAACAGCTCTACTTCTCTCAACTGACTGATATTCTGCGCACTTACCTACACGAGCGGTTTGGTTTCAACGCAATGGAAATGACCACCCGCGAGATCATTGAGCAACTGCAAAAGATCAACGACCGAGAAGCCCTGCTCGAACTGAAAAATGTGCTGCAAACAGCCGACTTGGTCAAATTCGCCCGCTTGTCGCCGGCACTTCCCGAAAGAGAAAATTCACTCCTCCGAGCTGTCGACTACGTGCGACAGACACAATTGCCCGATAGCGACATTCCGAAGACGATCAAACGCCTTGTCCCCATCGAACAAGGAGCGGAAAACCGCAAGCGGTTGGCCTGCTGGCTCGGACTGATCGCAAGTGTCGCTGCGCTTTTTGCCTTGCTGTTCCATCTCTGCAGCACCTTGTGGCTCCTATTGTTTTAATGTATTGCACTTCGGATCACCATGACTTTTGTTCATCCCGAATATTTCCTATTACTATTGTTCGGCATCCCAATCATTCTCTGGTATGCCCTGCGTCGCCACCGGCAAGAAGCCACTTTGCGCATCGCAGACAGTTCGGCATTGGCTGAGGCCCCCTTTAGCTTCCGTGCCGCGGCTGTTCATCTGCCCTTTGTTCTGCGCATGCTCGTTTTCACTCTTGCCGTTATTATTCTGGCTCGTCCGCAAACGCACACTTCGCTCAGCAACCGCGAAGTGGACGGGATCGATATCATGATCGCCATGGACATCTCGCAAAGTATGCTCACTCAGGACCTTAAGCCCAACCGCATCGAGGCGGCAAAGCAAGTGGCCTATGAATTCATCTCAGGACGCGAGAACGACAACATCGGTTTGACCCTCTTCGGTGGCGAGGCCTTCACGCAGTGCCCCCTGACCACCGATCACGCCGCACTGCTTTCCATGTTCCGAAACGTGAATTGCGATTTGCAAACCAACGGGGTGATCGCTCCGGGCACGGCCATCGGCATGGGACTGACCAATGCGGTGAGTAAACTGGCGGAAAGCAAGACAAAATCCAAAGTCATCATCCTACTGACCGACGGAACGAACAACACCGGTGACATTTCGCCCTTGACCGCAGCCGAAATCGCAAGACAAAAGCAGGTGCGTGTCTACACGATCGCTGTGGGAAAACAAGGAATGGTGCGCCAACCGGTAAGCGTGCTCCCGGACGGAAGTTTCTACTACGCCACGGTGAAAAGTGACATGGATCCTGCGACTCTGCGTGCCATAGCAAAAACCACCGGCGGGAAGTTTTATGAAGCAGCCTCGAAGCGTGAATTGGAAAAGATCTACCAAGACATCGATCAACTGGAGCGTTCCAAGCTCGTTCAGCAGAACCACAGTCAAAAGTACGAAGCTTATGCGCCTTTCGCTTGGGCAGCGTTTGTGCTCCTACTCATAGAAATCTTACTCAGACTCACTTGGTTGCGCCGAATCCCGTAATGTCATGTTCAAATTTGTCCATCCAGAATACCTTTATCTGCTGCTGGTTGTTCCGGCACTCCTCCTCTTGTACGCCTACAGCACATGGCGTGCCCGTCGACGCAAACAGCAGTGGGGCGACTTGTCTCTGTTTCGAAAATTGAGTGAAGGTGTTTCGCCCCAACGCCGACTCTTCAAATTCACACTGCTGTTGCTCGCTGTCGTCTGTGGCATTGTCATTTTGGCGCGACCACAATATGGCACAGCTGACACCACGGGAGAAAAGCACCGCGGCATCGAAGTGATATTCGCCTTGGACGTTTCGCAATCGATGCTCGCACAAGACGTCACTCCCTCACGTCTCGACCGGAGTAAATTACTGATTTCCAACTTAGTGACTCGTATGGAAAATGATAGGGTAGGGCTCAACGTCTTCGCCGGCGAAGCCTACCCCATATTACCCCTAACCGGCGATTTCGCCAGCGCGGGCTTTTTTCTCGACAACGTGAGTACCAACATGGTCACACTCCAGGGGACGAACATCGCCTCGGCCATCGAATTGGCGCAAAAGGGCTTCACCAACCGAAAAGAAGTGGGAAAAGCAATTGTGGTAATCACCGACGGTGAAAACCATGAAGAAGGTGCGGAGCAGGCTGCCAAAGATGCTGCCAAAGCGGGATGCCGGGTTTATGTTGTGGGCGTAGGCAGTACGAAAGGTGCGGAGATTCCCACCCCCAATGGCCCGCTGAGAGACGGATCAGGCCAAATTGTGCATACCGCACTCAATGAAACGGCCTGCGAAAAGTTGGCTCAAGCTGGACAAGGTGCTTATATTCACTTAGATGCGAGCAATGCCGCACAGACCTTACTCCAGAAAAAATTGGATACTCTCAAACGCGCTGAGAATTCGTCAGATTTCTCCGGTACTCCGAACGAATTATTTGCAGCAATAACATTATGTTTCATAGGATTACTGGTAGGCGAACTTTTTCTCTCCGAGAGAAGTAGAAATTGGACTCGGCACATCAAACTATTTAATAACAGGGCGTAATGAGATCAATGTACCTTCGCTTCTGCCTCATTGGCATCTTACTCTGCACCTTCCTGTCGATCAAAGCACAAACTTCCGAGTGGATAAACCTCCACAAGGGAAACGTTGCGTTCAAATCAGGCGATATGGCCACCGCAGAAAAGGCTTATCGGCAAGTTTTGAAAGAGAATCCACGCAATGCCCGGGCGGCATTCAACCTTGGAGACGTTTATCTGTCCAACAAAGACGCGCAAAATGCGTTGAAATACTATTCGAGCGCCGCAAAACTCGAAAAGAGTAAAGTGGTGCGTGCGATGGCCTATCACAACATGGGCTACATTCACCAAGTCTCCAAAAACTATGACCGAGCTATCGGCTACTACAAAGAAGCCCTGCGCAACAATCCGGAAGACAACGACACGCGCTACAACTTAGTTCTCTGCCAAAAACAGAAGAAGCAGGAGGAACAAAACAAACAGAACAACCAAAAGAATAACCGACGCGACAATTCTGACAAATCATCCGGCAAGGGGCAAAACCCGCAGCAACCGGATCAAAAACAACAGTCTAAAAATCACCAACAGACTCAGAATTCGGCATCCAGCTCCGGTATGTCGAAAGACAATGCGGAACAATTGCTCAACCTGTCTCGACAGTCAGAGCAGCAAACCCGTCGTAAGGTGGAAAACGCACAACACCCTCGTGCAAAACAGCTCGACAAAAATTGGTAACTCACAAATGAATGCCACAGAAAGCACTATGGCGCGCATACTTTCCCTATTTATCCTTGCTTTACTTCCGCTTTTTGTGCAAGCGCAATTGCGGTTTACTGCCCAAATTCCGTCACACGGTGAAGTAAATGGGCAACTTCGTGTACAATTCACGCTCAACGGAGCCGAAGGGGAGGGCTTTACTCCTCCGAAATTCAACGATTTCGAAGTACTGGCGGGACCTTCCGTATCGAGTTTCTCAAATACGCGCATTGAAAATGGGCGTACATTCTCCCAGTCGTCGACCACTTATACTTATATCTTGAGTCCTCGGCACAAAGGTGCGCTCACCATCGGCGCAGCCTCCGTGCGTGTCGGAGGGAAAACCCTGCGCACCACTGCCTCGACCGTGGTTGTGAATGGGGAAGCCAAGGCACCGAAAAACAATGGCGGAGGGTACGCTCGCTCGGCCCCCGCCCCCTCGACCATACAATCGAGCGGCAGCAAGATTGCTCCGCGTGACCTCTATTTTTCAGCGGATCTGAACAAAAAAGTGGTATATGAACAAGAGGCGGTCATGCTGACTTATCGCTACCACGCGAGGGAAGGCATTGCACTTGCACAGATTTCGCTATCACAAAAACCCGAGTTGCAGGGATTCTGGACGCAGGAAATACCGGAATCCAGAAACATCAGTCCGAAAGGAGTGAACATAGGTGGCCGGCTTTACGCGGTCGGTTCGGCATTTCAATACCTTGTTTTTCCTCAGCAAACGGGAATTCTCCAAATTGCACCTGTGACTTTCACCTGCGATGTAGCCCAACAAGACAACAACATCGACGAGATTGACGCCTTCTTCAACGGAGGAGGAATGATCGACAAGAAAGTTCAGGTCACTTCGCCGGCCACGCAGCTGAAAGTTCTCCCGCTTCCCACACCCAAACCTCAACATTTCTCAGGTGGGGTGGGGCAGTTTCAACTCACCGCGCAGTTGATTTCTCCGCAACCGCGCACAAACGATATCGGTACACTCCGACTTACAGTCACAGGAACGGGAAATCTGAAACTCATTAAGGCACCCGATGTGGCATTCCCCAAAGATTTTGACAATTATCCTGCCAAGGTGACGGACAATGTGCGCATCACACCGGAAGGAGTGACGGGAAATATGCAATTTGACTACACGTTCGTTCCTCAAAATGTGGGTTCCTACACCATCCCGTCCGTACAGTTGGTCTATTTTGACCCCGAAAAGAGGTCCTACGTTACGGCGCAGACGGCTCCCATTACGCTCCAAATTCTCAAAGGAGAGAAGACGCGCGAAGAAACCAACGCACAACTCGGCCTCAGCAACTCCGATATTTTACCCATTCACCCGGGCGCACACGAATCTTACAAGGAATCATCGTGGAATCATTTCGGTACATTCCCATTCTTCGCCGCGCTCTTGGCTTTACTTGCGAGCTTTGTGACAATCTTCCTCTGCGTCCGCCATTACCTCTCCAAGCAATCCGACATTGTGGGGCAACGCTATGGCAAAGCTGCGCAGACGGCATTCAAAGCACTCCAAAAATTGGAAAAAGCGGACAATGCAGGCAATAATAATCAGTGGATCACGGAGCTAAAGCAGCTTCTCCTACAATATTTTGCCGATAAATTCCGCTGTGATCGCCCCTCACTCACCCACCAAGTACTGACCGAAAAACTGGTCTCTGCCAATTACGATGAAGCCATTCGCAAGAAAACAGAAGACATCATGCAGCAATTGGATTATCTCGCGTTCGCTCCCGGCAACGATTCCGCAGCAGCACAAACTATTTTCACGGATATCCGATCGATCATCACTGTAATTGAAAACTCGTCCAATTAAAACCGACTATGCGTCAGCTATTTTTGTTCATCAGCTTCCTGATATGCTCCCTTTCCTGCCTGCTGAGCCATGCAACCACGGTGACAAACGGTGATCGCTCCTACCAAGAAAAGGATTTCACCAAAGCGTTGCAATATTATCGGGAACAAGTAGCTTCCACCCCCTCGTCCTCCGGCTATTACAACCTGGGAAATACCTACTTTCGCCTAAAAGAATACGGACAATCCGTGTTGGCTTATCGCCGCGCCTTGCGTCTTGACCCCGGTAATACGGATGCTCGCCACAACCTTGCGCTTGTGGAGACGCATCTTACCAACCCCATTCCAAAAACAGACAATAGTGTGTGGGAAGCGCTCCTCAACGATTGGATAGACGTCCACAGTATAGCCTTTTGGACGAATTGCATTTTCATTTTTCTCCTCGTTTCTTTTTTCGGTCTTTGCGTTTGGAGATTTTCTTCCCGCATGTTTGTACAAAAGACGGGATTTTCGCTTTGCTGCATAGGCGTCCCTCTTGTTTTTCTCAGCGTTTTCTCTGCATGGCGGGCGCACACGCTATACAATGACACCACTACAGCCGTGGTCACAGGCACTTCCCTGCAAACAAGCACAACAGAAAGCGGATTAGGCAAGGCGGGGCCCACACTTTACGAGGGAACCACGATTCACATCCTGGACCACGTTTCAAAAACCACCTACAAAATTCAACTCCCCAACGGTGTTTCCGTTTTTTGCAAAGGTAATGGTCTGACACTCGTCGCAGAAAATAAATTTTGATCGCTTCATTTTTCGGAAAGGGGATACCTTTCATTTGAAGTAGAAAAAGTATCTTTGCCACGAAACGAATTTTCCACCAAAAGCAAGCTACTCTTTATGGACTTCATGTACCTTGGAATTCTTGGCTTCCTGCTCGTGTTGGCCATCTTCGACCTTAGTGTCGGAGTCGCGAACGATGCAGTCAACTTTCTCTCGCCCGCCGTCGGTGCGAGGGCTGCCAAATTCAGAATCGTACTACTTGTTGCCGCAATTGGCATATTTATCGGTGCTTCCACCTCGAGCGGCATGATGGACATCGCGCGACACGGTATTTTACAACCCTCGCATTATAGTTTTGCCGACGTGATGTGTGTGTTCCTTGCTGTAAGTGCGACAGACGTCATCCTACTTGACATCTTCAACACGCTGGGTATGCCCACTTCAACCACTGTATCCATGGTTTTCGGCCTGCTCGGTGGTTCAACAGCCCTAGCTTTAAAACATATCCTCAACGAGGGATTGACTTATTCCCAACTCATCAACACAGACAAGGCACTAACGGTCATTTTCGGTATCTTTCTCTCCGTTGCGATCGCGTTTGTGGTTGGACTCGTGGTCATGTGGATCACCCGCATCGTATTTACCTTCAACTACAAGAAGCATTTACGTTGGACTATCGCAATCTACGGAGGTTTATCCATCGCCTTGATCTTTTTCTTCCTGATGACCACCGGATTTAAGAATGCCCCGATCGTACAAAACAGCACTTTCGGCCATTTTGTCCAAGATCATCCCGTACAGTTGTTTGTTTACACCACGATCATCGCAGCTATCATCGTCGAAATCCTGCATTTGCTGCGTGTAAACATCTTCCGTCTCATCATTCTCTTCGGTACATTCTCATTGGCCATGGCATTTGCCGGCAATGACCTCGTGAATTTTATCGGTGTCCCCCTTGCGGGTTTGGAAAGCTTCCTTGATTTTACCAACCACGCCAATGGAGTTTCTGCCGGACAATACAATATGGGGGTTCTCGCCCAACCCTCGACCCTGCCCGGGGTGCATCTCTTCCTTATCGGCGCTGGTGTGATCATGACCGCCGCTATTTGGACCTCGAAAAAAGCCCAGCAAGTCGTACAAAGCACCATCAATCTCTCGAGTCAAAACGAGAGTGAGGAAGTATTCTCCTCTTCTAAGGTCGCACGCACCACGGTTCGCAACGTTCTCAACTTTAATAGTAAGGTAGCTCGCTACATTCCTGTGAGTGTTCAGGATTGGATCAACGGCCGCTTCAACAAAGACAATGCAGACCAAGAAGAAGGAGTGGCTTTCGACCTTGTTCGTGCCAGTGTCAACCTTGTATTGGCCGGTTTGCTCATTACGATCGGTACTTCTTTCCAACTTCCGCTCTCCACAACGTACGTAGCCTTCATGGTCGCGATGGGTTCCTCTCTTGCCGACCGCGCTTGGGGACGCGAAACCGCAGTTTATCGCATTACCGGCGTGATTACGGTTGTCGGTGGCTGGTTCATCACTGCCGGCGCGGCCTTCATCCTGGCTTTCCTCATTGCCACGCTCGATAATGTCGGAGGCGTATTTGCGATGCTCGGCGTAATCCTCCTCATCGCCTTCACCATGATCAGCAACAACCGCCGATTCAAGAAAAAGCAGGAGCAAGCCGAAAACGTCGATGTACTTTTCCGTCAAATGGTCAACTCGCGCGATAAAAAAGAGGTTTGGCAATTGCTATTGCGCCACACGCAAGACACACAAGTCCATCTCATCGCAGCCTCTCGCGAGATATTCAAAGGCGTAACCCACGGTTTGACAGCAGACAACGTGCGTTCGGTTCGCACGGCTGACTCTAAACTCAAAGATGAACGCGAAATGTGGAAGCGCTACCGCAGAAAAGAGATTTTAGGTATGCGCCGCGTCGACAGTCTCGTGGCCGTCGAGAAAAATACCTGGTTCTATCTCGGCACCAACAGCATTTCGCAGATCCTCTACGGGTTGAAACGCATGTCAGAACCGATTCTCGAACACGTAGACAACAACTTCAACCCGCTTCCTGCCGCTTACGTCGAAGAATACACCCCCATCATCGAGCGCACTGACCACCTTCTCGAAGGAATACAACAGTGTATCGATCAAAACGACTTCTCTCAAAGCGATCAGCTCCTCGTAGAAGGCAACGCCCTCAAAAGCGACATTTCTGCCATCCGTCATTCGCTTCTCGAGCGCATCCAAAACGATGAGTCCAGCCTCAAAATCGCGCTCCTCTACCTGAGTACACTGCAAGAGACCCAAGAAATCATCTCCAATGCGCGTCACCTGCTCCGCGCAGCGAAGCGTTTCTGCGCCTAAATAGAGGAGTCTCCAAAGAACTTCCCCATCGCCTCCGTCTTGCTCACGTGCAGACGGAGGCGGTTTTCGTATACTCGCCGCCGTATCGTGCTCGCGGGAACAAAGACAAGCGCCTTCTCACATCGGATGTGAGAAGGCGCCTTTATTATTATGGAGTAATGCGAATGAGAACTCAATTCGCGTGCTCGTCCAAGAACGTTTTCACTTCGAGAGCAGCCTTGCAGCCCATGGCAGCCGCCGTGATCGCCTGGCGATAAATGGGATCTGCCACATCTCCGGCGGCGAATACACCGGGAATGTTCGTGCGCGGCGTTTGTCCCTCCGTTACGAGATAACCGGTTGCGTCCATATCAAGTTGTCCCTTGAAGAGTTCCGTGTTGGGGTTGTGGCCAATTGCCAGGAAGAACCCATCAATCGGCAAATCATACACGCGTTCGTCAGCTTCGCCCTTGCGATACACCACGTGGGCCCCTTCTACGCCACCGTCGCCGTACAGGCCGAGGGTGTTCGTCTCGAAGAGCACTTCGATTTTCTCGTTGTTCAACACGCGATCTTGCATCGCTTTCGAAGCGCGCAAGTAAGGTTTACGCACAATCATGTAAACCTTCGCTGCCAAACCGGCCAAATACGTGGCTTCCTCGCACGCCGTGTCTCCACCACCCACAACAGCCACGACTTTCTTCCGATAGAAAAAACCATCGCACGTGGCACAAGCCGAAACACCTGCCCCTTGATATTTCGTTTCGTCGGGCAATCCAAGGTATTTCGCGGTAGCTCCGGTCGCAATGATCAGCGTATCCGTCAGGACTTCGCTCTCGTCATCAAATTTCAGCGTGAAGGGGCGTTTCGAGAGGTCGGCTTTTACACACACCTTGTTGCGAACCTCCGCTCCGAAGCGCTCTGCTTGCTTGCGAAGATCCTCCATTAGCTGGTTACCTTCCACTCCCTCGGGATAACCGGGGAAGTTTTCGATTTCTGTTGTCTGCGTAAGTTGGCCTCCCGGCTGCAATCCTTCGTAGATCACCGGTGAAAAACCGGCACGACCTGCATAAATAGCAGCAGTATAACCCGCAGGACCACTACCGAGTATGAGTGTTTTGAGATGTTCCATGAGAATTTGTTGTATTATATATGTGTCTTATCGGAGATCTACCACGTCAACCTTCGGAAAATCCTTGGCGTTGAAACGGAAGAAGGCGTCTCCTTTCTTGGCTCCCACCTGTAGTCCCGAGATCGATATCGTAGTCCACGACGACGCCCCGGTACGAATCCGCACCTGGTACGGGAGATTCGACGATTTCGCCACCATCACATAGGCCTCCTTAATCGAATTCTTCGCATTCGTGGCCACCAAATGCACTTCATACGAAGTTCCCTTGTCAGCAACCGTGGCATTATAGCCACGCTTGTAGAGATAAACGAAGTTCATCGGATTCATAGAGGCCACCTCTCCGGCAGAAGGTGTCGTAACGTTCACTTCTCCGGAACCTTGCGCCAGCGCCCATTCCGTTTTTCCGTCAAACCAGATACGCGCTTTGGGCGATGTGAGCACAAACTTGTTGCCTTGCGCCACCAATGTGCCGCTTTGCTTGCCCATTGCGCCGCTTGCAGAAAAATGAGCGGACACAGCGCCTCGGCTCAGTTGCGAAGCCGCCTTGTCTAGTACCGATTTGGCAGATTGTGCCCAAGCACCGATCGCGGTGAAGGCACATGCCATCATTAGCATTCGTAGTTTCATATCAATCAAACTTTTTTCCTTGAGCTTTCAGCTGCTCGAGGATCTTTTCTAATTCTGTTTCTGACTGCACATACACCTCTCTGGGCTTCGAACCGTTAACCGGTCCGACGATTCCGGCCTCTTCGAGTTGGTCCATCAGTCGTCCTGCGCGGTTAAACCCGATGCTGAATGTGCGTTGTATCTTCGAAGTACTACCTTGTCCCGTGCTCACCACAAAATGAGCCACTTGTTCGAATGTGCTACCTCCCGGGCCGCCAAACGTTTCGGAGCCGCCCTCGCTGTCTTCAGCCACCAACGGCAATTCATACGGGTAGGGATAACTTTGCTGCTGCGAAATATATTCGGTGAGCTGTTCAATTTCCGGCGTATCGACGAAAGCACATTGAACGCGCTCGGTTGTGCCTTCGCCCGTAAAGAGCATATCGCCACGACCAATAAGATTGTTAGCGCCCGGCTGGTCAAGAACGGTCTGCTCCACACGTCCCGAAACCTTGAAGACCATTTTTGCGGGAAAGTTGGCTTTGATCTGGCCGGTGATAATGCTTGCGCGCGGCGTCTGCGTGGCAATGATCATGTGTATGCCCACCGCACGTGCCAACTGCGCAATGCGCGCAATCGGCATCTCGATTTCCTTTCCGGCTGTCATGATCAAATCGCCAAATTCGTCGATGATCACGACAATATAGGGCATGAATCGATGGCCGTCGTTGGGATTGAGTCGGCGTGCCACGAACTTCGTATTGTATTCCTTGATGTTTCTGCACGTCGCCCGCTTGAGCAAATCGTAGCGATCGTCCATTTCTTGGCAAACGCTCTTCAAAGTCTGCACTACCTGCTTCACATCCGTGATGACCGGCTCCGCACTATCGGGAACTTGCGCCAAAAAATGATTGACAATCGGATTATACATGGAAAACTCCACCTTCTTCGGGTCAACCATCACCAATTTCAGCTCGGCCGGGTGTTTTTTGTAGAGCAGCGACGTGATGATGGCATTCAGTCCCACAGACTTACCCTGACCGGTGGCACCTGCCACAAGCAAGTGCGGCAACTTGGCCAGATCCACCATGAAGACTTCGTTCGTGATCGTCTTTCCGAGGGCAATCGGCAGCGCGTAGTCCGTTTCTCTGAACTTTTTCGTATTCAGAATGCTCTCCATCGACACAATCTGCGGCCGTTTATTAGGCACTTCGATGCCGACCGTCCCTTTCTTCGGAATGGGAGCAATAATGCGAATACCGATAGCCGCCAACGACATCGCGATGTCATCCTGCAGGTTCTTAATCTTCTGAATGCGCACCCCTTTTTCGGGAGTCACCTCATAGAGCGTCACGGTGGGGCCCACTGTCGCCGAAATATGGGTGATTTTCACATCGAAACTGCCCAAGACTTCGACGATACGACGCTTATTCGCATTCTGTTCCTCCATGTCGATGGGCGGGTTTCCCTCACCATGTTTGTCCAAAAGCGAAAGCGGAGGAAATTTATAGCGTGAAAGATCGGCTCGCGGGTCGTACGGTCCCAATGCCTCCACGGCGGCCACCGTCTTGCTGCCCGCCTCCATTTCTGAATGTATCGCCTCCACCGACAATTGAGGATCGGGCAATGCATCATCGGTGGCATTGGCCGATTGCGAAGTGGGGGAGGGGAGCGCAGACTCTTCGGACTCGGGTCCTTTCACTTCGAAATTATCATTCAAATCCAACTCAATCGTTTGTGCATCATGCGTTGTTCCCTCATCGGTCGTGGCAAATTCGTTGGTCTGCTCCTCGTCAGTCGGCCTTCCGGCGGCGTCCAGTTCCGAAATCTCATCCGCCTCTGTTTGCTCCTCGGTCACCGTTGCCCCGGTTTCGGCCTCTGTCTCTTCGTCATCGTCCTCTTCTTCGCTTTCCTCTTCGTCATCGTCTGTTCTGGTCGAAGCAAAAATCCAACCAAAGAAAGTGGAGATGGCGGCAAATAGGGTGATGAGGACCTGAAGGAACCAATAGCCCACATAAGACACCGTCAGCAAAGCAAGCACAATGCCCGAAGAAACCAAACCCACATAGTGGGTCATGAATTCCAGCACCAATTTCCCGTGCAAACCGCCCAAGTCAAAAGGCAACATCTGGACCATGGCCTCGGGGAGAAAGGCTTCTTGCACAAAAGCCAAGTCAACGCTCCCCACCACCATGATGATGGTGAGGTGAATAAAGACCTTCCAAAGACGAATCGCCTTCGGATCATCAACAAACAACTTGATAGCCAGTGTCGTACCGAAGACAGGGATCAAAACACTGAATAATCCGAACAAGTTGTGCATCAAATAGTAACTGACATAGGCTCCAAACGTCCCGGCATAGTTGGCGGCTTGCGTCAACTGTCCGCTTTCCACACCGGCTTGATCCTTGCTTCCGGTGAATACATTGGAAACAATCGCCAGAAACAAGAAGATCGAGATGAGCGCAAATACAACGCCGAACGAAAAGCGCACGATGTCCGCCTTCGACTCCACCCCCACGACCTCGCGCAGCTCCTGTTTCAATTCGGTTCGGCGACCGTTCACCGTCTTAGCTCCCTTCTTGGGTGTTTTTTTCTTCTTTCTGTCAGTCTTTGCTTTCGAAGCCATACTTCATTGATTAGTGATTCTCGTTGTGGACTCAAGATTTGCTATGCCCTGACTCATCGCCCCGGGCTGGGCACGTCCTGAGGACGAGTATAAAATTCGATGATTCTACGCAGTGCACGTTGGCACACTCCGCAAAATTCGGATACTTCGTTCGTACGCATCCGGCAGTTCACAAAAGGCCGGAACACGCCCTTCGACATATAGCCCCCTCCTTCATACACCCCGATGTGGCGCATGTCCAATTCCGACAGTCCTTTGGTCGAAGTCGGGATTTTGGTTCCACGGGGCAGCATGTCTTTCCACTTACTGCCGAAATCGGCCAACGTGGTGATGTTTTGCTCCCAGGGTTCCACATCCGGCGAATAGAAGTTGCTGTATTGATCATCGTAAAAGTACTCATCGGCCAAACCTCCGAACGAGTGACCGAATTCGTGTACCGTGACGGGCAGAAAGTGTCGGTTGTGAGCAGCCGAAAGCACGTAGCTGTTATAAATGCCCCCGCCACCATACTGCCGGGTGTTGGCCAAGATAATGATGTGTTCGTAGGGCAAACTGCCCAAACCATCGTGTAGCATTTTGATTTTCAGCGTGGTGAGATAACGATCGCTGTAGAAGGTGTCGAAATGCGACGACAGCGCCGTCCGTTTCCACACGCCGTCGTGGGGAATGCTCACTCCGGAATCTTGACTTGCCAAGGCCACAGCACGCACATTGAAACGATCGCGATAATTGCAGAAGGGCGCATACTTCAAAATCTCATCACTCGCCGCTTTCGCATCAGCAAAAAATTGCTCCTGCTCGGCCGCAGTGTATCCCTCGGCTACGATCACCAGATCAATGCACGCCTCCCGTTCACTCCCACGGTGTATCCATCGCCAAGGCGCGGTCGGAGCCTGAACAGGGCGGATCAAAATGTCATTGACCTTCACCGGGTGACTCATTGTGCACACCGTTCGTCCTTTATTGTCGAACAGCGAAACTGTCACCAGCACATTTCTACGCGGAAAGGGGAGTAAAAACACGTTCTCGAACGACCGCGGCACACGCGTGGCCTCTTCACTGCTTTGCCATTCCTGAAAAAGCGTACTGAACGAGTGTTTGTACATCACATGTCCATCCTGTGCATCTCGCATCACGATTTCTCCATTTCCTTTCAGCGGGGCACGATCCAAATTCACCCTTCGTCCGGCCCAACCGGCAAAGGATTTCAATTCGTCTACCGCGATGCGCTGTGTACTGTCCGTACCTGCAAAAACATAGTCGATGCGAAGCGTCGAATCGCGGAAATCACGTTCAAAATGGACCTGCGCACGACTTACACAAGCGCAACAGGTCAAGAGACAAATCAAGAGTGCACGTATCATCATCGGAAATAGTGAGGATAAACGATGCGAATATACAACATTTTTGGGAGATTAGCGCGCACACATTACAGGAATCGTGCAACCGCTTCCACTGCGTGCACCCCAAATGCCACATGTTGCTCAATATACCTTCCTTTTCCGCACAAATACCACGGCTGTTCTCCCCTCATCGCCTATGCACAACTCCATCTTACGGCAAACGGATCCACTCTTCCCAATGATCGACATAAAGACCTAACATTTCTCCCATCCGGAAGCACATTCTCGCCCCCTTCATGGAGATGCTCGCCTCAACTGCGGAACTTTCTCTCAGAACTCCCCAACTTTTTCAGAAAAACGGGAAGAAATCCCCCAAAAGTCCCCCATTTTCTATTTCACCTCTCCCGCTACACGTTCGAAATAGCCAAGGGAAATAGGAAATACCCCACAAATACATAGCCATCCGGATCATTTCAAACAAAACGCACAATCAATAAGACAGAAACCAGCAGAATTCACGAAAAACGTTTCACATATAACATCCAACTTCCGTTCAACGAACACAAAACATCCCTGCATCTCATCATTTATGAGGGAAAGCTTTGTCCTTCGCCCGAAAATCATTATATTTGCAGATATTTCAGAACAGAGAAGCCGTGAGGCTGTGCTCGTTCCCCTCACCACTAGAACGTTATAACGCATGTCTAACTTAGTAGCCATCGTGGGACGCCCCAATGTAGGGAAGTCCACACTTTTCAACCGACTCACCGGAACCCGCCAAGCCATCGTCAGCGACGAAGCCGGGACAACGCGCGATCGCCAATACGGCAAGTGCGAATGGGGAACGCGTGAGTTTTCGCTCGTAGACACCGGCGGATGGGTCGTCAACTCCGACGACATCTTCGAAGAAGAGATCCGCAAACAAGTAGCCCTCGCCACCGAAGAAGCAGACCTCATTCTTTTCGTCGTAGACGTACAGAATGGAATCACAGATCTCGACACCCAGGTTGCACAAATCTTGCGCCGCGCGAAAACACCGGTGATCCTCTGCGCCAATAAGACAGACCAAAATGAAGACCGCTACGGTGCCGCCGAATTCTACGCACTCGGTTTGGGAGATCCCTACTGCATATCGGCTGCCACGGGGAGCGGCACCGGCGACTTGCTCGATCTCATCCTCGAAAAGCTACCGGCCGACCAAATCGACGAGGGCGATGCCAACATCCCCCGCTTTTCGGTCGTCGGCCGCCCGAATGCCGGAAAAAGCTCTCTCATCAACGCCTTCATCGGCGAAGATCGTCACATTGTCACCGACATTGCGGGCACCACACGCGATTCGATCCTCACCAAATACGACAAGTTCGGATTCGATTTCTACCTTGTCGACACCGCCGGCATCCGTAAAAAGAACAAGGTGACGGAAGACTTGGAATTCTACAGCGTGATGCGTTCCATTCGCGCCATCGAAAACTCCGATGTCTGCATTCTGCTCATCGATGCCACCCGCGGTATCGAAAGTCAGGACCTGAACATCTTCCAATTGGTGCAACGCAACAACAAGAGCCTCGTGGTGGTGGTCAACAAATGGGACACCGTCGAAGAAAAGAACCAGCAGGTCATCTCCCACTTCGAAAATACCATCCGCGAGCGCATGGCGCCCTTCTCCGACTTCCCCATCATTTTCGGTTCAGCACTGACAAAACAACGCATCTTCAAGGTGCTCGAAACCGCCAAGGAGGTTTATCTCAACCGCAAGCGCCACGTCGGCACGTCGGCCCTCAACGAAGAGATGCTCCCCCTCATCGAAGCCTATCCGCCCCCCTCGATCAAAGGAAAATACATCAAAATCAAGTATTGCGCCCAGATTCGTGACACGCAAATCCCAACTTTCGTGTTTTACGCCAATCTCCCGCAGTACGTACGCGACCCTTACAAGCGTTTCCTCGAAAACAAGATTCGCGAGCGCTGGAACTTCTCCGGCTGCCCGATCAACATTTTCATTCGCCAAAAGTGATTTTTTCCTCTCGCCGGGTGCAGTGCGCCGGTTGCCTGCTTGTTATTTTGCTCTCCGGCTGCAAACCCAGCACACCTTCACCCGCTTCCGAACCGCCGGCCTTGACCACCGGTCAAGTGCAACGCGTCTACGATCTCTATCTCTCCGCACAATACCCGGCCTATGTGGCCGAAATGGCTTCTTGTGACAGCGTGCCGGATGCCCATCGCCGACAAATGGCCGACTTGCTTCGCACGCATGCCTATCGCAAGGCACTGATGACCGGCGGCACGCGCGATGCCCGCGTGTTGCGCCTTTCGCCTTCAGCAGATCGCCGTCAGGTCAATGCCTTCGTACGCGTAAACTATAAGAACAATACGCACGAGGAGATCCTCCTCTCGTTCGTCTACGTGAAACATCGCTGGCGGTTACGCTAAGCGCCCGCCCGCTACCTTATAATCCCCCAACCTACTCCCCCTCCCCCCATGGAATTAGACATTCTCACTGCCGTTTCGCCCATTGACGGACGCTATCACGGAAAAACGGAAGCACTGGCACCTTATTTTTCCGAATACGCGTTGATGAAATACCGCGTACGCGTAGAAATCGAGTATTTCATCGCACTTTGCGAGCTGCCTTTGCCTCAACTCTCCACGTTCGATCACAGCCTCTTCGCACGTTTGCGCCGTCTCTACACCGATTTCACAGAAAACGATGCACAACGTGTAAAAGACATCGAGAGTGTGACGAATCACGACGTCAAGGCGATTGAATATTTCATCAAAGAACAATTTGATGCCATCGGTGGTTTGGAGGAATACAAGGAGTTTGTGCACTTCGGTCTCACGTCGCAGGACATCAACAACACGGCTTTCCCTCTCATGCTCAAAGATAGCCTCGAAAACGTGTATGTTCCGATGTTGGAAAGCGTGATCGGCGCCCTCGAAGCGCGTGCCGACGAGTGGGACACCGTGCCTATGCTCGCCAAGACCCACGGTCAACCGGCTTCTCCCACGCGTTTGGGCAAAGAGGTGCGCGTTTTCGTCTATCGGCTCCAACAACAATTGGCACAGCTCCGCGCTTGTCCGATTTCTGCTAAGTTCGGCGGCGCAACAGGCAACTATAATGCGCACCATGTAGCCTATCCCGAACACGATTGGGCGGCCTTCGGCGATCGTTTCGTCAGTGAACGTCTCGGACTCACCCGCGAACGCTTCACCACACAGATTAGTAACTACGACAACCTGGCCGCAGTGTTCGATGCCATGCGCCGCATTCATACGATTCTCATCGATTTGGATCGCGACTTCTGGCAATATGTGTCGATGGAGTACTTCAAACAGCAAATCAAGGCGGGCGAAGTGGGCTCAAGTGCCATGCCGCACAAAGTTAACCCCATTGACTTCGAAAATTCCGAAGGCAATCTCGGCATCGCCAACGCGATTTTGGACCATCTGAGCACAAAATTGCCGATCAGTCGCCTGCAACGCGATCTCACCGACTCGACTGTGATTCGCAACATCGGAGTTCCGATGGGACACGCCCTCATCGCTTTTGCTTCCACCCTCAAAGGCCTCGGAAAGCTCCTGCTGCGCGAAGAAACATTGCGTCACGATCTCGAAAACAATTGGGCCGTCTGCGCAGAAGCCATCCAAACAATTTTGCGCCGCGAAGGTTATCCCCATCCCTACGAAGCGCTCAAAGCGCTAACCCGCACAAATGCCGCCATCACGGAACAAAGTATCTCGGATTTCATCGATGAATTGAACGTCAGTGACGCGATCAAAGCCGAACTGCACCGCATCAATCCGAGCAACTACACCGGCATTTGAATCCACTCCCCGTTGGCCGTGAGGCCGACTCCTATTTAATTACACGACCTTACCCTACAAACAAACAAGAAACATGAGCGATTTCGATCAACAACATGCTGACGGAGCCCGCCGCGACGGCTATTCTTCGTCTAACGGAGGACACAACGGCGGCCGCACCCCGCGTCCACGCTTCACTCGCAACCATAGTGGAGAACGTGCCTCGTATGGCAATCGCGGAACCCACGAAAACAACCGCAATGGTGGCTATGATCGCCAAAACGGTTACAGCAATAGCAATTCATCCCACCAGGGAAGTTACAATAATCGCGCCGGCGGTTACGACCGCCAAGGCGGATATCGACAAAACAGTGGCGGCTACGACCGCCAAGGTGGCACTTTTCGTCGCCCCTCCGAAGGCTTCCGCCGCGCCGGCGGCAATTATCGCCAACAAGAAGGCTACGAAGGTGGCAACTATCAGGGCGGTTACGACCAACAGCGCGGTGGTTACACGCCGCGTCCCCGCTACGCCGGCGGCAACAATGCCGGTGGTTACGGGAATGGCGGATACAACCGCTCGAATCAAGGCGGATACAATCGCGGCCCCCAAAGCGGTGGATTCCGCAAGCCCAACCCCAAACGATTCAATCCCGGCAAACAGCGCATTGACTACAAAGAAGAGGCCTATGATCCCAACCAACCCATTCGCCTCAACAAGTTTCTCGCCAATGCCGGCGTCTGCTCGCGTCGCGATGCTGACAAATACATCCAAGCCGGCGTGGTTTCGGTGAATGGAGAGATCATTACGGAATTAGGCCACAAGGTATTGCGCACAGACACGATCCTTTTCCATGACCAACAGGTGAAAGCTGAGAAAAAGATCTACGTCTTGCTCAACAAACCCAAGGGCTATGTCACCACCAGCGAGGATCCTCAAAACAGAAAGACCGTGATGGATCTCGTTCGCAACGCGTGCATGGAACGCATCTACCCCGTTGGTCGCTTAGACCGCAACACAACCGGCGTATTGCTCCTCACCAACGACGGCGAAATGGCTTCGAAGCTCACGCATCCGAAGTTCATGAAGAAAAAGATCTACCATGTATATCTAGATCGCAACGTGACCGCCGCCGATCTTCGCCAAATCGCCGAAGGCGTCACGCTCGAAGACGGTGACATCCGCGCCGATGCAGTAGATTATGCCAGCGAAACCGATCGCAAACAAGTGGGCATTGAAATTCACTCCGGCAAAAACCGCATCGTACGCCGCATCTTTGCCGCTCTCGGCTACAACGTCATCAAATTGGACCGCGTCTATTTTGCCGGTCTCACCAAGAAGAACGTAAAACGCGGCGACTGGCGCTTCCTCACCGAGGAAGAAGTGCGCATGTTGCGCATGGGTTCATTTGAATAACCTCCCAACAATGAAAAGAACGAAGATAAAGGAGCTGCTGCAACGCACAGATTTCGGTGCCGAAGTCTGCGTGAAAGGCTGGGTACGCACCCGCCGCGGCAGCAAAAGCGTAAGCTTCATCGCCCTCAACGACGGATCGACCATCAAAAACGTACAAATCGTGGCCGACGTTGAGAAGTTTGATGCCGAACTGCTCAAACTCATCACCACCGGCTCGTGCCTTTGCGTTGAAGGCACGCTGGTAGAAAGTCAAGGTGCGGGACAAGCCGCCGAAATCCAAGCCACCCGCATCGAAGTGTACGGCACTTGCGGCAGCGATTACCCCATGCAGAAGAAGGGACAGACGTTCGAATACATGCGTCAACACGCCCATTTGCGTCTGCGCACCAACACATTCGGCGCCGTCTTCCGCATTCGCCACCAAATGTCGATGGCCATCCACACCTACTTCCACGAACACGGTTTCTGTTACTTCCACAGTCCCATCATCACCGCGAGCGACTGCGAAGGTGCCGGCCAAATGTTCCAGGTCACCACGAAGAATCTCTATGATTTGCAGAAGGATGCCGACGGCAAAATCGATTACTCCGACGATTTCTTCGGCGAAAGCACCGGTTTGACCGTATCCGGCCAGCTCGAAGGCGAACTCGGCGCCACAGCACTCGGTGCCATCTACACCTTCGGTCCGACGTTCCGCGCCGAAAACTCCAACACCCCGCGCCACCTTGCGGAGTTCTGGATGATCGAACCCGAAGTCGCCTTCATGGACCTCACGGAATTGATGGATCTCGAAGAAGATTTCATCAAACACTGCGTGCGCTGGGCCCTCGAACATTGCGCAGACGATCTCGAATTCCTCAACAAGATGATCGACAACACCTTGCTCGATCGGCTGCACTCCGTGATCGACACCGAATTCGTGCGCTTGCCGTACACCGAAGGCATTCGTTTGCTCGAAGAAGCCATTGCCAAAGGCAAGAAATTCGAGTTTCCCGTCTATTGGGGTTGCGATTTAGCCTCCGAGCACGAGCGTTATCTCGTGGAAGAGCACTTCAAAAAGCCCGTCATCATGATCGATTATCCGAAAGAGATCAAGTCTTTCTACATGAAGACCAACGAAGACGGCAAGACCGTGCAAGGCACCGACGTCCTCTTCCCGCAAATCGGTGAAATCATCGGCGGCTCTGTCCGCGAAGAAGACTACGACACCCTCGTGGCGCGTGCAGAAGAAATGGGAGTGCCCCACAAAGACATCTGGTGGTACCTCGACATCCGCAAATACGGCACCTGTCCTCACGCCGGTTTCGGACTCGGTTTCGAACGCCTCATGCTTTTCGTCACCGGTATGCAGAACATCCGCGACGTGATTCCCTTCCCGCGCACCCCCAAGTCCGCACAATTCTAACTCACTCCACATGCTCAGAAGCTCTCCGGCTGCGATGCTCATCGCGTCGGGGAGCTTTTTGGCGTGAGATCTCCAACTCGATCTTATGAATATCATCATCGTACGCAATAATTACGGTGATTCTGCGTTAATAGACAAAACAGTCACACCGCGCTACGACTTTTTGCCCGAAACGGCTCAACTTCGCAACGAGCGCCCCCTCTTCCTCCCCGATTTCGCCAATCCGGCATCGGTCAGTCTCTACCTTGCGGTGCGCATCTGCCGCCTCGGCCGCAGCATCTCCAAGCGTTTTGCACATCGCTACTACGACGCAGCCACCGTCATCCCTCATTTTTCCGTGCCCCTTGCCCCCAATGGTCAATCGGCCGACAGCGAGCTGCCCTTTGCCGCAACACAAGGATTCGACAACGCGCTGCCCACAGGTCGCTATCTCCCCATCGACCGCGATCAATTGGCTGCCTGCTCCTTCTCGCTCAGCGTCGACGGGCAGGAACAACTGAACGGACTCGGAAGCGCCCTGCGGTTTGACGCCGATCATCTCATAGCCCACCTCAGCAATTACCACACCGTCCGCAACGGCGACCTCCTATTGCTCGGAGCGCCGGCCACACAGCTGCTCATCCACCCGGAAAGACGCGTGGAAACTCACTTGAACGGCGAATGTGTCCTCTCTTTCAAGACAAAATAAAGAAGACATTTGCCCGGCTCTCCCATTAGCTTACGACTATGCCTCTCCTTCGCTCATTTCTCCTGCTGGCTTCCCTGACCACGCTCCCCGCTGTGGCCGACGAGCAAGCCTTCTACCATATCACTTCCCAACAGTGTGCAGTCGTTGACAGCCTACCTGTCTTCACCCAAGAGCTGCGCCCTGAGCAAATCGCCGATACTTACCGCATCGAACTCCTGTTTCCGGAATACCGCGCACTGACTTCGGCCGAACGCAGCCTCGTTCCCACACTCCGCCGCCGACTCGGTGCCCCCACCTCGCCACTCATCCGACAAACACGGTTCACCGATCGCGGCAAACCCGTGCTTGCCGTGAGCTTCTGCCCCTTTGTTTGGCACAAAGGACAATGGAAGTATGTCACTTCCTGCCAACTTCGCGCAGTGCCCCTGCATACAGCTCCGCGTGCCACCCGCGGACAAACAGACGCCGCGGAGAGATGGACCACACAATCCGTATTGGCTCAAGGAAAGTGGGCGAAAATCCGCGTAAAACAGGAGGGAATTTACCAAATCACCCCAACTTTTCTGCGAAAACTGGGATTTAATTCTCCCGATCGCGTCAAAGTATACGGATACGGCGGATTGCAACAAAACGAAGTGCTTGCTTTCGGGGCAGAATCGGCGGCAATAGATTCGAAACGCGTAGCCGACGACCTGACAGAGGTGCCGACGCTCCGCAACGACGGGAAGATACTTTTCTGGGCCGAGGGCACCACACGCCGCACGTACGATCACTACCGGAAACGCTGGACACTCAGCCAAAACAACTATTCTGCTTATTCCTACTACTTCATCACCGAAGGCGAATCCCCGCTCACCGTCGAACAGCTCCCCGCTGTAGCGGCCAACGGCCAAGCCACTCGAAACACCGTGCCCTATGCTGTGACACTCGACAAGGACGAAGCCGGATTCTACGAAGGAGGACGCCGATTCTTCGATGGTCATGACTTTGCACAAGGCAATTCGCGCAACTTCAAACTCGACGTTCCGGATCTCGACACCACCTCTGCCGACGCACTGCCCATAGAAATCTCATGGGGGGCCTCTTCGGCAACAGGGACCACCACTGCCGAGTTCAAACTCAACGGCGCGGAACTCGGACGCGCAGCCATCGGCTCCTATTACAGCCTGACCGAATCGGCCCGCGCGAACACTTCGGTGTTTGAACACCCCGTTTTGCCCGGTACCAACACCATCAACATGGTTACCACCCAAGGCAACCACGCGCGGCTGGACTATATCACCATCAACTATCCGCGTCTGCTCACCGTAACGGATCAACCCTATAGTTTCTCTCCGCAAACAGATGTGACCACGACGCTA
Organism: uncultured Prevotellaceae bacterium; assembly: GCA_963542795.1. Lineage (GTDB taxonomy): Bacteria > Bacteroidota > Bacteroidia > Bacteroidales > Bacteroidaceae > Alloprevotella. The sequence goes on along the minus strand of CAUTYW010000003.1, from coordinate 93,769 downwards.
CAAGTCAGTGGAGTAGGGGAGAACACGCAAGTATGGCGCATCGGACAAATGGGTAGTCCCACGGCAGCCCTCACGCTTGCCCAAGAAGGCAACGGGAAAGGTTCGTTCACCACCGACACTCCCCAGCGCCGTTTTGTCATCTTCGATACCGGCCGTGAATACCCCCAACCGGAAGCCGTCGGCGGCGTGCCCAATCAGAATTTGCATGCCGATCACGACATCGACTACGTCATTGCTGTGCCCACCGGGGGAAAGCTCACCGCACAAGCGGAGCGACTCGCCGAAATCCACCGCCAACGCGGTCTCAGTGTGAAAGTGATTCCGGCCAACTTGCTCTACAATGAGTTCTCGTCCGGCACCCCCGATGCCAATGCGCTGCGCCGCTATTTGAAAATGCTCTATGACCGAGCCGCCACCCCCGATAAGGCGCCCCGCTACCTGCTCTTGATGGGAAAAAGCCCCTGGGACAACCGCTTCGTCACGGAGGAATGGAAAAATGCCGCTATCGACGACTACTTGCTGGCCTACGAATACGACGCCTCCACGCAAAGCATCGGCACCGTCAGCAGTTTTGTGACCGACGACTTCTATGCTCTGCTCGATGACGGCGAGGGAAAATACATCTACTCCGAAAAAGTAGATCTCTCTACCGGCCGTATGGTCTGCACCACCGAGGAGGAGGCCAAGATTTTCGTGGACAAAGTGGAACGCTACCTCAAAAACGAAGACGCGGGCCCTTGGAAAAATCGAATTGTCATGATGGCCGATGACGGCGACTCCAATGAGCACGCCGAAGATGCCGAACGTGTGAGCAAAACGATCGCGCAAAGCGGCAAAAAGCGCTTCACCATCGACAAAGTCTACTGGGATTACTACACGCGCGTGCCGGGAGCGACCAGTCTCACCTATCCGGCAGCCACAACCTCCATCCAACAGTCCATTGCTTCGGGGGCAGCGCTGTTCAACTACAGCGGTCACGGATCACCCACCGTGATATCGAACGAGAAAACTCTCGTGCTCGACGACTTCAAACGCTATTCTGCCCCCCACCTGGGGCTATGGGTGTTGGCTTCTTGCGAGATCTATCCCTTCGATTCCAAAGAAAATAATCTCGCCGACGTATTTCTCTTCCGTCCCAATGCGGGTGCCGTGGCCTTCATGTGCGCTACACGTGCCGTTTACGCCACGCAAAACAATGCACTCAACATTGAATTCTGCAAACGCCTGTTCACTCGAGACACCAACGGTCGACTTACGACAATGGGAGAGGCGTTGCGCCAGGCAAAAAACGAATTGATTTCATCGCAATCCGATCTCACGATCAATAAGATGAAATATGTGCTATTCGGCGACCCGGCTATTTCGCTCGCGGTGCCCACCGGCACCGCAGTGCTCGACAGTATTGACGGAAAAGCTGTGTCTTCCACATCAGCGATCCGCCTTTCAGCCGGCCAAGTGGTGAAATTCTCCGGACACGTTGAGGACTCGAACGGGAATGGTGCGGTAGATCAGACGTTTAACGGAACGCTTTCCGCAGAAATCTACGACCGCGACGAAACGCTTACCTGCAAAGACAATGACGGCAGCGCTGCGCGAATCGGAAGAAGCCCACTGACTTTCACCATGCACGGGCATCGTGTATTTCGTGGGACGACTCGCGTCGAAAATGGTCATTTCACAATTACTGCCTCCATTCCGCGTGACATTAGTTACAGTGACGATGCTGCAAAAATCAGCTTTTATGCCGTAAGCGACGACAAACAGACGGAATGCAACGGTGTGAACTCAGGTTTCCACCTCAACGGCACCGCCGAACAAGCCAGTCCCGACACCCTTGCCCCCAAAGTGGTGGCTTATCTCAACGAAGTCGAGACGCCGGAATACGGAGTCGTCAACCGCAATCCGACACTGATAGCCGACATCTCCGACGACGCCGGCATCAACATCGCCGGAACGAGCATCGGTCACGACATCGAACTCACGCTCGACGACGATTTGTCGAACACTACCAGCCTGAACGACTATTTCACCTACGCCCCCGGTTCTTACAACAGCGGGCAACTCGTCTATCGCCTCCCGACACTCACCCCGGGTCTCCACACAATGACCCTCCGCGTTTGGGATGTCAACAACAACTCCACCACACAACGACTGGGTTTCATCGTTTCTGATGGAGTAGGGCAGGCCACTCGCGTCTATTCCACGGTCAATCCCGCCTCAACGCACACGACTTTTGTAGCCGGTTTCCCCTCCGTGGGAGAAAATGAGGCCAATATCCTCTGGGAAGTGTTTGATCGCACCGGAAAATCGGTATGGACTAAACATAATTCCGTTGCCGCAAAATCAGGCACCTCTGCTGTCGCTTGGAATCTCCGCACAAATGGCGGCGCACCCGCGGCGGAAGGCGTGTATGTGGTGAAGGCCACGATCAATGTGCCCGGCAAAAAATCCCAACACGCGACTCAAAAACTCATTATCGTCAGACCCTAATCAAGCCCTCGAGGCCTATTCATTCAATGAAACGCATCTTTCTTCCCATTTTCCTCGTCGCCGCAACCGGCATCGCCCATGCCGACGATGACATCCGCGACAAATTCAATCCGGTCTACACGGCTGTGATTTCCCAAACCATTGCTTCCGACGCCCGCGCCGCTGCACTCGGCGATATCGGCGCAGCAACCGATCCGGATGTGAACTCTCAAAGCTGGAACCCCGCAAAATATCCCTTCACCATCTCGCGTGCCGGCGTTTCTCTCAACTATACGCCCTGGCTTCGCCAACTTACAGAAGGCATAGCCTTGGTGAATGCCGTGGGTTATTCGCGTCTTGGAGATTACCAAGCCCTCTCCGGCTCGATCAAATACTTTACTGTCGGCGAAGTCCCCCTGCAAAACACCAGCGGAAGCATCCGTCCCTACGAATTTGCTGTAGATTTGGCCTATTCACGCATGCTTTCCGAACGTTTCTCGGCAGCCGTGGCCATGCGCTACATGTATTCCGATCTCACCGGCCACTATTCCAATGAGGTCACCCCGGGATCGGCCTTTGCCGCCGATGTAGCCATGTATTGGAACAACTATGTGAACATCGGCTCCCGCGAATGTAACCTCGCACTCGGTTTGAATGTGAGCAATATCGGTTCGAAAATCAACTTCGGTTCGGAGTATTCCTACTTCATTCCCACCAACCTGCGCCTCGGTGCCAATTTGCTCATTCCGGTCAACGAGTTCAATCGCTTTTCCATCATGGCAGATGTCAACAAACTCCTCGTTCCTTCCATTCCGCTACGACAAGACAACGAAAGCAACGAAGACTACCAACAGCGCATCCGCAAAGATCACTATGACATCTCTCCCATCTCGGGCATGTTCAAGAGTTTCAACGACAGCGAACGCGGTTTCAAAGGTGAGCTGGAAGAAATACTATGGAGTGTGGGTGCGGAGTACACCTACAACGACAAGTTTGCCCTTCGCGCCGGCTACCATCACGAAAGCAAAGCGCAGGGCAATCGCAAATACTTCACTTTCGGTGCCGGTTTCAAGATGAATGTGCTCAGCATCGACGCCGGTTACGTCGTCGCCACCACACCTTCCAATCCTCTCGACCAAACTCTTCGCGTCTCTCTGGCCTTTGACATGGACGGGCTCCGCGAATTGATGGGCAAGAGTCGCTAATCATTCACTCCCAATTCCCTCATCTTGACATGAACATCAGAGTAGGTTACGGTTACGACGTACATCGTCTCGTCGAAGGTCGCGATTTGTGGCTGGGCGGTGTGCACATTGAGCACACACTCGGACTCCTCGGCCACAGCGACGCCGATGTGCTCATTCACGCCATCTGCGATGCGCTGCTCGGCGCCGCCAATCTCCGCGACATCGGCTACCACTTCCCCGACACTGCGCCCGAATACAAAGGCGCCGACAGCAAAGTGCTGTTAAGCCGCACCGTCGATCTCTTAGCTCAACACGGTTATCGCGTAGGCAACGTAGATTGCACTGTTTGTGCGGAACGTCCCAAAATCAATCCCCACATCGACGCCATGAAAGCCGTTCTCGCCCCACTATTGCGCGTGGACCTCGATGCTGTCTCGCTCAAAGCCACCACAAGTGAGCGCATGGGCTTCGTCGGCCGCGAAGAAGGCATGGCCGCCCACGCCGTTGCGCTGATCGAACGCGTATAGTTCCGCACTTACCCCCGAACAAAAAGAAGTCGGTAGTTCAAGAGATTTGAACTACCGACTTGTTCTTTTGGAAAAGGCTCAACACCTATTCATCGTCATTGTCAATGCTGTCAACTACATGAGTGATGATTTGAGCGGCACCTACGATAATATCAAGGAGTCCCATAATGAAGGAATTTAAAGATGAAACAAAGTCCGATCAACTGCCCACATGGTCTTGTGTATCGCGTCACGGGAGAATTAATTGTAGGGCAAAAGTAAATAGAACAACAAGCTATAGAAAGAAAACAGGCTAATAAAACGCATTATCCCTGCAAATTGTGTCACGACCCGCAAATAAAGACACAAAAATAACACACACAAAAGCGATTTCATCACTATTCGCACAAAAACAATGCAGACTCTCGGCCTATTCAGGCGGAATTTTTCATAAAAGAGAATGCATCTCACTGTGCTTTCTACCCACTGCACGCACGAGACCGTCTCGATTTGAAAAACCTCAGCTCGAAGTATCAACAGCCAAGACAACTTGTCTTCACCGCCCCCGACAAAAACCGACAGACAAAACCACTATCGGAAAATTACATTGTGTCACAAATACAACATCACGACACATTCGCCGCGGAATTCCGTGAAATGTCATCTATATATTCCATCCCAACGCTGCGATATAGTATCTTTGCTCCACAATTCAACAACATATATTACACAATATGGCCAAATTGCGGCTCTCCCCCGAACAAACCGAACGATTTGTCGCACTGCAATCCGCACTGCGTCAGCACTTTTTTGCCCCCAGCCTGAACAAACTGGAGCTCCACTTGAAGCTAAGCAAAAAAACGCTGTCGCGCTATGCAGACGTCGGGGAGATTGGCTATGCCGCCACGCCCAGCACCCTCGACAACATTTGCGACAACCTCATCAACTTCTACGAAATGAGTGATGAAATGTTCCGCACGCTCCCGCAACAGTTCGGCATTGCGCAAATGCTCTACGACGCCTGGCAATCACAAGCCCCGCACTCGCTCACTTCGGCCTGCGAATGGGTCACCCTCCTGTCGTCCGGAACGGTGCCGCCCAATTTTCCGAAGGAACAACGCGAAGATTTGGAAAATCTGCTGCAGGCTCGCACCTCAGCCTTCTCCTGGCTCAGCCTTGTGCTGGCCCATTTTTTCATCAAAGCCGTCGGCAACTTCGAAGGCAAGGAGAATGAGATTCCACAACTCATCCAAGCGCTCGAAGCCCTCGACACCCATCTGTCCAATCACTATCCTCGTCGCTACGGCCGCAACATTTATCCGATCCTCGCCGATCGCCTTCCCAATCAGAGCGACGAACTCCTGTCGCGTTGCTACTATGTGCAACTGGCCGAGCTGATGATCGGCGAATATAGCAACCCCAACGCCGAACACAACCCGCGCATGGGCTCTCACCTCCGTCTCGGCCCCGTCAGCTGCTGGCATAGAGTAGGGGAGACGCCCGAAAACGGCCGCTCACTTTGGATCATTCGCGAACCAACCCGCAGTCCGGAAGGCATACTCACGCCCAAATATTACACCATCACCGAGTTCGTACTCAACGGCTCCGCACTTCATCCTTATCGCCACGCGCGCATTTCATTCCGTGCGAGCAACAGGCGCCTCATCTGCACACAATTCGGTCGCGACGAGATTTTCGATTTCTCCACCTACAGCTACAGCCTGAACGACACCGACACTCAGTTTCATTTCACCCCCTGCTCAGAAAAAGCGGAGGGCTACCTGCCCGAAACCCTCGACCGGGTCAACGCCGCACACGACGATGCCGGCGAACTCTGGCAGCGACTCATCGACAAGAAGGGCGAAAACCAATTGGCACGCGAAGCCTTTGAGTTCGAAATGAGTATGGCCGATCTTTTCCCCGTCGACGAGAACGAAATGCAGGTGATTGATGTCACACGCACCCGCCAAGCCATGATCGTCAGTATCTGTTTTGAGGGCACCACGCGCGACATTGCCTTCGACAACGTGCAAAATGGTCTGCTCAAGAACGTACTTCCCAACGATGCCATCGAAATCTTCTATGATCGGTTCGTCGAACTCTACGTTTTCTATTGGCCCGCCCACGACGAAATGGCGATTTTCGATCCCAACAAGACCTACGAAGAGCTGATCAGCGACCTGTAGCACCACCATTGGCGGAGGCTTTTCCCACTCCCGCTCCCCGCCATCGATCACACTCCCCGCACCGCCCACCGGTACGGGGAGTTTTTTGTCCCTCCCCCCTGCGCTTTCCTTCCGGTTGCGCGCTTCCTCTCTCAGTCTCCCCCCTTTCCTGCCGATCAGCCCCTTGCTTCATTCAAGCCCGGCACACAATGTGCCCGCTCTTTCCACGCTCACGCTGTTTCGCCCGCGCTTTGTCTCAAAAACAGGGAAGAAATATGCGAAAACCCGGCGTAATTCAGGAAAACACCCCGCCTTTTGCACCGTCCCACCCGGCAAAGGGCAAGTTCTGCGAAAAAAGTCGTATCTTTGTCGCCACAAAAGCATTATAACTCCCTAATGATCACACTTTCCAACATAGCCGTTCAGTTCGGCAAGCGCATTCTCTACCAGGATGTGAACATGAAATTCACGAACGGCAACATCTACGGCATCATTGGCGCCAACGGTGCCGGCAAATCCACCCTGCTCAAAGCCATCAGCGGCGAGCTCGAGCCCACCAAGGGCAAGGTGGAACTCGGCCCCGGCGAACGCTTGTCGGTGCTCTCGCAAGACCACTTCAAATTCGACGATCAAACCGTGCTCGACACGGTGCTTCAGGGTCACACCGTGATGTGGCAAATCATGCAAGAGCGCAATGAGCTCTACTCCAAAGCCGACTTCACCGACGAAGACGGCATCAAAGTGGCCGAATTGGAAGACAAGTTTGCCACCATCGGGGGCTACACCGCCGAAAACGACGCAGCCACACTGCTGTCGGGGCTGGGCATCAAAGAGAACCTCCACGGTAAACTCATGGGCGAACTGTCTAACAAACAAAAAGTGCGCGTGATGCTGGCGCAAGCCCTGTTCGGCGAACCCGACAACCTCCTTCTCGACGAGCCGACCAACGACCTTGACCTCGAAACCGTCGAATGGCTCGAAGACTACCTCGGCAACTTCGAACACACCGTGCTGGTTGTTTCGCACGACCGCCATTTCCTCGACCAGGTTTGCACCCACACTGTCGACATCGACTTCGGTAAAGTCACCCTCTTCTCGGGCAACTACTCCTTCTGGTACGAATCTTCGCAGCTCGCCCTGCGCCAGGCACAAAACCAACGCCAAAAGGCCGAGGAAAAGAAGAAAGAATTGGAAGAATTCATCCGCCGCTTTTCTGCCAACGTGGCAAAAAGCCGTCAGACGACTTCGCGCAAAAAGATGCTCGAAAAGCTTAACGTCGAAGAGATCAAGCCCTCTACCCGTCGCTATCCCGGCATCATTTTCCAGATGGACCGCGAACCCGGCAACCAAATCCTCGAGGTGCAAGACCTCAAAGCCGTGGCCGACGACGGCACTGTGCTCTTCGACAAGGTCAATTTCCAGATTGAGAAGGAAGAGAAAGTGGTGTTCATCAGCCACGACCCTCGCGCCATGACTGCGCTGTTCGAGATCATCAACGGCAACCAGGAAGCTGCCGCCGGCACCTACAGCTGGGGGGTGACCATCACCACCGCCTATTTGCCTCTCGACAACACCGAATTCTTCGATTGCGACCTGAACATGCTCGATTGGCTCTCGCAATATGGTGAAGGCAACGAGGTGTATTTCAAAGCCTTCCTCGGCCGCATGCTCTTCAAAGACGAAGAAATCCTCAAGAAAGTCAACGTGCTTTCGGGTGGCGAAAAGATGCGCTGCATGATAGCCCGCATGCAACTGCGCAATGCCAACTGTCTCATTCTCGACACGCCCACCAATCACCTCGACATGGAGTCGATCCAGGCGTTCAACAACAACTTGAAGGGGTTCCGCGGCAACATTCTCTTCTCCTCCCACGACCACGAGTTCATCAACACCGTCGCCAATCGCGTAATTGAGCTGACGCCCAACGGCACCATCGACAAACTCATGAGCTACGAGGACTATATGCACGACGACCGCATCAAAGCCCTGCGCGCCCAGCTTTATGGCGAAGAATAATCGACTGAAATTCCTCAATACATCGCACTACACATTGATCTATTGACACTTTGACCCTCTTTCGGCACAGAAATTGCACGAAAGAGGGTCAAACGAATCATACAATTATGGAAGAAAAGGACCTCAATACCACTCAAACCGAAGAACAAGTTCAAGACATTCCCGCAACCGAGGGCACAACCGAGGCCCCCTCTCCGGAGAGCGAGGACACAGCACAGGAAGCTGCCGACGCCACTCCCGGTGTGGAAGAGCAACTCGCAGCAGCTCAGGCCGAAATCGCAGAACTGAAAGACAAGATTCTGCGTCAGGCCGCCGACTTTGCGAACTTCCGCAAACATAGCATGGCCACGCACACAGATTTGGTGCTCAACGGCGGTAAAAAAGTGATCGAACAGTTGCTTCCCATCCTCGATGACATGGAACGTGCCGAGACCAACATGGCACAAAGCGACGATGTGAACACGCTCCGCGAAGGCTTGTCGCTCATCTTCCAGAAGTTGCACCGCACCCTCGAGCAACAAGGTCTCAAGAAGATGGACACGAACAATGCCGCCTTCGACACCGATTACCACGAAGCCGTGGCACTTTTCCCCACAGACGAGGCGGAAAAGAAGAACCACGTCATAGACTGCGTGCAAACCGGCTACCTGCTCAACGACAAAGTGCTTCGTCACGCCAAGGTTGTGGTGGGACAGTGAGCCCCGTCGGCCACTGCACTGCAACAAGGCCGCCACACCAACTCATGCGCTCGCAACTTCCGAGTCAAATTCCTCCTCGGCACAGGTGCCTCCGGGCATTTTTGACGTGCGCTGCTCAATCTGAGAAAAGCAGACCGAGGAATTGAGCTACACAACAACATCATCAAACGACAACATGGCAGATCTTGATTACTATAAAATATTAGGTGTCGACAAAGGGGCAAGCGATGCCGAAATCAAAAAGGCTTACCGCAAGGTGGCCATGAAATATCACCCCGATAAGAACCCCGGCGACAAAGAAGCCGAGGAGAAATTCAAAGAGGCCGCAGAAGCCTATGAAGTACTGCGCGACCCCGAGAAGCGCCAACGCTACGATCAGTTCGGAAAAGAGGGCGTAAACGGACAAGGCGGCTTCGGTGGCGGCCAAGGTTTCACAGATATCCACGACATCTTCTCTCACTTCAGCGACATTTTCGGTGGAATGGGCGGCGGTTTCGGCGGTTTCGGCGGCTTTGGTGCCGAAGAGCCGGCTCCGCAACAATATCGCGGCGGCGACTTGCGGCTTAAAACCCGCCTCACACTCGAGGAGATCGCCACGGGTGTGACCAAGAAATTCAAAATTAAGAAGCAAGTGACCTGCGATGCGTGCCACGGCAGTGGCAGCGAAGCGGGACATGCCGCCGAAACCTGCTCCACCTGTCACGGATCGGGCTATGTGGTGCGCAACGCTCGCAGCATCTTCGGCACCGTACAGCAACAAGTGGCTTGTCCCACGTGCCACGGCGAGGGAAAAATCATCACTCATCCCTGCACAAAGTGCCACGGCGAGGGAACAGTCCAGGGCGAAGAGGTCGTGGAAGTCAACATTCCGGCCGGTGTAGCCGAGGGCATGGTGCTCAACGTGCCCGGAAAGGGCCACGCTGCCAAGCACAACGGTGTGCCCGGCGATATTCAGGTGCTCATTGAGGAGATTCCTCACGAACACTTCATCCGCGACGACAATGATCTGATTTACAACCTGCTGCTCACCGTGAGTCAGGCAGCATTGGGCGACACGGTCGAAGTGCCCACCCTCGAAGGCAAGGCACGCGTACACATTAAACCCGGCACTCAGCCCGGCACACGCATGCGCTTGCGCAGCAAAGGCTTGCCTGCTCTGCAAGGATATGGCTACGGACGCGGCGACATTGTGATCAATGTGAGCGTCTATGTACCCGAAACTCTCTCGGCAGACGAGAAGAAAGCCTTTGAGCAGATGAAAGACAGCGACAACCTGAAGCCCAACAAGAGCATCAAGGACAAGATTTTCCAATCGTTCCGCTCCTATTTCAGCTGATTATGACCTACGAAGAGACCCTCAATTATCTCTATCACGCTGCCCCGTTGTTTCAAAACATCGGGGCAGGTGCTTATAAGGCCGGGCTTTCCACCTCGCACGCCCTCGACGAACATTTCGGACACCCGCACCGCAAGTTCCGCAGCCTCCACGTTGCGGGCACCAACGGGAAAGGTTCGACCTCACACACGCTGGCGTCGCTGCTTCAAGGGCTTGGCTATCGTGTAGGCCTCTACACTTCACCCCACCTCGTCGACTTCCGCGAACGCATCCGCGTGAACGGTCGCCCCATCCCGCGCCAACGCGTCGTCGACTTCGTGGAACAAGAACGTTCCTTCTTCGAACCGCTGGCCCCTTCCTTTTTTGAACTCACAACGGCCTTGGCTTTCGCCTACTTCGCCGAGGAAGAAGTGGATTTTGCCGTAATCGAAGTAGGAATGGGCGGAAGACTGGACTGCACGAACATCATTTCGCCGGAACTGTGTGTCATTACCAACATCTCACTCGACCACACGCAATTTCTCGGGGACAGTCTTGAGAAAATCGCGGTGGAGAAAGCGGGAATCATCAAACCGGGCATTCCTGTTGTGGTGGGGCAAACGACACCCGGCACGCGGAAAGTTTTTGCGCAGGCGGCCGCTTCGGTCAATGCCCCCATCTTCTGGTCGGAAGAGGAGAGTAGAGTGGTGGAAGCCGAATATGTAAACGGGAAATACCACTATATGACTAAAGACTGGGGAGCTATCGTGGGAGAACTGGGCGGCGCTTACCAGATATACAATACTCGCACCCTACTTTCAGCAATAGCTCACTTACCGAAGGACGTATTTCAGAAGCTGACGCCGGAAATTGTCCAAAAAGCATTTTCCCAAGTAATAGAAAGTACCGGACTGTGCGGAAGATGGCAGGAAACTCAAACGCATCCTCGCCTGATTTTAGACACCGGGCACAATGCTGATGCATGGAGTAGCCTCACTCCGCAATTAGAATCCCTGCACTCTCCACTACATCTCGTAATTGGTGTCTGCGCAGACAAGGTTTTAACAGAAATACTCCCACTACTCCCTAAATCCGCGACATACTATTTCACAAATGCGGAAATCAAACGTGCTTTACCCGCAGAGCAACTCCGACAGGCCGCCGCATCCTTTGGACTATCGGGTACCGTCTATTCCCATGTTCCGGAAGCAGTGCAATCCGCCCTCAAGTCAGCCCAAGAGAACGACACAATTTTCGTGGGAGGCAGCTCGTTTGTCGTAGCCGATTGGCTCAAACACACATCGCCCACCGTGGATTGAGATTGGCGCGCGCACTTTTGCTCCCCAACGAGCGGAGGCCCTTATCGCTTTTCGCGTGTTTTCGCAAAACAAAAGACTCGTACACACGGATATGTCGGAGATAATGGCTATTTTTGCAGCAATTGTAAGCAGATCGGCACCGGTTATTTCCATTCAACGCCCAAGAGGCAAGTTGCGGACGGAAATTTCGGGCGGTCGCTCCGTTGCAACATCATAGATCTTCGGCATGCTCATAGACCTTCACAACGCAAAAGTATTTATTGACGGACGTACGATTCTGGACAACGTACACCTCTGCGTAAACGAATCGGATTTCGTTTACGTCGTTGGGCGTGTGGGCAGTGGGAAAAGCACGTTGCTCAAAATGCTCTACGGCGAATTGGAAAGCAAGGGCGAGCGCCTCAATGTGCTCGGGTGCGATCTGAAAAAAGCACGTGCCAAAGCCGTGCAAGCCCTCCGCAGACAACTGGGCATCGTGTTTCAAGAAAGTCTTTTCCTGGCACACAAAGACATAGAATACAATTTAGACTTCGCTCTACGCGCCACGGAATGGAAAGATGCGAAAGAGCGCCGAAAGCGTATCGTCGAAGTGCTGGAACAAGTCGGCATGGCGGATAAACGTCGACGCTATCCTCATGAACTTTCGGGTGGCGAACGTCAACGCGTGGGTATCGCGCGCGCACTCCTCAACCATCCGAAATTGATCCTGGCCGATGAGCCGACGGGTAACTTAGATCAAGAGACCGGTACGCAAATCATGGAATTGCTCCGCGCACTCAACACGGCAGGTACGGCTGTTGTGATGGTAACCCACAATGCCGGTTTCCTGACACGCTATCCGGGTCGAGTAATCCAGTGTGCCGAAGGTAAGATAACGGACATTTCGGCACAATATAATATAGGTCCGACCGTCGCCCCGCCGATCCTCGATCTCCAACAACAACTCTATTGACCCTTAACGCAACATAAGCATGAAAATCTACAAGTTTGGTGGCACCTCAGTGGGCACTCCCGAACGCATGAAGGACGTGTGCCGACTGATCACCGAAGACGGCGAGCCCAAAATCGTAGTACTCTCGGCCATGAGCGGCACCACCAACAGTTTGGTGGAGATCGCTGACTATTTCAGCAAAGCCAATCCTGAAGGCGCCAGCAATGTGATCAACCTTCTCCACAACACCTATCGCCGCCACCTGCCGGAACTCTTCGAAAAGAGCGATACACAAGATCGTGTGCGCCACCTACTCGACGAAATCTTCCTGGAACTTCACGATTATCGCACACGCGAATTCGACGAAGTGGTAGAAAAAGAGATTCTCTCCAAAGGAGAAATCATGAGTACCAACATGGTTACGGAGTATCTCAAGGAACAAGGTATCAAAGCCGTGCTGCTTCCTGCTTTGGATTACATGCGTTTGGATCGCAACGGGGAACCTGACACAGCTTACATCCGTGAGCATCTTGACGAACTCCTCCGTGAGCATCCCGGTTACGACATTTATATCACACAAGGCTTCATCTGTCGAGACGCAGACGGGGAAGTATCGAATCTGCAACGCGGTGGTTCTGACTACACAGCTTCGCTGATCGGCGCCGCTGTTCGTGCCGACGAAATCCAGATCTGGACAGACATCGACGGAATGCACAACAACGACCCGCGTTTTGTGGAGGGAACAACGCCTGTGCGCCAGCTCAATTTCGAAGAAGCCGCAGAATTGGCCTATTTCGGAGCTAAAATCCTTCACCCCACCTGCGTTCAACCGGCACGTTACGCAGGCGTCCCCGTTCGCCTCAAGAATACGCTCGATCCCTCCGCCCCCGGCACACTCATCAACAATGAAATGGAAACCGGCGGGATTAAAGCAGTTGCCGCAAAGGACAATATCACGGCAATCAAGATCGTAAGCTCGCGCATGCTCCTGGCTTGCGGCTTTATGTGCAAGGTGTTCAATGTCTTCGACAAGTATCACACCCCAATCGACATGATCACGACCAGCGAAGTAGGCGTTTCGTTGAGCATCGACAACACAAGTCGGCTCGCAGCCATCGTCGACGAGCTCAAAGAAGTGGGCACCGTAGTGGTAGACGAGAACATGTGCATCATTTGTGTGGTGGGTGATCTGCGTTGGAGCAACGAAGGCTTCGAAAGTGAGGCTACTATGGCCTTGAAAGACATACCGGTTCGTATGATTAGCTACGGCGGTTCAGATCACAACATCTCTTTTTTAGTGAGCATGGACGACAAACAAGCCGCCCTACAGGCATTACAACAAAGACTCTTCAAATAAGAAACTCATTTCATCGCGGCGCATCGATTTCGGTGCGCCGACCTTTTCATTCTAACGCACTTCCCCATGGACCTGAAGCGCTTTTCTACACGCCGCACTCCCTTTTACACTTACGATTCAGCCCTACTTCGTCAAACTCTTTCCGCCATTCGTGCTGCCACAGCCGATACTCCGCACTTTCACGTACACTACGCTGTGAAAGCCTGCGCCACACCGGGCGTGTTGCGCATCATTTCTGAATCCGGCCTCGGAGCAGACTGCGTAAGCGGAGGCGAAATAGAACGTGCCGCGGACTGCGGTTTCTCTCCTTCGGATATTGTGTTCGCCGGAGTGGGAAAATCAGACAGAGAAATAGAGATTGCGCTTGAATTGGGGATCTGTTGCTTCAACGTAGAGAGTCTTCCCGAACTGGAAGTCATCAATGCGCTGGCTTCTGCAAGAGGGAAAATCGCCAATGTGGCCTTTCGCATCAATCCCAACGTCGATGCGCACACCCATGCGAAGATTACCACCGGGCTCAACGAGAACAAATTCGGTTTGGCGATGGAAGACATGCTACCTGCCATACATCGTGCCCAAGAATTGCCGGCTGTGCGTTATGTTGGCCTGCATTTTCACATCGGCAGCCAGATAACCGACCTCGAACCCTTCGAACAATTGGCACAACGTGTCAACGAATTGCAGAACCGTCTCGATGCTGCGGGCATAAAAACCGAGAGCATCAACGTCGGCGGGGGCTTAGGCGTAGATTACGCGCAACCGGAGGCGAACCCCATCCCCGATTTTGATAGCTATTTCCGTATATTCAAGGATCATCTCCAATTAAGAGACGGGCAACAGGTACATTTTGAGCTCGGCCGCTCCGTTGTCGCACAATGTGGGGCGCTCATCAGTCGAGTACTCTACGTTAAGCACGGACACGAGAAGGATTTTGTCATTGTCGACGCAGGAATGAGTGATTTACTGCGCCCCGCTCTCTACGGCAGTGAGCACCAAGCACGCAATCTTTCGCACCCCGAAGCCCCCTGCGCCCGTTTTGACATCGTAGGTCCCATTTGCGAGAGCAGCGACGTGTTTCTTTCCGACTATACCATGCCTTCTCCGCAACGCGGCGACCTCATTGCATTCAAAAGTGCAGGTGCCTACGGCGAAATCATGGCATCGGGCTACAACTGCCGGCAATTACCGGAATCATGGATCGACTAACTCAACACAGTCCCACAGGTTTATACATTCACGTTCCCTTTTGCGAAAAGCGGTGTGTCTATTGTAGTTTCTACAGCACCGTACATGGCAAAGAGGAACGTGATGCTTTCGTTCGCACCCTCGCCAAAGAATTGGCTTTCCGTCACAATGGCGCTCCCATTTCCACGCTCTACTTTGGAGGAGGTACCCCTTCACAGCTCGACGATGAGGAAATGGAATCTATTTTTTCCGCTATTCACCGCCACTGCGTGCTGTCTCCCCATGCGGAAATCACCTTCGAAGCGAATCCCGACGACATCTCTCAGCAAAAAGTATCCCACCTCCGACAGCTCGGCGTGAACCGTATCAGTCTCGGTGTGCAAAGTTTCGACAATACGCGCCTTAATTTCCTCAACCGACGGCACACAGCACAACAAGCCCTCGATGCCATCGACATTTTACGGACCAAAGGAATTGAAAACATCAGCATCGACCTCATCTTTGGGCTACCCAGACAACAATTGACGGATTGGAATAAGGAATTAGCCCAGGCCTTCGAACTGCCCATCACCCATCTTTCGGCCTACTCCCTCATGTACGAGAAGGGGACTCCATTATATTATGCGCGGGAACGGGGAGCAGTGAAAGAATGCGACGAAGAAACTTCGCTTTCCATGTTCCAAATGCTCTGCACCTCCGCACAATGCGCCGGATTTGAGCAATACGAGATATCAAACTTCGCGCGCCCCGGCTATCGATCGCGCCACAATTCCTCCTACTGGCACGGCATTCCCTACCTCGGTTTGGGGCCGGGAGCCCATTCCTATGACGGAAAAAACTGCAGACGCGTGAATGACTACAGTTTACGGCGCTATATGGAAGCCGGACACGCAAAAACCTTCGCAGATGTGCCGCACACCCTCGAAAAACTCAGTGCAGATGAATGCTACGACGAACTCATCTGCACCCGACTGCGCACTTGCGAAGGCCTTTCCCTCCAAGAAGTCCCGGCATCTCGCCGAAGTGCATTGCTCCGCATGGCCCGTCCACACATAGACGGGGGGCGTTTGGAATTAGATGCCGACAATCACCTCCGACTCACCGCTTCCGGGATATTCGTCTCCGACGACGTGATGTCCGACCTAATGTGGGAAGAATAGATGCGCACAGGTACTCGCAGCCTTCCCCATAACTTGCCGAATCGCACAACACACGCACAAAAAGGATGAAATCAAACTTAAACGATTGGATCGTTTTTCTTCCACATCTTGCTTTTTGCTCGTCTAAAACTTACTTTTGCTCCAGAACTAACCAATCAAGCTTTACATATGGACATGAAAATCATTTCTGCTCTCATGCTTTCGGCAGCCATCGGGACAGCTCCGAAAGCAATGGCCGTAGAAAGTGTAGCGGCCTCCCCCGTTTCAATTGCAGCCCAAGCAAGCACACCCGCCCAACCGATCGATTTGACCGTTGCCGCCGACAAAGCCATCAACTCTGTCGTCTACATAAAAGTTTCCTCCACTGCACCTCAGGAAAATGTGCAGTATTTCAATCCCTTCGAAGACTTCTTCGGCGATTTCTTCGGGCAAGGCACACCGCGCCAGCAACAACCACGCCAAGCCCCCAAGCGCAGCGGCGCAGGTTCGGGCGTGATCTTGACTTCCGACGGATATATCGTGACAAACAACCATGTTGTGAAAGACGCTGACGAGATTCTGGTCAAACTCAACGACAATCGCGAGTATAAAGGCCGCATCATCGGACAAGACAAGGACACGGATCTCGCTTTGATCAAGATCGAAGCCAAAAACCTCCAGCCCATCACTGTGGGTAGCAGCGAAAAGCTCAAAATCGGCGAGTGGGTTTTGGCCATAGGCAATCCTTACGGTTTCACCTCTACTGTTACGGCCGGAATCGTCAGTGCCAAAGCGCGTTCCATGCAGTCTGCCAACCCTGTTGAAAGCTTCATTCAGACCGATGCCGCCATCAATCCGGGTAACTCCGGCGGTGCGCTGGTGAATGCTGCGGGCGAATTGGTCGGCATCAACTCAATGATCTATTCGGAAACGCGCTCCTACAGCGGCTACGGCTTCGCAATTCCGACTACAATTATGAACAAAGTCGTGAAAGATCTACGCGAATTCGGTGTCGTTCAGCGTGCTCTGCTGGGAATCCGCGGAACTTCTGTCTCCAACTACATCGACGAGCAAAAAGACAAAGGTAAAGACGCGGATCTTGGAACCTTGACAGGCTTCTATGTTGCAGAAGTCACCGCAGATGGCGCAGCCGATGCGGCCGGTCTCCAAAAGGGAGACATTGTTACCGCCATCGACGGTAAGAAGATCGATAAATTCGGACAATTGCAGGAAATCGTGGCTATGCACCGCCCCGGCGACAAGGTCAAAGTCACCTACCTACGCAAGAAGAAGGAGTACACCACCACACTTACCCTGCGCAACGAACAAGGAACCACCACCAATCTCGAAACCGTAGACACAGAATCGATGGGAGCCGCCCTGCGCTCACTCACCGATGCGGAAAAGAACGAATTGGGACTCAAAAACGGACTCGTGGTCAGCAGCATCAAAGCAGGAAAACTCCAAGATGCCGGCATCACAAAAGGAATTATCATCACGCAAGTGAACGATCGCGTGATGAATTCCACGCAAGACTTCGAAGACGCCGTGAAATCGGCCAATAGAAGCAGCGACCGCGTGCTTTGGATCCGCGCTAAAACGCAAAGTGGGCTCAACCGTTCCTTCACCGTGGAACTTGGCGACGCAAAAGCCAAGGCAAAACGCAACAAGTAAAGCCACTTAGCACAAGTGCAATGCGCGTCTTTGCATGCAACATGCAGAGCGCACAAATCGAAAACGGAGCAGACATCGTTGGATGTCTGCTCCGTTTTTTGTTGTCCGCAGTAACGTGGATGGGGTTGCGATGGTTTCAGAATCCCAAATCCAATCCCACAGAAAGATATTCGTTGAATTGCAAGAAACTCTGTCCGGGCTTCCGTTTCACTCCGTCGTCAAAACGCGGATAGAGGAAGATTTTCGTAGAGAGGTACTTATTCACCTTGAGTGCTATGGTGTTCTCCCATTCAGCCTGGACGCGAGAATAGCTTGTGAAGGCATAAAAACGCGAAGTCCACAACAACCCTTTCATTAGTTCCCAACGTGTGTTCACTGTCACGGTCGAACCCAGATTCCAGTGCGAATGTTTTCCGGCATCGATACCATTTCTTCCCGCAAGCGCCAAACGATCTACGTATTTGAAGTCAGCAGCCATAGGCGACAACGTGGCCGACACCTCAAAAGCCCCTTGTTTGTACTTATAGTCCATACCAAAAGAGAGCACAGACTCAAAAGGCGACATGAAATCCGAATACACTTGCGCATCGTTGGCATGATAGCCAGGATAAAACTGGGTCCACGATTGTAGCATCACCGTGTAATACCATCGCTTCGCCGCCTGGAGTCCCAATTTGTTGGTCAATCTGATCTGGTCAGCGTTCGTTTTATACTCATGCTGCGTGTCCGATTGCGAAGACTGGAAGCCCAGCCGCATTTCCAGCTTGTTCGAGAAGGTCACCTTGTCCTTGTTGTCATAGTTGGCCTCAGCATTGAGCGAGGCCAACAGCGAATTGTGGTCTTCTCCTCCCTTGTACCAATTATCAGTCACATAATATTGCATGAACTGCAGGGAGAAATTTCCCTTGAAGGTCCAGAAGTTCGGGCGTTCCACTCTGATATTCAGCGCCGCATCGTCGGTCCAGGTGCGCACATTGGGGGCACCGGCCGGTGCTTTCGGAGCTACGGCAGGAGCAGGGGCGACGTCCCTTTTTACTGCCGTCTTTTCCAATTTGCTCACAGCAGCGATCGGCAAAACACGCGAAACCAGGTCGGGGCGGTGACCATAAATGTCAAGCAAAGCGCGCGAAACCGCTCCGGAAACTTCCGTCTGCTCTCCGGAAAAACTCCCCAATGCCGTATGTAACTGCGCATCGTAAAGCGTATTCCCGGCGAAGAGCGGGAAATAATACGGATTTTCGAGAACGTCGTCACTATCGTCAGCCGGTGTTTGCGCCGCCCGCGACAAACTGTCGAGTCGATGGGCATAAGCATCTGCGATGAGTGTGATGGAATCGACCGCAGGGTGGGGCGCACTGCGATGAGCACGGCGCGCAGTCTGTGCGCGCAGCATCCCCGGAGCGGTGACAGCCAACAAAGTCAAGAGGAAAATTCGGTGCATGGGGAAAGTTCAGCGTGTAAGAGGAGAGAAAGAAAGGGACAATTCCGACAGGACGCTCATTCGTCGAAGTCGGTAAACGAAAACGCGACGATAGGCAAAGCGCGAACGGCAGCAGCACTTATTTAATGCCGCGCGCGTTCAAAGCCTGCGCATATTTTGCGGCATTCTTCAGGTGTTCGCCGTACGTTTCCGCAAAATTATGGCTTCCCGAGAAGTCTTCTTTCGCGCACATGTAGAAATAATTGTGATGCGCGTGGTCAAGTACGGCATTGATGCTCGACATGGAGGGGATACAAATGGGTCCGGGGGGCAAACCAGTCCGCTTATATGTATTGTAAGGACTATCCACCTTGAGGTGTTCGTTCATGATTCTGCGCAATCCGAAATTGCCGAGCGCAAATTTCACCGTCGGATCGGCTTGAAGCGGCATGTGCTTGTGCAACCGGTTGAGATACATGGCAGCCACCATCGGTTTCTCCGGATTGTAGGCTGTCTCTTGCTCCACAATGGAGGCTACCGTGATCACTTGATCAGGGCTGAGGCTGTCGGCCTGCGCTTTGGCCAAGCGCTCCGGCGTCCAAAACGCCTTGCTCTCACGGTTCATTCTCTCCAACAGCTTCGCGGGCGAAAGCGTCCAATACACCTCGTAAGTGTTGGGCAAAAACAGGCAAACCGCTGTTTCCGGCGTTTTTCCGTAGAGCGAAAGCAATTCGGGGTTGGTCAACGCCGCATAGAAAGAGTCTGCCGGGGCGTGCAATTCACGGCCCAACAGGTCGGCCAAATCGCGTGTGGTGCGCAACACGGGGATCGTGAGACGCGTAGGCGTCTGATTGCCGTTGCGCAAGTTGCGAAATACGGTCAAAGCACCCGCTCCCGATCCCACATCGTAGCGGCCGGGGCGAATGTGCTTGTCATAACTGAACACAGAAGTGAGAAGATGAAAAGTGGAATTGGCCGGGAACCGGCTGTCGCTGCACACCTTGTTGTAAACCGAGTCGATATTGTCATCGTCGTCCAGATAAACAATGCGCTCCCCACTCCCCGTTAGACTTGAAAAAAGAGAGTAGAGTGCTACGAGCAGGAGAATCCCTACCACAACTGCGGCAACTGTCCACCGCGTGCGAAGAATTTGTTTCATAAGGTTGTAATCCTTAGGCCCCTGTACTGCCGAGTGGGCAACGAGAGACCGGTCATAATGATGAACTGAAGGGCATTGAGCCACTATGCGGGGGCGAAATTACACAAAAATCCCCTTGTATGTGCAAGTTTCGCCGCGCATTCTCTCCGTGGGTCAAGAAAATGTATTACTTTCGCACATATCTAAAGAATTTGAGCAAGCGACGTGGCAAGTGCGCCCCACTTTTTCCTTTTCCATCGCCACCTCCACGCCACTTGCCGCCAACCACTTTTATTCTTCATGGAATACCATTACGAAGACTTCGTCGGGCTGATTCAAAAAAGCATTGTAGAGCATTGGGACCTGAATGCACTCACCGACTACAAAGGCGTGACACTTCAATATAAGGACGTGGCTCGCAAAATCGAAAAGCTTCACATCTTATTTGAGACGGCCGGCATAGTGCCGGGTGACAAAATTGCCATCTGCGGCCGCAACAGTGCACACTGGGCGGTGGCCTTCTTGGCCACACTCACCTATGGCGCCATCGTTGTCCCCATCCTTCACGAGTTCAAGGCCGAACAAGTGCACAACATCGTCAACCATTCTGACGCTCGTCTCCTCTTTGCCGGCGACATGGTGTGGCCCACACTCGACGCAGAAGCCATGCCGCAACTCGAAGGTATCGTACACATCCCCGATTTCATGCTGCTCATCAGCCGCAACGAAGCCCTGACCGAAGCTCGAGAGCGCTTGAATGAATACTACGGCAAGCGCCATCCCAAATACTTCCGCCGCGAGCACGTCAACTACCGCCCGGCTCCCGACGGAGAAGTCCTGGCCATGATCAACTACACCAGTGGCACCACCTCCAACTCCAAAGGTGTGCTCATTCCCTATCGTGCCCTCTGGAGCAACTACCAGTTTGCCATTGAAGTCTTGGGCGCTAAGGTGCCGGCCGGTTCGCGCATCATTTCCATGCTCCCCATGGCGCACATGTATGGCATGGCCTTTGAGTTCATCTTCGAATTCATTCAGGGCATACACGTGCACTATCTCACGCGTCTGCCCAGCCCCAAGGTCATCATCGAGGCCTTCCGCGAGGTGCAACCCGCAGTGGTGATCAGCGTTCCCCTCATCATCGAGAAGATCATCAAGAAAAACGTGATGCCCAAGCTCGCAACTCCCTCGATGAAGCTACTTTTGCGCGTCCCGATGGTCAGCGACAAGATTTTGCACAAGGTGCGCGAGCAAATTCAATCGGTGTTCGGCGGCAAATTCTACGAAGTCATTATCGGCGGGGCGGCGCTCAACAAGGAAGTGGAGCAATTCTTGCACAAAATCAACTTCAATTACACCGTGGGCTACGGTGCCACAGAATGCGCCCCCATCATCGCCTACGAAGATTGGAGCCGTTTCGTTCCGGGTTCGTGCGGCAAGGTGGCTCCCCGCATGGAACTGCGCATCGACAGCCCCGATCCGCAACACGTCGTAGGCGAAATCCTCACTCGCGGCGCGAACGTGATGCTCGGTTACTACAAAAACCCGGAAGCCACCGCTGCCGCGCTGGACAACGAGGGATGGTACCACACAGGTGACCTCGGCGTACTGGATCAAGAGGGTAATCTCTACATTCGCGGGCGCTGTAAAAACATGCTTCTCGGTTCCAACGGTCAAAACATCTACCCCGAGGAAATTGAAGACAAGCTCAACACACTGCCTTACGTGATGGAAAGTGTTGTCATCCAGAAAGGGGAGAAACTCCACGCACTCATCCACCCCGACTACGAAGAGGCCGAAAAGGCAGGGCTCGACGAGAACGCACTCAACCGTCAAATGGAGGAAAACCGCCGCATACTCAACACGATGATCAATGCTTACGAACAAATCGTCAGCGTAAAGCTCCACAAAGAGGAGTTTGAGAAGACCCCCAAGCGCTCCATCAAACGCTTCCTCTACACAGAATAAAATAAAGTGGGCGTTTTCCGGCAAAACTTCCCGGCTTTGTCGGAAAACTTCCCCACTTTTCGCACATTACTCCCCGTCTTTTTACTATCTTTGCCTGTGATTCGCCACTCCTCACCGGGAATGGCGGATCACAAGCACAATAAGACGAACCTATTGCGAGCATTCAACATCAATATGCCGTTCATCCCTTCCTTTTCCTTACGCACTTCGCTGTTTGCCCTCCTCGTGACAGCCGGAATCACCCCGATTGCGGCTGCTGACGGTGACATCAGTTTCAGAAGAGCCGCGGCCATCGCCAAACAATACGTGAGACTTTCGACTACAGCACAACGCACACTCAAAAGTCGCACGCTTTCCAACCGAACCGGCGCTCCTTATTATCTGTTCAACGATGCCGGTAATAATGGTTTCGTGCTGGTGTCCGGCAATGAAGCCATGGGCTCCATATTGGCTGTGGGCACCGAAGCGCCACTCGACACACTTCACGCCCCCGAAGGCCTGCAATACCTGCTCGAAGCCTACCGCGAACGCTTTCAGACCGTGCAGAAATTGTCTGCCGCCGACCGCAAGCGCTATTTCACCACCTTTGCGACAAACAACAGCTATACCCCTGTGACTCCGCTGCTGAAAAGCAAGTGGGGGCAAGGCTATCCCTATAATAACAGTATCGGCGGATATCCCACCGGCTGTGTGGCTACGGCAGTAGCGCAAATCATGTACTTCCACCGCTGGCCCGAACAGGGCACAGGCACGAAGACCTATCGAACCTACGATGGAAATACGGCCCAGATCGATTTCTCCCAGTCGCGCTACGCATGGAATCTCATGCACGACAGTTACGATCGTCGTAATCTCACCGACGACGAACAAAATGCGATCGGGAAACTGCACCATGACATCGGTGCTGCGGTTGACATGCGCTACACGAAAGGTGCAAGTTCGGCCACGAGCTACGCTGCCCAACAAGCCCTCAAGAAGTATTTCTCCTACAACGTAGGGGCAACCACGAAATCCAACGAAGGGGCACGCGGGTTTGTCAATATGTTCTACGAAGAGTTGAAGAACGGCTATCCCGTGTACATTGCCGGCAATGCGGAAGGAAGCGCAAGTGGACACGCCATGGTGGTCGACGGCATCAACAGTGAAGGGCTCCTGCACATCAATTTCGGTTGGGACGGGCAAGCCAATGCCTACTACAACCTACAATCCATGTCCGTTGGACAAACCGGTAGTGAATTTGGCGGCCGACCGCTGAGCTTCAACCGACAGCTCGAAGCCGTTTTGGCTCACCCCAACCGCGCCAATGAGAAGCCTATTCCCGCAGCCTGGGCAGAAGGCAATCGCCGTTTGTCCTTCACCGGCGAAGGTACACTCCGGTTGGTCTACACAACGACCAAAGTGTTCCCCCTGACGCAAGGTCTCGATGTGACCATGAGCTACTTCACCAATCTATCGTATAATTTTTACGGAGATGTCGGCATGGCAATTATAGATCAAAACGGCCGTCAGGTGGCGCTCTTCAAATATGCGGACACCGGCAGCAAGCAGACCTTTACGGACAAGCACGGCTATCTGCCCAACGGCGGCACATGGGTGAAGCCCCTCAACATGCACCTGGACACGCGCCAACTCACACCGGGCGAATACACGATCGTGCCGATGAGTGCGACACTACAAAACGGCGGACTCGGAGCTTGGGTCAAAATGAGCCTGTCTCCCCGCATGACCTTCACAGTGGACAACCAGCAAATTAAGGTCACGGAGGAAAACTACCCCGATGCCGGCTTCCGCGTGACGGGGCCGATGGAAAACAATGAGGTGCAGGCCGAAAAGGCCACTGTGTTGCGCGTTCCTTTGCACTGTCTCAGCGGAATCACCCCCTACTTCCGTCTCAAGATGGAGATTCTCGATCAGAACAAACGCGTGCTACAAACGGTTGAAAGCGAGCAACTTAATTTTGATGCCTTCGACGAACAGAATGTGCCCATCGTCCTGACTACGAACGAAAACATCCACACCGGAAAGTACAACACACGACTCTCGTTGGTGTTCCTCGACGAAACACGCGCCCCCATTTCGCTTCCCAACCCTGAAGGCGGCGAGTTCTTCGAAATCAATGTCACGGAACCGGTCCACACTACGGTTCTCAGTCTTTCGAGATTCGGCATCTACGACGGAGGCGACGAACCGGTCTCTTCGCCCTACGTGAACTTAACTGGGAAAACGTTCTCCATCAAAGGGAACCTCTATGCCAATAAAGGAGATTTCTCGGGTATCGTCGAATTCTTCTGGGAAAATGTTGAATCGGGCGACCGCACCGAAGTGGGAAGATTCCTGTCCTGCGCGATGAAGCGAGACCAAAGCCTTGATTTTAATCTTGGCTTCATGAAGGCAAGAGATTTCAAAGTGGTCAATGGGCAGGCTTATCGTTTGGTCGCTTCTTACAAAGATGGCGGTACTCGTATCGATATTCCCGTAACTGACGGCGGATTAACCGATTATACATTCTCGGGCAGTGTATATACCCAGCCGCAAAAGGACAACACATACCAACCTCAAGCAGGAGATTTCGTAAGAATCCGCTTGAATTCAGGAGATTATCTCACAGCTCCCTCTGCAACCGAAAGCCGTAGCACACAACTTAGTGCAACGAACGGAAAAATCGAAGGAACGACATTGGCCAGTCCGGAAACCATCTTCCGACTCACCGGCGATGGTTTGCTCAGCTTTTCGGGAGGTCGCGCGCTGACTCACACCTCGACTTCAAAGAAACTGACGGAAGGTTTACAAGTTGCGGAGAACTCCGATCAACCTGCACCTCTGACAATCAAGGGGATGCAAGGTAGACATTTGATTATTTGGAGTGACAATGGTGGCATCACGATTTCCGACCCCGTGGTCATCGAGAAAGTCAATGAGCTCCCGATCTTTATTGGCGAACATGGCTATTGCACGTTCTACACTCCGGTAGATGCAATTCTCAATGGGGCAAAAGCCTATGGCGGAACCCTAAAAAGCAGCGGGCTGCAGCTCAACGAACTCTCAAACAACCTCCCCGCGAAAACGGCCTTCATCGTTTCCGGTCAACCCAACAGCTGGGTGACGCTTTCCTTGCAAAACAAGCAGAATTTCCCGGCTATCCCGACTGAAAAGAATGTACTCTTCGGTTACGACATTCCCCGTCCGATCCCGATAGAAGAGACCTTTGCTTTCTCTCGTTCCACAGGTAGATTTTTGCCCATGAAAGTTTGGCGTAGACCTTTCCGTGCTTATCTCTCTGATCGTGAGCATGTTATCAGCGCATCGCCTGATGGTCTGAAAATCGGCCTGATCACGTCGACTCTTCGGACGAAATATTCTGACGAAGAAGGATTATTGTTTAATTTGAACGGACTACGCGTCGAAAAGCCGATACCGGGCACGATTTACATCCGAAACGGTAAAAAGTTCATCGCGAGATAAGATCTATGTCTCCGCCTACGAGCAAAAAACAAGCGTTCGTAGGCGGAAGTCACCATTTTTTTCGTACATTTGCCCCATATACAACGCTCAAACATGACCAACCAGTTCACCAAAGTCCTACTGTTCGTAGCTGCCAGCCTTGTTCTGTTCTGCGCTTGCCGAGACAACGACACTTACGCGGAACGCCGAGAGAAAGAAGACAAGCAAATCCAGGCTTTCCTCCGGCGGGGATGTGTGGTGCGCGACAAAATCCACGGATTCGACGTGCTTAATGTACCGGGCAACATCAAAGTGATTTCGGAAGCCCAGTTTTTGGCACAAGACACCACAACCGACGTTTCAAAAAACGAGTACGTGCAATTTGGAACGGGAGTTTATATGCAAATCATTCGCAAAGGCACCGGACAACGCATTACTTCCGGCGAACGCACCACAGTGATCAGTCGCTTCACCGAGTTCAGCATCGCAGGTGACAGTATCACCACTTCGAACTTGCTTGATTTCCCGGAACGCCCCGATCTAATCAGCATAAACAACAACTCCGGCACCCTAGATGGCGTATTTGTATCGGGACACATGTACAACACTTACGGATCTGCCGTACCTTCGGCCTGGTTGCTCCCCCTTCGTTACCTCCACATCGGGCGCCAGCATTCGCCGAACAGCCAAATCGCCAAGATTCGCCTCATTGTACCCGGCAATCAGGGACACAAAGTCGCCATCAACGACGTAAAACCCTATTTCTACGAAATTACCTACGAAAGAGCCCGTTAAAACGGAGGGCTCCCCCCGCGATAGCCGTCGCAAGATTCCACTAATTGCCACAAAGTCTCCCCCGGAAACGGGGGAATAGGGTAGTGCGCCTGCCTTTATGGCAACTAACACGTATATCCGTTCACAATTTCACGATAAACGCAAAAGAGCGATCCGCATAGTCCATGCGGATCGCTCTTTTGCTTGCAGTATTTCATTTTTTCCCTACTATTCTGCTTGGTGAACAGTGAGTTGTGGGAAAGGAAAACCGATACCGGCTTGGTTGAACGTGGAGTAAATTTTCTTATTCATATCAAGATACACGTTCCAGTAGTCGGCTGTTGCCACCCACACGCGCACTACGACATTAACACTGTTGTCTCCTAATGACAACAAGGCAAAGGCGGGCTCAGGATCAGTGAGAATGCGTTCATCGGCCGCTACAAGCTCGCGCAACACCCGTTCCACGCGCTCATAGTCCTCGCCATACTCGACAGACACGGTCCAATCTACACGGCGTGTGCCTTCTTGGCTGTAATTCACCACGGTTCCGCTGCTCAAAGGCCCATTGGGGAGATAAACAACCTTGTTCTCCGGAGTGACGAGTATGGTATAAAAGATTTGTATCTCACGAACCGTTCCACCTTGCCCTTGGCATTCGATATAGTCACCGACTTTGTACGGACGGAAGAGGAGAATCAGGAGTCCCCCCGCGAAGTTCTGCAAATTGCCCGAAAGCGCCATGCCGACAGCCACGCCCGCAGAAGCCAACAAGGCTGCAAACGACGTCGTCTCGATACCTAATTGACTGATGACGGCAACTATGAGCAAAACAGTGAGCAGAATACTCACCAAACTTTTCACAAAACTCTGCACGCCTACGTCAACATGACGACGGGAAAGCAGCTTTGCGACCAGTTTGTTGATGAAACCGATCAGAAACCGGCCGACAACAAAGATAACAATCGCGGTGAGTACGCGCACCCCGAAACTAACGGCATTTGTCGACAACCAAGATGAAACTTGGTGGAGCGTACCAACGCTATTCTGCGTCACTTGCTGACGCACTTGCTCAGAAACTTGTTCTGTGACCCGCTCCGCACTTGGAACGGTGAGTAAATGGATAAACATATCAGATCGAATTTAATACACGAGGGAGGGTTTTACGCTCTTGTTCGCCTCAATTGCAATCGCCACCCCATCTATCGCCACAACTCCTCCTTATTTAGAAGAAACATCGAGAAGAAGCACAGCGCTGATGGAGTGGCGTCGCAAATACAACGCAAATCGTTCACTTAGAACTCCTGCCAGCTCTTGATTTCGAGCGAATCAAGCGGCGTAGTTGTGAAGGCGTAAATGAAAGCCGAGGCCAAACGTGCGTTGGTCAGCAATGGAATGTTGAAATCGATGGCTGCACGACGGATTTTGTAGCCGTTCGTGAGTTCACCTGTGGAGAAATTCTTGTGAACATTGACGACCATGTCGATTTTCTTGTCACGCAACAGGTCAAGCGCGCGGGGAAGTGCGTTTTCAGGGCTGTCCGGCGCCAGATTCTCCACTTCGCTCGGCCAAAGGACACGCTGATTCTCAATTCCGTTCTCGGAAAGGTAGTGCGAAGTCCCTGCTGTCGCAAAAATGTTGTAGCCGTGCTGCGACAATCTGCGGGCTGCTTCCAGCATATCGGCTTTCTGTTTTCCATTCCCGGTTGAAAGCAGTACGTTCTTCCGGGGAATGCGTAATCCGACGGAGAGCATACTCTTGAGCAAGGCCGAATTGGCATTCTCGCCCAGGCATCCGACCTCGCCGGTGGAGGCCATGTCGACGCCAAGCACAGGATCTGCTTTTTGCAAGCGGTTGAACGAGAATTGAGAGGCCTTCACGCCCACGTAATCCAGGTCAAAGAGCGATTTCGAGGGCTTTTCCACAGGAAGTCCCAGCATAATCCGCGTGGCCATCTCAAT
This sequence comes from uncultured Prevotellaceae bacterium, assembly GCA_963542795.1. GTDB lineage: Bacteria > Bacteroidota > Bacteroidia > Bacteroidales > Bacteroidaceae > Alloprevotella. The sequence goes on along the minus strand of CAUTYW010000003.1, from coordinate 65,106 downwards.
AAGATTAATTTTCAGCACCTTGCTCACGAAGGGGAAGGAGCGAGACGCACGAAGATTGCACTCAATGACCTTAATATCGTTCTCTCTTGCGAGGTATTGTATGTTGAACGGTCCCGAAATGTTCAGTTCGCGCGCAATTTGCTTCGAGATCTTCTTAATGCGTCGCGCCGTTTCAACGTAAAGCTTCTGGGGCGGGAACTGAATCGTGGCGTCGCCGGAGTGAACCCCCGCAAATTCCACGTGTTCCGAAATGGCATACGCTATGATTTCGCCGTCTTTTGCCACAGCATCCATCTCCACTTCCTTGGCATGTTGGAGGAACTGCGACACCACCACGGGGTGTTTCTTGCTGACGTTGGCCGCCATGGTCAGGAAGCGCTCCAAATCCTCTTGCGTGTGGCAGACATTCATGGCAGCTCCCGAGAGAACGTAGCTGGGGCGGACAAGTACGGGGAAACCTACGCGGTCAATGAACGCATTGATGTCCTCCATCGACGTAAGTGCGCTCCATTCCGGCTGATCCACGCCGATGCGTCCAAGCATTGCAGAGAATTTCTCACGATCTTCGGCGTTGTCAATATACTTAGCCTGCGTGCCCAACAACGGAACGTGCTGCTCGTCAAGCCGCATCGCCAGGTTGTTCGGGATTTGTCCACCGGTACTCACAACCACACCGAAAGGTACTTCGAGATCCAGGATATCCAGCACCCGTTCGAAGGTGAGTTCGTCGAAATACAACCGATCGCACATGTCATAGTCCGTGGATACCGTCTCGGGGTTATAGTTGATCATCACCGAACGGTAGCCTTCTTTGCGAATTGTGTTGAGTGCCTGCACACCGCACCAGTCGAATTCAACCGAAGAACCAATGCGATAGGCGCCGGACCCGAGGACAACCACCGAACGCTTGTCGTTTTCGTAACGCAGGTCGTGCGCCACCGCACTATACGTGAGGTAAAGGTAATTGGTCTGCGCGGGATATTCCGCTGCGAGGGTATCAATCTGCTTCACATAGGGAACAATACCGGCCAACTTGCGACGTTCGCGCACCAACATCTGAGCGCGTTCGATTTCCATCTCGCTTTCCATGCCGAGTGCACGCGCTACTTGGAAATCTGTGAAGCCTTGGCGCTTGGCCCGAGCGAGCAATTCGTTGTCGAGCACATTGATATTGCCCACGGCCTCCAGTTCACGCTCCGTTTCGTAGATATTGTAGAGCTTACGCAGGAACCAGCGATCGATTTTTGTGAGACGATGAACATCTTCTACGGAGTATCCATCCTTAAACGCCTTCTCAATAACGAAAATACGCTTGTCTGTGGGTGCTTTGAGGGCGGCGTCCACATTTTCAATGGTCAATTCGCGATTTCCCACGAAGCCGTGCATGCCTTGTCCGATCATGCGGAGGCCTTTCTGGATCACTTCTTCGAAAGTGCGACCGATGGCCATCACTTCGCCCACCGATTTCATCGAACTGCCGAGCTCGCGATCCACACCGCGGAACTTGCCCAAGTCCCAACGCGGGATTTTGCACACCACATAGTCGAGAGCCGGTTCGAAGAAGGCCGAAGTCGTTTTCGTCACCGAGTTTTTCAGGTCGAAAAGTCCGTAGCCCAAGCCCAATTTGGCGGCAACAAAGGCCAAAGGATAGCCGGTAGCCTTCGAAGCGAGCGCCGAACTGCGGCTCAGACGCGCATTAACCTCAATCACACGGTAATCTTCGCTCTCGGGATCGAAGGCATATTGCACATTACACTCACCCACGATGCCGACATGGCGCACAATGCGGATCGCCAGTTCGCGGAGTTTGTGATATTCGCTGTTTGTCAAAGTCTGAGACGGGGCAATCACGATCGATTCGCCCGTGTGAATGCCGAGCGGGTCGAAGTTTTCCATGTTGCAGACCGTGATACAGTTGTCGAAGCGGTCGCGCACTACTTCATACTCCACTTCTTTCCAGCCCTTCAAGCTCTTTTCGACCAAGACTTGCGGAGAGAACGAGAAAGCCTTCTCGGCCAGTTTGTCGAGTTCGGCCTCATTGTCGCAAAATCCCGATCCGAGTCCGCCCAACGCGTAAGCCGCACGGATAATCACGGGATAACCCAGCGTTTTGGCTGCGCGGCGCGCATCTTCCAGCGTTTCCACGGCCTCGCTCTTGATCGTTTTGACATCGATCTCGTCTAATTTCTTGACAAACAGCTCACGATCTTCCGTGTCCATGATGGCTTGCACGGGAGTGCCCAGCACTTGGAGATTATACTTCTCCAAAACTCCGCTACGATAGAGTTCTACGCCGCAGTTCAGCGCAGTTTGTCCACCGAATGCCAGCATAATGCCTTGCGGACGCTCTTTTTCGATCACTCTCTCGATGAAGTAAGGCGTGACCGGCAAGAAATAAATGCGGTCGGCCACTCCTTCCGAGGTTTGCACCGTAGCAATGTTCGGATTAATGAGCACCGTTTCGATTCCCTCCTCTTTGAGCGCCTTCAGCGCCTGACTACCGGAATAATCGAACTCACCGGCTTCGCCGATCTTCAGAGCGCCCGAACCGAGCAACAGGACTTTCTTAATATTTTGATCAATCATGCTTCGGATTATTTGAGGAGGTTGACGAAATCATCGAAAAGGAATTCAGTATCTACCGGACCGCTGCAGGCTTCCGGGTGGAATTGCGCAGAAAACCACGGGTTCGTTTTGTGGCGCACGCCTTCGTTCGATCCGTCGTTCATATTCACGAAATAAGGTTCCCAGTCTGCGCCCAAGGCCTCGCTTTTCACAGCGTAACCATGGTTTTGCGAGGTGATGAAACAGCGATTCGTGCCCACCATGCGCACAGGTTGGTTGTGCGAACGGTGGCCATATTTCAATTTGTAGATGGTAGCACCCGCAGCCTTCGAGAGCAATTGGTTGCCCATGCAGATGCCCATGCAAGGACGCACCTTCGGATTGGCAAGAAAAGCGCGAATGTGTTCAACAGTCTTCACGCAGGTGTCGGGATCGCCGGGGCCGTTGGCCAAAAACAGGCCGTCGAACTCCAATTCGTTGAAGTTGTAGTCCCAAGGCACGCGAATCACCTCCACACCGCGCTTGATCAAGCAACGAATAATGTTGTGTTTCACGCCACAATCCACCAAAACTACTTTCGGCGCGTTGGCATCTCCGTTGGTCGGCGCGTAGTGCATGACTTCCTTGCAGCTCACTTCCGCAACAAAGTTCACTCCTTCATATTGCGCGTCGGGAATCACATTGTCTTCCTCGTCGTCGAAGATAATTTTACCCATCATGACCCCGTGTTCACGGAGCACCTTGGTGAGTTGTCGCGTATCGATGCCGGTGATGCCGGGCACCTTTTCGCGTTGCAGCCATTCGGCCAAACTTTCCTTCGCATTCCAATGCGAATAGTTCGTACTGTAATCACTGACAATGATGGCGCGCGCATGAATGCGGTCACTTTCCATAAAGGTGGCCAAACCGTTTTCTTCAAACGTGAAAGGCGGCACACCATAGTTGCCCACAAGTGGATAAGTGAGCACCATAAGTTGTCCGGCATAGGACGGATCGGTCAGACTCTCGGGATAGCCCGTCATCGCCGTGTTGAAAACGACCTCACCGGCCACGGGAGCTTCATAACCGAAGCTCTCTCCGTGAAAACGGGTACCGTCGCTGAGCAAAAGAGTTACTTTGCGCATGTCTATATTTTGGGGGGAATTTTAGTTGTCATGAAGTGATAAAGCGAAACCGCGCGAAATCACGCCTGTTCCATGTAGCGAATGAACGCTTCGTTCACGCATTTGTTGCCACCCGGGGTGGGGTAGCATCCGCTGAAGTACCAATCGCCTGGACTCGTGGGGCAAGCCTTGTGCAGCCCGTCGAGGGTGAGGTAAACGAGATGTATTTCGGTCTTCACATCCGTGGGGCGCAACAGTTCGATCATCTTGGCGTTGATTTCCTCCACGGTAAACGGTTCGTAAAGCTCGCACACATAATTGCGAATCTCTTCTTTCGGCAAATGCGCCTGCGCTTTGCAACGATTGTAGATGTCGCGCAGCAAAGACTGCGTGCCCCGCTCTTCGTGCAAGGCAATGGCCGCCTTGAAAGCAATGAACTCGTCCATGTTAGCCATGTCGATTCCATAGTAATCAGGGTAGCGTACCTGCGGCGAACTACTCACAATCACAATGCGCTTGGGGTGCAGACGATCGAGAATGCGGATGATGCTCTCGCGCAGTGTGGTGCCGCGCACGATACTGTCATCGATCACCACCAGATTGTCCACGCCGGGACGCAGACTACCGTAAGTAATGTCATAAACGTGCGCCGCCAGATCGTTACGCGAATTGCCTTCGGCGATGAAAGTGCGCATTTTGATGTCCTTCCATGCCACTTTCTCCGCACGAACTCCGCGCGACAAGATTTCTCTTATTCGCGTTTGCGTATCCTCCTCGCACCCCGGTTCTGCTTGGGCCAGGAGCGATGTGATTTCGCGCGTCTTTTGTTCATTGAGATACTCCTCAAATCCCTGAATCATACCATAATAAGCCGATTCCGCTGTATTGGGAATGTAAGAAAGCACCGTGTTGTCCACCTCATAATTGATGGCTTTGAGGATGTTCGGCACGAGGCGACGTCCCATTTCCTTGCGCTCGCGATAGATATCGCGATCTGATCCTCGACTAAAGTACACTCTCTCGAACGAACAAGCAGCAAAGCGTTTGGGTTCGAGGATCTGCTCAATGCGCAACTCCCCGTTTCTGCTCGTGATGAGCGCCTGTCCGGGTTGAAGCTCCAAGATGTCGTCTACCTCAAGGTCGAATGTGGTTTGCAACACCGGACGTTCGCTGGCCAGAGCGAAGACCTCATCGTTCTTGTACCAAAACGCCGGACGAATGCCCCAGGGATCGCGCAAAACAAACGTTTCTCCGCTGCCGGTAATCCCGCACACCACATAACCTCCGTCCCACACGGGCGCCGACTCGCGCAACACGTTGGCCACATCGATGTGTTGTTCGATATATTCCGTAATGTCACGGTCAGACAGCCCCAGCGCCTCAGCCGCCGCAAAGCAGCGTTCCGATTCGCGGTCCAATCGGTGGCCCAATTGCTCGAGCAGGAGATAAGTGTCGCTCAACATGCGCGGGTGTTGGCCCTTCACGGCAATGTGGTCGAAGATTTCTTGCACATTCGTCATGTTGAAATTCGCACATATACAGAGATTCTTGGCTCTCCAGTTGGCTCTCCGCAGAAACGGGTGGACATACGAAAGGCCACGCTTGCCGGTCGTAGCGTACCGGAGGTGGCCCATATAGATTTCCCCGGCAAAGGGGATATTCTTGCCGGCAAAATCCGCATCGGCAAGTTCGGACGACGAAAAGTTAGCGAACTTCTCGTGCACCGCAGCAAAGATTTGCTGAATCGCGGTGTTACCCATGGCACGCTCGCGAAACATAAATTCTTCACCCGGGTTGGCATTGAGCTTCAACGCCGCTAAACCGGCCGCTTCTTGGCCGCGGTTGTGCTGCTTCTCCATCATAAGATAGAGTTTGTTGAGCCCGTACGCCCAGGTGCCGTAACGTGCTTTGTAGTGACTCAGCGGTTTGAGCAGTCGCACCATGGCGACTCCGCATTCGTGCTTGAGCTGTTCCATCTGTGTTGGTTGGGGGGAAATGGTTTTGGTGCTGCAAAGATAATATTATTTTTCCGTTGCGCCGCCACCGCACCGCAAGAGTTTTCCCCACACACCGGGCTTTCTCTGTTCGCCCACCGCATTCCGCCCGTTGAGCCGCCCCAAATTGCGCACTTCTCCCGTATCTCTTCACCTCTTCCGCCCCTTCTTCAGCTTTCTCTTGCTTTTCTCCTCCCCCTTTCGGTACGAAGAGGCGAACATCGGGAACTTTCCGCTCGAAGTTCCCCGTTTTTCATCCAAAGTCCCCCATTTTCGTGCATTTACTCCCGCGTTTTGCTGCGCGCCTCGTACAGCACACCCGCCTTGTGCCATTCGCTGCATTTTTCCTCCCCATCTGCGGTTGGCGACAGGAGTGAAACGCACAAGTTCCATCTACTCATGCACCACATCCTCCGACGCCGGTGTGCCTTTCCCCTTCCGCTGTCGCAAAGTCCCGTCATTTCTCACCACCATGCACCCCTCGCCTCGTCTTCTCGCCTCCTTCGCTTTCAAACTTCTCCTTCAACTCGTCCAATCCCTCCTCACACGTCCGTCTTCTCCGGTAGCTTCATCCACAATTACCCTCTCCCCCAGGTCGTCAACCCGACTTTCCTCCCCACTTATCGGAGACACATTTTCGAGACATGACACAAAAGCTCACGATTCGCACAATAATTCGATGATTTCCCTCCCATTTTTCCATTCAAATTCTACCTTTGTCGTGTAAAATTCGACGCACACTTCAGAAATGTGAAGAGAAAGCATGGCGAATCGGAATAAAAGCATTAGCTTTGCCAAATGATGACCGGAAACTCGGTTGTCTCAACGTCAACAATGTGCAGTCTGCGGTACGAAATCGGCAAAATAGACTATCACCGGACCCACAAGCCTGACGTTTACCCTGCTTGTCCATCAACAAGTGTGGTTAAAGCATTGCGCAGCCCAAAGACTGCGCAATGCCGACCGCACCCGTTCGACAACATAGGCGTGAACTGATTCAGCTTGTTCCTTCCGTGATGAGGTGTTTGCCGATACCTGTACCGGGGAGAAGAGCTTTTCGGTTTGCGCCTTTACTCTTTTCCTTAAATCTCGCCACCGGCATCGCGTCAAAGTTCCACTTTCAACAACTTATTTCCCATGCCACGATTCATTGTCACAACCAAAATGCGCAAAAACACCAATGGTGTATTTATAGAGCCCGGCATGAGCGTAGAAATCGTCACGCAGTCGCCCTCCAACCCCGTTATCACCAACGGCGGCACGCTCGTGCAAGAACGCTTCCTCGCGCTCTATGGCGTAGACCTCAAACGCGCCGGCGCTTTGAACATGATGTGTCTCGACGTGCGCCAAGCGTAACAAGATACGGCGCACTTGCTCTTTCGGGCGTAGGACGGACATGACTTCCATACACTCTTTTCTCCCCCTTGCAGCGCCATCTCTGTCTCCTTCGTGCTATAATCTCCTTGTCTTATGCCTCAACATCACTACGAGCCTCCCCAAAACGATTCACTCATCGACATGCTCTTGAGTTTACCGCGTCACCTCCGCACACTCTTTGGCCATCCTACGGAAGAGGACAAAGCAGAAAACCTCAGAGAACGCATCAAAAAAGAATTGGACAAACACATGTTCAAGTAAAAGCGAAGAAGACTTTCATTCCTCATCCGGCCTCGGAATAAATCATCATGCCATATAAATATGGGCCCTGAGAATACGCCGACGCGTGGAGATGCTTAATCATCACCTCTTCGCAAAACGCAATAAGATCAGCCCCCTTACACGCAAACCGTGCAAGGGGGCTTCCTTTTGTGGTGCCGATCCAACTACAACAGCTACAACTCTCCGGAAAAGATTCGGACTGTCCGCTCAACTCCTCCGCCCAAAAACAAAAATCTCCCGCTACTCATTGGAGTAGCGGGAGATTTTAAGCGGTGCGTACGGGACTCGAACCCGTGACCCCATGCGTGACAGGCATGTATTCTAACCAGCTGAACTAACGCACCGAATGTATTTTGCTTTAACGCAGTGCAAAAATACGCATTTCCTCATTACACACAAAGAAATCAGGGGAGTTTTTTCTGGAACAGCTGTGCGTCGCGGTAATTTCCCGCAAAGAAAAACCAATCGCTGAGCGTACCGACCTCCACAAACCCCTCCGAACGGAAAAGACTGCACGAGGAGACATTGTCGATGGGGACAAAAGCATACAAACCACGGAGTGTCAGCACTTCGTGCGCATAAGCGACCAACATTTGCAGCGCTTTTTTGCCATAACCCCGTCGACGATAGGCCGGCAAAAGGAGGATCCCCACTTCAGCACGATGGTGCTCAGGCGAGAAGTCAGTCAAATCGATGAATCCTATCGCCGACGGTTTCTCTCCATCGGTCACTTCGATCACAAAACGCTGTTGGCGAAGCGCAAATAGGTCATATTGAGCCGAACGCACGATGAACTGTTTGAGTGCAGCCCGCGACAACGGGGCACGAGTGTTGGACGTGAGCCACTGCTCTCGGTCATTTTCTAACTCAAACAGCAAATCGAGATCCGAAAGTTCCGGAGCGCGGAGTTTCATAAGGTAGCAGTATAAACATCGCCGGGAAGAATCAGCGAATTGCGGTGAGGATGAAAAATACCGAGTTGATAGCGATGAGAAAAACGCGCCACCGCTTGCAACATCTCGGAATAAGTGTAGGAAGCCGTGGAAAGAATGAGCACATCAGCAGGCGGCAACGAGGAAAAATCGGAGGCTGTACTGAGTCGCAAGCTCCAAGTTTCGGCCCAAGTGGAGAGTTTTTCCGCATCGGCCCCTTCTCCCACGAACACAGCCGAAAGTTCCGCTGCACGACGGCGCGGATAGAGGAAACGCCCCAAGGACTTTGCTTGCTGACGCAGCAAGGTCAAAGCGGCTTGTCCGTAGATGGCAGCATAAACCGGCAGGGTGATCAACAACGAGGTGGCCGGAAAATGTTTGCGGAAGAAGATAAGCATGGCTTGATAGAAGACATGCACATAGCGAAAGCTGTTTTTCTGTGTGCTTTCGCCCTTGTAATGAAGGATGGGCGTGGGCACATAGCGATTTTGAAAGCCGGCTTTCAGAAAACGATAGGAGAGATCGATGTCTTCTCCGTACATAAAAAACGATTCGTCGAAGCCCCCACAATGATCCAGGGCCTTTCGACTACAGAACATGAAAGCCCCGCTGACAATGTCGATCGAAACTGATTCAGCTTCGGGCAAGAAACGCAAATAATAGCGCCCGAACGTTCGACTGCGGGGGAAAAGCGTATTGAGTCCGCTCATTTTGCAAAAAGCGACCCAAGGCGTGGGCAATCCGCGCCGACTTTCGAAAGCAAAGCGGCCGTCTGGATACATCATCTTGACGCCGATCGCCCCAAGTCGGGGACAAGTTTTTGCTTCGGCCAGACAATCCGCGAACGAATGCTCACCAATCACCGTATCGGGATTGAGAAAAAGGACGTAATCTCCCGTACATTGGCGCAAAGCTTGGTTGTTGGCACGTCCAAATCCCACATTACAATGATTTGCAATGAGATGGAGTCGGCAATTGTTGGCTCCCTTCTCTTGTAAATAGAGGGGGTATTCTCGAGAGAGTAAGGCAATGGTGCCGTCCTTCGAGTGATTGTCTACAACAAACACCTCCGTTTCGACATCAGCCACCTGTGCTGCACGCCAAACAGCGTCTAGACACTGACATAGGTAGTGGCAAACGTTGTAAGAAACAATGATGACGGAGAGTTTCATGTGCAAGAAGATATGGTTGTTCCTGCAAAAATACTCAATCGATGGTGATTTTCCAAGCTCGTACCCTGCAGATGTTCGAGAAGAAGCGGGAGAAAAGCGTGCGTAGGGCAGGGTAGCTCCATGATCCGGGCCCTTGTCTCCTCTTTATTCGCACGGCACAACTCCACAGGACACAGATATTTAGCAAATGCGATTTTGTGGGATGACAAATTGTGCGTATTTTTGTAGCGTGTGCACGCCGACCCCACTCGGCGCGCGAGTATTGAATGGCGCACCGTCACAGTGCGCCTCAAAAATCCCTCATGTTGCAATCTTTCTGCCACTTCCTTTTCAACCGTGTCCTCGGTTGGACTGCAGAAGTAACTGTTCCGGCACGCGACAAGTGTCTTTTGTGCGTAGCCCCCCACACCAGTAATAAAGACTTCCTGTTGGGCGAACTCTACATCCGCTCGATCGGTCGAAAAGCGGGTTTTCTGATGAAAAAAGAGTGGTTTTTCTGGCCACTCGGCGGCCTTTTGCGCAAGATCGGCGGCATTGCTGTCGAAAGATCGCGCCACACCTCGCTCACCGACCAGCTCAGTGAGACGGCCGCACGGGCCGATTATTTCAACCTCGCCGTGACTCCCGAAGGCACTCGCCAACGCGTCGAGACTTGGAAGCGAGGTTTCTACTACATCGCACTCAAAGCCGGCATTCCCATCCAACTTTTTGCCATCGACGCCCAACACAAACGCGTGGTTTGCACCAAAGAACTTTGGCCGTCAGGCAACATTGATGCCGACATGAGGGCGATCATGGACTATTATCGCCCTTTCGAAGGATGCGCCTTCCATCCTGAAAAATTCGCCATCGAGCAAAGTCTGTAAAACCTCCGCTTATGCTGAGCTCTCTCCCTCGTTTTTTCGGTGCGCTCGCCCTCTGTTTGGCACTCTCCACAACGGTGCGTGCACAAGACAGCCCTAATCTCTACACCACGGGCAGTTCCACCGGTGCCCCCACAACTTGGGGCGGTTTGGACTACAATGGTATGCCCTGGGTGCGCAATGTTTCCAGCCCCTACCACTTGAAATCGGGTTTGGCCGGCCGCCATCTTTTCGTTTGGCCCAGCCACGGACGATATTTCGACGGCGAGCGATGGAAATGGCAGCGCCCAATCATGTTTTGCACAACCGAAGACTTACTTTCGCAAAGCATTGTGTTCCCCTATCTCATTCCGATGTTGGAAAACGCCGGTGCAGTGGTCTACACTCCGCGGGAGCGCGATGCGCAAACGGAAGAAGCGGTCGTAGACAACGATCATCCCACCTCGGAAGGGCAGTATGTGGAGCGCGACGCAACAGGCAAAGCATGGCGCACGGCAGATTTTCCCGGATTCGGGTTGCCTCACCGACAATTGACGGACAATGATCAACCTTTCCGCAACGGCACCTCACGCTGCATCCCCACTTCTCGTCGCAACGAGCCGCACGCTGAGGCTTCGTGGACCCCGAATCTGGCGAAACGCGGACACTACGCCGTGTATGTAAGCTACACAAGCCTGCCCGATGCGGTAGATGACGCACACTACACGGTGTATCATGCCGGCGGGAGGACCGAATTCCATGTCAACCAGCGCATGGGTGGAGGAACTTGGCTCTATTTGGGCACTTTTCTCTTCGAAGCCGGTGAAAACGAGCATGCGCGCGTCGTTTTAGACAACACAAGCACGCACAAAGGGAGTATATCAGCCGATGCCGTGCGCTTCGGAGGCGGAATGGGGTTGGCCGCACGCTCAATGCCCCAAATTACCGTCAGTCCCGACAGTATTTACACCTACGCATACCCCAAAGTCGGGCACACCAGTGGCTTGCCGCGCCGATTGGAAGGGGCACGCTATTATGCACAATGGGCAGGACTGCCGGATACCCTCTACCGTCATCGCGACGAAACGAGTGATTACAACGGAGACCTCCGTTCACGCGCTCACTTGCTCAACTTTTTAGGAGGAGGTAGCCCGTTCATGCCCGACACCCTCGGCGCGCGCGTGCCTTTCGAGCTTTCGTTCGCCCTCCATACGGATGCCGGATTCAACCGCAACGGGAACATTTACGGCACATTGGGGCTGATCACCGGCATCAACGAACAAGGCGACAGCCTCTACCGTACCGGCACGGCAAGACGGACATCGCTCGATTACGCTCGGCGGGTCATGACGAACTTGCACAACGATCTCACGCGAACTTACGGCACAGACTGGCATCTCCGCGAACTTTTCGACAAGAACTATGCCGAAACACGAATGCCGGAGGTACCTTCCATGATTTTGGAGCTGTTGGCGCACCAGAACTTCACTGATATGAAGTTCGCCCACGATCCCAATTTCAAATTCACGGCTTCGCGTGCCGTCTACAAGGCTATATTGCAATACTTGTCAGCCATGCACGGTGAACCCCAACCCGCCGTTCAACCACTTCCTGTGCACGCGTTTGCCGCTCGCTTGGTCAAAGGACAGGACGCCGTGCAACTTTCGTGGCAACCCACCCCCGATTCTATCGAAGCCTCCGCGGTACCCACCGATTACATCGTTTACACGCGCACGCCCAACACCGATTTCGACAACGGTCGGCTTACCAATGGCCGCACTACGGTGAACTTGCCGGTCAATCCTGGCACACATTATATATATAAGGTCGCAGCCTTGAACGCTGGCGGGAAGAGTTTCGATTCTCCGGAGCTGAGTGTCTATTGCGCTCGCGGCCATCGGAATGCGAATTCTCCGGAGGTGCTGGTTGTAGACGCCTTCGATCGGCTCAGTGGCCCCGCCCGCATCGAAACAGCCGACAGCTTGGGATTCGATCTCGCTGCCGACTGTGGAGTTCCTCGCGGATATACACTTGCTCTCATCGGCAAACAAACCAATTTTGACCGCCAAAGCATGGGAATTGAAGGACCGCGTGGACTTGGATACGGGGGTAGTGAATGGATGGGGCGCCGCATTGCCGGCAATAACTTCGACAGCAGCGAGCCACATACCGCAGCTATAGCCGCAGCTGCCCCACATTTGTCAGTATCCTCCGTTTGCAGTGACGCATTCTCCACATTGAGCGAGAAACAACTTTCGAATTACAATCTGATAGACTACGCTGCGGGGCTCGAACGCGACGCACCGCACAATTTACGTCCCTACAAAGCAATCACTCCTTCGGCACGTCAACAGCTCAGCCGCTATCAATCCAACGGCGGTTCCCTGTTGGTGAGCGGGAGCTTCGTGGGATCGGATCTTCAAAGCGATGAAGAGCAACAGTTCCTCGCCCAATCGCTCCATCTCACCTGTCCCGGCAGCGTGCGCAACGACAGTTTATCGACCTTCACGGGGCTTAATCTCAACCTACCAGTTTACAATCTTCCGAACGCGGAGCATTTTGCCTGCAATGTCACCGACGTGTTGGAACCCACTGCGGGAGCTTTTTCAGCTTTCGCCTACGGCAACGGCGGTTACAGCGCAGGCGTGGCCTATGACGGGCCGAAAAACCGAAGTCTCACCCTGGGATTTCCATTTGAATGCATCAGCGACGCACAAATTCGCACACAAGCGATGCGCGCCATGCTTGTTTTTCTGCTCCGACTCCCTCAATAAGCAAAATCATCCCTTATGGCAACAGTAGACGATAAGAAAATCATTTTCTCTATGGTTGGTTTGACGAAAACCATTCGTCAAACCAACAAGACCATCCTCAAGAACATTTATCTCAGCTTCTTCTACGGAGCAAAAATTGGCATTATCGGCCTCAACGGTGCCGGTAAATCCACGCTCCTCAAGATCATTGCCGGTTTGGACAACGACTATCAAGGCGAAGTAGTCTTCTCTCCGGGCTACTCCGTGGGCTATCTTCCCCAAGAGCCGCAACTTGATCCGTCGAAAACCGTCCGCGAAGTCGTGCAAGAGGGTGTTCAGCACGTAGTAGACGCATTGGCTGAATACGAAGATATCAACCAAAAATTCGCTCTCCCCGAGTACTACGAAGATGCAGACAAGATGAACGAGCTGTTTGCACGCCAAGGCGAACTGCAAGACATCATCGATGCCACCGACGCCTGGAATCTCGACAGCCGCTTGGATCGTGCCATGGCCGCCCTCCATTGTCCTCCCGCAGATCAGACTTGCGAGTTTCTCTCCGGGGGCGAACGCCGCCGTGTCGCCTTGTGTCGTCTGCTCATCCAGAAGCCTGATGTTTTGCTCCTCGACGAGCCCACCAACCACCTCGACGCCGAATCCATAGACTGGCTCGAACAGCACCTCAACCAGTACGAAGGAACTGTTATCGCCGTGACGCACGACAGATACTTCCTCGATGACGTGGCCGGTTGGATTCTTGAGCTCGATCGCGGAGAGGGAATTCCCTGGAAAGGCAACTATTCTTCGTGGCTCGAGCAGAAAACGCAGCGCATGGAGCAAGAAGAGAAAGTGGCCTCCAAGCGTCGCAAGACATTGCAGCGCGAACTCGAGTGGGTGCGCATGGCTCCGAAAGCACGTCAGGCCAAGGGAAAAGCGCGTCTGAACTCTTACGACAAACTCCTCAACGAAGACCAGAAAGAGAAGGAGCAGCACCTGGAAATCTACATTCCCAATGGTCCGCGCCTCGGCAATAAAGTGATCGAGGCCCAACATGTGCAAAAAGCCTTCGGCGAAAAAGTACTGTTCTCGGATCTGAATTTCATCCTCCCGCCCAACGGCATCATTGGTGTGATCGGTCCGAACGGTGCCGGCAAGACCACACTATTTCGTCTCATCATGGGGCTCGACACTCCCGACAGCGGCACATTCGAACTGGGCGAAACAGTCAAACTCAGCTACGTCGACCAGCAACACAAGGACATCGATCCCAACAAAAGCGTTTACGAAGTCGTGTCGCAAGGCAATGAACTCATGCGCATGGGCGGACGCGACATCAACGCCCGCGCCTATCTCTCGCGCTTCAACTTCTCGGGCTCAGACCAAGAGAAAAAATGCGGAGTCCTCTCCGGCGGTGAGCGCAACCGCTTGCATCTGGCCATGGCCCTGAAACAAGAGGGTAACGTTCTCCTTCTCGACGAACCGACCAACGACATTGACGTCAACACCCTCCGCGCACTCGAAGAAGGTCTCGAAGGCTTTGCCGGTTGCGCAGTGGTCATCAGTCACGACCGCTGGTTTCTCGATCGCATCTGCACTCACATTCTGGCTTTCGAGGGCGACGGCAATGTATTCTTCTTCGAAGGCAGCTATTCCGACTACGAAGTGCACAAGGCCAAACGCCTCGGCATTGAAGAACCGAAGCGCATTCGCTATCGCAAGTTCGACGAATAACCTCGATCCTCACCACATTTCAACGGGCGCGAACGTTCGACGGCCATCCGCCTCGCACGTTCGCGCCCTTTTTCACACATCTTCCTCCACAACTCGGAGGATAGTTTTCTACCCAGGCCTCCTTTTTGCCCATTGCTCCATCCCATGTTTCACATCCTCGCCGACAGTGGTTCCACCAAAACCGATTGGGTACTTTTGCGCCCGCGCGCCATTCCTCGCCGCTTCCGAAGTCGCGGACTCAACCCCAGTTTGATGAGTGGCGCACAGATCAGAGAAGTGCTACAAGCCGAAGTGCTCCCTCAACTGCACGAATTCTCCCGCCTCTTTTCCCCCCATTCGTCGTCTTCTCTCCACGTTGCCACAGGCTCTTCCCCTTTGGCCGATTCCACCTTGCGTTTTTATGGCGCCGGCTGCCGCCCGGAACAAATCGAGCGCATGAGCCGCACGCTTTGCGACGTGCTCGGCATAACCCATGCCACGGTAGCCTCCGACCTTCTCGGAGCCGCACGCGCACTTTGCGATCGGTCGGAAGGCATCGTCTGCATTCTCGGCACAGGGTCGGGTAGTGCACTCTACGATGGAGCCCGCTTCGTACAATCCACTCCAAGTTTAGGCTACATCCTCGGCGACGAAGGCAGTGGGGCCTCACTCGGCAAGCATTTGCTCGCCGATATGCTCAAAGGGCTCTTTCCGGAATCACTTCGCCGGCACTTCGAAGCGCAATACGAGGTGGATATTCCCGAAGTGATCCAACGTGTCTACAGAGAACCCTCGCCCAATCGCTATTTGGCACAGTTCACCCACTTTTTGTCGGCACATCGCGACGAACCGTCGGTGCGCGAACTCCTTCTCACCGAGTTCCGGGCCTTCTTCGCCCGCAACATTCGAGCTTACCGCCGCGATGAATTGGAAGTCAACTTCGTGGGTAGCATCGCAGCAGTCTTCGAATCGGAACTCCGCACCGCTGCCGCTGCCGAGCACTTCCGCGTCGGACGCATACTCAAGGCTCCGCTCGACATGATCACTCCCTCCGAAAGTTCATGGGCGCGCTTCTTTGATTAAAAACACCCCAATTTTCCTCCATTTCCTCCCTCGTTTTCGCTCAAAATTCCCCGTTTTCACATGGAAAAGTTCGATGTACACATTCTCGGCTGCGGCAGTGCATTGCCAACCGCCAAACATTTGCCCACTTCGCAAGTCGTAGATTTGCGCGACAAGCTTTTTATGATCGACTGTGCGGAAGGAACTCAACTTCAACTGCGAAGACAGAAGCTAAAATTCTCCCGCCTCAACCACATCTTTCTCTCTCATCTTCATGGAGATCACTGCTTTGGGTTGATTGGTTTGTTCAGCACGTTCGATCTCCTCGGCCGCACCTCTAAACTCCACGTCTATAGTCCCGGCGACGACCTCGAACGACTCATGCGCCCCTGGCTTGATTATTTCTGCCGCGGGATGAGCTACGAAGTGGTCTTCCACGCAGTGAAATGGAAGGAACATCACATCATCTACGAGGACCGCACCCTCACTGTTGAGACTTTGCCACTGCGACATCGCGTGCCTTGTTGCGGTTATCTATTTCGCGAGAAAGCTCCGCTCCCGCATATCCGCCGCGACATGATCGATTTTCTCAAAATCCCGTTTCATGCCATCGGCAACATCAAGGCCGGCGCCGATTGGATCGACGAAACGGGGAAAACGTGGCCCAATGCGCGCCTCGTCTTCCCATCCGACCCCGCGCGCTCCTATGCCTACTGCTCAGACACCGTCTACTTGCCCGAGTTGGCCGAACACTTGCGCGACGTAGATCTGCTTTTTCACGAGGCCACCTTTGCAGACGATGCCGAAAAGCGAGCTCGCGAAACGTTTCACTCCACCGCTCGGCAAGCCGCCGCGTTGGCTCGCGACGCAGCGGCCAAGCGGCTGGTGATTGGTCACTTCTCTGCGCGCTACGATGACGAGAATCTTCTGCTTCGTGAAGCGCAAAGCGTGTTTCCACACACAATTTTAGCCCACGAAGGACTGAAATTATCTATTTGAGCCCGATTTGCATAGAGAAAATAGAAAGCCCGGTTGCAAAAATCGGGCTTTTATCATTATCTTTGCAACAGACTTTGAGTTCTTGTTCCCCTCTTTATCACACGGGTGCGAGACTCCGGTAAGCACACAGCGTGCAAACATCATATTCACGTCATTCACCAACTACGTATAAGCATGAAAGATATCGACTGGGCCAACTTGCCCTTCGGCTACATGCCCACCGACTACAACGTACGTTGCTATTATCGCAACGGCAAATGGGGCGAAATCGAAGTATCTTCGTCCGAAACCATCAATTTGCACATGGCAGCCACCTGTTTGCACTACGGACAAGAGTGCTTCGAAGGGCAAAAAGCTTTCCGCTGCCCCGATGGTCGTATCCGCGCCTTCCGCCTTGCCGACAACGCAGCCCGCATGCAAAGCACCTGTCGTGGCATCTTGATGCCCGAACTTCCGACGGAAATTTTCGTGGAAATGGTGCGCCGTGTCGTGAAACTCAATGAACGTTTCATTCCTCCCTACGAAAGCGGTGCCGCTCTCTATATTCGCCCGTTGCTTATCGGCACAGGTCCTCAAGTGGGCGTCCGCCCAGCCGACGAATACCTGTTTATCATCTTCGTCACACCGGTGGGTCCTTACTTCAAAGGCGGATTTGCCGCAACAGACTACGTGATCACGCGCGAATATGACCGCGCTGCACCTCACGGCACCGGATGTTTCAAAGTGGGAGGTAACTATGCCGCCAGCTTGCGCGCCAACAAATGGGCGCATGACAATGGTTATTCCTGCGAATTCTACCTCGACGCCAAAGAAAAGAAGTACATCGACGAATGCGGCGCGGCCAACTTCTTCGGAATCAAGGACAACACCTATATCACGCCCGCTTCTTCCTCGATTCTCCCGTCGATCACCAACAAGAGCTTGCAGCAGATCGCCAAAGACCTTGGCCTCAAAGTCGAGGTGCGTCCCGTGCCCGAAGAGGAACTCTCCACTTTTGAAGAAGCCGGTGCCTGCGGAACGGCCGCAGTCATCAGTCCAATCGGCCGAATTGACGACCCCGACAACGGAACAAGCTACCAATTCTCGAAAGACGGACAACCGGGCCCCATCTCCAAGCAACTCTACACCCACTTGCGCAACATTCAATACGGCATCGAGCCCGATAACTATGGTTGGGTGACCGTCATCGACTGATAATCCGAACAATTCGATCGTTATGAGAAAACTCTTTTTCTGCCTTTGGGTCATTGTCGCGATAGGGTGGGCATGCACGGCCTGCAACGGTCGCAAAGACAAAGAGGACGACAAGGACAAAGAGCTCAAAGAACTGCGACAACTGGCCGACATGGACCGCCGGGAAATGGAAAACCAGTATGAACAGTTCGCTTTGCAGTATGATGAGCTGAAAAAGGGAGTGAAAAACGACTCCTTGCTCCGTCAGCTTGGCGAAGCACAGGCACGTACGAAATCTCTCTTGGCCGAATTGCGTCAAACCAAAGCGACCGATGCGGCAGAAATATGCCGTCTCAAAAAAGAGTTGGAGACAGTGCGCGCTGTGCTGCGCTCCTACATCATTCAAGTGGATTCGCTCACTCGCGAGAATGGACGTTTGACCAACGAACGCGACGTGGCACGCAGCCAGCTCAGCGATGCCAACGTGCGCATCAACACGCTGGACCAAGAGCGCGCCAAACTTTCGGACAAAGTGGCCATCGCCGCACAACTCAATGCCTCGGGAATCGTCCTTTCGGCACAAAAGAAAAATGGCAAAGGGGCCAAAAAAACAAAGGACATCGCACGTTTCGCCGTGAGCTTTACCATCAATCGTAACGTCACGGCCGGAACCGGCGAACGCCGCGTCTATGTTCGGCTGATGAGTCCCTCGGGTGCAGTGGTTGGTGCGAGCGGAAACTTCACCTACGAACACAAATCGCTGGAATGTTCGGCCTCTAAGCTCATCGAATACACCGGTGAGGAGCAACACGTGAGTGTCGTGATTGCCGCCGGCAACGATTTTCTCGCCCCCGGGCGCTATAGCGTGCATCTCTTCTGCGACGGACAAATGATCGGATCCTCTGCACTCAACATCGAACAATAATACAAACGAATAAGAAACATAAGCTCCCCATGAAACTCAAGAGTTTACTGACAGCTACGTTTGCGGCTCTGCTCTTTGCGAGCGCATCGGCTCAATCCACCTCCAAGTATTCGGAGCCCGGCAACTGGCACTGGAATCAAGGCACCATCGTGACCACAACTCCGGAGCGTGCTCCCGGACAAAAGGATGTTCTCGGTCTCACCGTTCCCAAGATGAAAACGGTACGTGTGGCCTTTGTAGGTCTCGGCATGCGTGGACCTTGGGCAGTCAAGCGCTTCGCACACATTCCCGGCGTACAAATCGTAGCACTCTGCGACTATGAACGCGAACGAGCAGAGAAGTGCCAGGAGGATCTTCGCAAAAAGGGACTCGCACCGGCCGATATTTACGACGGTGCAGAGGGCTACAAAGCAATTTGTGCCCGTCCTGACGTAGACCTCGTCTATATTGCAACGGATTGGGACCACCATTTCCCCGTAGCCAAGTGTGCTCTCGAACACGGAAAGAACACAGCGATCGAAGTTCCCTCGGCTATGAACCTCGATCAGTGCTGGCAATTGATCGACCTCTCTGAGAAATCGCGCAAACACTGCATGATTCTCGAAAACTGCTGCTACGATTACTACGAACTCAATGCGCTGAATATGGCACAAAACGGAGTTTTTGGTGAGGTCCTGCGTGCAGAAGGTGCCTACATCCACGACCTCGACCAATACTGGGGCGCATATTGGCACAATCCCAACGATCCCGACTCGAAAAAACTGGGTTGGCGCATGGCTTACAACATGAAAAATCGCGGCGACCTCTATGCGACACACGGACTCGGCCCGGTTGCACAATGTTTGGACATACACCGCGGCGATCGCTTCACGACTCTCACCGCAATGGACACGAAGTCTGTGCACGGCAAGGAGTATGTAGAACGCGTGACGGGACAGCCCTGCAAAGACTTCCGCAACGGTGACCAAACGACCACGCTCATGCGCACTGCCGAAGGTAAGGTCGTGGAAATTCAACACAACGTGATGAATCCGCAACCCTACAACCGTCTGTTTAAGCTCTCCGGCACGAAGGGATACGCCACCAAATATCCCGAAGAGCGCTTTGCCCTCAATGCAGCGCAGCTCAAAGAAAACGGAGTGGCTCCCCAAATGGACAATCTCAGCGCACACGACTTCCTTCCCGCCGCTGAAGCTAAGGCCTTGACGGAGAAATACAAAAGCCCCATCATCAAGAAATACGGCGAACTGGGCCGGGAACTCGGACACGGCGGTATGGATTTCATGATGGATTCGCGTTTGGTGTATTGTCTCCAGAATGGTCTGCCGCTTGACATGGACGTTTATGATTTGGCTGAGTGGTGTTCGCTTGCCGAACTGACTTCTCTTTCGCTCGACCACAACAGTGCGTCTGTTGAATTCCCTGATTTCACGCGCGGACACTGGAATCAAGTGAAAGGCTTCAAGCACGCTTATAACACCACCAACGAAGCCGCTGTGGAAGCCGCAGCTAAATCTTCTACTGAGGCACAAATTGCAGCAGCCAAGAAGTTTAAGCTCTGGGATCTCTACGATGCCATCGCAAAAGCCAAAGATGACGCAGCAAAGACCGAAGCGACCAAAGCATTCAAGGCCGCTCAAAGCAAATACGCCAAGGCTATTGCACGCTCCATCTGATCTTCTCCTATAAAAGAACAGACTTCATAAAAAAAATCCCCGGATGCAACGGTTGTGCATCCGGGGATTTTTTGTAAAAAGTGGAGGGAAACTCTCCTTATCCCCCAATTATTTCATTTCCACGCGTGAGATTGCGAAAAAGGAGGGAGGATCCGGCTAATTAGGCCTCGGGGAACATTTTCCGCGAAGGACAAATTTCCGCTAAGCCGCACGCCGAACATTTTGGTTTCCGTGCCAGACAGGTGTAACGTCCGTGCAAAAGCAGCCAATAGTGGGCAGACGCCAATTTCTCTCCGGGAATATGACGCGTAAGCTCCATTTCTACACTATAAGGCGTGGTGCAGCTCTTAGGAACCAAGGCCAAACGATGCGCAACGCGGAATACATGTGTGTCAACCGCCATGGCAGCTTTGCGAAAAGCCACTGCTTGAATAACATTGGCCGTCTTTCTGCCGACCCCCGGCAACGAAGTCAATTCTTCAAGGGTTGACGGCACCTCACCTCCGAAGCGTTCAACCAACCCCTGGGACAAACCCACCAAATGCTTCGCTTTGTTGTTTGGATAGCTGACTGTCTTAATATACTCGTACAACACTTCTGGTGTTGCCAAGGACATTGCTTCCGGAGTAGGGTAGTCTGCAAAAAGACGCGGGGTGATTTGGTTGATACGTTTGTCTGTGCACTGCGCCGAAAGCACAACAGCCACCAACAATTCGAAATTGTTGGAGTAATTGAGCTCTGTTTCCGTCTCATTCCATGTGCCGGCCAGATAGTCCAACACGTATTTATATCGTTCTTGTTTGCGCATCGCTTTCAAAGAGAGCGTGATCAGGCGAAATGCTGGAGGCGGGCAATGTACTTACCGATGATATCGAATTCGATGTTCACCTTTGTCCCCACTTCTATGCTGTGAAAATTGGTGTGCTCGTAGGTGTAAGGAATGATGCACACCTCAAATGTGTCGTCGCCCGGGTTGCACACCGTGAGACTCACCCCGTTCACCGTGACACTGCCCTTGTCCACACAGAAATATCCGCGTTGGGCCATCTCACGATCAGCGGTATATTTGAAGGTAAAGCGGTAACTTCCGTCTTCACTCACCTTGTTCACACAAAGAGCGGTATCATCAACGTGTCCCTGCACAATGTGTCCGTCCAAACGTCCGTTCATCATCATCGAACGCTCCACATTCACTTCGCTCCCTTCCTGCAATTCACCGAGATTACTGCGTTCGAGTGTCTCGTTCATAGCAGTTACCACATATTGATTTCCGGTTTGTTTCACCACAGTCAGGCACACTCCATTGTGCGCCACGCTCTGATCGATGCTCAATTCGGGGGCAAAATCACACTCGAGGGTGAAATGCTTATTCTCTCGTTCTTTTTCGATGCACACCACACGTGCCGTCGATTCTACGATTCCTGAAAACATAATCTGATAGGTTGATTCTTGAGTGTACAAAGATACGAAATACTATCCACTCACGAAGCGCACAATGAAAATCGGGGAACAATCGAATAAAAAAACTGTGAATCACACGTACAACACAGCAGAAACGCGTAATTTTGTTATTCCAATAGAGATGAACCAACCGATTTTCCTTCGCCTGTTCCGCGACCAAGCGGCCGATCACTCGCGTTCACACGCATCACCTGGGTTATTTTCTCTCTAAACGCATGCCGTTATGAAACCCCGATCCAATACCCTGCTGTGGATGATCCACGTTTTGTCGTGGACCTACATCTTTTTGTCGCCATTGTTCTTCACTCCGCAAAACGTTCCCGTAGATTGGCGTCACATTATGTCGCGCGAGTTTTTCTCACTGGCCCTGCTATTGACCTTCTATCTCAATTATTTTCTATTAGTCCCAAAGTATTTCCTCTGCACCCGCTATCGCATTTTCTTTCTCTACAACATTCTTCTCATCATCGGGCTATCCGGACTTTATGAGGTGATGCACACGTTCATGGTCTTCAAGTTCATGGCGCAAACATTGGGTGTGACTTCCAATTCCCAAGCTCTTTTGCCTGTCCCCCGGCCTCCTCACTCCCCGGGCTTCAAATTCTTCTTTTTCTTCCGCAACGTCATCAATCTCGCTTTCGCGCTGGGCTGCGCTCTCGCCGTGAGATTGAGCGCAAGGTGGTACGACGCGGAAATGGCACGCAGCAAAGCAGAACTCGAACGCGCGGAAGCAGAACTCCAGAGCCTAAAAAGCCAAATCAGCCCCCACTTTTTGCTCAATACACTCAATAATATATACGCCCTCACGGCCATCGATTCCACAAAAGCCCAAGCCGCTCTCCTCGAACTCTCGAAAATGCTACGCTATCAGCTCTACGAAGAGTTCGGATCGCGCGTCAGTGTGGAACGCGAAGTGGAGTTTCTCCAAAACTATGTGGCCCTCATGCGTCTTCGTCTAAACCAAAACGTAGAAGTCACCACCGATTTTCATCTCGTTCCCCACAAAGAGATGAACGTAGCCCCTCACATTTTCATTTCGCTCGTCGAAAATGCGTTTAAGCACGGAGTCAGCACGACAGCACCCAGCCATGTACATCTCCGCCTGGATTGTGACGGACAACGACTCAACTTCGACTGCCGAAACAGCTATTTTCCTCAACACAAACTCCCAAGCACAAGTGGCGGTATCGGGCTACGCCTTGTCAAGAGCCGCCTTGAACTCAGTTACCCCAACACCCACACTTGGGAACACGGCATAGACATCAACCGAAAAGAATACTTTTCGCGCATCACACTGGACTTATCAACTCAAGGATTCGGAGCAACGCCTCCAATCCACCAACACAACGACCTATGAACTTAACTTGTGCCATCATCGACGACGAACCCTTAGCGGTAAAGTTGTTGGAAAACTACGTGCAACGCACACCGCAAACCGAATTGGTGGCGACATACTCCGGAGCAGTACAAGCCGTTTCCGGTTTAGAGGAGCATCCTGTCGATTTGATCTTTTGTGACATCGAGATGCCCGAACTCAGCGGCCTGCAATTCGCCCAAATGATCACAGACATGCGCTCGCGCATTGTCTTCACCACCGCCTATTCGCACTATGCACTGCAGGGATGGAAAGCCGACGCATTGGACTATCTGCTTAAGCCCGTCGACTATCAAGATTTCCTCTCTGCGGTGCAGAAAGCCCAGCGATGGTTTGCCCGCGAACTCCCGAAACTGCCGGACACTGCCGATGGTTTCTTCGTTAAGAGCGACTATAAATTGGTTCGCGTGCGCTTTGCCGACGTTCTCTACATTGAAGGGCTGAAAGACTACATCAAAATTTACGTCACAACCGACCTTCGTCCGATCATCTCGCTCATTTCCATGCGTGCAGTGGAAGCAGCGCTGCCAGCCGACCAATTTATGCGCGTCCATCGTTCGTATATTGTGAATGTAAACCACATTGGCGTCATAGAACGGGGCCAAATCGTCTTCGGCGATAAGTTGATTCCTGTATCGGACTCCTACCGCGAACAATTCATGGCCTACATCGCCGACCACACTCTGCAAGCCCGCACCGTCACTTCCTAACTCGGTGCTACTTCGCTCCGCAAGCATTCTTCTACACCGGATTCCCCACAACAAAAACCCCTCAGCACCTAATCGCACCGAGGGGTTTATTTTTTGGGGCAGCGCAAAGTCTGCTGAGATTCCGATTACTTCAGCACACTCTTGAGCTTGAGAGCGAAAGCATCCTTGGGATCGAGCTTGAGCAATTGGTCAACATACTTCAAGCAGGTCGCATCTTCGTTCTTTTTCAAGTAGTAGAAAGCGAGATAGCGCAAAGCCACTTTCTTTTGCGACTCGTAGTCGCTGTTATTCCCGATGAGTTCAAGCGCTTTTGCGTAGTATTCACGGGGCTTTTCTTCGGGCTGGCTGCTGTTGAGAATCCAGAGTTGAGCTCGATAGAAGGGGCCTTGATACTTTGTGGGCTGCTCTTCCATGTACTCTGCGAAGATCTTGTCGCCCGCGTCAATGTACTTCTGACGTTCGGCGGGATCAGTCGTTTGGTTCTGGGCAGCAATATAAATGTTACCCAGGCCGAAACGTTCGGCAGCGTCGGCTTTGTCGCCGATCAGCTCCAAATACTTCTTGTAGTAGGGGATCGCTTCGACGGCTTGCTTATTGGAGCGAAGCAACACCGCCATGCGGCGATAGCCGTCGGCCTTAGTCGAATCCTTTTCGAAAGCCTTCTTGTAGTACTCAATGGCTTTTGCGCGATCGTCCAAGCCGTCTGCGGCAAAACTTGCGGCGTAAATGTAGTCACGATACAAGAAAGCCGAGTCCGGATACTGCTTGTCGTCAAGATAGGCGATGCTTTCTTTGGCATGCTCGAAGTCCATCGTTTCCACTTGGGCATAGAAAAGCATACGACGCAACACCAAGTCAGAAGGAGCGAGTTTGAGCAGTTTTTCTGCGATGTCCTTGATCGTCGTGAAGTCAGATTGATTCATCAACGAGATCACGTAGTTCTCGCCCGTATGCACGTCGTCGATAGTAGGATTGGGCGTGCCGTCGAAATACTTCTTGTAGGCAGCCGAAGCCTCTTTGAATTCGTCGGCCGTGTAGGCGATGTCGCCAAGTTCCTTGTAAGCCGTGAGATTGTTGGGCTCGCGCTCGAGAATCTTGGCCAACGCTTCTTTGGCCACGATGGGGTTCACAAATTTGTAAACACGCGCGCTCAAACGCAGGGCTTCGATGTTGTCGGGCTGGATATTCAGAATCTCATCGAACTTCTGTCCGGCGCCGCCCCAGTCTTTTCTGAGCATGCACACCTGTGCTTGCAACATAAGTCCCGGCACATACTGCGGATCAATGGTATAGGCTTGCTTAGCACACTGGTTGGCGCAAGGATAGATCTTCTTTTCCAAGAAGAAATTGCCGACAGCCACGAGTTGTTCCTTGTCGTTCTTGATTTTCTTGACGAGCTTAGCAAAGGTTTTGTTGGCTTCGTCGGGGTCGTTGAGCTGATTGGCCATCACCTCGTCGGCCATTGTTTGCACGTCGGCCTGCATAGCCGGAACGTCAGCGCCCTTGACCGTCTGAGCCTGGGCCGAGTTGAACCCCGCAAAAGAGCAGGCAGCGGCGAACAGGAGCGAGAGAATGAGGTTTTTCTTCATGAACTATCTGTTATAGTGATTGTATCTTCTGTTTTCTTTCCGCGCCCTGAGAAGTAAATCACGACTTTGAGCGTGGAATTGACTGCAAATATAGGCATTTCTCGCGGAAAGTGCCATTTACGACATAAAAAAGCGCCCAAACGTTTCGTTTTTCCACGCTACATGCTTACAACAAGTAACAAACCGGGGGCGTTCGTTGGCAAGTGCGCTGCCGTCAGTCTCTCGCGCTCCCGAAACAATCATATAGGCGCAACATGTTTTCTAATCCCCCTCGTTTTCGCAGCAGTCACCCGCGAGAAGAAAAAACGGCTGCCGGCAATCAAATAACAACGCCCTATTATCTTTTGCCAATCCGCATCATTCTTCCGAAAACGCCCGACACGTTCAGATAAGCAGGAGAGATTACTCAAAAAACGGGGAAGAAATCAAGGAAAACAGGGAGTTTTTTGTCATTTCCCCCCTTGTTTTCCCGGCAAATGCCCGGCTCGTGTTGCCATTTTGCCCAATTCCAACAACTTCTGTCGCGTTGTCAAAGTGCCATTCGCCGTTCTGCTTTCGATGTGCGGTGATTCACATTCCACTCAACGCGGACAAAGCCATAATACTGCTCTTCGGCATCCGAAGAAACGCATTATTTAATCCCGATGCTGCCGACTCGAGCGCAAAAAGTTCGTATCTTTGCCAATAAAGACAACAACGTCACCTCACATTTCCCACACAATATCTCCACAAAACGACTATGGCAGAATGGTTTGAATGCAAGATAAAGTATGAACGTACCTTGGATAACGGCTTAGTGAAGAAGGTAAATGAGCCTTACCTCGTAGATGCGCTCAACTTCACAGAGGCCGAGCGTCGCATCATTGCGGAAATCGCTCCATTTATGAGCGGTGAATTCCAGGTCAGTGACATCAAACGCGCACGTTTCGCCGAAATTTTCGAGACAAGCGACGATGCCGCCGACCGTTGGTTCAAGGCCAAACTGTCTTTCATCACACTTGATGAAAAAAGCGGCAAGGAAAAGAAAACAGCCCACAACATGCTCGTGCAAGCCGCCGATCTACGCGACGCCGTCAAGCGGTTGGACGAAGGCATGAAGGGATCAATGATGGACTATGAGATAGCCGCCGTTTCAGAAACCCCGCTCATGGACGTTTTCCACTACAAAGCGGACGACGTGCCGGAGAAGAGCGAAGAATAACGTCGCGCACAAGCCGCACACTCCGCCGAGCGCCAACGCGCCTTCGCCATTTCCCCACGTTCCGACGGTTCGCTCAACGGAAAACCCCACACAAGCACACACCATGTCGATAACAGAACAGATTCATACGCTGCACCGGACGCTCCCGGCAGGGACAACGCTCGTGGCAGTTTCGAAGTTTCATCCCGTCGAAGCCCTGCGCGAAGCCTACGATGCGGGACAGCGCATTTTCGGTGAGAGCAGGGTACAAGAACTCCTTGACAAAAAGGAGCTTATGCAGAAAGACATCGAGTGGCACTTCATAGGTCATTTGCAACAGAACAAGGTAAAATATATTGTTCCGTTCGTTTCGCTGATTCACGGCGTGGACAGTCCACAACTGTTCCGCGAAATCGACAAACAAGGGCGCCGTTTCGAACGCCGCGTCCCCTGTCTGCTGCAGCTCCACGTGGCTCGCGAAGAAAGCAAGTTTGGTTTCTCGCCCGACGACGCACAAGCTTTCCTGCAATCGGAGGATTGGCGCGGTCTCTCACACGTGGAACTGCGCGGCATCATGTGTATGGCCAGCTTCACCGACGATGTCAATTTGATTCGTCGCGAATTTACTCGCGCACACGACTTTTTCCTTTGGGCACGCCAAATGTATTTTTCGACTTCGCCGGAGTTCAACATCTGCTCTTGGGGCATGACGCACGACTATCCGCTGGCACTCGAATGCGGCAGCAATATGGTACGCATCGGCACCCAAATTTTTGGTGAACGCGAGTATTAAAACGCGCCAGCTGCCCCAATAATGGAGTGTAGTCTTGCCATATATTAACGTGCACGACGAAAAAAGGGCAGTATAGACGCCCCATATTCTCTACAAAAGTGTACTTTTGCAATATCATGAATAAGGCAAACGAGATCAAACAGCTCATCGACCGACAACAATTGGACGAAGCAGCGAGCGCCCTCCGCGAGGCGAGTTCTGAAGACCTCGCCCTTGGCGACCGATACTACATCGAAGGCTTGCTCGCAGCGAAACGTGGCGATTTGAAGACCGCGAAAAACAGTTTTCTCGAAGCGCAACGTGTCGATCCCAACAGCCCCGCAGCAGAAATGCTCGGCATGATATCGGACATATACGACTTCTACTACAAAGACAATTTAAATCCTTAAAGACAAAACGATATGGCGAAAATAAGAGGCGCCGTCGTCATTGACACAGAAGCGTGCAAAGGTTGCAATCTTTGCGTAGTGGCATGCCCTACACAAACACTTGCGCTGAGCACCACCGCAGTCAATCACCACGGCTATGCATTCAGCCAGGACGTAAACCCCGAGGCCTGCATCGGTTGCACCGCGTGCGCCACGGTGTGCCCGGATGCCTGCATCGTAGTCTACAAACTCCGAGAGCAATGATCTCGCCTCTGCCAAGCAGAAGTGAGACGAAACTCTTCAATCATCCCAACCTCTTTTGATTCCACACCACATGGAAAAAGAAATATATCTCATGAAGGGCAACGAGGCGCTTGCGCACGCTGCCGTTCGCTGTGGATGTGATGCCTACTTCGGTTATCCCATCACACCGCAAAGTGAGGTGCTCGAAACCTTTGCCGAAATCAAACCGTGGGAGACCACCGGTATGGTGGTGCTCCAAGCCGAAAGCGAAGTGGCCAGTATCAACATGCTCTATGGTGCCGGCGGTTGTGGCAAACGTGTCATGACCTCCTCATCGAGCGTGGGCATTGCCCTCATGCAAGAGGGCATCAGCTACATGGTAGGCGCCGAAATTCCTTCGCTCATCGTCAACGTGCAGCGCGGTGGTCCCGGCCTTGGCACCATTCAACCCTCGCAAAGTGACTACAACCAAGCCACTCGTGGCGGCGGAAATGGCGACTACGAAACCATTGTCCTCGCGCCCAACAGTGTACAAGAGATGGCCGACTTCGTAGACCTCGGTTTCGAACTCGCCTTTCGCTATCGCAACCCTGTGATCATGCTTTCTGACGGCGTGATCGGGCAAATGATGGAAAAAGTAGAGCTGCAACCGCAAAAACAACGTCTCTCAACCGAAGAAGTAGCTCAACTTTATCCCTGGGCCACTACGGGTTGCAAAGCTCGCAAGCCCAATGTCATCACCTCGGTGGAACTGCGCTCTGAAGTCATGGAGCAACACAACCTCCACCTCCAAACCAAATATCATGAGATTGAGGAAAACGAGGTGCGCTATGAGATCAGTGGTTCCGACAAACCCGTGTTGGGCATCGTGGCCTTCGGCTCTGCAGCTCGTATCTCGCAGAAGGTCATCGAGATGGCTCACGAAGAAGGTATCGAAGTGCAACTTCTTCGTCCCATCACGCTCTGGCCCTTCCCCAAAGATGCCGTGAAGGAACTGGCTTCTAAGGTGAAAGGCATTCTCACCGTCGAGATCAACGCCGGACAAATGGTTTACGACGTTCGCTACCACGTGGAAGGTCGTGTTCCGGTCGAACATTACGGACGTTTGGGCGGCATTGTTCCCAGTCCCGGTGAGATTCTCGACAAATTGAAGACCATGCTATGAACACGCCCCGCCAACATGAGAAAGACGAGTTGGAGGCCATGCGGCGCCAACGCCGGAATCTCGTCATACGCAACTGGCTCAACGGAATTTTCATCGTGCTGGCTTTGATCGCCATCGTCGGTGTGCTGTATTTCCGTTCCGGTGATCGAGGGCTTACCCTCAGCTATGGCATCGCGATTCTCGCCATCATCGTCAAAATGGTGGAAGCCATCTTCCGCCTCCCCGGGGTCTTCAACAAACTATAGTCATGACGAAAGAAGAAATCATCCAAAAAGGCACCGTGGCCTACGAACGGCCTCGCCTGCTGAATACCAATACGATGCACTATTGCCCGGGATGTTCCCACGGTGTGGTGCACAAACTCATCGCAGAAGTCGTGGATGAGATGGGAATGGCCGAAAAATCGATCGGAGTCAGCCCCGTCGGTTGCGGCGTATTCGCCTACAATTATCTTGACATCGACTTCCAAGAGGCCGCCCACGGACGTGCAGCTGCCGTTGCCACCGGTATCAAACGTGTACTGCCGGATCACCTGGTTTTCACCTACCAAGGCGACGGAGATGCCGCAGGTATCGGCACCAACGAAACCCTCCACGCGCTCAATCGCGGAGAAGGAATCACCATTATCTTCATCAACAACGCGATCTACGGAATGACCGGCGGACAAATGGCGCCGACCACACTCATGGGCCAGGTTACTTCGACCAGTCCCTACGGCCGCAACGCAGCATTGCACGGTTATCCGCTCAAATTGGGAGAAATCGCAGCCTTGTTGGAAGGTACGGCTTTTGTGACCCGTCAGAGTGTGGACACCATGGGAGCTATCGCCAAAACCAAAAAGGCGATCCGCAAAGCCTTCGACATCTCGATGCAACACAAAGGCTCGTGCTTGGTCGAAATCGTTTCAACCTGCTCGTCTGGATGGAAACTTTCGCCGGTCAACTCCAACAAGTGGATGCAAGACAACATGTTCCCCTTCTATCCGAAAGGGGATCTTAAGGACACAACCAAAACTCCGAAAGCATGACACAGGAAATTATCATCGCCGGCTTCGGCGGACAAGGTGTGCTCTCGATGGGTAAAATCTTGGCTTATGCCGCACTAATGGAAGGACGTGAGGTGAGTTGGATGCCGGCTTACGGCCCGGAACAACGAGGTGGTACGGCCAACGTAACAGTCATCGTGAGCGATAAGAGCATCTCATCGCCCATTCTTTCGAGCTACGACACGGCAATTCTCCTCAACCAGCCTTCGGTCGACAAATTCCAACCGAAGGTAAAAAAAGACGGAGCCTTGATTTATGATGGCTTCGGCGTGATCCAGCCGCCCACTCGCGACGACATCAATATATATTGCGTGCCGGCTATGACAACTGCCACCGAAATGAAGTTGGCAAAATGCTTCAACATGTTCATTCTCGGCAGCTATCTGAAAGTGCACCCCATCGTGCAGGTGGAAAGTGTGATGAAAGCGCTGCGTAAAACTCTTCCGGAACGCCACCATCACCTATTGCCTGCCAACGAACAGGCCATTCTCAAAGGAATGGATCTCGTACAACTTTAAGTACTCACCCCTCAACCTCAAATATATGGCAAGTAGAAAACGCTTAAAGAAGAATGTGCGCCACATCTGTGGCGAGATGCTCTACGTCTGCGGCCTTTCGTACGCTGAAAAGGGACAACTAACGCCTGAAATTCAAGCGGCCGTGCAGGAGGTCATCCGCTTGCAAGCAGACATTGTTTGCCGCATCAGCCACACAGAGCAGGGTAGCGTGAAACTCTTCTATCGTCAATTGAGAGAAGACTTTGCGAAAGGCATCGAACAAGCCTACACTACATTGGTAAACGCCTAATCCTCCCTCATCCAGGCCAACGAGCTGTTTGCAAGTCCCCATGCTCAACTTGTAAACAGCTCGTTGCGTTTTCCTGTACGCAATACAGATCGTGGAGAACGGCCGGTGGCACAGAAATAGGCGTATGACGATCTCTCCTTTCTTGCTTCTTCAGCTCATCACAGCGGGAGCAATCCCTTCATCGCCTGATCGCTTCAAGCGCCTCATCCCCGATAACACACAAAAATACACGAACTTTTTTCGCATTCGTCCCCCATGTCTGACAACGATCAACAGATTCTTTCCTCCACTTCGGGCATGACCGTGCTCCCCATCCGTGGCACACAAGAATTGTCTCTGCCATTCGCGGATGATGGCGTGCATGCGGGTTTTCCTGCGCCGGCACAGTCCACAATGGAGGCAGCCATCGACTTGAACAAGGACCTCATTGAGAACCCGGAGAGCACTTTTTACGCAAGAGTGGAAGGTGATTCCATGATCGGTGCCAACATTTTCGAGGATGATATCCTGATCATCGATCGTTCGCTCACGCCCTCCAATGGAGACATCGCACTTTGCATCGTCGACGGCGAATTTACGGTCAAATACATAGAGATCAACAAAGACCACGCCCTGCTTCGCCCTGCCAATCCCGATTACCCGGTACTGCGCGTGGACCATGCCGACGGTTTCTCGGTTTGGGGCGTCGTGACTTACGTCATCCACGGGGTCAAACACTCACATCGCCGATTCTAACTCCCCACCCAACGATGATTGGCGTAGTAGACTGCAATAACTTCTTCGTGTCGTGCGAACGTGTCTTCGCACCGAAATTGATCGGACGGCCTGCAGTCGTCCTTTCCAGCAACGATGGTTGTGTGGTGGCGCGCTCGAATGAAGCCAAAGCAATGGGAATCGCCATGGGCATCCCCTTCTTCAAGGTCAAAGGGCTGGTGGAAAGTGGTCAATTGTGCGCGCTATCCAGTAATTATACCCTATATGGTGACATGTCGCGCCGCGTGATGTCGGTCATTCGCAGACATGTACCCGAAATGGAGCAATATAGCATCGACGAATGCTTCATCGTTCTTCCGGAAATCGAAGACTATCAGGCATTTGGCAGCCGACTCTCGCAAATTGTTGAGCAATGGACAGGCATTCCCGTGAGTGTAGGACTGGCTCCCACCAAGACGCTGGCCAAACTCGCCAGCAGATTTGCCAAAAAGCACAAGGGTTATCGGGGTTGCTGCCTAATCGACACACAAGAAAAGCGACGAAAGGCACTCGAACTCACGAATCTGCGCGATGTCTGGGGCATCGGTCGAAAAAGTGCAGCCAAACTTGAACAAATGGGTCTGCACACAGCCTGGCAATTTGCCCGTTCGGGGCAAAAACAGATCAGAAAACTCATGGGAATCGCGGGAGAAGAAACTTGGCGTGAGCTGAATGGAGAATCGGTGCTCGGGCTAACAATACCCACCCCGCGGAAATCAATCCAATCAACCCGCTCTTTCAACCGACCCCTCCTTACTACAAGAGAATTACACACGGCTTTGGCCGATTTCTGCGCACAAGTGGCAGAAAAACTGAGGAAAGAAAATGCCTGTGCTCGGACTGTTGGAATTTTCTTCGCGACAGACCGCTTTAACCCCAACGTTCCATTCATACAACGCACTGCCATCCATTCTTTTGATGTAGCTACTGCCGACCCTCGCGAATTTTCTGCCGCAACCCGCCGATTACTCGAAGGCATTTATACCGACGGCATCCCGACAAAGCGGGCCGGCGTGTGGGTCGATGGGATCGAACACGCAGCAATTCAGCGTGGTTTGTTCGATCGCGTGGATAGAGAACGGCAAAAGCGCCTTCTACAAACGATAGACAGCGTGAAACTCAAAATGGGGCGGGACTCTCTTCGCCTTGCTTCCCAAGAACACGTAGAAAGCATCGTTTCGAGCGAATTACGTTCCCCAAGTTATAGCACCAAGTTGAGTGATATTCTACGCGTCAAGTGATAAATCACCAACTTTCCCCCTCGCATCAACGAAAAGCCTCACACGGTTGTAGTCTTGCAGGCCTCAACAAAGAAATATCCCCCTAATCTAAAGATAGAGTAGGGGGATATTTGTGGTTTATCGGCAGTGCCTGCTTCAGTGCACTGCAGTTCTTCATGCTTGTCGGTAGGAATCCAGGTCTTCCGGCGAGAGTTCGTTCACGAAAGTAGCGTGTTTCTCCACCTCTGCAGCGGCATAACGCGCATAAACTCGTGCAGACTTACCAAAGAGTTCCGGCGCTTGCGTGGCATTGTAGGTGAGCAAATGCAACATCAACGTATCTGCAGCCATTTCCACGAGGTGGCGAGCACAAATATCTTGGTATTCTTGCACACCTGCTGACTTCACGCGCTCTACAGCGGCCTCAAACGAATCGGCCATCTTGCGGGCACGCTCCTGAAGTTCCTTCATTTCGGGGCTTACCTCTTGCTGTTCGAGCTCGCGCAAGTGGGCTAAATACGCTCCGTTCATGACAAAACGAATCGCAGCAACCACTTGCAACTGCGTTGTTCCCTCATAAATAGAAGTGATACGCGCATCACGAGCATAACGTTGGATGGGATAGTCCATCATGAAGCCCGATCCGCCGTGAATCTGGAGAGAATCATAAGTATTTTGGTTGCAATACTCAGAATTCATACCCTTTGCCAAGGGAGTCAGGGAGTCGGCCAATTTATTGTAGGCCTTCATTTCGGCACGTTCCTCGGCAGTCAATTTCCGCTCGCGCGAAACATCTTCGAGTGCCTTGTAAACGTCGACGGCACGGGCACAATGGTAGAGCAATGCGCGGCCAGCATCGAGCTTCGCCTTGATCGTAGCCAGCATATCGTAAACGGCGGGCATTTCAATGATAGCTTTACCGAACTGTTCACGGTCACGAGCGTACGCCAGCCCTTCGTTGTAGGCGGCTTGGGACAAACCCACTGACTGCGCAGCGATACCCAAACGCGCCCCGTTCATCAGCGCCATTACATACTTGATCAGTCCCATGCGCGTGCTTCCGCAAAGTTCTGCCTTCGCGTTTTTGTACACCAGTTCGCAGGTAGGACTTCCGTGAATACCCAATTTGTTTTCGATACGGCGGACGTTCACTCCACCATCCCGCTTGTCATAGATAAACATCGACAGTCCACGTCCATCAGTAGTGCCTTCTTCCGAACGGGCCAGCACTAAATGGATGTCAGCATCACCATTCGTGATGAACCGCTTCACACCATTGAGTCTCCATGTTCCGTCTTCTTCACAATAGGTGGCCTTAAGCATCACACTTTGCAGGTCCGATCCGGCATCAGGCTCCGTGAGATCCATAGACATCGTCTCTCCGGCACAAACTCTTGGGATGAAACGAGCGTGTTGCTCCTCTGTTCCGAATTCGTAAAGCGTTTCGATACAATCTTGGAGCGACCAAATGTTTCCGAAGCCCGCATCAGATACTGCCACTAACTCAGCGCACATGGTATAAGGCATGATCGGGAAGTTCAAACCCTCGTAGCGTCTCGGCATTGTCATGCCGTTCAAGCCGGCAACCACCATCGCTTCGAGGTTTCGCTGCGTGCCGGAAGCGTAACGCACGCGATCTCCTTCGTGATGTGGCCCTTCTTGGTCCACGCCTTCCGCGTTGTCAGCCACAATCGTGCCGGCAATCTCACCAACAATATCGAGTGTGCGATCATAATTGTCCATAGCATCTTCGAAATCCAAAGGTGCCGTATCATAAGTTGCCTTGTCGCGAAAATCGCGTTCCTTCAGTTCTACGATACGCTGCATCAATGGGTGGCGCAGTTCGAACCGGAGCTCAGGATGATCCGTATAATGATTTGCCATTGTCTGTCTGAATATAATTATTTGTTGTGCGCTTTGTAGAATTTGATGAGTTTCGGAACCACCTCTTCCACCTTTCCTTCGATAACGTAGTCGGCCAACTCATTGATCGGGGCCTTTGCATCCGTGTTGATGGAAATAATGATTCCGCTCTCCTTCATACCGGCCACATGCTGGATGGCACCGGAAATACCACAGGCGATATACACTTTAGGACGCACGGTAACCCCAGTTTGTCCGATCTGCAAATCGTGATCGCAGAAACCGGCATCCACAGCTGCGCGGCTTGCGCCCACCTCTCCATGAAGTTCTGCAGCCAACTGGCGCAGCAAATCGAAGTTCTCCTTCGATCCCACACCATAACCTCCGGCGATGACAATGGGAGCGCCCTTCAAATTATTCTTTGCCTTTTCTACGTGACGATCTAAGACCTCAACGACGTAGTCTTCCGGCTTCACGAATGCATCAACGTCCTCATAAACTACCTGGCCTTGATAGTTCTCGTCGAGAACCTCGGCTTTCATCACGCCGGAACGCACGGTTGCCATCTGCGGACGATGATCGGGATTGATAATCGTGGCCACAATGTTACCACCAAAGGCAGGACGAATTTGATAGAGCAAGTTTTG
Organism: uncultured Prevotellaceae bacterium; assembly: GCA_963542795.1. Classification (GTDB taxonomy): domain Bacteria; phylum Bacteroidota; class Bacteroidia; order Bacteroidales; family Bacteroidaceae; genus Alloprevotella. The sequence continues at coordinate 29,322 of CAUTYW010000003.1, read as the reverse complement.
ATAGCTCTTTTTGTTCTTCTTGTCCTCATAATCGCCGATTTCTAAGGCCGTACAGTCGGCAGTAAGTCCACTGGTGAGCGTAGAACTAACGCGCGGCCCCAAGTCACGGCCGATGGAAGTGGCTCCCATCAAGCAAATCTGCGGCTGTTCGCGTTCAAACAAGTGCACAAGCACTGCTGTGTGCGGACGAGTGGTGTAAGGCGACAGGCCCGGCGCGTCGAAAACGTGCAAAACGTCCACGCCATAGGGAAGAATCTGCGACTCGACCTTGCCTTTTACATCATGACCAGCTACTATCGCTTCTAATTTGACGCCCAGCTCAGAAGCCAATTTGCGTCCTTTGGTGAGGAGTTCGAAACTTACCTCTTCAATTTGCGTACCTTCCAGTTCGCAATATACAAATACACTGTTCATGTGCTTATCCTATTGTGTGGCTATCCAGCAGTTCAACGATCAATTGTTCGACGTCCGCATCGCTTCCCGTTAAGGTTCGGCTCTCCTTGGTGGCAAACACCACATTCTGCACCGTCTTCACCTTCGTAGGCGAGCCGGCCAAGCCACATTGGGCAATATCGGCATCAATATCTGCCGCTCCCCATTGTGTAATGGTCAGGTAAGGTTTGCGAGCGTACTCCTCTGCGTAAGGCATATCGGCTTTCTGCTCAGCCGGTGCGAGTGCACGCTTGTATTTCATCATCAATTTTGCGTTGCGCGGGCGGCAAGACGCAGCCGATCCCGTCACCGTCAGCAAAACAGGCAGCGGAGCCTTCACTCGCTCCACGCCACCGTCAATACGACGCGTAACCGTTACGCTCTTTTCGTCGAGTTCTTCCACTTGCTCAACGTAGGTCACTTGATCAATGTCCAGCTTTTGTGCCACTTGCGGCCCCACTTGTGCAGTGTCACCGTCGATAGCTTGGCGACCGCCAATGACCAAATCGACGTGCCCCATCTTGCGAATCGTCTGTGCCAGCACATAAGATGTAGCCAATGTATCGGCACCTGCCAGTGCACGATCCGTAACCAACACCCCGCCGTCGGTACCGCGGAACAAGCCTTCACGGATCACCTCGGCCGCCTTGGGCAACCCCATGGTCACAATCTGGATTTTTGTACCCGGATGCGCATCCTTAATGCGCAGAGCCAGCTCCAAAGCATTCAAATCCTCCGGATTGAAAATTGCCGGCAGCGCTGCACGGTTCACCGTGCCCTGTGGCGTCATGGCATCCTTCCCCACATTGCGGGTATCGGGCACCTGTTTAGCCAAAACTACAATGTTGAAACTCATTTTGCGTGTTTCGATAAAACGATAATAGGTTTAGAAAAGCACTTCCTCGCCACAGCTCACAGAGCATGCGGCGAGGAAGTTTCGTTGTCAAAGGTCGTTGCGTTTGATCTCGCCGTTCTGCATCACGAAAGTGAGCTGTTGATCAGCGTCAAACATAATGATATCGGCGTCATATCCGTTTTTAATGAAGCCTTTTCTGTCGTCAATGCCCATAAATCTCGCAGGCATCTCTCCGATCATGCGGCAAGCGTCTGCCATGGGAATGCCGGCTTGCTGCACAGCCGTGCGCACAAGGCGATCCATGGTCGAAATAGAACCGGCCAATGCACTGCGATCCTTAAGTTTGCACACGCCATCTTCGATGATTGTGCGCGGATCGATGATACCGGGATCGACATCGCTGCCCGGTTCAATCGCACTCACTGCCAGCGAATCGGTGATGAAGCACATGTGATCCACGCCTTTCGCGTTGTAGATCTCGCGCATCAAGACAGGGGGCACGTGGATTCCGTCGGAAATCACTTCGACATTGAAATCTTCGAGCGCAAATACGCTCTCCACAACCCCCACCTTCTTGAATTCGCGATCCTTCCGCAACATACTCATTGCGTTGGTGAAGTGAGTGGCCAGGCGCACACCGGCTTTATATGCGCGCAACACATCTTCCCACTCGCCGTCCGTGTGCGCAATCGAGGGCACACAGTCGTTTTTCACGCAGCACTTGAAAAACTCTTCGGCACCGGGCAGTTCGGGAGCGGCATCCCAGCGTTTAATGCAACGCGTCGAGGCAAAGATGCTCTCATATTCTTCGGGATCGGGGTTGCGAATGATGTCAGGCATCTGTGCACCGGCCTTTTTCAGGTTGAAATACGGTCCTTCGAGGTGCAAGCCCATCACCGGACTTCCCGGTTCGGCCATCAACTTTTCGCAAGTCACGATGGCTTTGTCGATCCATTCTCTGTAACTGGAGGAGAGGGTGGGGAAAATAGCCGTCGTCCCGTGCTGCATGTGTGCGTTCACTGCCGTACGGAAGGCCTCTTCTGTACCTTCCATGAAGTCACGGCCACCACCGCCATGGATGTGCAACTCAATACCTCCCGGTACGATGTCGCATCCCTTGGCATCGATTTGCTTTGCACCTTCGACGGGCAAAGCATTGTTCGAAACGGCCAAGATCTTACCATCTTCCACGACGATGCTTCCGTCGTTGAGCCAACCTTCCGCCGTCAGGATGCGTCCATTGGATATCTGCTGTAGCATGATTATAGTTTGTGGATATGAAACAAAAAGAATGCGCGCGCCACAACGATTTTTTGGCAGCCAAATGGCCTATCGCACCAGTCTCTTCGATTTTGCTCGTCGAATATCCACTGAGTACGAATAGAAAACGTGCGACTCGCAGGGCAAATATAGTACTTTCTTTCTTAAAATAGCGCGACGCACTTCACAAAATGAGTATACACTACAATATTCGCCCTGCTGCCACGTTATAAGTAGCGTATGAACGTTCATTCTCTCACGCTTCTTCTGCTCAGTTCGGCCCTATCCCTGTTTCTCTCGTGCGAAACAGCCGAGAAAAGCCAACGCCGCGCAGAACAAGCCCTTCGAATCGGCGAATACGCCGAAGCCGCCGATGCCTACAAGACGGCCTATCGCCTAACCCCCGCCACGGACAAAGCGGCGCGGGGGCGCCTTGCGTTTCTCATGGGCGAATGCTACCGGCGCTATGGCAACTCGGCACGTGCATTGGCCGCCTACCGCAATGCAGCCCGATACAAAAACACAGATTCCACCCTGTTGCGCGAAGAAGGCGCCATGATGCTGCTCAACGGCGACTACAAAAATGCACTCTCCGCCCTCAAAGACTATGTGGCAGCCCATCCCGAAAATTTTGTGGCACTGCGTGCATACAATGGTGCGCAAGAAGCTCCGACACGTCGGGCAAAAGGTTCCCTTTACACCGTCAAACCCGCCGCATTGTTCAACAACAATCGCACCGACTACGCTCCCTCATTACTTATAGAGGGGAAAGACCGCCAACTTTACTTCACCACGACGCGCACGGCCGCACTCGGCAATCAACTGTCCGGCATCACCGGGCTCAAAAACGGTGACATTTACGTGGCCGGCGTCGACGAAAAGGGAAATTGGAAACGTCCCGAACCCGTAACGCCCGTCAACACGCCCGACGACGAGGGCGCCGTTTGCTTTTCGCCCGACGGCAAAACCATGTACCTCACCGTTTGCACCACCCATCCCCAATATCCGCGGCCGGCACGCATCTACACGTCCACTCGCGCCGACGCCTCGTGGAGCAAACCCCAGCCCCTCGAGTTGATCTCCGACACGTTGTCCAACATTGCCCAGCCCGCCGTCTCCCCCGACGGCCGTTGGCTTTATTTCGTTTCGGACATGCCCGGTGGGGAAGGGGAGACCGACCTTTGGCGTGCCGAACTTAAAGGCAACAAAGACTCCCGCATCGTCGAAAATCTCGGCCCTCAACTCAACACACCGGGACGTGAAATGTTTCCCACCTTCCGGCCCGACGGCACCCTCTATTTCTCATCCGACGGACGGGGAGGAATGGGAGGACTCGACCTCTTTCGTGCCAAAGAAGACACCTTGACCGGCCGCTGGACCGTAGAACCTTTGCCCCCTCCCCTCAATTCTCAAGGCAATGACTTCGGCATGACCTTCGACGGCCTCCACAACCGTGGGTTCTTCTCCTCGTCGCGCAGCACCGGCGGCCGAGGATGGGACAAACTCTACGAATTTTCCTATCCAGAAAACCTCCTCACGGTCAAAGGTTGGGTCTACGAACAAGACGGCTACGAACTTCCGGCCGCTCAAGTGCAAATGATCGGCAGCGACGGGACGAATCTCAAACTTCCCGTCAAGCCCGACGGTTCTTTTGAGCAGACTGTCTCGCCCGGCGTCGACTATGTTTTCCTCGCCGCCTGCCAAGGCTATCTCAATGCGCCCAACCGCCTGCACGTCGACTCCATCGACCGGCCGCACCAATACGTGTTGCAGTTTCCGCTCCCCTCGATGCACATCCCCGTTCTCGTGCGCAATGTCTTTTATGCCTTCAACAGTGCCGAAATCACCCCGGAATCTTCCGCGGCACTCGATCGCCTGACGAATCTGCTGAAGGAAAATCCGCACATCACCATCGAACTGGCAGCCCACACAGACTACAGAGGCGCAGACGCCTACAATCTGCAACTCTCCCAGCGCCGCGCCGAAAGTGTGGTGCGCTATCTCACAGCCAGAGGCATTGATGCGGCACGCCTTGCGCCGAAAGGCTATGGAGAGACCATGCCCAAGATCGTAAACAAGAAACTTCTTGAAACTTATCCCTTCCTGCACGAAGGAGACACCCTCACCGAGGCCTATATCATGCGTCTCACACCCGAACAACAGGAAGTTTGTAATGCCCTGAACCGCAGAACTGAATTCCGCGTTCTGCGCACCACCTATGGACTCTACGACAAAAACGGACAACCCACCCGGCGCACCGCGACGCCAACTCCTCCTCCGAGCAAGAAAGCCGATAGCGATGAGTTGGAATACGTGGAATAGCCAAGATTTCCCCCTCGTAGATAAAAATCTCCCCCTCAATGCCCCGTTCCGAGCCCCGTCTCGAGACGGGGCTTTCGCTTTTTCTCTTCGCTCGTCCGGATCAATTTACACCCAACTCCTTCAAAACGACGCTCTTTCCCCCGGAGCTGACACGCACGCCGCGAAGCACCGAGAAAACGAGGGGAGGAAACACACAAAAGAAGGGGACTTTGCTCAAAAACAAGGGAAGAAATGAACAAAAACGGGGAACTAATTCCACAATATCGGCTTCGGTTCGCTCAGCCCCCGAACAACTGCATTTTTTCCTCCGCACATAGCGCCCCTTCCTCCCGTTTTTTCACCAACCGACGCCACCTCTCGACAAGGAACGGCACGAAGCAAAAGCGAGACAACCGACAAATCAAACATAAGACAGAATTATCCGGCGAAACACTTTGATTATCGCGCTGTAAGCCGTAACTTTGCAGTAATGAACGAGCTTTCTCCATACCTCCGCAAGCTGTTGCTGGAACATGATTGTGCAATCATTCCGGATTTCGGCGGTTTCGTGATGCAGCGCCACGCAGCGCGTCACGCAACTGCGGATCAACAGATGCTCCCGCCGTCGAAAACGGTGGGCTTCAACGCGTTGCTTCGCACAGAAGACGGCTTATTGGCCCACGAGGTATGCAAGTCTCGCCACATTTCTTACGCCCAAGCCGCAGATTTCGTGCAACAATGCGTTCGCGACATGAAGCGTGATTTGATGCGCGGCCTTGAAGTGAAATTCGACGGGGTGGGGTGCATCCAACTCAGCACAGACGGCAATTACGATTTCCGTCCCGAGCCGCAAATCAACCTGGCACCCGAATACTATTTCCTCACGCCATTTGCACTCAAGGAGATTCCCAAGACTGAAGAGGTAAAGTCGGCCGAAACGTCCCTCACACCGGACAGTGCAACCGCGGAGCTACCGAATTCACCAAACGAGGAAACAACCTCACGCGAACAACAATTCACCACTGCGGATGCTTCCCACTTTTCCCGCACAGCTTATCGCGCTTTCGCCGCCATGTTTGTCATCGCCTTGTGCTTCTTCTGGTCCATTCCCCTGAACCGCAACAACCAGTTCCCGGGCACTAAGGCCAACACGGAGATGTTCGCACAATTGCCGCAAATGAAAGTTGTGGGCGAGGTGCTTTCTTCCATTTCGGGCGAAGAAACTCCACCGCCTACGCAGCAACGTCTCGGCGCAGAAGCCTTGCTCGACGAAAAAGAAACAGACAGCGTCAAACGACAAGCGCGAACATCTACAGATACAGCACACGTCGCCGCGGAAAAGCCTCAACCGGCTAAAAAAAACACCGCGACCGATGAGCAAGGTGGCTACGCTCTCATACTTGCCAGCCAAACCACACGAGAAGGTGCGCTGCGACTTGTGAATCACCTCCAACAACAAGGGTATAAGACCGCACGTGCTCAGGTGTTTAACGGCATGTCGCGCGTCCTCGTTGGGCATTTTGCAACGCGCCAAGCGGCCAAACAGGCTCTCGCAGCCGGTCGCAACCACAACAGTGCCTTTGCCGAGGCGTGGATCACCAAAGAGTGACATCCTCCTCGACAAATTCTTAGTTCAATTCAACGGTTGTTTCCCCACTTCTTCCCACCTCCATGAAAAGAATCCGCTGTCCGAAATGCGACGAACCCATTTTGTTCGACGATTCGCTCTATACTCCCGGCCGCACCCTCGTATTTGAGTGCCCTTCCTGCCGCAAACAATTTAAGATTCGCGTAGGTGGGAAAGCGCTCACGACGCAAAACACCGCCGCGTTCGGCACAACGCCGGAACCGGAGGAGAAACCTGCGGTGGGATATCTCGTTGTTTTGGAAAACGCCTTCCACCTTCGCCAGATCGTCCCCCTTCACGAAGGGGAAAACCGCATCGGCCGTCACGTAAAGGGCACTAAAGCCGAAGCCGCCTTCAAGACGGTGGACCCGAGTGTGGACGAAACACACTGCGCCATCAAGGTGAGCCGCACGAAAAGCGGACGCCTGCTCTTTGTCTTACGTGATGGCCCGTCGGGCACGGGGACTTTTCACATGAACGAACTGGTCGGCGTGAAAGAGCGCGTCAATCTCGCCGAAGGCTCCATCATTACGATTGGCGCAACCACCATGATACTCCATGAAGGCACGCCTCCGGAAGAAGAATAATCTTCAATTTCTTGCCTTATGAAAAAACTTTTCTTGCTGTTTTTCCTCATTTTGACTCCCTTCCTGCGGAGCCATGCGCAAGCCGTGGCCATCAACGACACCACCCGTGCTTCCTTTTACTGTGAAGCTGAGGGGATTCGCATCTACCTCGATATGGGAAAAGAAAGTCTCACCGTGCCGGGCATGTCCTTTCTCGGACCGGTACATGCCTACATGGCCGGCAGAATATACGGCGTGTGGATGCTCACCAAAAGCGAGCGCAAAGGAGGGACGGTCATCCTGCGTTTCACAAACGACATCGGGTCTGACTCACAAACTGTTGAGCTCAAACCACTGCCCAACGGCACCTATCAATACACTGCCCTCGAAGGAAACAATGTGCGACGCGTGCAAGGTCGGAAGTTGGTCAAAGTTCCCGACACAATGATCATGAAACGATCGCCGATTTGAACACACAGTTCGTTCTCCCTCACCTTTTCAACCTAAAACCACGACACGCCGAGCGCGTGCTCCCAAGCTCTACCCAATAGCCCATGACTGACGGCTTTCTGCGCGTAGCTGCCGCCGTACCCCGCGTACAACTGGCGGATATCAGCGCCAACACACAAGAAATCGAGAAACTTATGGTGGCCGCCGAAGGCAAGGATGTGGAAATCCTCTGCTTTCCTGAGCTGTGCATCACGGGTTACACGTGCCAAGATCTCTTCGCACAACAACTGTTGCTCGAAGAAGCAGAGCACGCCCTGATGAAAATACTCGAACTGAGCCGCAATCTGCAGGTCACTACGCTGGTGGGACTCCCATTCTACCATCGGGGCATGCTATTGAACTGTGCTGCGGTAGTACAAAATGGGAAATTGCACGGATTGGTCCCCAAAACCTATATTCCCAACTACAAAGAATTCTACGAACGGCGTTGGTTCACCTCGTCGACGGATTTACACGAAGCAGAAACCATACGTTTCTGTGGACAATCCGTACTACTCAGCACACAGCAGCTGTTTAAGCATCGCGACACGACGTTCGGCATAGAAATCTGCGAAGATTTGTGGGCGCCGATCCCGCCGAGCAATCGTGCAGTCCTGGAAGGTGCCGAAATCATCTTCAATCTTAGCGCGTCAAACGACCTTGTTGGTAAGAATGACTACGTGCGCAATCTTGTCACCGGGCAAAGCGCGCGCTGCCATTGCGCCTACGTCTATGCCGGCTGCGGATATGGTGAAAGTACACAGGACGTAGTATTCGGCGGCAAGGCGTTCATCGCAGAAAATGGTCGTCTTCTCGCAGAAGCACACCCGTTCTCGACAGAAAGTCAGCTGGTTTTCACGGAAGTGGACCTGGATATTTTGCGCAGCGAACGACAAAACAACACGTCCTTCGGACAATGCGCCGGCCTCTTCGCGCAATCACAACATTATGCGCTGAAAGAACTCAGCCAAGGGCAGATGAAAGACGGAAACTTCGAGTTGACGCGCTCCATTCCGGCTCTTCCGTTTGTGCCTCGTCCCGAAGAATTCGATATCCGCAGCAACGAAATCCTAAGCATCCAGACTTTCGGTCTCGCACGCCGCATCGAACACACTCATAGCAAGCACGTTGTGATTGGAGTCAGCGGAGGACTGGATTCGACTTTGGCCTTATTGGTCTGCGCCAGCGCGTTTGATCTTCTCGGCTTGGATCGACGTGGCATTATCGGGGTCACAATGCCCGGATTCGGCACAACCGATCGCACATACGACAATGCAATTCGCCTCATGAAGGCACTTGGCATCACACTGCGCGAAGTAAACATCGGAAAAGCCGTAATGCAACATTTTTCCGACATAGATCACGACGCATCCCTCCGCGATGTCACGTACGAGAACGCACAAGCGCGCGAACGCACGCAAATTTTGATGGACATTGCCAACCAAACCAACGGTTTTGTGGTGGGTACCGGCGATTTGTCGGAATTGGCGCTCGGATGGGCCACCTACAATGGCGACCACATGTCGATGTATGCCGTCAACTCCTCCATCCCCAAAACGCTCATACGCCCCTTAATCCGGCATTGGGCGCAACAAATTCTCAAAGACGACCAAGTTTGTGCAACAACCCTGCTTGACATCGTCGACACCCCCATCAGTCCCGAACTGCTTCCCGCAGACGAGCACGGAAACATCTCGCAAATCACCGAAGATCTCGTAGGTCCTTACGAACTCCACGATTTCTTCCTCTATTACACCCTGCGGTATGGTTTCCGGCCTACGAAAATTTTCCATCTCGCCTGTCAAGCATTTAACGGCAGCCAATCGATTGCCTACGCTCCCGAAACCATCGCACAATGGCTCCGCACTTTCTTCCGTCGCTTCTTCAACCAACAGTTCAAACGTAGCTGCCTTCCCGACGGACCTAAGGTGGGAAGTTGCTCGTTGTCTCCAAGAGGTGACTGGCGAATGCCTTCCGACGCCTGCGCCAACGAATGGTTGCGCGAATGTGACAAACTTTGTCCCACAAAAGAGTGAAACCATGAGTACCTTCTCTGCAAGAACTCTCCTGCTTTCCTTCTTGTTTCTCCTCACCGGAGCGATGCTTTTTGCTCAATCAGAGGAGGAAAAGCCCACAAGCTACGCAAGGGTGGAGTTGTCCACCACACCAAAATACGTCGGCGACAGCTGTTTGGTGAGCATTATCCTCTACGGCAACCGACCTTTTGTGGAGTTCAAAACGAAAGCCTCCGCACTCCGGCGCATCAAAGGAGGAACTTTACGCTGGATCGGCAACGGCAATGTGAATGACCAGGAACAAGTGAACGACAATGGGCGCGTGAGGTTCGCTTTCGTCGCGAAACAATACGTATTACGGTGTGAATCAGCCGGAAAACTACTCATCCCGTCACAAAAGTTCAACATCCAATTGGGTACCTACGCTGTAGAAGAGAACCCATACGACTTTTTCGCTCCCACACGCCTACGCCTCATTCGCCGGCACGCGGTCAGCACCAAAAGTCCCCAACAAACGCTCGAAATAACGGAGCGCCCCAAACGCACCACCCGCGAAGTGATGCGCTCCGGGCAGCAAGTAATATAAATCCTCTCAGAACGACAAAGAAATGATCATCGCAGTAGATTTCGACGGCACGATTGTCGAGCACAGATACCCGGCCATCGGCAAAGAGCTCCCATTCGCCACCTCAACCCTCCGCCAACTCATGGAAGATGGGCACCGCCTCATCCTCTGGACCGTGCGCGAAGGCGATCTTCTCCAAGAAGCTGTAGACTTCTGCGAACAGCGTGGAGTAAGCTTCTTTGCCGTCAACAAAGACTTCGAGGAAGAAGACGGAACTGGCAAGCATTTTTCGAGAAAAATCAAAGCCGATCTTTTCATCGATGACCGCAATGTCGGAGGTTTGCCCGACTGGCCGACCATTTACGCCCTCATAAAGAAGAAAATGAACCTTCGGGATTTTCTGATCTCCGAAGAAATCATCGAACCTCCCGTCAAGAAAAAAGGATGGTGGCCCTTTTAAGCCCAAACACTTGGGGAGTCGGCGCGAAAGCATGCACGCAACGATTGACCAAAAGCGCACAAAAAGCCGCAAGTCCCGCTCAACCTCACAAAACAAGCCAACTTTTCACCAAAAAAGTCGGGTAGTGCTTTGTGCACTCCCGACTTTACTGTATTTTCGCGAGCATACATTATATAATTGCATATGTCACACCCCAAAAAAAGCATCTGGGCAAAGCTAATTGCACCAATTGTCTGGATCTTCCGTGCGCCGGTGCGCTTGTGGCGTTGGTATAAATCTCTTTACCAGGGCGCACCTTGGTGGAAGAAGCTCGGCATCGGTTTCTTCTCCTTCATTTTTTTCATCCTCTTCACCTGCTTTGCCATTCAGATCAACCTCTTTTGGCTTTTCGGGCGCTCTCCTTCGCTCTCCAGCATCATGCATCCGAAAAATGCCGCCGCATCCGAGGTTTATTCTTCCGACGGCAAACTCCTTGGCAAGTTCTTTAGCGAAAACCGAACGCCGGTTCCCTACGATTCCATCGCACCGGCCTTTGTTCACGCCCTCATTTCAACTGAGGACGAGCGCTTCTACAGCCATCACGGTGTGGACTTTGTCGGTGCTGCCGGTGCAATGAAAGACGCCCTGCGCGGACATGCACGAGGAGCCTCCACCATCAGTCAGCAGCTCGTCAAGAACATGTTCCGCGTGCGCACAGAATACTCGACAGGCCTGCTCGGCTACATTCCGGGCGTGAAGATTCTGATCATGAAGCTCAAGGAAATGATCATTGCCACCGAGTTGGAAATGTTCTGCACCAAGAATGAGATCCTCACCATGTATGCCAACACGGTAGACTTCGGATCTAACGCTTACGGCATCAAGACAGCGGCAAAAACCTACTTCAATACGACGCCCGCCAAGCTCAAAACCGAAGAGGCCGCCGTATTGGTAGGCCTACTCAAAGCCACTTCGGCCTACAACCCCAAGAGCAATCCACGCAGTGCCCTGCAGCGTCGCAACGTTGTGCTGCACAATATGTACACACACGGCAGCCTCACGCAAGCAGAGTACAACACTCTCAAGGATAAGCCCATCGAACTGAAATTCAGTGTGGAGAGTGCCTACGACGGCAACGCACTTTACTTCCGTCAAGCGGTGGCCGAAGAAATGAAAGCACTCACTCCCGACCTCGATCCCTACAAGGACGGCCTGAAGATCTACACGACAGTAGACAGTCGCATGCAGCGATATGCCGAAGAAGCCGTGAGCGAACAAATGCGTAACGTGCAAAAGAACTTCGAAGCCCATTGGGGAAATCAAGATCCCTGGGTGGACGAGAAAAACCAGCCCATTCCCAATTTCTTGCAGGAGAAGTTGAAACAAACCGACGCTTACAAAATGCTATCGGCGCGGCATCCTGAGGATCCGGGTCGCGTGCTTGAGATTCTCAACACGCCCCATCCCGTGAAACTCTTCACCTACGACGGTCCTATTGAGCGTGTGATGTCGTCAGTCGACTCCCTTCGTTTCATGCTCCACTACATGCACGCCGGTTTTGTAGCGATCGAACCTCAAACCGGCGAAGTAAAAGCCTATGTCGGCGACGTGGATTTCAATACCTGGCAACACGACAACGTCAGCGCCACGCACCAGCCGGGTTCGACGTTCAAACTCTTCGTCTATGCCACGGCTATCAAAATGGGTTGGCTCCCTTCTGACGCACGACTGCAAGATTCATACATACGAATGAACGTAACGGACGAGAATGGGAAGCCCTCCGTGTGGACTCCCCACAACGCCAACGGACGCTTCTCGGGTGCCAAACTTTCTCTCCGCACGGCATTTGCACAAAGCGTGAATACCATCGCAGTCAAGCTCGGTCAAGAAGTTGGCATCAGCAATGTCATCAAAACAGCCCAAGACATGGGCATCAAAACCGAATTGCGCGATGCCCCCTCCCTCCCGCTCGGAGCCAGCGACGTGAATCTCACCGATTTGGTCGGCGCCTACGCAAGTGTGGCCAACTGCGGCGAGCACAACAGCCCCTACACGATCGAGAAAATCGAAGATTCCGACGGAAAAGTGGTGTATGAGCATCATCGCGACGTGCATACCGTGCTCAATCCCCAAGAAGCTTACTACATGCAGGCGCTTCTGAACGCCAGCGTCAGTGATGCGGGCGGAACGTCCCAGAGTCTTGTCAGCCCCTCCTACATCGGACAGTGGTATTGGAACAAGAGTCTCGACGTCGGCGGAAAAACCGGTACTTCCAACTCGCACGCCGATGCATGGTTTGTGGGCGTAACGCCGAAACTCGTAGGCGGTGCCTGGGTAGGCGGAGAATACCGCCAAATACACTTCCGATCCGGCGCGCTCGGTCAGGGTTCTCGCACAGCGCTTCCCATCTTTGGTTTGTTCATGCGCAAAGTTTTGTCCGATCGCACCCTTGCGCCGAAATATCTTGCAAAATATCCGGTGCCTGAAGGCATCAATCCGGCAGACATTGCCCAACACGACGAACCGGTACAGCGGCATGAGGAACCAAAAGACTCATTAGTCGATCCGGATGCCCCCTATAAGAACCTTGAAGAAAACGCGAACCAAGAGTCGAACAGCGATAGATCGACAGAGCCATCGAGCGATAAGCCGCATTCCTCACAAGATGTAGCTGAACCGTCCGGAAACACCCCGCAACAATCGGCAGGTCCCGGCACAACACACCAAGAGAACCAAGGCAACAAGACGCCGAAACAAAAGACGAAAGCCGCTCCGAAAAGGAATAAAAGCGATGACGTCTTCAATTAACACCGGTTCCATTCACGACAATCCCCATTTCTCATCTCAAGAAATGGGGATTTTTTTGTACTCCTCCCACACCAACTTCGAAAACAACGGAGCCCTCGTTCGCCCCCATGGCGCTTCTTCACCCCCACGCGCACGCAGCTCAGAAAACGCCCAATTTTTCGAGGATTCTCCCCCGCTTTCTCGTAAAATCTCCGGAGTTTCCCAACAAAGCTACGAACAATTAGAAGCATCGCCCCATATTTTTTCCACGCACAAAAGGGAAAGCTTGGCAATGTGCCTTAAAACCACTATATTTGCACAACTCATCATGCGCTTACAAGCACAAAATCATATAGACCTCATCAATTATGAACAAAAAGCTCCTCCTACTCTCTGTACTCTTGCTCACCGCAGTCGTAGGTTGCAAGAATAAATTCAACAACTTCGCCTCGCAAGGTTCAAACAGCGACAGCACAGAACAAGTACCAACGGGCGAAGCGGCAGAAGGCACTTCGCTATCCCAAATTCGCCAAGTAGATCCCGCTCTGAGCGGGAGCGACGCATTGGAAGCCATCAAGAAAAACTACAAAGGCAAAGTTGCGTTTTTCGATTTCTGGGCGACTTGGTGCCCTCCCTGCCGAGCAGCGATGCGAGAAGTGGATCAAATCAAACCCGAACTCCAAAAACAGGGCGCAGTCTTCGTCTACATCACCGGCGAAACCTCTCCTGAAGAAGAGTGGAAGAACAGTTTGACGGAGATCCACGGAGACCACTACCGACTAACAGACAAGCAGTGGCAAGAAATCAACAACGATCTGCACATTCCCGGCATTCCCGTTTACTTCCTTCTGGATCGTAAGGGAGAAATGGTCTTCTCCAACTTGACAGAAGGCGGCTACCCGGGTAATGACGTGGTGAAAAAGGTGATCACTCAAGCTCTCAACCAGCAATAAGTCACATGCTGCTCACCAAAATGCTCCAAACCTTTGGAGAATACCTTGTACTCATGGGGCGCGTCTTCTCGCGTCCCGAGAGACTTCGCATGTTTTGGAAACGCTACGTGAAGGAGATGGCCGCCCTTGGGGTAGATTCGATCATTATCGTCTTGCTCATCTCGTTTTTCATCGGCGCCGTTATCTGCATCCAGATCAAACTCAACATCGAAAGCGCTTGGATGCCAAAATGGGTGAGTGGTTACGTCACACGTGAGATCATGTTGCTGGAATTCTCCTCATCTATCATGTGTCTCATCCTTGCCGGAAAAGTAGGCTCCAACATTGCCTCTGAAATTGGCACCATGCGTGTGACACAACAGATCGATGCACTCGAAATCATGGGGGTGAATTCTGCCTCCTACGTGATCTTGCCCAAAATAGTCGGCATGCTCACCATGATCCCCCTGCTCGTCATCTTTTCTACCACGAGTGGCATCGTAGGTGCCTATGCCACAGCCTACATCGGGCACATCATCACACCGGCCCACCTCACCGAAGGCATTCAGTACGACTTTAACCAATGGTATTTCTGGATGGGAGTGATCAAAAGCTTCTTCTTTGCTTTCATCATCGCCACGGTTTCTGCTTTCTACGGCTATCGCGTCGAAGGCGGCTCCGTCGAAGTGGGAAAAGCTTCCACTGATGCCGTCGTTAGCTCCTCCATGCTCGTCCTCTTTTCCGACCTTTTCCTCACACAGCTGCTCTCATGATTCAACTTCTCGACCTTTGCAAATCATTCGAAGACAAAGAGGTGCTCAAACACATCGATTCTACTTTCGAAGCCGGGAAAACGAACCTCATCATCGGGCAATCGGGCTCGGGAAAGACGGTTTTGATGAAATGTATTGTAGGACTCTTGTCACCCACTTCGGGCCAGATCCTCTACCACGGGCGCAATTTCGTGAATATGAAGAAGCGCGAGCGGGTTATGCTGAGACGCGAGATGGGAATGGTCTTCCAATATTCGGCTCTCTTCGACAGTCTCACCGTAGAAGAGAACGTGATGTTCCCGCTCGACATGTTTTCCGACGAAAGCTACAAGGAACGTCGACGCCGCGCGCAGTATTGTCTGGATCGTGTGAACCTGTCAGATGCCGGCGGCAAATTTCCGGGAGAAATTTCGGGCGGTATGCAAAAACGTGTGGCCATCGCGCGCGCCATTGCCCTGAAACCCAAATATCTCTTCTGCGACGAGCCAAACTCGGGCCTCGATCCCAAAACTTCTCTCGTGATCGACGAATTGATCCACTCCATTACTCACGAAGACGGGACAACCACCATCATTAACACCCACGACATGAATTCCGTCATGGGCATTGGCGAACACATCCTTTATATTTACGAGGGACACCGGGAATGGGAAGGCACAAAAGACGAGGTGATGAATGCAGACAATGAGCGTCTCAATAGCTTCATCTTTGCTTCCGATCTCTTCCGCCAAATTAAAGACAAACAGCCTCAAGCTGCTAAATAAGAACTACGCATTGCGCTAATGCTTCTCTCCCAATATGCTTAACACGCTCACAGTCTGGCTCATCGAAAAGGCATTCTATGCGGCACCGCTCGCCGTTCTGCCTTTGTTGAACGCGAACGCACGCATGGACATTGTGGATCTGTACCGAAGTAAACAGCCCGCTGTTGTAGAAAATGCGATGGGAGGGGAGAGTAGACTACGGAAAATCGACAATCACCACCTTGCAATTCAACTTACTCCCGTGTCACGCTGGGAGATGCAACTACTTCCGGACAGTTCTATTGAGGTGCGCCACACCTATATGGCGACTGATACAGTAAGCTCCACAAGTCTTTACGACAAACACTGGAAATTACTTTGCAAAGACCGGAAATAAGCTTCTCCGGCTCCCCGCCGTAGAAGGCTTAACTGCCAAAATAAGGGCCAAAACTTCGTATTCTCGTCCTACTTGCACGAAGGCGATTCCTAATCGCTGCAACTGTCGAAGAGAGAACGACGAAGTTTTGGCCTTTATTGTCCTCGGGCGAATGAAAACGAGCCTGCCTAATGCCGCTTCACGTAACGAATACCCTGATACAGGTGGCTCAACATTGGAAAGAAGTGACACAATCTACGACGAGCTGAATCAAATGCGAAAGCAAAGCATCTGATCCAAGCAGAACTGCCATATTTGTAATAGCACAAGGCCCCTTTCGAACGTTGCACCCCGGCATCCACATAGATCATGGAGCGTTTCAACATCGTACTGGTTTCCACGATGCGTTCGGGGAAGTATTTGATTTTCAGCCCCGCTCTGAGTGCGTCAATGAGCCAAACTTCCTCTTCGCCGCAGGTAAGAAATTTAGTGCCGAGCCCAAATCTCTCGTCAAAAAGCAATCGATTCTGCACCTTCTCCCGACGAAAAACCATTTCGATAGTCGAAACATCGTAGTCCGTGGGCACTTCCGTAAATTGGCGCGCCTCTTCCGGGTAACGCTTCAGTAATTTTCCCGTGTAAGTACTTGCTCTGAAAAATGCAACGTCCAATTCTGCGTCTTCGGAAAAGATCTTCTCGATGGTTTTCGGAGCGTCTTCGCTCAAACGAGAGTCATCATCTGCAAAAATCACCAGATCGGCCCTGGATAATTCCAAAGCATGGTTGCGGTTGTTGGACAGCCCTTGGCCTTTATATACACTCAACACCACATCCCGACGCTGTTTCAAGACTTCAGGCACCAATTCCAAATAGCGTTCGTCCGTATATTGATAGGAAACCACGTAGCGCACGCCCTCCTGTTCGGGTCGTAACAAGTCGTCAATGCGGACAATTCCCTTATTGAGCGAGCAAATGAGTATGTCTAATGTCATAGTTCAAAATTGATTGAGGGTTTTCACCACAAGTTCTGCTTCTTCGTCTGTCATCACGGGACTTATGGGCAAACTCAACTCCTCTGCAGCCCATTTTTCGGCCATGACAAAGTGCGTATCGCGAGAGAAAAGATGCGAAAGACACGGTTGCTGATGGACAGGCACGGGATAATGAATCAAAGTCTCGATCCCTCTCTGTGACAAATAGGTTTGTAGTTGTGTTCTACGCGGACTTTTCAAAGCAAACAAGTGGAAAACATGTTCTTCTCCAACCTGCTGCGGCGTAGAGTAGGGGAGTTGAAATTGAGTAGGCCGAATATTTTCGATATAATATCGGGCGATCTGACGTCTTCGCTCGTTATCTTGGTCTAAAGAAGGCAATTTCTTCAACAAGAACGCGGCTTGTAGTTCGTCTAACCGACTGTTCATCCCGAGCCACTCGTGGTTGTATTTCTCACGTGCGCCGTAATTCCCCAAACACCGCACCCTTTCTGCCAAATCGCGATCGTCAGTAACCACCGCTCCCCCGTCTCCGAGCGCTCCAAGGTTCTTTCCGGGGTAAAAGCTGAAAGCTGCGGCATTTCCCCACGCACCGGCACGACGCCCCTCGCGCAGAGCCCCGTGCGCCTGCGCAGCATCCTCCAAGACAAAGAGGGAAAACTGCTTCGCGATGGAACAAATTCCATCCATATCTGCAAGTTTTCCGTATAAATGCACGGGAATTATCGCACGAGTACGTTGATTTATTGCAGACTCCACAGCTTCTGGGGAAATCAACCCATCATCGAGCACTTCCACCGCAACCGGACGTAAACCTGCGCGCACTACGGCCTGCGCAGTGGCCACAAAAGTATGGGCCGGCACAATAACTTCAGCATTTTCCGGCCAAGACTCCATTTCTTTTTTAGCTAACAACGAGAGTGTTAGTGCGTCCAATCCATTGGCCACACCCACACAATACTCAACACCGCAATAAGCAGAGAAAGCTTTCTCGAACAGTGCAGTAGCTTCCCCCCGCAAATACCATCCACTGTCCAAGACTTCGGAAAAGGCATCGTGGAAAGAGGTGGAAAATCGCGAATTTACTTTCGCCAAATCAAGAAAAGGAACCTTGTTGCTCATACTATATTCAAAATATATTCATCATAGTTTACGCAGCTCCCCCCAAACAATTCCTTCTGCGCAATCAACCCTTCATTAAGTACGCGCCCATGAGATTCTGTTGAGATGCCGAAATCAAAGAAATCCGGTGTAAAGCCGCCTATCCCGTTCGCCCGAATATTCTCTATGAGCGTAACGAAAAGAAAGTCGAGCGCAGATAAAGTTCTCCCCAAAGGAGAGGCCGCAATGTACTGCGCATGCGCAACTCTTTGGGTCAAAAAGAGTAGGGTACCGCAAAGCATCTCTCCATCATGGGTGTGTGCAGTTACCAGACGGATGTTTTCAGGAAAACGCTCTATAAGCGTTTCGATTTCCTCGAAAGTGTGCACCGGTTTCACCCCGTGGCGTTCTACTAATGTCGCTTCCAACAAATCCCAAAACGCTCGAAGCGAAACATCCATTCGGATCTCCAACCCCGATTTCTCCAATTTGTTCCGATGACGCTTGCGAGTTGACGAAAAATGAAGCGAGGAACGCAAATTTATCACTGTTGAAGCGGCGCGAGAATCCAATTTTGCTCCGAAACGAAAGAACCAATACAATTCCTCCTCGGAGGGACAAGTATGATAGATGTGGGGAATCGGACGAATGCGCAACGTTTCGATGTGCAAGTCCGAATAACGGCAGATAACGGCCGTTAGTAGTTCGCCTATGTCGACAGTGTGCGCACGTTTCCCCAAGAGAAATCCGCCATACGTCAGTCCACCGTGACTTCGCACCTCCTTTTCATCAAGATGCAGGCTCGCAGGGAACAAAGCAAGCAATCTTTCTCGCTCATCATACAATAACAAAGATGCATCGACAAAGCGATCTTTGTGATAGTCCATGAATGCACGATTCAACAAGAAGGTTGCATTGCGAGAAGCACCGACAAATTCATTCCACGTGCCGCAGAATGACTCGTTGTACGGTTGAACAGAAATACGCGCCATACATTATGTTTAGTTACATCGCATTTTTTCGGAATTCCTCCCAACTTCTGAAGTAGCCCTCAGGTCTATAGGTCTCAGATGCGAAACAAAGTCCTACAAAGTTAGGGGAAAAATCGTACAACCGGCACCATACCATTGGGGGAATGACGATACCTCGATTAGGCAACGACAATTCGACAGTCAAATCTCGCGTCCCATCAGAAAGATCAATCTTCACCGCGCCCGAGACCGCATAAAGTACTTCGGCACACGTACTATGGGCATGTCCTCCGCGTTCTGCTGCTTCGGGCACGCCTGTTAGCCAGAAAACTCGTCGGGCTTCAAAAGGTAGGCTGCTGTTTTCAGCCACAATGAGCTGCCCACGATCATCCGCATGCAGAGGAAGATCAATAAAATCTACGCCTCTGGGAAACATCACCTTATTTTGATCTGGTTGTTTGGCCATATCTGCAAATAGCGGGGAAGGCAATTCCTCACCCTCTACTAATCATAATACCTATTCTTAACTTTCTAAGCAATTGCGCGAAAGTACCACGAAATACTCGGGCGGAGGCCGTTGGCAGCCCACAAGGAGAATTTGAAATCCCCGCATTTGTCATGAATTATTGGGGGATTTTCTTAGGAAATCGGGAGCTTTGTATTGAAACGCGAGAAAACTCAGTACAGAAATTCATTCATTCGCTTGATCTCCCTCACAAAAACCGATTATAACCCACAAGTCCTTGGTGGCAACTCCGAGCCCATGCTCAATCGTCTACGTCGATCGTCCGTTCCAATGTGACTCTATATCTCAAGGCCGAACCATCGTATTTGGCTGATCCCATTTTTGCAGGGAAATTCTCTGTAAAAGACTGTCCCTTCCCAATTCCTGAAACTTCATACGAAGCCACCAATACAATATTGTAGCGCCCGGATTGACTGAACGTTATTGTATCTGTAGGTGCAGGGGTATGTTCGGTGTAAAGATTTGATTTACCATATCGTTGCACCGCTTCAGCCGGCCCATTAACGGTCCATTGATAGGTCACTTCATAGAGGTGCTTCCCCATTTTGCGCTGCGGCGCCTCAACCACAACCGACTTACCCACTTTGGGTAGCTCATTTTCGGCAAGTTTTAGCTGCAACGGTTCAAATCTGGGGAACTCTGCGGTGTATTTCTTGGCGTCGTCATCGCATGCTACGAGCGAGGCAAGCACGAAGAAGAGAGATAAACTCGTTTTTGTATTAATCATAATGTTCTTATCACAGAATTATTCAGTTGGATCACAGTTCGCTCAGCGCCTTAAATAGCTGCTGCGTCGGCAAACCAACCACGTTGGTATAAGACCCTTCGATAGATTCAACTGCTGCCAACCCAATCCATTCTTGAATGCCGTACGCGCCGGCCTTGTCAAAGGGAAGGAAACTTCGCACATAGTAGTCAATCATTTCCTCCGTCAGCGTCGCAAACTTAACCACCGTTGTAACTGCCTGACAAGTTTGGACTTCCGGCGCACTCAAGGTAAATGCAGTAGTCACCGTGTGCTCTTTACCGGAAATCAGACGCAGCATTTCACGTGCCTCCTGCTCATCCTTGGGTTTTCCCAGGACCTTTTCGGACGTAGAAACGATAGTATCGGCCGTAATGATCAGTCGATTATCGCGAATGTGCTCTTTATAGGCGGCAGCTTTCTTTTTAGCGACATAAAGTGCCACGTCTTCTCCTTTTAGTTCAGGAGGATAACTCTCATCAATGCCGAAAATAACGAACGGCGTGAAGGTGACGCCCAAATTGGTCAGCAATTCTCTTCTTCGCGGGGAGTTGCTCGCGAGAATCACTTCGTATTTCTGTAAGTTTTCCAACATATTCATCTAATGATCAATAGTTTACCATCCAAAAGCCTCAGCATTGTGCATCCACAAGCCTTGCGCACGGAGTACCTGCTCAATAACATCACGAACACAGCCTGCCCCACCCTTCTCGTGCGAAACGTACTTAGAAATCTCACGAATTTCGGGTACTGCATCAGCGGGGCAACAAGGACAACCGCACTCTTTCATGACTTCATAATCGGGAATGTCGTCGCCCATGTAGAGCACTTCCTCAGAACGTAAACCGTTAGCAATCAAATAATCTCGATATACATCGATTTTGACAGAGACCCCCATGAAAATATCGGAGATACCCAGCCCCATGTACCGCTCCTTGATCGTTTCGTTGCGCCCGCCGGTGATTATCGCCAACTTCAAATCGGTTTTCGCCGCATGTTGCAAGGCGTAACCGTCTTTCGTATTTGCAGTTCTCACAGGTTGTCCGCCCATAAGGAGAACATTGCTGTCACTGAGTACGCCGTCGACATCGAAAATCAATGCGCGTATCTTTTTGAGATCGTAATTAATCATGATGGAATTGGTGGAAAATGCTATCACTCAGTACTTCGTACAATTTTTTCCACTCGCTGTGGCTTTCTAATTGCGTCAAATGAGCTTCCATTACGCGTCTATCCCCACGCCGTGCCGGACCTGTCTGCGCATCGTGCGGACTGAGATCAGCAACCTTCTTGGCTGTTTCGTTGATCAGCGGCAACAACCACTGCGGCGACAAGTTTTTGGTTTCCAATAGCGAGGAAGCCACATCATACAGGTGATTTACAAAATTACAAGCGAAGACCGCAGCAAGGTGCAACGTCTTTCGGCGTTCGGAATCAAGAATATGGACCTGATTGCTAACGCTCTTGGCAAGTTCAAGCAATCGCTGTGTGATTTCTTCGCTACTCCCTTCTACAAAACATGGGATTTCTGAGAAATCAAGCGGTCTATCGACTGAAAACGTCTGCAATGGATACAGCACACCGTAACGAGTGGACAAATTGCGCAGACTGTTGATCGAAACGCTGCCGGAAGTATGCAAAACAATCGTTTGCGGTGTAGGCGGTTGCCAAGTTTCCCACAAAGACTCCAAGGCATCATCTGCAATCGCGAGGATGTAAATTTCAGCTTCCGGCAAACTCAACGGATTCTCCACTGCCGCCGTATCCCTGCTCAGATGTGCAGCAAGCTCTTCCGCTCGTTCTAAACGTCGAGAGGAAACTCCTACGATGCGGTGGCCGGCCTTTTGCAAATTCTTGGCGAGATGCGTTGCAAGGTTGCCGGATCCGACAAATGCAATGTCATACGAATGTGCCATAAAATGATAGTTGGTGTAGCAAATATAGCACTTTTGGAGATAAAATCAAAGCGTGCATTACCAAAAAGGCATTGCACGCTTTGTGTTTATGCAAAAGTTGAGTTTTATCCGTAGATGATGTGGCCGTTTTCGTCCTCGAATTCTTTCGTATCCTTGGCGTACTGGTTCATAGCTCGCATGCTCATACCCATACTTGAGAATCCTCCGTCGTGATAGAGGTTCTGCATGGTGACTTTTCGCGTAAAGTCAGAGAACATCATCACGGTGTAGTCGGCACACTCTTCAGCAGAAGCGTTGCCGAGGGGCGACATTTTGTCGGCAAAGTCCATGAGGTGATCCATTCCCTTCACGCCGTTTCCTGCAGTGGTGGGCGTGGGGCTCTGCGAAATGGTGTTGATGCGAACGTTTTTCTCGCGACCATAGATGTAACCAAAGCTACGTGCGATGCTTTCGAGCAAGCTTTTTGCATCGGCCATGTCGTTGTAGCCGAAAAAAGTGCGTTGAGCTGCCACATAGCTCAGTGCAACTACCGAAGCATACTCGTTCAACGCGTCTTGCTTCTTGGCTACTTGCAACATCTTGTGGAAAGAAATGGCCGAGATGTCGAAAGTCTTGGCAAGATAGTTGTAATCCAGATCATCGTACGTGCGCTGCTTACGGACATTCAGGCTCATGCCAATGGAATGCAGCACGAAATCGATTTTTCCTCCCAAGAGGCGTTGGCTTTCCGAGAATACTTTCTCGAGATCTTCGACGCTTGTGGCGTCAGCCGCGATGATCGGCGCATTGAGTTGTTCGGAAAGTGCATTGAGTTCGCCCATGCGAAGTGCAACCGGGGTATTAGAGAGAGTGATCGTGGCACCTTCTTCCACGGCTTTGACCGCAACTTTCCATGCAATGGAATGTTCATTGAGCGCACCGAAGATAATTCCGCGCTTGCCTTTCAGTAGATTGTGAGTCATGAGTACTATTTGTGGGAATAGATTGTTCTTATCTGTTTTCAGTTGCGCAAAGATACAGCAAATGTGCAATGACAACAATAAAAAAAGGGGAGTAAACGGGAAACACTCGGTTTACCCATTGATTATGCAATATAGAAAAAGCAATTACAAGGCATAAACTCTTCATTCTCCCCTACTCTATGCACTGCGCACAGAGGAGATTGGCAGCTTGCAGGAGCGAAACAAGTGGCGTCGTCCGTGCGGCATCGTAAAACGCGCGTCGCCCGGCTGATCCGTACTCTCCGACGTCGAACATCCCCTTATTCCACCGGATTGCCAACATTTCATCACGGGTAAGATGCAGGAGATGGCTCACAATGATGCACGATTTTTCTCCCTGCCCGAAGGGGAAACGATCTTGCAACTCGTATCCTTGGTAACTCTCCCATTGTCCTTGCGCGTTCTTCCGCCTTTTTTCCGCTTTACGGAAAGTATTGCACTTGCAAACATCGTGGAACAACGCAACGACCGCGATGCTTTCTTCAGTCATCGCCTCGTTATCGGTATTTCCTCCCAAACAAGCATAGGGTTGCAACACCGATTTATAAATGCGCAATGCAGTTTCCAAGACATTGATGGAATGTTGACACAGCCCTCCCGGCTCACTGAGATGTGCACTCAGGGAGGCCGGTGCACTAAAGAAATCTGTTTTCTGATTTAGATAGGACAACAGCTCCGAAACGCCGGGCCTTTTGATGTATTCATGGGCAACGGAGATGAAGAACTCCTTATTCTTATGTTGTTCTACGTCGGTCATGGTTAGAAAGGTTAGGTGTTGGCTTCAAGAAAATGCGTGTACCGCCCTTTGTTTGCCCCGCTTGGTCCAACCAGAATGTTCGAAATCGGGCATACATGGTAACAAGCCAAACAAAAGGTGCATTGTTGTCCCCATTTAGGCCCCGTATCAGGTCGCTCCACCTTGATATTATGAAGCAGACACACCTTTTCGCAGCGTTTACAGGCCGTGCAACGATGACGGGTGGAAAACATTTTCGGTCCCACCCAGAAGCGATAGAAGAATTGTCGTAGCCAACCACTCTTCCATCGCGAAAACGAGCCGGGCACTACGTCGACCACGCCTTTTTCTCGACAAAGGATCTGTTGCGCCACGCGTGGCAGCTCTTCTTGCGTCGATTTTATTTTTCTCGCCGCGAGTTCCTCATTATCCACGTCGAAGAACGGTAGTCCAATGTAGGTGTTGGGCATTGAAAACGACCAGACGGCGCTGAGCTCGTAGCCCTTTTCGGCAAGTAACATCGCCAAACGTTCATGCGCCCGCCCAATATCGTCTCCGCAAGTGAGGAGTGCAAATACATAATAGGTGCCCAGCGCTTCGGCTCGCGGAAGACTTCGGATAAAGGCCTCGGCCACTTTCGGGATCGTCCACCCGTAAATGGGAAAAGCCAAGCCCAAGATTCCTTCCGTCCACAGATTTCTCTCCGGCGTCGCAACATCGTCTAAACAATCGGCCACATTTCTCAATGCCAGGCCGCACGCTCGACTCACTTGTTCCGCGACCCAACGCGTATTACCGGTGCCTGAGAAATAATAGATCATGTCTGAGGCAATCTCAAACGCATTTCTGCGACAAAACAGTCATGGAATATTTCTGCTGCTTCGGGTTGATGGTTGCGAAACAGACCGTATACACTCGATCCACTCCCGGACATGGCGGCATACGTGGCTCCCATGTCATAGAGCGTGCGCTTGATCGCCGCAATTTCAGGATAACGATGGAAAACACTCGGTTCGAAATCATTTTTCACCGTGTCTTTCCACGTTTCGGGGGGACGCGAGAGCGAAAGCAATAGACTTTCTTCGGAGGGTTTGGGGTGTACCATGGCATAAGCATCACGCGTAGACACCGTTACCTTGGGTTTTACCAAAACCAAGTTCCATCCCGCCAAATCAAAGTCCAATTGCATGAGTTGATCTCCGATGCCCGTCGCATAAGCCGGCTTTGCCTTGTAGAAGAACGCGCAGTCGGCTCCCAATTGCGAGAGGCGATATTCTATATCTTCGTCGTCCATCTGCAAATCATACTGCTCATTGAGCAAACGCATCATGAAGGCAGCGTCACTGCTCCCACCTCCCAAACCGGCCCCGGAAGGAATCCGCTTGTGAAGCCAGATTTCGAGCGGCGGGATCTGTTTGTAGTCTTCGCGAAGCTGATTTAGCACACGGATAACCAGATTGTTGTCCGGCGTGCCCTCCAACTCATATCCCGTCTGATGGAACAAATAGGGCTGCGTGGCATTCTTTGCGGAAAGCACCTCGAGATTGTCATGCAACGGGATGGGATAGAACACCGTTTCTATGTTGTGATAGCCATCGCTGCGGCGCTCTACGACATTGAGTCCCAGATTGATTTTGCAACAAGGAAATACTACCATAAGTCTGCGATATTTCGGTGAAACGTAAGCTGAATTTTAGGGTCGGAAAGAGAGGAGTACTGCACTATTGGCCAGGACTTGCACCGTGGTGTCTCCGTCTCTCGTCAACACAATACTTCCTTTTTGGCCACACATCAAATCGCGGGTTTCAAATGTCCCCTCTTTCAACTGTAAATAGTCAAAAGCGTGAGCCGGAATCTTTACTCCCACACAAATGTCCTGATCGGAGAAGTTGGCCACCCCAAGAATACCTTCATCGTTGGTTTTTCGCAAGAATGCATAGTGGCGATTGGAATCGAAACCAGTGTAGGATTGGTAATTGACGTACATCACGTCGAAAAATGCTCCTTCGCGCAGCGCAGGAGAGCTTTCGCGCAAACGCAACACGGTGTGATACACCTCATACAATCGCTTTTCCTCAGCATTGAGCAACTTCGATTGTTCTGCTTCTTCGACAGATGCCGGGAGGGCAGCCAACTTACGCAAGGAATCGGGACTCCAATAGTCGAAAATCGTCGTGCGACCGTCTTTTCCGGAGAATCCCTCTGCATCCATTCCGCGTTCGCCAATTTCTTGTCCCGCGTAGATCATCAAAGGATTGTTCCCGATGCAGGCGGCCACCACCAAACCGGGCACCGCCTTGGCGGCGTCAGCGCAAAAAAAGTCAGAAGCAATGCGTTGTTCGTCGTGGTTCTCCAAAAAATAGAGCATGTGCTCGCGGATGTCGTCAGTGCTCTGCCATGCCTGTGTGATTGCCGACGTAGACGCGTAACGACAGATTACCCCCCGGAGCGTATCGTAGAGTCCCACTTTGTCATAGAGGAAATCAAAGCCCCCGTGTGCAATATAACTACGGTATTCCTGCGGATTATACACCTCTGCAATGAACTGCACTTGAGGTGCCTGCGCTTTCACCTGCGCAATTGCATAATGCCAAAACTCTACAGGCACCATCTCCGCCATGTCACAGCGGAAAGCGTCGACGCCCTTTTTCACCCAATAGAGCAAAATGGCCGTCATCTTCTTCCACGTGTCGGGAATAGGATCGAAATGGCGCGTTCCTCCCCCCACATAGTCCACTCCATAATTGAGTTTCACCGTTTCATACCAGTCATTGCAACCGGGCCAAGCGTTGAAAAGATCGTTTCCGGTAGCTTTCGCCGGCATTTCCAAGTAGGGATAGCCGGTAGCCGTGGAAGGGACGAAGTTATCGGTATGCAAGGGCTCCCCCCAGCAATAATAGAAATTATTGCGTACAGAAAAGGCCATTTCGCTGTCATCGTCAGCTCCCAAATCCCGCTGTCCCTCAGGTGCAACATCCGATGCATACTGACGTGCCACGTGATTGGGCACAAAATCAAGTATGAATTTGAGTCCAGCCTTGTGCACACGGCTAACCAAAGCCTCGAACTCGTCCATTCGATGCGGCACAGACTCTGCCAAATCAGGGTCGACATCAAAATAATCTTTGATGGCGTAAGGCGACCCAGCCTTTCCCTTGACCACCCAAGGATGATCAACAGCGATCCCTTGCGCAGAATAATCGGTCTGCGTGGCATGTTCAATCACTCCCGTGAACCACACATGCGAGAAACCGAATTTTCGGATTCGATTCAAGCGTTCGTCCGTGAAGTAATTGAATTTGGCACTACCGTTTTCGGCATATGTTCCGTTGGGGACATTATTATGCTTAGGATTGCCATAGAGGCGGGTAAAAATCTGGTAGATATTCATGGAGATCAACCGGAGAAAGTAAGACGAAAGGTAGGTAACTCGCCTTTTTATCCGGCAAGCAACCTACCCTTCCGATGTTTTGTTTTTACATATTGGTGCCACTCACCGTGACATCAGCGTTGCCTTTGCAGATCTTCGAGATCATGCCTTGAAGCGCCTTACCGGGGCCGCATTCCACAAACGACGTGGCACCGGCAGCCACCATGTTATTGACTTCTTTGGTCCAACGCACGGGCGAAGTGAGTTGTGCTATCAAGTTAGCCTTGATTTCTTCGGGCTCCGTGTGCGCCTGTCCGTCAACGTTCTGATAGACCGTGCAATTCGGACGAGAGAATTCAGTAGCCGCAATGGCAGCTTCGAGTTCTTCCTTAGCAGCCTGCATAACAGGAGAGTGGAATGCTCCACCCACCGGAAGCACCAGCGCACGTTTCGCTCCGGCTTCTTTGAGTCGGGTGCAAGCTTCTTCCACGGCCTCGCGTTCGCCCGAAATCACCAACTGGCCGGGGCAATTGTAGTTGGCAGCTACCACGACTTTGCCGGTAGCTTCGCTCGTTTCAGCACAAACTTTTTCGATCACGGCGTCTTCGAGTCCGATGATCGCCGCCATCGTTCCGGGGCGTGCTTCGCATGCCGCTTGCATGGCCATTGCGCGCTTAGCCACGAGACGCAATCCGTCTTCGAAACGCAAACTGCCGGCTGCTGTGAGTGCCGACAATTCGCCGAGCGAGTGTCCACCCACCATGTCGGGCTGGAATTCGTCGCCGAGGCAGCGTGCACTGATCACACTGTGGAGGAAGACCGCAGGCTGCGTGACCTTTGTCTGCTTAAGTTCCTCGTCCGTTCCGGAAAACATGATGTCCGTGATGCGGAAACCTAAAATTTCATTGGCCTGTTCGAAGAGTTCCTTGGCCACGGGATGATTTTCATAGAGATCTTTGCCCATTCCGACAAACTGTGCCCCCTGACCGGGAAAAACGTATGCTTTCATTGAATACTGAGTGATTGATTACTGTAAGTATGAGTCGCGCGAAGCGCAAACACCGACAAACGGCGAAAACCTATCGCGCACTTCCTACCGCAAATATAGCAATTATTCTGTTGAAACAAATCCTCACTCAACAAAAAACGAACTACAACAGATGTTTTCCTCTACTCAAACGACTTATCTAATCCCGTCGATAAGCACAGGCAAGACAGAAAAGACAAACAAAAAGGAGACATCCGCATTGGGATATCTCCTTTTTGTTGAGCCTCTTGTCGGATTCGAACCAACGACCCCGAGATTACAAATCACGTGCTCTGGCCAGCTGAGCTAAAGAGGCAGGTGGGAAAGCTCTCCACATCGCGCCGCTACAACTAACTACCTTTGCTGCGATCAAGCCCTGGAGGATTCGAAAGGAGCTAGCCGTGTGGCACTTTCCCATGTGACGGGTGCAATCCTTTTGGTTTGCGATGCAAAGGAACGAATTTATTTTGATTCCACCAAATTCTCGCCCCATTTTTTCATCACTTCCCCAGTAATATTCCCTTACGCCCGACTGCCTTCCCTACATTGCAGTGAAATTAATAAGCGCTCGGCCCGTTTATAGAGACTACCGCTTCACACATCTACCGGAAAAGAGAATTTGCAACACAGCTCCCGGGTTCTCCATGCTCCATCAGAATATTCCAAGTTCAAGACAAGGAACACAGAAAAAGGGTTCCGCAAATTGATTGCGAAACCCTTCGTGACTCCGACAGGATTCAAACCTGTAACCTTCTGATCCGTAGTCAGATGCTCTA
>CAUTYW010000002.1:0-143118 GCA_963542795.1 uncultured Prevotellaceae bacterium | reverse complement strand
GTCGCCGCCATTTTACAACAAGCCTCGAGACTCGAAAGAGACTCGGGGCTTTGTTGCGTTTGGACGAAAGTGAAGGGATGAGAAAGGGAATGAGGGGCGAGAATTCGCGTGTTGATTTCATCTTTGCTCAATACCCGTGCGTCCCATTGAATGCAGGTCGGGCGAATCGGAGTGCGAATTTGCGTTATCATCGCACACTTGTGGGTGATAAATGTCGTGTGCGTCTTGCATAATTCGGCATTTCTCCCTACTTTCGCAGCTGTCACCGGTTATTTATACCCTATTTCGACCCTTGACACGCTTTCAAATCAAGAAAAAGTCAAGATTATGCACAAGAAATTCCTTCTCGCTTGCGGCCTTGCATTCGCTGCGATCTCAGCCTTCGCACAACAACAATGGACCATCAGCGTTCAAAATCAAGGCACGGCAGGCGGGTACATTCTCGACAAAAACGGAAAATCCGTCGGGAACTACTCCTATTCGCAATTTTATCCCTCGAAAGGCTACACCCCCTGTTGGGTAGTGCGTTTTCCGAAGGGAAACTATACCATTACTTCCGGTAACACCGGCAAGATCGACGTGCGGAACATGAACACCGGAGAGGACGTGACCACCGGACAGTCAGCGCGTAGCTTCAGTTTCCGTGCTCCCGAAACGGCTTGGTACCGTCTTTTGTTACGCGACGGCGTGACGAACACCGAAATGTCCGCCTTCACCATTAAGTCTACCGACGTGACGGGCGCGAATGCGGTGTACATGGCCGATTGGCGCAGCATTCCGTCGCTCCACCTCAACGGCTTCGAAAGCTCCAATACCAATTTGCCCAGCGGAGATGCTTTCGACTGGATTTATGACGAAGTTCTCATCCCGGCCGATGCCGATTATCTCGGCACTTACGTCGAAGCCTTCGGATTCAAGAACGGCTACATCGGTATTCAGAACAACGGCCGTCTGAACAGCGGAGAAGAAAACCGCACCATCATTTTTTCAACTTGGGACAACGGCGATACCGATAAAGACAAGGCGCTCGCCGACTTCAAGCGCAGCGGGGTGATGGCCATCGACAGCACGCGCCGCAACACCGTGGCCGAGCGTTTCGGCGGAGAAGGCACCGGTGTGCACGTGCTCATGAACGGCGACTATTGGAAACCCGGCAAGTGGGCGCGTTTCCTCCTCAACGTGCGTCCCGAAGAGATCATTCTCAAAGACGGTTCGCGCTTCCAAAACACCATTATCTCCGCTTGGTTCAATATCCGCGGTGTCGATGAGAAATGGCACTACATTTCCTCGCAGCGCATGGCCGGTCAGGTGCTGTATTTCGGCAGCGGCTTCAATGCCTTCCTCGAAGAATTCACGCGCGGGGGCACCAGCCAAGGCATTATGCCCCACCTCGCCTACTATCGTCGCGCCTTCACGCGCTCGATGCAGGGCGGCGAGTGGTACAACCGCAATAAGTTCTGGTTCGGGCACACCGACGGCGGAAATAATAAGGGAGCGCGCAACGACCGCTACCAAACCGCGGTGGAATTTGAAGGTGAACCCGCCATTCTCATGCAGTCCGGCGGCTACATCGAGCCCAAGGATCACAACGGATGGGTGAACCTTGCCTACCAAAAGGACCCCGACTACCTGCCTGCAGACAGCGTGCTCGCCAATTTGGTAAAGCGCGACGTGCTTCCCGCCATCCAAGCACAGGATGTAGAGCGCATGCGCACTGCACTCCGCGACACCTACGCAGAAATTCCCCAGTCCGAATGGAAGGTGGCCGCCTTCAGTTCACAAGAGGCGCGCGGCGAGAACAATGGTAAGAATGGTTTGGCGAAACTTGTCCTCGACGGCGACAACTCCACCTTCTGGCACACCGAATGGATGAGCGGGTCGAAGACCAACTACCCGCACTACATCACCTTCTCGCACAACGGCGAAACTACTGTTGAACGCATCACTTTGACCACCGACGCCGGTCACAGCGATGCCAACCAGTATCTCGCCAGCACCGTGCAGGTGCAAACCGCCACGCGCACGAGCGGTCCGTGGACGACGGTCGGAACTTACACTTTGCCCAAGTCCGCCACGCAAGTCTTGACCCTCGACAGCCCCCTGACCCTGCCTGCCGGTCAATTCCTCCGCTTGAATTTCACCAAAGGTTTCTCCGAAGGGGGAAAACACTTCATGGCGCTTTCGGAAGTCAACTTCCAAGTGAAGGATGCCGCCGCTTTGCGCACCTTGGTCGAGAAACATTTTGCCAACGCCGGCCAGTTCAATTACTATGCCACGGCCGATGTGGAGAAATACCTCGGTGCTGTGCGCGACCATTTGGCCACCGCAACCGGGGCAGAACTCGAAGAAGCCCTTCGCAACTTGGCGAACAACGCCCGCGTGCTCAAGTACGGTCCCGTGACCTCGCTGTCCGATCTCAATGCTGAGCGTGCCTATGTCATCACGAACCAAAGTGGTTACGGCACCTTGACGGCCGAAGCCGGCGAAAACTTCCCCACTTTGCGCGGCGCCGCCCCCATTGACGGAAAGAATGCGCTCGAACTCTACAAAACGGCTCCCAATTTGGCGCAAGCCAATGCCTCGTGGATCATCGTCGGTGTGGATCACGGCCGGACTAATCAGTACTTGGTGTTCAATGCCGCCACGCATCAGTTCCTCAATCCCGCAGCGCAGGGCAGCAACTCCGCCAGCACGATGAGCGACACGCCCGTGTTCGTCAACATCCGCATGAGCGGTGGGCAGTTCGTCTTCAGTGCCGTGAACCAAACCTCCCGTTCGGTAGCGTCGGCCGACCTCTGTGCCGACCCGACCAAGGTCGACGGTGCCGCCCTCACACAGCGTTCGCGTGCAGGTGAGCCCGGTAATTTCTGGACGCTCAGCGACAATTACGCCATCACGCCCGACAAGGCGCTCGTTCAGGCGCTGCGCGAAGCCGCTAAGACCGGTAAGTTCAAAGCCCCCACGGCGATTCGCTCGACTGCAGTGCACCGTGAGACATCGGCCGCCGAACTCTATGATTTGCAAGGTCGTCGCGTGCAGCAACCCGCTGCCGGTACCGTTGTGGTGAGCCGCAACGGCAAGCACATCGCACAATAATTTCGGTGAAGTTCGCCCCCACTGCCGGGTGTTCGCGCACTTTTCCACACACGTTCAAAAGCCGCTCCTCGTGGGCGGCTTTTTTCGTGCCACTGCACTCAATAAAAGCGTCGTGTTCGATGAAAATTGCGAACTGCCCCGCCGGTTTGGCTCGAAATCTCTATCTTTGTAGACCTAAACAACGCATTCACTCATGAACATTCTCTTTATTTGTCTCGGCAACATCTGTCGTTCGCCCATTGCCGAGGAGATTTTTCGTCAGCACGTCGAGCGTGCCGGCCGCACGGCCGACTTTCCGCTCATCGACTCGGCCGGCATGATCGACTACCACGAGGGCGAGCTCGCCGATGTGCGCATGCGCAAGCACGCCGCCGCGCATGGCTACCACCTCAGCCACCGTTCGCGCCCCATGAAGGCCGAAGATTTCGAAACCTTCGACCGCGTCGTGGCCATGGACGCCGACAATCTCCGCCGCCTGCGCGCGCTTTGTCCCGACGAAGCGCTGATGAGCAAAGTCGTGCTCCTCTCTGATTTTCTCACCGAGCACCCCGATCAGCACTCCATTCCCGATCCTTATTATGGAGAGTCCGACGCGTTCGAATATGTCATCGAACTTTGCGAAGACGCCTGCGCCGAACTGCTTCGCCAACTCTAAACTCCTCCTCCGCTCATGCAAACCATCATCGATTTCCTGCACCGTTTGGCCGCCAACAACAACCGCGAGTGGTTCACCGCACACAAAGACGAGTGCAAAGCCGCGCAGGCGCAGTTCGGCACGTGGGTCGAAGGCTTGGCACAGCGCATGGCCGCCGACGATCCCACCCTGGCCGGACTCACCGCCCGCGACATGACCTATCGCATCTACCGCGATACCCGTTTTTCGCACGACAAAACACCCTACAAAACCCACATGGGCGCCTTCATCTGCCGCGGCGGAAAGAAATCGGGCTATGCCGGCTATTATTTTCAGATCGGTGCCGAAGACAACCGCGCTGATTTCGGCTCCTTCCACTGGGAAACGCAGCACATCGTCGCGCCCGGTCACTACTGCATCGAGCCGAAAGCGCTGCAAGTGCTGCGCGAAGACATCGTCTACGGCGAGGGCGATTTCGATCGTCTCGTGCGCAGTGCTGCCGAGGCGCGCTTCACCCTCCTGCGCGAGAATGCCCTCAAGCGCAACCCCAAGGGTTTCGACAAAGACGCCCCGTGGAGCGAGTACATTCGCCTGCGCAACTTCTGTTTGGCCTACACGCCCACCACGGCCGAGGTGACGGCCCCTGATTTTGCCGATCGCCTGCTCGAATCCTTCACGGCGGTGCGCCCCTTCATCGACTACATCAACCGCGCCATCGATTTCGCGCGTGAGGAACTGTAGTTCTCTACATGATAAGTTCGCGCGCGATATTTTGCCACCGAATGTTATTTATTCCCACATTCTGACGTTTTGATTTGTTTTCGCCGCGCCTACGTGTTACATTTGCAAGCACAGACGGGAAAAACGTGACGTCTGTAAAAGATTACGCCGTGAGTCTTGACAAAGCTCACTCCTATACGAATAGAAATTACCACTAACACAACAGAACAATGAAACTCTATCTCAACTCTCTGCTCCGCGGTTTGGCTTTCGCCGCCGTTCTCTCCGTAGGTACCGCTGCTTCCGCACAAGTGGTGAAGGTGAATACCGATGCAGCCAAGAAAGAAGTGAAATCTTGCTGCGAGAAAGGCGCCAAGCAGGCTGCCGCCGCAGGTCAGCAAGCCGCGAAGACCGCATGCGATCAGGCAAGCAAGGCCAAAAAGGCTTGCGAAGAAGGCAAGAAAGCCGCTTGTAGCGGCGCTGCAAAAGCCAAAGCAGCCGCACAACAAGGCGCGAAAGCCGCTCAGCAAGGTGCCAAAGCAGTAGAAAACCGCGCGAAGGCAGTCGGCACGAAGGCCAAGGCTGCCGCACAGCAAGGTGCGAAAGCCGTGGAAAGCGGCGCGAAAGCGGCCGTGAACAAGGCCAACGCTGCTGCCGCCAACGGCGCACAAAAAGCTGTGAACAAGGCTTTTGACGCGGCTTCCGGCGCAACCAAGTAAACGCGTGCTACGCGAAGCAAGCGGAAACGCTGCTTCATGTTTGGATTGAAAGACAAAGGACTGTACAATGAATTGGGGTGCAGTCCTTTTTTTGTGCCTTGTCGCGAGTGCGGCACGCAACGGGGCTGAAAAAGCGGGGCACTTTTCTCCAAAAGCAGAGACGTTTTGGCCAAAAGTAGAGAAGTTTTGTGCGAAAGGTGTGGAGAAAATGAGCGCTCTTCTGAATATGCGCATAAAACATCTCTCTCCAAGTATAAATACAGTGGGCGGTCGGTGAAGGACGCTTGGCTTAGGGCAAGCGATTGGATTGAAAATGTGACATATTTGCATCGAATCGCCGCTTTTGTGGACGTTTGTTCGGAAAAGTGAGGGTGGGCAAGCAATTTTTTTCTGCTCTTGCCCGGGCAAAGCACACTTTACTTTTTTAATACGGCGCATTTTTAAACCTTCCGTCGCTAATTTTCTGATAAGTAGTTTGTTGTGCATTTTCACGCCCGCGAGATGAGATAAAATACAATCTTGCTGTAGTTAATAAATGGTATAGAATTTTCAAATCTTCGATGGATAAAGCGATTTAACTGCTTAAAAAGTGGCAAAGTTGTTCACGATTTGTATGAAAAAAATAGGATATATATTTGGTCGATTCGACTTTTGTCCGTATTTTCGCGGTGTCAATGAAACAGCACCGACCATTGTAGTGGAAGTGGTGACATTGACAACTAAATTCCGAGATAGTTTTTTCATCTCTATATAAGTTCTGTGAGGGAATGTTTCGTCGTGAGACGGTTCATTCCCATTTTTTTTTCCATTTTTCTCCTTTTCTTGGTTTTTCTGCTCTGCATCGTGTCGTTTGTTCGCCCCATCGGCGATTTTTCCGTGCGTCGGGAGCGTGTTGTGGGGAAGTCTTCTCATCGTTTTATCGTGCAGTGCGCTCTCCTGCGGCAAGTCCTTGCGCGTTTCGCTTCGTCACGAAGGGCGAAGTTCGGCACCGGCGCGAGTTGGCGTGCGGTGTTTGGAAGGGAGGATGTCCGTCGTTTCTTTGTTTCCCCTCGAGTCGCGCAAAAAGCCGTGCCACCCGGGTGAAAATGGCGCGCAAAATGCAGCGGGCGACCCGGGAAGAAAACGTGAAAGAACCGGACGAGAAAGGCAAGAATTTTAGCCATCTCGCCGATTATTCGCATCGCAGGCGAAAATAAATGCAGAAACGCCGCGTTTCGTTGTTACTATTCACTAACTTTGCAGTCGTAATCTTTTACACAACGTCCAAACAAACATTCCCCCCATGAGAAAAGAACTTTTGCTCGCAGCCTCGGCCTTTGTGGTCAGCGTTGCCGGCAGCAGTGTGGCACAAGCGCAGTG
Organism: uncultured Prevotellaceae bacterium; assembly: GCA_963542795.1. Taxonomy (GTDB): domain Bacteria; phylum Bacteroidota; class Bacteroidia; order Bacteroidales; family Bacteroidaceae; genus Alloprevotella. The sequence goes on along the minus strand of CAUTYW010000002.1, from coordinate 136,590 downwards.
CGTGCTCAAAGGAACCGTGATCGATGCAGCCACCAACGATCCCCTCGTCGGCGTGACCGTATCGCTTCAAGGCACCCCCACCAAGGTGTTCACGGACAACGATGGTAAGTTTGTCATCAAATCGCCCAAAACGAAGTGCAATTTGCAGTTTTCCAGCGTGGGATTCGAAAGCACCACACTGGCTTCGAATCACGCCGGCGAATATGATTTCGGATTTATCCCCATGGCCAGCGCATCCATCGCGCTGAAGGATGCCGTGGTGACCACCCGTGCCGTGGCACGCAAGACGCCCGTGGCGTTAACTACCCTCGGCGCCATCGCCATTGAGGAACGCGTCGGCACAGCCGACCTGCCCAAGGTGCTCGAAACCACGCCCGGCGTATATATTATGCGCGAAGGCGGTGGCTATGGCGACACGAAAGTGAACATGCGCGGCTTCAAGAGCGAAAACGTGGCGGTGCTCGTCAACGGCGTCTCGATGAACGACATGGAGTGGGGTGGTGTGTACTGGTCCAACTGGGCCGGCCTCACCGATGTGGCTTCGAGCATCCAAACCCAGCGCGGTTTGGGCGCAGCCAAGGTGTCGACGCCCTCAGTCGGCGGATCGATCAACATCGTCACCAAGACTACCGACGCCCGCAAGGGAGGTGCTTTCACCTACGGCTTGGGTAATGACGGATACAACAAACTCGCTTTCTCTCTCTCCACGGGTCGCACCGCCGACGGCTGGGCTTTGACCGTCATGGGCGGCAAAACTTGGGGCGACGGCTATATCCAAGGCACTGATTTCCGTGCGTGGAATTACTTCTTGTCGGTTTCAAAGGAATTGAGCAAGAACCATTTGCTCACCTTCACCGCCTTCGGCGCACCGCAAGTGCACAACAAGCGTTCCGCTTACGACGGACTCACCGTGCAAGGTTGGCAAGAAGTGGGCAAATATATGCGTCCCGGCGAACAATATCGCTACAACGCCACCTTCGGTTACGACCGTTACGGACAGGTGCGCCACTCGCAACAGAATGTTTACCACAAGCCCCAGCTCCAACTCCAGCACCTCTGGCAGATCGACCGCACTTCGTCGTTGAACACCGTGGCTTATCTCTCGCTCGGCTTCGGCGGCGGTGAGAGCGGACAGGGCACGCAGGAGTACAGCTCCGCATGGTACGGCTCGAACAACGGCATTCTCACCACACAGTTCCGCAATGCCGACGGCACTTTCGCCTACGGCAAGATTCAGGAGATGAACGCTGCGAGCGAAAGCGGCTCGAAAATGGTAATGAGCATGAGCAAAAACCTCCACAAGTGGGTGGGGCTCGTGTCTACCTACACGAAAGAGATCAATGATCGCTTCAATCTCTACGGAGGTGTGGACTTGCGTTACTATGTCGGCACGCACACCAACGAAATCACCGACCTTTACGACGGCGCTTACTACATTGACCGCTATCGCAAGAACGTGAAGGCCGAAAACTTCGCCGGTGCGGGCACCAACGCCTTCATCAATAAGAAACTCTCCGTGGGCGACGTCGTGCAGCGCGACTACGATGGTTTCGTTGCCCAGTCGGGTGTGTTCGGACAAGCCGAGTATGACTTCAACAACCTCACCGCGTTTGTAGCAGGCTCCTTGAATAACACAACACAATGGCGTAAAGACCGTTTTTATTACGATGCTGCGCACGCCGAAAGCGACAAAGTGAGCAAAATCGGCTTCACCGTCAAGGGAGGTGTCAACTATAAGTTCCCCCACTTTGACGCTTGGGGCGGACAGCACAACGTTTTCGGAAACATCGGCTACATTTCGCGCGCACCCTTCTTCTCCGGCGGCGTATTCCTCGCTTCGCAGGTGTCGAATCAGGTGAATCCCGACGCCGTGAACGAGAAAATCTTCTCCGGTGAGCTGGGTTATTCTTACCACACGGCCGCTTTCACCGCCAACGTCAACGTCTACCACACAGAATGGAAGGACAAGACGATGGCCAAGATGACGGAAATTCCCGTAGACGGCAATGTTGAGCGCACATGGATCAACATGCAGGGCGTAAACTCCATCCACGAAGGCGTGGAAGTCGACTTGAGCTATAAACCCGCCAAGTGGTTCTCGCTCCGCGGTATGCTTTCGGTCGGCAACTGGCGTTGGACGAACGACCCCGTGGGCTATTTCTACAATTCTGCCGGACAACCCATCGATAAGTTCGGACATCCGCTCGAACAGAGCCAAGGTGCCGACCACGCCCGCATGCGTTTCAATCAGAAGGACGTGAAAGAAGGCGGATCGGCGCAACTTACCGCCGGTTTGGGCTTCAATGTCTATCCCATGGAAGGCCTCCGTATCGGATTAGATTGGAAGTATTTCTCCAACTACTACGCCGACTATGCCGTAACGGCCAACGATATCAGCCTCGACGGCGTGAAGACCTTCCAAACGCCCTGGAAGGTGCCCGCCTATGGCTTGGTGGATCTCTCGGCCGGCTACACTTTCCAAATGGGTGGCTACAAAACGACACTTTCCGGCAACGTCGAGAATCTCCTCGACCAGGAATACATCAGTCAGGCTTACGACGGCCCGGGACACGACTGGAACACGGCAAATCGTGTCTTCTACGGTTTCGGACGTCAGATGTCTGTCAAGCTCAAAGTCAATTTCTAAACGTCGGAAGCGCTGTGCCGCAGCGCACACCGCGAAGACGGCACAGCGCATCCCCTTTTCTTCTTGCTCACAATGAAATATACTGCATATCTCGCCCTCGCAGCAGCGGCTTTGCTCACTGCCGGTTGCGATTACAATGAGAAATTCGACGGATTCGTCAAAGGACCGCAGCCCACCGACGTCAAAAAGATCGAATACACCCTCACTGCCGCCGATTACAAGGCCATTGCCGAGAATAAAGCCAACCTCGCGCTCTGCACCACCAAGGCCGACAGCGCCGCCCTCAAGGCTTTGGCCAAAACCCAGCAGTTCACCGAAACCGTCACCGCGGCCAAATTCCTCCCCGCCTTCCTCGCGGAGAAATGGTTCACCGCCGACGACAACAGCGCCGTGGTGGTCAACTACAATCGCCACGAAGTGAAAGGCACGCTCGACTTCAAAGAAGATTTTGAAGGCACCGGCGACAAGAACACGCAGCCCGCTGTCGTGAAAGGCTGGACGACGCTCCCCGCACTCGGTGGTGACAAGGCCGCATGGAGCACTGTTTTCCGCAACAATGCCCACTACGTGCAGGCATCGGCCTACAAGCAGCCCGATTCCACGCAAACCTATCTCCTCTCGCCCCGTTTCACCGTGACGAAGGGCTCGCACCTCACCTTCGATGCCCTCTACGGACACTATACGGCCGCCGGTGGTCGGCTCAGCGTCTTTGTTGTCGATGACAACCTGAACAATGCCGCCATCCAGCACCACCTGCTCGAAGACCTCACCGCGAAGGTGAAGATCGAAATCCCCGCAGCCGGACAATCCTTCGGCACCTTCAAGCAAGCCATGGATCTCGATCTCTCCAAGTACGCCGGTAAAAACATCGGCCTCGCCTTCCGCTACGACGGCAACGGCAAGACCGGCGCAACGACCACCGTGCAATTTGACAATATCGTGGTGGGCAACCAAACCATCGACGAGACGCCCGGCAAAGACCAGTTCGTTCGCAACAACGGCAAGTGGGTTTACAATCCCTCCTCGCTCATCGAACTCAAAGCCGAGAAGGGCAACCCCCTCACCACCGCTTATATGCAAGCCGGTGTGGATTGGGTGAAGGAACACGTCGACGCGCCCCTCGGTGTGGCCGCCGGTGCAGGTTATGTTTCCAAGTATGGCAACAACGAAGTCTACTCCGGACTTTCGGCCTACTACGGCAATGTGGATCTCCGCGCCTCTACCGCACGCGCACAGTATGCTAAGGAATACGCTTCGATGAGCGACGCTGAAATCACGGCCAAGATGGCCGAACGCTTGCAACAAACGCTCGGCGCCGCCCTCACGAAACTGAACCCCGAAGCCGTGCCCGTGGCCGGACTTGACGTGATCTACACGCTCCACTTCGGTCTTTATGACGGCAATGCCACGAAGACCTACGAAATGAAGTTTAAGGTCGTGGGCAAAGGCCAATTCGAATACGTCAAAGACAGCTACAAAGCCCTTTGATCATCCCTCTCTCGGTCGTTTTGCGGCCGCACTCCCCGTCCTCGCCTCGGCGAAGACGGGGATTTTTTTGGCTTCGCTCGCCGCAATATTTCGCCGTTTCCCCCACCACTTCCCAACGAAGCACCCCCCCCCGGACAACGAAGGGTGAGCCGGTGCGAGGCGCGCAAAAAAGTGGACTGTTTTCCGACGAAAGTCCCCTTGTTTCGTACAAAAGAAGTCCGTTTTTGGTCGAAAACTCCCAAGTTTTTTCAGCCCACTGTGCAGATTCGTCGCACAGGGCAAGGACTGTGCAAAAAACGCCCCCTCTTCTGCACGAGCGCCCGCATTTCTTCGTACATTTGCAGGCACGAAAGCGCGCCCGCCGAGCGGGGCGTCACAGCACAACACGCGCCCATGGCACAACACAACCACTTCACTGAACTCGGAGAGCGCCCCGTCGGCGCGCTTCTGCTCCAATATTCCCTGCCCGCCATCATTGCGATGGTGGCTTCTTCGCTCTACAACATTGTCGACGCCATCTTCATCGGACAGAGCGTGGGCAAATTCGCCATTGCCGGCTTGGCGCTCACCAATCCCCTCATGGCGCTCACCGCCGCCTTCGGCGCGATGGTCGGAGTCGGTGGCTCTACGCTGATGAGCATCCGTCTCGGACAGAAAGACTACGAAGTGGCGCGCCGCATCTTGGGCAATGTCGTGATCCTCAACGTCGTGATGGGGCTCACCCTCGGGGTGGTTTTGCTCTGCACCCTCAGCCCCATCCTCCGTCTCTTCGGCGCGAGCGACAACACCCTGCCCTATGCCCACGACTACATGCGCATTTTGCTCTGCGGCAACGTCGTGACCCACCTCTACTACGGCCTTAATGCGCAGCTCCGCAGCACCAATCGGCCGAAACTGGCCATGTATTCCACCTTCGGCAGCGTGCTCATCAACGCCGTCCTCGCGTGGCTCTTCGTCATGGTGCTGGGTTGGGGCATCAAGGGTGCGGCGTGGTCGACACTCATCGCGCAATCGTCGATGCTCCTGTGGCAAATCTACCTCTTCACGCGCCCCGGCGACATGATTCGCTTCCGCCGCGACATCTTTCGTCCCGACCGCCGCATCATGCGCGAGGCCATCGTCATCGGACTGCCCCAGTTTCTCGTCAACTCGTGCTCCTCGCTCATCAGTAGCCTGCTCATGTACTCCATGCAGCGCTATGGCGGCGACACCGCCGTGGGGGCTTACGGCATTTGCAACCGTTTGGCCATGTTCATCGGCTTCGTCGTCATGGGACTCGACCAAGGCATGCTCCCCATTGCGGGCTACAACTACGGCGCGCGCAAGTTCGACCGCTTGGTTTCCGTGGTGAAATACACCCTCGTGGTGGCCACCGTGATCACCACCTTGGGTTTTGCGGCGAGCCACCTCTTCCCCGTGCAACTCGTGTCGCTCTTTGCCAAAGACGCCTCCCTCATCGCGGCATCGGCGCAGGGACTCAAAATCGTCTCCCTCTTTTGGCCCGTGGTCGGCATGCAAATCGTGTCGACGGCCTTCTTCCAGAGCATTGGCATGCCCGGCAAGAGCATTCTCCTCTCGCTCACCCGCCAACTCCTCTTCCTCGTGCCCGGCATTCTCCTTCTTCCTCATTTGGCCGAGGGGTGGCTCAGCCCGAGCGACGGGGTGTGGCTTTCCATTCCCATCGCCGACGGCGCCGCCGCCCTCCTTTCGGGCACGATGCTCGTTGTCCAACTCCGTCAACTCCGACGTTCCGCTGCCTGAGTGCGGCCGGTTCGCTCTTCGCTCACTTTTTTTCTTCTTTTCCTCCCTATGACCTCTCCCTTCGTCATCACCGTGGGTCGCCAGCTCGGAAGCGGCGGCCGACAAATCGGCAAGCGTCTCGCCGAACGCTTTGGCATTGCTTATTACGACAAAGAAATTCTCTCGCTCGCCGCGCAGGAGAGCGGACTCGGCACGGGCGTGTTCGAGCGAAGCGACGAGCGGAAAGGATTTCTCCACTCCATCGCGCAGGTGGTGCAGCCCTTTTTCGGCGGCGGGGGCAGTTTCTACGACAATCAGCTCAGCGACGAGAATCTTTTCACCATCCAGAGCCGCGTCATCCAGAAGGTGGCGGCCGAACGCTCCTGTGTGGTCATCGGACGTGTGGCCGACTACATCCTGCGCCACCACCCGAACCACGTCAATGTGTTCATCACGGCCTCGATGTCGGAGCGCGTGCAGGAAATGATGCGCCGCCGCGGCATCGACGCGAAGTCGGCGCGCCGCATTCTCGAAGAGGCCGACGAGGAGCGCGCCACTTACTATAATTTCTACTCCCTCGGCACTTGGGGCACGGCCGAAACCTACGACCTCTGCGTCAACTCTTCGGTGCTCGGCGCCGATGGTACGACCGATTTCATCGCCCGTTTCGTCTCGGAGCGCTTCAGTTTGGGAGAAAACACGGCGGAATAAGCCCACAACTCCTCATTTTTTTGACGGAAAAAGCCCCCTGTTCGTGCGGAACAGGGGGCTTTTTGTGGCCGGTGGAGAAGTGAGGGAACGAAAAGTGCGCTACGTTTTTTGTTTTGACGCAGAGCGAAAGGCGCGGTGGACGATCAGCGGCGTGAAGTGTGGGAGGGAGCGGAAGGAAGGACGCGCTCGGACGAGTAGATCAGTCCGTCGAGGGCTTGCCGCCCAGTGAGATCGGTGAGCACAAAGGTGAACATCCACTTTTTCAGCCGCGTTCCGCCGTCGGGTTGGAAGGGGAGTTTGAGCAACACCTTATTCCAGCCCGCGCGGAGCCAGACTTTTTGCGGCGCGCGGCCGGTGAAATTCTCGTTGAGGAGGAGATCTTCGTGGCTCACGAGCGTTTTGCCGCTATTGTCGAAGCGCGGTGGAGCGATGAGGCTGTCGTTGAGCCAAATTTGTGTGCCCATGCGATCCCAACTTCCGGAGAGTGGGGCTAAATCTCGTTCGGAACGACTGTAATTGTAGCCCTCGATGAGCGCGCCGGCGGCTTGTGGGCGCGGCGAATAGACGTAGGTCCAGGCGTAGGCTGTGGAGTGGGGTTGTGCTTCGGCGAAGAGGGCGGGGACGATCTGGCCCCAAGTGTGCCGCAAGTAGAGGCCGGCGCCGGTGCCTCGGTGGGTGGCGTAGGTGCGACCGCCGAGGGTGTAGGTAGTTTTCAGCCCTTCGGTTTCGGGCGGGAGGGCAAGTTGCGGATCACCGCCGTTGGGGAAGGGATCGGTGACGCGCCACACAACGTGCGTTTGTCGGACGTAGGGCACCGGTTCTGCGGCGAGGGTGGTGGACTTGTGGAATAGAAAACGGCGTTCCCAGTCGCGAAACGCTTCGAACTCCGCACCGGCGTTGGGAAGCGCGACGCCGCCCTGCTCGATGTAGGCTTCTCCGCCACCGATCCAACCGCGTTCGGCCGAAGCGAGGACGTTGGCGTAGAAATTGTTCTGCTGCAGAATGGCAGAGGCGTCGGAGAGTTGGCGGTCGTTCCACAAGCACGAAATCGTACCGGCCAACTCGGCGTTGCCGCGCGGCGCATAATAGATGTTGCTCTTGTAGATGCCGACGAGATCGGCGAAGACATCGAAGTGGTTGGTGTAGTTGTAGCGGCAATCGATGTTGGGCTTTCCGGCGATTTTCCGTCCGGCGGTGCTCCACATCTGCGTCATGTCGATGGGGAGGGTGGAGAGATCTACGCCTTGAATGGGGTTCCAAACCACGACTTTGCGCCCCAAAGCGTGGACTTTGGCGATCATTTGCGGCAAAAAGTCGGGATTGGTGATGCGCTTCTCGTCGGCGCCGATGTGAAGGTAGGGGGCATGGGGGAAAATGGCGACCACTTCCTCGAGAATGGTGTGGAGGGCGGCGACACCCTGCGCCGATTGCATGTCGAAACCCATGGCGCGGACGAAGGCTTCGCTGTGGCCGGGCATGTCGATCTCGGGGATAATGGTCACACCGCGCTCACGGGCGTAGGCTTCGAGGGCGCGGGCTTCGGCTTGCGTGTAGTATCGTCCGGCGAAACGCGTCATGGAGGCAGCGGAAGTCAGTTGCGGAAAGGCTTTGATCTCAAGGCGCCACGCTTGGTTTTCCGTGAGGTGCCAATGAAAGACGTTGACTTTGAAGCGCGACAAGAGGTCGATTTGTCGGCGGAGGGCGTCGATCGGGATAAAAGAGCGCCCGACGTCGTGCATGAAACCGCGCACTTTGAAGGCGGGAAAGTCGGTGATCGTGAGGCATTCGAGCCGTGGTGTGGCGCTACCTTGCGCGAGTTGGCGCAAAGTCTGTGCGGCGCGAATCACACCGACGGGCGTGGCGGCGGTGATGTCGATGCTTTGGGGCGAAATGCGCAGCCGATAGCCTTCGGAGGGGAAGCCTTCGAGCGGATAGTCGAAGGTGTCGAGCGTGGAATCGAGGCGAACGCGCACCGCGGCTTGGGCTTTGCCCGAAAAGGTGCACCGCATTGCTGCGAACACCGCAGCGAGTTGCGCACAGTGGGTGGGATCGTCGAGCAAGACGGGGCGGGCGAGCGAAAAATGGCCTTTGGTGCGCACCACAGCGAGGGGACGGGGCAGCAAGTGGGCGATTTTTCCCCAACTCGAACCGACAATGCAGCACAAACAGAGAAGCAAGAGGAGGCGAAGGCGAAGTTGGGGCATAAAGTTGGGCGGTGGGTAGAGAAAAAGGAGAAAAGGGCGCGCCACCATGGGGAGGCGCGCCCAGAAAATGCGGAGAAGTGTCGGCGAATCAGACCATCGGGAGCTGTTGGCCGTTGATTTTCCGATAGAGATCGAGGGCAAACACGTCGGTCATGCCCGAAAGGTAGTCGAGAACGGCCATGAAACGCGTGGAAAGGTCGTCGGATTGGAGTTCATATTGCGACGAAACTTGTTTCAACAGCAGTTGCGAGTATTTTTTCTCCGGACAGATCACCGCTTCGCACATGAGTTCGAGCAGCGTATAGATGATGTGAAAACCCGAAAGTTCGATGTCTACGACTTCTTTCGAGAGATAAATGCGTTTGTGCGCCACCGCTGCGCAGTTTTCGTAGGCCGTTTTGAGACGTTCGGGCAGGTGGCGAATGAGCGAACCCGTGAAGGTGCCGCTCAAAATGGCCGCTTCGTTCTCGACAAATACTTGTACGCAGGCACGTTCGAGGGCGTTGATCACGCACGAACGGAGGAATTTGATCTGATCGCCCGCATCGGTGTCCTCAGGATAGGAGCGGCGCAGTTGTTCGCGCTCGGTTTCGTCGAAAAAGCCGAGGTAAAGTTCGATGGTTTCGGCAGTGGAGAGCAGGCGCAGCTTGTGCGCGTCTTCGATATCCATGATCTCGTAGCAAATATCGTCGGCGGCTTCGACGAGATACACCAGCGGATGGCGCGCATAGCGAATGCGATCGCCCTCATTTTCGAGGGCGGGGATGCCAAGGGTGTCGAAAATCGTGAGAAAGGTGTCGCGTTCGGGCGTGAAGAAGCCCATTTTCGGCTTATTCCCCGCCAGTGCGGCCGAAAAGGGGTACTTGACCACCGAAGCGAGGGTGGAATACGTCATGACGAAGCCGCCTTTTCGCCGACCGTTGAAGCGATGCGTGAGCAAACGGAAGGTATTGGCGTTACCGTCGAAGTGAGTGATGTCGTTCCACGTGGATTCGGGGAGGAACTCGCGGTATTGCTGTCCCGCGCCCTCGGAGAAGAAGGAACAAATGGCCTCTTCGCCGGAGTGACCGAAGGGAGGATTGCCCATATCGTGCGCCAAACACGCGGCAGACACGATGGCGCTGATGCTTTCGAGGGCGGCGGTGTCGGCCGCGTCGTGGTGTCCTTCCAAAGCCCGCGCCACATCTGCCCCCAATGAGCGGCCTACGCTCGACACCTCGAGCGAGTGCGTCAGGCGGTTGTGGACAAAAATGCTACCCGGGAGGGGAAACACCTGAGTCTTGTTTTGCATGCGCCGAAAGGGCGAAGAAAAGATGAGACGATCGTAGTCGCGTTGGAATTCAGTGCGCTGTTCTGCAGGATGCTTGTCGCGATCTTCCTTGCCCAAACGGCGCGAAGAGATGAGATTGTGCCAATTCATAAATGAAAATATTCTAACAATCTTAAGTTCCTTGTATATAGTTGATTACGATAATCTTTCTCTATTTCTTGCACGATGGTTGCATTGTTCATTATTGGGCTGATACACGCCGAAGTAGAGCAATAATCTCATCTTTATCGCGCAAATGATCTTCGAGTTGAGCTATACGTGCCCGCAAATCCTGGATCTCTCTTTCAAGGCTCGTTGAAGCGGCCAGCGATATGTTGTTACCATTAAAGGATGATACGGAGTTATTCCCAATAGATAAAGAAGCGGCATCATCTGGAAAGAACTCTGTTATACTTACATTTAAGGCACGCGCAATACGCTCTAAGTCTTGAGCCTTAATAGAACCTTCTCGAATGCAGCGGAAGAGATTTACATCGCTCATATCAACATCGGCAGCGAGTTTTTTAATGCCACCGGGTCGTTTAAGCCCGAGCGCTCTTATTCGTTCTAAATTCATGGTTTTCGAGTTTAATTCACTTATATCTGCCATTAAAAATGACTCCTCAACAAAATAATCAACAGAAAAATTTGATAGTAAGCAATAGATTTGATACCTTTGCACAACAAAGATAACAACAACAACAACAACAACAAAGAGAGCCGATGAATAATTTGGTGCGAAAGGAATTTCTTAGTGCAAAGGTGATGAGAGAAATCAAAATCGGAGAAACCTATGAATTTCCCATTAAGAACTACGATCGAGTAGGAACATACAAAAACAGATATGGCAAAAGCCTACAGCGAAAATTTGAAACGCGTGTAGACGAAGCTAAAGGAGTAATCTATTTAACACGAGTATCATGACACACATCCAACCCCAAACCATACCCGGTGCACGTTACGACATTACGCAAACGTGCGCGCTGCTTGGTATCCACCGCAATTCATTGCGCATCTACACTGAGAACAAGGATATTGTCGCCGAGTATCATGCCCCAACGGCGCGGAAACTCTATACCGCGGAAGAGATTCAGCGCTTTTGGCTAAGCACCGTAAAGTTAGGATAAAGATATATGCTGCCAGTAAAGTACGAAACACCCCGAGAAGGCGTACAGGTACTCCTTTCGGGATCCAGACATGAATACAAGCTCGATTGCTCCTTTTGGGCAATTCGTGCGAAAGAGTTTTTCGCCACACTCGAAAAAGAGTTCAGAGTCGAACGGGTGAAAAACGAAGATGATGGAAGTAGCGTCGTCTACTTCAAGACGAATAAAGAACAAGCAGACCGGCTTGTTGAACAAATGCAAGATATTGTCGAAGCGACACTCTATGATTTATGATTACAACCGAACAACTATATGCGGGTACACGTGACGGGCTGGACATCATCCTTTCCGTGTACCCGCAAGCGGAAGTTTGCGTGAACAACCCCAAGGCGAAGTTCAAAGCTCGAGAAACCGAACGAACCCCGTCTGCAACTTTGATTGCAAGCACTGACAAAAAAGGGAACCGCGTTTGGAAGGTGGTTGATTACGGAGACGAGGGGCACGCACTTTCGCCGGTCGACATTTGGATGAAAGAACGGGGAGTGAATAGATTCGGCGAGGCTGTACTGCAGATCGCTGATTTGTTCAACATACGTTCTGAAATCAACAAGACGATCAACCGTGCCGAGTGGGATGAACGGCCGGCAAAAGCTGATGAAGCGGAGGGGCAGACGGTATTCGAACTCATGGAGGAGATACCGGAGCCATGGCTGAAGGTTTTAGGGCCAAAGGTAACTCGGAAGGTGGCAGAAAGTTTGCACTGGCATGCTGCCAAGTATGTAGGCTATGTCAAGAACCGTGTGGTAAAATGCGAGTACTCCAATGAGAATTACCCTATTCTTTTGAGAGAATGCATTGTCCCCGCACAAGGCGAAGAGAAAGGTCGCACATTCTACAAAATATACAAGCCGCTCAACCCGGACAAGGCGTTTCGCTTTTCGTACGCGCCGAGAGGAGGAAAGCCGAGGTATTATATCAATGGCCTCGAAGAGCTTAGGAAGCAGTGGAGAGAACTCAATGACAGACTTGAGCGCGAATGGAATTCAGACCCTACCAATGAGAATATTCCATACAAAGAGACTAAAATCTCGGAGGCGGTGATCTGCAGTGGAGAACGAGACGCCTTATGCTGTAAAGCCATGGGATACGCCCCACTTTGGTTTAACTCGGAGACTTATCGCGTTTCGGACGCGGAATTTCGCGAGATCACAAAGTATGCCGAGACGATATACAACATCCCCGATCTCGACGCCACAGGCAAAAAGAAAGGGTGCGAAATGGCTTTGCGATTTATCGAAATTCGAACTGTTTGGCTACCTGAATGGCTTACCACTTACAAAGATAACAGGGGACGGCCGAGAAAAGATCTTCGTGACTGGATGGAGTTGAGAGGTGAGATTGCAGACTTCAAGGATCTCCTCATGATGGCGACACCGGCTAAATTTTGGCGCGAGAAAATCAATGAAAAGAAGAATAAAGCAGAATACTGGATCGATACGGTTTCACTTTTGGCATTTCTCGAACTCAACGGATACCACTGCTTGAAAGACGAGGACAGTGATTTGACAAGATATGTACATATCACGGGAACGACTGTGCGTGAAATCAAACAAAAAGATATCAGACGTTTTATTCGACTTTGGGCTGAAGAGCGCGCGTTGAATGTTGATATACGAAACCTCATTCTCAATTCAACAAAACTCGCAGGATCTGCTGTGTTGGAAAACCTTTCAGAGGTGGATTTAGACTTTTCAAATAGTACAGCTGATTCGCAGATTTTCTACTTAAAGAAAAATGAATTGCAAAACGTTGCTGTTGAAATCACTGGGGAGGGACTGAAAGAGCACACTGATGGTGCTGCATTTGGGCATTACGTTTGGGAAGAGAATGTGATTCCACATAGATTCACTAAATTGGAGGACATGTTTGAAATCACATCATCTGTTGATGAAACCGGGACGAGAGTTTGGGATATTGACGTGAAGAATACATCTTCTCCCATGTTCGGGTATATCATCAATACTTCGAGAATACATTGGAGAAAAGAAATTGAAGAACGATTTGCTACTTCAAAAGAACGAGCAGCATACCATGAAGCCCATAAATTTGACATAGCGGGCGAAGGGCTAAGCGATACCGAAATACAAGAGCAGAAATTGAATTTGGTAAACAAAATCTTTTCAATAGGCTACATGCTACACCGTCACAAAGACCCGTCAAGAGCTTGGGCACCCCAAGCCATGGACAATAAAATAGGTTCTGATGGTGAGTGTAACGGTAGATCGGGAAAGTCCTTTCTCTTCAAAGCGTTCGAACATTTCATGAAGCAGATTAAGCTTTCGGGAAGAAATCCGAAGCTTATGGACAATCCCCACGTATTTGACCAAGTTGATAAAAGTACTGACTTTATACTGGTCGATGATTGTGCGCAATATCTTTCGATGGGTATCTTTTACGATATCATTACAGGGGCGTTGACGGTAAACCCAAAGAACAACCGATCTTTTACAATCCCATTTCACAAAGCACCCAAGATGGGATTTACAACAAATTATGTCCCAACAGACTTTGATGCCTCTACCATGGCTAGGTTGCTGCCTATGGTATTTTCTGACTACTACCACCAAAAAGCGGAAGAGAACAACTACATTGAGGACAGATCAATTCACGATGATTTTGGACGAAACCTTTTAACCGAAGATTATCCAGAATGCGATTGGAACCGTGACATCAACTTTTTTATGCAGTGCTGTAGATTCTATTTGAAGGTCGGAGGAGAGAGTGGGAAGATATTACCACCTTTGGGCAATATTCTGCAGCGTAAGTTTAAGGCTGACATGGGTGAGAACTTTGAAGACTGGGCGTTGACGTACTTTGCTGAAGAAAGTGGCAACCTTGATTGTTTAATCGTCAGAAGTTTGGCCTTTGAGAACTACACGAGGTTTGCCGGTAATTTGGGGAACAGGTACACGATGAAACGATTTACCAAGCAACTCAAGTCGTTTGTTACATTGTCCGAGGAGATATACATGATGAACCCACCCGAACTTTGTAACTCACAGGGGCGAATTTCACGAAGAGTGGACGGGAAGTTAGTTGACGTGATATATTTGCGCTCTAAGAGAGCGCAAGAAGCGAGAGAGCCTGTAAATGATTCTTTCAACCCACCATATATAAGCCAGTTCTAAATTAGAAGAAACGCGTCATGCAAGCAGCATGGCGCGTTTTATGTATATTTAGCGTATTAGGCGCGAGGGGCACAGTTCGCAGCACTTCAAAGGGATAGATTGAAAAAATAGATACCCCTTATTTTGTACTATTTATTTGTATCATCGTATCAGGGAAAGAAACAGGAAGTGTAGATAACTATAAATCAGTGTTTTAATAGGTGATACAGAACCGATACAAATCCGTTACAGAACTGATACAAAAGAACGAGGAACTGTATCAAAGGGAAGTGTATCAGAGCAAATTGAGTTGTCAGAGCATAGTGTTTGAGTGGATCGGTGTTCTTTCATTGATTTGTATCAGTCCTATCTAATTGAAATACAGTACTGATACAATGATACAGAAAAATAGGGTGAAACCGACCTATCTAAAAAAAGCGAGTGAAAAGAATTAGATGGAGACAAGACACATATATACGAAAAAATATCGTATCTTTGTCTTTGTAATAGTTTGATTATGAAAGATATAACGACGGAGTTGACAGTTCCTCCTTACTTGTTTGATTGGCTTGTTAATAAATATGGCAATCCGTTACGATTCCCCGCGAGATCGCCCCATAATGATTTACTACATGCGCTGGTGGCAGTAGCGAGACCAAAGCAAGGAGGGGAGGAGGTGGAACAGAAAAGAGGCATGACTTTGAAAGTCGTGTTACCTAATAGGAGTAGACACAAGCCCGAGCACTACCATCATTTGTCGAAAGCAGCCAAGATCATATTTACAAGAGATCTCAAGCGCTTTTTTAGATTAGACTTGACGGCATTCGTACTCAATACTGCTTCCAAAGGCTGCTTGACGCTGGAAAGCCTGGAACAGTGGTGCAAGAGTCACGGTATAAGGATCACCCACCGAGACGCAGTCAAGCGGATATATTACCGCATGAAAAAGCAGTTGGAGGAGCAAGGTATCTTATTACCGCCGAAATTTCCCAAATCGTTGCAGTCATAACAAGCGCCCTGTCAAGATGATAACAACGACAACAACAACGCCCCCACGTTCAAATTACGTGGGAGCGTTGTTCATTCTACTCTTCGGTGGTATTTTTCGCCTGTTCCTCTAAATAGCGATGGTAAAAGCGGATCGCGTCGGATACGAACGCCGTCTTGTACAAGTAGCTATCATAGATTTGCAACGCGTCTTCTGGTAGGCCGATTGTGATTTTGCGTGCTACTGTACGCGGGCGGCCTTTGCTTGGAACACTACCAAGCGGACTTTTCGGGTGTTTTGTTTGCTCCATTGTACTTTTGTTTGTATTTTTGCAATGTAACGAACCTCAAGAAGGTAGGGCGGGGGCTTAGCCCCACACCCTGTTGCTTGATAGCCTTTTAAGGCTTAATCCATCTCAATACGATGGAGAATTCCAAGCAGAAAATCTTGATAACAAGGATCTTCATGAGAATCGTTATTAAAGGTTTGACATCGCTGACAGCCTCGTGCTGAAAGCGGCAATTTTGAGAGTCATCACCTCTCTCAATTGCAATACAAAGATACGATTTTCTTTCTAAATAAGCAAGCTTTTGGCTTGACAATTAGGGAGTTATCGTATCTTTTTTTGTGCTTGCTTTCATCTTGATCGGAGTGTGCGGTCGCCCCTGGATTTTAACGCATATTTAGCATTTTTTTAGGGCGCTCATGAGCCTCGAAGCGTAGGGCGCCAGGGGGGTGCATTCGCACAAAGGCCGCACTTTCGTGACGGCCTTTCGGGAACAAACGGCTAAAAACCAAAGGAATAGGGCAAAGCAGAGCCGGAAAGACTGAAAAACAGAGTTTTTTGCCTTTCTCTTTTGCCCTATTCCTTTGGTTTTTAGCCGTTCGGGACGTTTTGGGGCGCCTATGTCCACCCTTTCGGGATGAACATAGGTACCCGCCCCAAAACTTGAAAGAGGAAGGATCATGATCTATATTTTTAGCCGCTGAACTGGTATATCCGTTCAGCGGCTTTTGTCATTTTTTGCCCACGCGCGTTCTCCTATCTTTGCGCTAAATCGAAAACGCAGAAAATGGCAAGAAAATACGATATCAACATTGAGGGCGAAATTGGCTATTGGATCACAGGAGATAGTGTGCGCAAAGCCATGCGACCTTATGGTGACAATGAGATTAAGGTGCGCATTTCATCGTTAGGCGGCAGCCTTTCCGATGGTTTGGATATCTGTACGCTCTTTCGCGGCCATGGAAAGGTAAAGGTTTATCTCAGTGGTTTTGTCGCATCGGCCGCGACAATCCTCGCAATGGGAGCGCACCGCATAGTGATGGCACCGGAAGCGGTCATGCTGGTACACAACTCGTCGATTCTTCTTTACAACTGGGAGAGGGTAAACAAGGAAGCAATCGATAAAAAGAAAGAAGAGCTGGAGAACCTTCGCAAAACGCTTTCCACCTTTGACGACTTGATTGCAAATATCTATTCTGCACGCACAGGGAAGAGCGTTGAAGAGATGGCAGCACTCATGAAAGAAGAGCGCTGGATCACGGCAAAGGAGGCACTCGAAATCGGCCTTATCGATGAAATCGACAAATATGATGAGAGTGCCACCGGGCAGGAGGGGATCACGGCCACTGTGACAGCCATGTGCAGCGAATACGGTTTGCCGGTGCCACCGCTCCCTATTGTTAGCGAACCCTCAATGATTGAACGCGCGCTGGCAAAATTAGGTTTCGGGAAGAAAAACGATGACGTGCAAAATAAAAAACACTGTTTGATCATGGATAAGACAACACACCCCAACTTGTTGAACGCTTTGGGCGTTGAACAAATCACAGCCTCGGAGAAAGGCGTGATGATTTCGACCGCACAGGCCGAAAAACTCAACAACGCGCTCGCAACGGCAAACACGGAAGTGGACGACGCGAAAAAGCATGCAGAAGAACTCAAAAAGCAAAACACCGAACTGCAGGCAAAGATTGATAAGCTCCAAGAAGAGATTAAAGCGGCAGCCGGTGCAGACGGAGATGAGACGAAACAGGTCAATGACACCGGCAATCAACCGCAGGACGATGAGATTACAACGGCGGCGGCAAATGCTAAAGCCCAACTCGAAAAAATTAAAGGACTGCTCTAAGAAGAGACGACATAGTCCGAATTTATAACAGACAGATCAATAGAATATGAGCTTTAAACTCACACAGGACGATCTCAAAAAATCGGCGACCACCTATAAAAAGCAGCTCCTGGTTACGCCCATCATCAGCTGCGAAGAAACTTTGCAACACATGACTTCTCGCCCCGGAGTGGCAGGTCGTGAAATCGTGTCGGAATTGGGTGGAAATATCGAACTCGGCCCCTACGATCCCACCCGAGTGGATAACGACGGCGTGAATGCCAATGCACGTACGCTGGAAACATTCCTCGGATCGGTAGTGAAGCGGTTTGACGTCAACACCGCGGCAACCACCGTTTGGGGCGAACTTGTGGCACAGGGCATACAGTTGACAACAGCAGATTTGGCACTGCAGGTACTTACGTACTTGTCCGGAAAACTGGGTCAGAAACTCAATGAAGCGATTTGGGCAGCAAAACGCAACGATTCGGGAACCACAACCAAAGACTTGTTTAACGGTTTCGATACCATCACCAAACAAGAAATTGACAACAGCAATATTTCCACATCGAACGGAAATCTTTGGGAGTTTGCAGAACCCATCACGAAGACCAATGCCGTCGATATTCTGATGGACTTTTATGAGGGGGCGGCCGAAGAATTGCAAGGCGCGAAAACAAAGCTCTATGTGCCTGTCAAGGTATATCAAGCCTATAATCGTGATTATGCTACCCGCTTTGGTGGAACTCCTTACAACAAAGAATTCTCGAAGACGTTCCTCGAGGGAACGCAGAACCTTTGTGAGCTGGTGCCTTTGGTTTCCAAAAAGGGGTCAGGCTATCTGCATTTGACCACGAAGAGTAACATGCTGTATGGATATGGCGCCGGGCTGGCGAAGGAGAATATCGCAATCGAAAAACACCACGAGTTTCTGCTCTCATACGTGGCAACAATGTTTTTCGGAACGGAGTTCGAATCTATTCAGAAAGAACGCCTGTTCGTCGGCAAACTGCATGCTTAACCCTCAAAGACAACATCATTATGGCAAACAAATGCAACGGAATTCCGACTCTCACAGAAAGTTTGGTGCACTGCCAAGGTAGCAGGGTGCAGCCAGGCTTGAGAGATCACGTCTATTTCCTCTCAAAACGCGACGTCGTGAAGTGGCCGAAACGCGTTTTGGCCACAGACAGCGGGGCTACCATGGAGAAACTTGCAACATTGCAAGGCGAATTCGTGCTGAAGGCGGATAAGAAGTGGAAGCGTATTGACGTGATCGACAGTAAAGCGCAGATGGAATCCGATATGACCGGAGAAGACCCATCTAAACTTTACGAGAATAAGCTGACATTCCTTTACCCCGGAGTCGAGGAAGCCGCCACCGGTTTCTGTCAGTTGGCTGCTGAAGATAAGTTCATTTTCCTGTGTGTGCAGCGAAACGGAAAGGCGCGACTCGTGGGATCGGAAATGTTCAGCACCGAAGTAAAGCCCAAGCTCTCAACCGGAGAAGGCTATTCGGGCGGAGGAACAACGATTGAAGTCGTTGCACGAGATATTTCGCCCGCACCTTTCTACACCGGAAAAATCGAAGTGGACGAGGGCTCGATTTCAGGAGCCACCGACGAACCCACTGCAGCGGCTGCTGTAGGATCACATGCCTGATTATGGATAAGGAATTTACAGAAAGCCTTAAACGCTGGCTTGAAACGCCGCGAGAAGAACGCGACGTGAGAGAGGGGGCGGAACTGCTTTTGCGGATCAACGGCAACCGCCACATTTATAATTTGGCGATGAACCGCCCGGAGGCCGCACACGATCATGTGGAGTACGACTTGAAAAAGTTTCTGCAAATTCGGCTCGACGGGCATACGGTAGAAAGCATTCGTGAGATGGAACGCGAACTGCTCCCCAAAGTCCGCTCTCTTATCCCACCGCCCGAAGAGGAAACGGAAAGCGAGCTCTCTGAAGACGACACCGTAGAAGAAACACCCACCGCCCCGAATGCCCACAGAGGACGCCGCCCCGACCACGATGAACTCCCCGAGCATATCCGAGCGATTTACGACCGCGGTGGAGAACTCTATGAAAAGATCAGACGAACTTTCACAGAGTTGCAAGACCTGGAAAAAGCCCCGCCCTGTGATCGCTACGAGAAGATAAAAATCTTAGAGGGGCTTTATGAAGAGTACATCGCCGGCTGGGATGAATACGACGCGTATGGCACCGCCGACGAAGACGAAGAAACAACTGAACCGGAAGATCCGGGCAACGAGGTGAAAAGAGTGGCAGCCGCACGCAAGTTTATTTCAGCCCATGTGGCAAAACTCGAGCAGCTCCTTAAGACCGAAGAGCCCGCGCCCGACGAAATTGAAGAGGAACGCCGTCAAATCACGGAACGAATCAATATGATCGTGGAAACCGGCGGTAGTTTCAAACCTGATTTCGCCCAACGGTTGAGAGATATCGGGGTGGAAATGCCAACAGAGCAGCCCACCGCCGAATGAGTTAGAGATTGATTTATGAATTTGCACGGGGCGGATGTTGTGATAATGTTCGCCCCGTAATTTTCAAAGACGACAACTATGATAGAAGATAAACCGGAAATACACAACCCACGCGACGAACCTTTGCAGCTGTTTATTAGCGATAAGATCCAACTGGGTGAAGTCATCGAACGTCTACTGCAATTCACCGGGAAAGCCAATGTGCTGATCGCCTCGTTTTCGGTGGGGGAAGAGTTCACGCGAAAAATACATGCGCTGAAAAAGAAAGGACTCATCGGGCGAGCCGATCTGTACATTGATATGAAGGCAGCGGAAAAGACCGCGAGAACAAGAACTATCACGACAGCTGTTTTTGACACGGTGAACTATTGTGCCAACCACGCGAAAGCCGTGGTGATAGAGGGGACGGAGCAGAGCTGCACCGTGATCACTTCACAAAACGGCACGCGCGGCACAAGAAACGAGGTATATAACATTACAAACAAGAGGACTTTTGCGGAATATGTGCGAAGAAAATTTCAAAACATCCCAACTTTTCAACTTAAATGATGAGTTTGATTTTTCGCTTTTCGAAAGACTCGTCAAAGCATTGACGCCGATCGCGGACATCGCGGTGCTGATGGACGTCGACGAAACGGCTTTGCGAGACGCTATTGAAGACCCAAATCAAGAAATCAGTAAAGTCTTTCGACGCATCAGAGCACAAACCACGCTCGAAATGCGAGAACGCAACATTGAGTACATGGAGGCGGGATCGCCCAGTGCGACCGAACGCGTGGCTGAGTATCTCAAACAAGCACAACTCGACTTATGAACATCACGCTGCTCGACACCGCGCAAAAATTTCTCTTTGCCGACGACAGAGAAATGCAGGAGGCCGGGCTTTCGACGGGCACGCGGGGGAGAATGATCCGTTTGCGAGATCTTTACAACTACTGGCTGGCTCATCCTCGTTTGTTGGATAAAGATATCGTGGCGGAAATCATTCGGAGGTATCGAGTCGGAAAGTCCATGGCATACGAAGATCTAAAGGTGATCAAGTATTGTTTGGGCGCGATGAATCAGAGCACCGTGGAGTTCGAGCGCTGGCAGTTTCGCCAACGGCTCGACGAGGCCTGGAATACTGCACGAGTCAACGGAGACGCACGTGCCATGGCACAACTCGTCAATGCGCAGGGTAAGTTTATGCGACTCGACAAAGACGAAGCCGCTGCACCGGACTACTCGACAATTACGCCGCCGTTCTTGGAAATTTCGGGCGACGTTTCGGTTGTAGGCTTTGAACCGATTGTCGACGTGGAGAAGCTCGTGAAGAAATTGACGGCGCGCTACATTAAAGCCGAAGCGAAAGACGTGGAGTTTGAGGAAGTGGATAACGAAACAACACAATGAGAAGGTATCTGAATCGGATAGAGTCAATCACCGCCGAAGAGGTGGAGGCAATCATGCCCACCGCAACGGCAGACGGCTTTCACGCGGTGTTTGCCCGTGAGCACAGCCCACGCACAGAAACATTCTGTTTGAAGGATATCGCAGAGGCGGAAGTAACGGAATCAATAGAGAACGGTTTGCGGCTGCACACGACAAAAATAACAGCGCGCTGCAGCGTGCGCCACTCCTTCACAACGGCGGTCGCTTTGCGGCTCACAGACACGGAGGGAACGAAATGGCTCGTGGGAGGCGTTGGAACAAACAAGCCGCTCATCACTACAGAGCAAATACACCCGGGAGAGTACGAATCACCCACCGTGGTGCAAGTAAATGTGATATGGACGGGAATCTTTCCCATGTTAGAATTGATTTAATAGAAGAGGATATAATGATGGAATTCCTTGAATGGTTTGGCGAAGTTAATTGGCTGTTCCTCAAACAGAATGCCGGACAGCACACAGCGATGATTACATGGGGAGCCGGTTTTCTGCTCAGTTTGGTGCTCGTTGATTTGGTTTCTGGAGTATACAAGTCTATAAAGAACAAGAAGAAAATCGTGTCGTCGAGGTTGAGAGATACCGGTAATAAAACGGCAATCTATCTTGTCATCTACATCATTCTGGCTCAACTGGACATGATGGCATGCACAATTTTACCGATCCCCATATTCTGTTTGGGGTGTGTCATTGTATGTGGCGGTGTGGAGTTGAAGAGCATTTTTGAATCTGCAGAGGATAAGGCGAAAATTGAGCAGCAAAAGAATACGGTGCGCGTCGTTTTGGAAAAGACCAACGAGATCCCCGGACTGCCTGGCATCATTTCGCAGGTGCTATTCCAATTCTTGAAAGACGCAGACAGCGGACAGCCCGCGGAGAACAAGGACGAGCTGGTAAAGAAACTCGTCGAGCAGCTTGAACAGGCGAAGAGAAAACAAGGAAACGACGTAACTCAATAGGAACATGGCAACATTGCTGGAACGAGCCGAACAAATTCGGGACGAGGTACAAGAGGCGGCGAATACGGCGCAACGCGTCGGACAGCTGCTTGTTGATTTGATTACGCTGATGAAAGGGGCTGACAGTCGCTATCTTTCGGGGATACGCCCCGACACGGCACATGCTCCCATTCATTTTGCACAAGGCCTGACTGCGAGCGACGTGCGCACAGAAGGAACGGAAGAAGTAAAGGAACAGTTGATCGTCGGTGACTTCCTTTCGGGGCAAAGTGGGGCACGTATCAATAAAGACGGTGCAGCGGAAGTGGAAACCCTTACCGTACGTTCGCGGTTGGAGGTGGCTGAAATGCAAATCAATCGTCTCACAGCCGTGGAGGGCGACTGGTTGTTGACTGAAAGCGGAACGGTGGAACAGGTTGAACAGAGAGGCACGCAATGGATATTAACCATGCGCCGCCGATTTGAGGGTGACATTACGGCTTTCGCTGTTCACGACGTGATTAAAGGTATCGTAAGCACAGCGGCTGTCAGAGCCTTTCGCCCGAACACGCCTTTGCCCACACCCGAAACGGCACTTTACGCCGTGGCATGGTTGAGAGTCGAAAGTGTAGATATCAACGATAATTCGATTACTTGCTCTTTGTATGACAACGCCGACGTCCCCGGTGGAGCAAATATGCAGCCGTGCGAGGGGATGAATCTTGCACGGTGGGGGAACACGAGTATTGCAGAACGCCGGTCGTGTTTGTATCTCTCATCGCGAGAGGGACGTATCATGCACTTGCAAGGAGTAACCGCCCCGAAGATCACAGCCGAGCACCAACGAGCGTCCTTTGGCACTTTGCCCGACTTCTTGAAAGCAGAACTGGGTGAAGTCGTTGACGGCAAAGATGACTATTTGTTTGCGCGCGGGCTGGTGGTACAGGACATCATACGACTGGACGCCAAGGCGAATCCTATTCCTGAAATTGTGGATCGTGGCAACTGGACAAAGGGAGCTAAGTATTTCGGGGGAACTCGCAACCCGGAAACCAAACGCTTTGAGATTAGCGATGTGTGGGTGGACGGTGCGAGATGGAGGTGCACGACAACAAAGTCCGAAGGGACGACAGAGGCACCCACGCCGAACTCTATTCACTGGACGCTCATTCAGGCAAAGCCGAAGGACGGAAAGGACGGCGACGCGGGTAAGAGCGCACCGCCGACGGGGGCAAACCTTATCGACGGCACGAGCTTTCGGGGTATGGAGGACGTCCGAAATTGGAAAGACTTCGAGCGTTTTACTTTCAATCAATCGCGAGAAGACAAGGTGCATCCTTTGGCACAAGCCGTAGGTGCACATAAGAACGAAACGTGGATACAAGGTATCTTGTATATCGCAAACCTGTTGCGCCCCAATACAACCTACACGCTTTCGGTCTATTCAAAAGGAGCACCGGGAATGTTGGTGCTTTGGTTTCTTTCTGCAACCGCAAATCGAGATACACCTTGCACGAATGCTGATCCGAATAAGTGGGCGCGGTATTCCTATACGTTTACGACCCCGGACACCATACCCGAAGGGGTGAGAATTATGCTGCGTTGTATGGATCACAGCGCTAAAACCTACTTTTCCGCGCTGAAGTTGGAAGAAGGCGAAACGGCGACCCCGTGGTGCTTATCTGAAAACGACAAAATGGCGACCCCGGCGGCGAATCCGAATCTTTGGCACTGCACCGATTACGTGACGCGCCCACATTTCACCAAGGGGTATTTAGATGGGAGAACCTATGCAAGTATTTTGCCCGGAGGAGTGGACGGCGATAACTATTTCCATGTCGAAGGAAACGGGGAAGAGCGATATACGCACGTATGGTGGGAGCCGTGGGCGGATCGTTATCCTCGTGGCATGTGGTACACGTTCTCTTTCAAATGTAGAGGTAGCGGCAAAGCATATTTTGCTTGTTATCCAATGCACGGAAAGCAACAATACTTTTTCCCACGTATTAAGCGAAATGGGGTCTTTGAGAATTGGGGAAAACAATTAATCCTTGTGTTTTCTCTTACCGCAGAGTGGACGACTTATTCTTTGAGCGTGTTCTACGACGCACCGGAAGATAATTTGCCGAAGAACTTGTGGGCTTTTTTCAAACTGCTCAAAAGCGAGGGGAACTATCTGGACATTTGCCACCCGAAGATGGAGACGGGCGAGTTCGCCACGCCGTGGTGCTTGTCGGAGATGGACAAGAAGGGCGAAAAGGGAGACCCCGGCAAAGACGGCAAGAGCAGCTACACGCATGTGGCGTATTCAGCACAGCCCGATGGACGCGGGCTCTCATTCGATCCCACGTATAACACTTATATCGGGATATATACAGACGACAAACCGACCGCGTCGCCCGACCACACGCGCTACGTTTGGGCGCGATTCAGAGGAGAAAACGGCGAGGACGGCCGAACGAGGTACTTGCACATCGCCCACGCCAACGGGCTCGGCGAGGACTTCAAAGACTTCACCACGTCGAACCCCGACGGTCGCAAGTTTGTTTATATGGGCGTGTGTGTCGACGAGAATGAACCCGACCCCACCGATCCGAAGGCCTATCAGTGGACAGAGGTGGAAGGCAAACAAGGTTTGCCGGGCGACCCGGGCGCCAATGGCAAGTCGAGCCACATGCACGTAGCCTATGCCAACAGCGCCGACGGGAAGAAAGATTTTACGACCACGCCGGGCGGACGGAATTACGCCTTTATCGGAATGTATACGGACTTTGAGGAAAAGGTGTCGAAAGATCCCGCGCGCTACGTTTGGGCGAAAGTCGAAGGCAAACAAGGTTTACCGGGCGACCCCGGGGAACCAGGCACAGCCGGCCGGGGCATTGAACGTATCGAATCCTTTTATCTGCTCACGGCCGATGGAACCGCCCCCGGACACGACGTACGTGGCTGGAAGAGCAAACCGGACGTGCCAACGTCGCAAACGCCGTGGCTTTGGACGTATGAGCGGGTCGTTTATTCAGACGGGAACAGCAAACAGAATACAGTCCGTTTGGTTACGCGGCTGGGTAAAGACGGAGCCGAAGCTGAACCCACACGCCCCAATCTGCTTGACGGGACGGACTTTCATCAAGCCGGAGCGTGGGAATCTGGTCTCAACGGCACACACGCCAAGACTGAGACGGCGAAAGACGTACAGCCCGCCGTTACAGGGTGTGGAGTGCTGAGAACGGTGGTGGAACGTGGCGCCGTGGGTGAAGAGTACGCGCAATTCTCGCAGCGCATACCGGTGGACTTAATCGCGGGGCTGGACTACACATTTTCGGTTTATGTCCGTGGTAGCAATACCGGCTGGTTGATTGTCTTTCCCAATTCGGGCGAGCATTTTCGCCTTTCGGCAGCAAAGCCCGGGGCGTGGCAAAGATTGTCGATTTCATTTAAGGCGAGAGCTGCAAAGCCCGGAGAGGAAAACCGCGCTTATTTACGCTGCTGGCTGAAAAACGCCGACAATGCACAGCGACACGAGGTGCTATTTTGCGCTCCCAAATTGGAAGAGGGCATAACGGCCACGCCATGGTGCTTGTCTGAAAACGATAAAGTGGGCGCCTCCGTGCAAAATCGTGGCTATTGGGACGCGTTTGCCGAAGGGACGGTATTTCGGGGACGCAACAGGACGGGAGGCGGTTATGAGGACGTGGTGACTGTCTTGACGCCCACGGGGACGCAAGAAACATATCGCTGCACCCGCACGCATGCCAAAGCGGGAAACGAGACGCGCCCCGGTGCCAATTCTCCTTACTGGAAAAAGGGAGACTCTTTTGAGATGGTTAGCACGCGCCTGCTGTTAGCCGGAAGTGCACAAATAGACAATCTCTCAACGGGGAACATCTCAGAGGATCGCATGGTTACCGCCGGCGCGGAAATGAGATTTTACGCCGCAGGCTGTAAACACCCCGGTTTGGTCTTTGGGTATAGGTCTGACTCTCAAAAACGGCGATTCCCGGTGCTGCAATGCTTCGACCCCGAAACCGGGGCGCTGCTTTATGATTTGGGCCCCGAGGGGATCTTTGCCAATGCACGCCGAGTGGCGGGCGTATGGACGCCGTTGCAGATGATTCGCCTGACAAGATTCACTACGATTTCGCAACTCTACAACTGGTTAACGGACAATAAGGATAACTGGCATGATCAGGAGATTGAGCAGATGAAGGTGGAAAGCCCCTATTTTGCCGAAAATGGGCAGGAATATCCACTTTATCAATTCGGGCATGGAGCTTACTATACAGAGGGCTGGAGTGAGTTCAGACGAGCAGACGGCAGCATGCACAAAATCTTTGAGAGTTCGCGCACGTCGACGCCAACAGAAGATTACCCCGCCGCCTTTTGGTTCAACCCGTTAGAAAATAATTTCTCCACAACGGCCACACCTGAAAACGCGTTGATAGACGAACATGGAGCAGCGACCGGTGATATCAATGCGACGCGGGTGGAAGATGGCTGGTATTGTTCACGTGTTTGCCCGATACGCATTGAAAAGAAGGCTTTTCAAATCAATGTCAACGGACGACTTCAGAACGTACCACTGTACGCGATCGACCTTTGGAAATTTCATGCCGGGAAAAAGGTGGAGACGGGGATGACCTATTTCGTCGACTACGATTTGGATAACAACGCAACCGCAGCCGACGACGGCAGAGCACACAAAGGACGCAACCACAGGGGACTCATCCACGAGGACAGCCGAAATATTATCAACAATCACAAAGCGATTTTTGAGATACAAGGCTTTGAGTCAAGAACAAACAATAGTATTAAGCCACAACAAAATTGATTATGCCAAACATCAATCCTTTTTTGCGCCACTTGCTGCGATTTGAAGCCGGCGTAGAGAACAAAAACAAATCAACGGACGCACTGTTTGAAAAAGCCCGTTTGCAGGGCTTTGCCAACGACCCGGACGACCGCGGTGGAGCCACGATGATCGGGGTAACACTCGCAGCTTTCACCGCATGGAGAAAATCTCAAAAACGACCCACACCGACGGTGAAAGAATTGAAGGCGATTTCTTATGAAGAGTGGAGAAATATCGCGGATCACGATTTCTGGCAACGCTGTAAGGCCGACGAATTGAAATCCCAATCCGTGGCAATGATGGTCGCAGACTTTACATTCCACAGCGGAGCACATGGGATCAAAGCTCTTCAGCGTGTTTTGGCGCAGAATGTTGACGGAATTATGGGGGCGAAGACTTTGGCCGCGGCCAATGCAACACCGCCCGAGACGCTGTTTCTTGCACTCAAAAACGAGCGGCTGCGATTTTTGCGTGCCATAGTGAAGAATAACCCGCGCCAACAAAAGTATCTCAAGGGCTGGATCTCGAGAGTGGAAGCGATTCCTTTTACAGACTGACATGAAGATAGATTCGAGCATAAAACTTTCACCGCTGATTCTGCTGGTGCTTAGCCTTTGCTTTTCAAGTTGCACCACCACCCGAACCGTGGAGCGGCGCGTTATAGTTCACGACACGCTGAAAGTCAACAGAACCGACACGCTTAGATTCACGGCACTTGTACGGGATAGCGTCTATTTGCATGATAGTGTTTATCTCGAAGGAGCAACCACCGTCAAAGAACGCATTAAAGAACGCTGGCACATTCGAACTGACACCGTTTGGCGAACAAAAACGGTAGCTCTTGAGGCCGGGCACGGACACTGGGAGACGGCACTACTGAAAGAAAGACGAGAACCATCGTGGAACATTGCTGATTGGGTGCTGGTGCTCGCCGCGGTATGCGCGGTGGTTGCCGCTCTATCAGGCAAAAAAAAGTAGCGTAAGGTATGCAGTTACTCTCATCGATTCCATCATTGACCTTTCCTGATGAGTGGGAGGCTTTGACAATATCCTCAAGCACGCCCCTGAAGTGTTTGGTAAGCGTGAACGCGGCCGTTGTGCTGGACTTGACTTTGCGCCCATACAACGGGAAAATCGTACTCCACGACGTGGGTACGTTGATACGCGACCGCGCCGAGGGGAGAATTTCCGAGGTGAAATTGGAGGTGGTGAAGGAGGGCAACCGAACAACACTGGCAACATCATCTGTCATACCCGCGCAGCGCAGAATGGGGGAGACTGCCACGGCCTTTGCCGCAAGCTCTTTCCTTTCGCTTTTGCAAACGACCAAGATCACGCACCGTGCAGCCACGGAACGCGTGGCTTGGATCGGTAGCGATAGCGGAGTGACGGTTACCACTGTATGGTCAACGCCCAAAAGCGTTTTGACACGAGCCGAAAGTATAGCTGCACAATCCACTGACGGAGCGAGCATTGCAGACGTTTCGCCGAATCGATTTACTCCACCCACCGCGGGAGCACAGCTTTGTAGGTACATCGTGAGTTGTGGAGCCCGCCGCCGCCACTTCATTATGGCGCCGCCGGGGCTTTCTTTAGCGGGCGGAGTTGAGATCGAATACCGGAATGCATTCGGCATCATGGATACCATGCACGCATTCGGAACCGTGGAACGGAGCGCCAAACAGACGTACAAGACAGCGCGTATTTCAGGACGAACACAGAACTACCAATCTGAAGACGAAGTACAGTTGTCATGCACATTCGCGCCCCTTGCACCCGGAGACCACAGCGTGGAGGAAGTAGCCCTATCTCGTGAGGTGCGCTTGCTACCAAGCCGCGCAATGATCACACCCGTCGAATCTGAAATTAAAGAGAGCGACGATCCAACCAAAATAGGTTTGGCAACTATAAAGTTCAAAGTAGACGAAGAGGCGGCAGTCATCGACAACACAAGCACCGCCGCTCGCAGAAAGGTTTTCGACGATAGTTTTGACAATAGCTATGAGTAATCCAGAAAAGAGAAAATACCCCACGCGTATCCACCAAGCCGAGGCGCGACGTTTGTTGAGAGACGGGCAACCGCACCGCTTGAGGGTATGGGAACTCAGAACAGGAGAAATCTTGTTGTACCAGAGAGCGATCTTTCACAGTGAATATCGCAAACGGAGAAACACCCGCGTTCTGCTCCTACCATCGGGACAGATACGAGAGTTTCGGAACTATATGCTTTTTGAAATCGACGACATGAAAATTTATATGTAATGGAGACATCATTCGACTTTTGGACAATAGGCATGGACGGCGTGCAAGCCATGGTTGCAGAAGTGGGAGACACCACCGAAGTCTTTGACACAGTGGTAGGAGCCCCCAAGTCTAAAACTTTGCCCGGAAGCAATCATGAGAAATACATCCCTTTCGGCAACGACGATCAACTGCCATACGAGATGAAACGACTCATCGACGGAGATGAAGTGACAGCACAATGTCTGAATTTCAACGTCACCGCCTTGTATGGAGCGGGCGTCTACACCGGCGAGGACGACGCGCAAGCAGAACAATGGATCAGCCGACAGGCTTTGCCCATGTATGTGCTCGACCAAGCCACCGACATGCAGCTCTATTACTTTGCGATTTCGGTCGTGATCCTTTCGGCAGACGGGAAACAAATCAACCGCCTTGTCCACAAAGAAGCCCCCTATTGTCGTTTGGCCGAGGCGGACAAGTTTGGCAAAATCCCCTTTGTCTATTATGCAAACTGGCATGGCAGCGCCCCGAAACCCGAGGAGATAGAAAAAATACCACTGCTGGACATGAGAGACCCGCTGGGAGATTTGAAAGTGCGCATGGGACTGGATGTTGATCCGAAGACCGGACGTATGAGACCGCCGACGCGTGAACGGAAATTTGCCGTCGTTTCGAGATTCCCTACAGCGGGCTGCCAATATTACCCCGTGCCTTACTGGTCGTCCATACTGCGAGGGGGCAGCTATGACGAGAAGCGTTTGATTTCCGTGGGTAAGCGCGCCAAGCTGCGAAACCACACGAGCGTGAAATACTTAGTGGAGGTGCAGAACGACTACTACAGCAGAATTTGTCAAGAAGAGGGCTTGACTGATCCTGAGAAAATCCAAGAACGGGTACGCCGAGAGAAGGAAAACATTCGCAAGTTCCTTTCGGGCTTGGAGAATTCGGATAAGGTTTGGGTATCGAAATACTACATTTCGCCCGACGGACACGAACAACGCGATATTCGCATTAACGTCATCGACGGTAAGAAGGAAGGTGGCGAGTGGGCGGAGGATATCCAAGCCGCGGCAAATACCATCTGTTTCGCCTTTGGCGTTCATCCCAACATGGTGGGAGCGGTGCCGGGGAAAGCGCAAACCAATAATAGCGGATCGGACAAACGAGAACTTTACACAATGAAGCAAGCACTCCTCAAACCGATGAAGGATATTCTGCTGACTGCTTTGCGCTTGTGTTTTGCTTATAACGGCTTTCGAGGCACCCCCACGCTGCCAATGATTCAATTAACCACACTCGACGAACATCGCGACGCTAAAATTACACAGTCATGAGTATTATCACAAAACAGAAGTTCGACGCCGTCGTGCCGGCATTCCGAGACGCAACGGACAGCGTATATCGCAAAATGGTGCCACAACTGGAGCTCTACGAAAACCGTACAGCCGAGTTTGCACCATACGAAAAGCTGAACGAACTGAGAGAACGCTACATTTGTTTGGCCGCGGCTCTCAACGCGGTGCGCAGCCTGGATCTCGTTTTGACCGGTTCGGGCTTTGGCGTCATCTCCACCGCTGAGAAGACCCCCGCCTCTCAAGCCCGCGTGGACGCACTGCAAAGGCAACTTTACCAAGAGGGCTCAGAAGCGTTCGACGAGTTGAGAACAATGGCTTTGACCACCGATTGGAACAAGACCCCCACCGCACGGGAAATGGTGGACAGTTTCCTTTTCACTCCCACCATGCTGCGAGAGTACGGGGTGACATGCGAGGAACAAGACGTTTATGCGCGTGAATACAGCCGTTTGGCACCGGAACGACACGAGGGGAGTATCCGAGTTCTCCACGAGATTTCCCCCGAGCTCTACGAGGTCATGCTGGACTGGTTGAGAGACGGCGGAGAATATCGCACCGACGACGATTCACCCCGACAACGGGCACTCCAAGTCATCTTGCAGCGAGGACGCATTCTCATGGCAAAGGATATGGTAGGCGGGGGGATAGCCAAAGCCGTCGACAATATAAGAGCGTCCTTAGCCCTTTATGGCGAACACCTCCCCGAATACACCGGATCTGCAACCTATAGAGCACGACACAGCGGCTTTTATCAGAATGAAACAGACCACCCCACGTTCTTTTTTTCCTGAGACCGTACAAGCCCATATACCTCAAGGCTGGACTGCGCTCACAGATTTGCAGCTGCAATACCTTTGCGCACTCATGGCAACGGAAAAATTTACCACCGAAGAAATTCAGCTGCGCTTTTTGCGCCGCTTTGCTTTCCACCGCCCCAACCCTGACATTTGGCCGCTGCTTTCTCCCCATGCTTTGCTGAAGGCGGCCGAAGCGATGGAGTGGATAGAAAGCCCGCCCGACACGCCCATACGAGTAGAGCGGATCGGGAAGTACAAGGCGGTGGACGCGCATTTGTTTGACGGACGACTCAAATATGGTGATTATTTGATTTGCGAAAACCTTTTCCAAGGCTGGTTGATTTCGCGCGCACCGGAAACAATCGAACAGATGGCAAGAATTCTTTATCGCACCGAGCAAGAGGAGTATGCCGTCGACATTCGACTTTCGCCCGGGCAGCGCTATGCCGTGATCTTTTGGTGGACGGGGCTGAAAGCCGAACTCGCAAATCGATACAACGAACTCTTCAAGCGATTACCGACCGACGCCGAGGAGTTCGACGACCTTTCGCCCGCAGAGCGGCAAAGAGAGAGCACCGACGCACAAATTCGCGCATTGACAGGCGGCGACATCACGAAAGAACCCGCGGTGATGGACACGGAAACGCACAGGGCACTGACTGAACTCAATGCCAAAGCGCGAGAGGCAAGAGAGACGATCCAAAAATTCGGCAAATGAAGATCTACATGAACCGCATGCAGCGCGAGAGTTTGGCCGTAGGCGCGCGCGACACGATTGTAGTTGCCGGACGCGGCACCGGAAAAGGCTTGTTGCAAGCCGCACAGGCGCTCAACGTCATTCAGGCCATGCCGCGCAGCACATCGGCCTATGTAGCCCCCAATGCCATACGCGCCATGACAAACACTTTGCCCTCCATGACAATGCACTGGGAGAGTTGGGGTTATAAGCGCGACGTGCATTGGACGATAGGCAAGCGACCGCCGAAACACTTAGGCTGGGAGAAACCGCTGATTGAGCCGCACAGCTGGGAGAATATCATCTCCTTTTACAACGGCTCGATCATTCAAATCATTTCCCAAGACCGAAAAGGCACATCCAACTCGAAATCCTTTGACTTCCTTTTCATCGACGAGGCGAAGTTTATCAAGTTCGAACGACTCAAGGACGAAACATTCTTGGCCAACCGTGGACAGCAACGAGAATTTGGCCATTGTCAGTTCCACCATGGCATGCTCGTTACGTCCGATATGCCAATTACCAAAGAAGGCTCGTGGTTTCTCAACTACGAGGACAAGATGGATCCTGAACTCATCGCCGCGATTGTGGCACTCCGAGACGAGCGTTGGAAGCACCTCAATCGAATCAAGCAGTTCGGGGTCGATAGCGTGCCGGACTATTTGCCCAAACGCGTGGCACGCATTGAACAACAACTTTCGCTACTCCGAAAGCACGCCCTCTTTTATCGCACCTATTCGACGCTGGAGAATATCGAAGTGCTGGGAGAACAATACATCAGACAAATGCAGCGCGACTTACCGCCGCTCGTCTTTCAAACGTCCGTGCTTTGCCGCCCCGTTCGTCTACTCAAAGATGGTTTCTACTCCTCCATGACAGAAGAGCACTTGTACACGGCGGCCAACTTCAACTATTTAGACGCGTTGGAATACCAATTCGGCGAACTGGAAAGGGTGGACTGCCGTGTGGACGACGACCTGATACCCGACGCGCCGCTGTGTATAGCGTTCGACTTCAATCGCAATATCAACTGGCTGGTGGTGGGACAGGTCGACGAAGAGCTGGGACGCATGAACACCGTCAAGTGTTTTTTCGTCAAGTACGAGCGCAAGCTGGTCGAACTCGTCAACGACTTTTGCGACTACTACGAGAACCGCCCCAATAAGGAAGTCGTGTTCTATTACGACAGCACCGCCATCGGCTCCAATTACGCCGTCAATGATATCGACTTTCGCCGCGTCATCGAACAGACCCTCAGAAAACGCCGACGCAGCGTGCAGAGCGTCTATATCGGGCAGCCCATGAATCACGCCGAAAAGCACCTACTCATCAACCGAGGTTTCCAAGGACAAGGACACCTCACACCCTACATCAACGAAGAGAATTGTGCTGATCTCCTCGTTTCGCTCCAATCGGCAGGCGTCTACAACGGCAAGAAAGACAAGCGTGGCGAGAAACTCGCAGAGACAGAGGAAGACCGGCTCGAGACACGCACCGACGGTTCAGACGCATGGGACACCTTATATATAGGCTGCGAGCGGTTCCCCCGCCGAGGCGGTGCTCTTATCATCCCCTCATCCAACTGGGCATAACACAACACACCCGACTAACAGTTTGCCACCATGATCAATTTTCACGACTATTTCGCCACGCTTTGCCGACGCAATCGCATGGCAGCCGACCACCAATTTTGCACCGTCTCCTGTTCTGGGATCAATCATTTGGACAGCGTGCTCAACCGTTACGACACGGACGCCAATTTCGTAGCCGTCGACGACGTTTGCGACGAGGGCACCTTTCGCGATAGCGGCGGCTGGTTCAAACGAAAGGCCTACACCGTATTTCTCCTCATGCGCTACGAGCACGACGACGAAACAGACCGACAGCGCAAGATGGATATTTGCCGCGAACTCCTTAGGCAGTTCCAATCGGGACTGCTCAACGACGCACCGCTCTTCGTCAAAGAAGGCTTGTATGTGCAGATGGACAACATCCGTTCGCGAGAGATGGGGGGCATTTTCCTCACAGACTGCACCGGGCTCTACTTCATGTTCTATGTCGACGAGCCGGTGAGTATCGTTTACAACCCCGAAGAGTGGAACGAAGAGCCATGAAGCAACCCGAAGAGAAAGATTTTGCCGCCTTTGCCCGCGAGTGGCATGATATGATGGTGAAGATCTGGACAGATCGCATTCAGACCATGGACATCCACCGCACCGGAACGTTGCAGAGCAGCGTGCACGCGCAAGGGCTTAGTGTCGACGCCGAAGGCTTTTCCATGCACGCGGCTTACCGCTTTGTAGAATATGGCATTTACGTCGACGCCGGCACGGGTAACGGTTACAGCCGGGGCAACGGCGGCGACCTCAAAATCTTAGACCCCGTGGTGCGCGCACAACGAGGGCTCGGGGAGCCGAGACAGAAACGACCGTGGTTTTCCGTTTCGTGGGAGATCTCGAAAAAGGTGCTCAACAGACAGCTTACAAACGAGGTGGGTAAGGCGTTTGCCGGCGTGTTCGACAACTTGAGCCGCAAACCCACGGAATAGGTACGCACTGACACGCCCGTTTTTGTCATTTGCGCAACCTACGAATCGCGGTATCTTTGACGCAAAGAGTCAAGATACCGCATTTATTTTTTTGGTTATGGTAGAAAAGGACATCAAGATAATCGAACTCCACGTCAACGACAACGACGCCAAGGAGAATATTGAGCAACTCCGAAAGAAGGTGGAGGAGCTCAACCAACAGCGAAAGACCGCCGAACGAGAACTCAAAGACAGTAGCACAACCGACGCGCAACGTAAGCGCGCCAAGGAGAGAATCAAGGAAATCGTCTCGGAACTCAAAAAGAACACCCGAGAGTTGGAGCGCTCCGAGAACCGCGTGCAGGCGCTTACTGAAGGTTTGCGCCGCATGGACAAGCAGACTCCGAAGGAGCTGCAAAAGACGATTCGCCAAATCAATACAGAACTCAATTCGGGCGCCGTGCAGCGCGGCTCGGAACAGTGGGACGCCTACACCGAGGCGCTCAAGAGTGCCAAGAAAGAGTTGCAGGAGATTCGCGCACAGCAGGAAGTAGAAGAAGAGAAGAGCTTTGGAGATAAAATCGCCGATTTCGGCAGCAAGTGGATGGGAACGATCACATCCATTGCTGGCGGCATGGAGATCTTAGACAACGCGAAACAGTGGGTGAGTAGTTTCGTCAACATGTACGCCGACATGAAGGAGCACATGAGCGGCGTGTCGAAATACACCGGGCTGGCAGCAGAGGAGGTGGACGAACTCAACGAGGCTTTCAAGAAGATCGACACCCGAACGCCACGAGAGAAACTCAACGACTTAGCCGCCGACGCCGGACGTTTGGGCATTACCGGCAAACAGGACATTCTGGACTTTGTCGACGCCGCCAACCAAATCAATCTCGCTTTGGGTGAAGATTTGGGCGAGGACGGCGTGAAGAATATCGGTAAGCTCACACAGCTTTTCAGCGAGGGGCGTGCCTTGGGACTCAAGAACGGTATGCTCGCAACCGCGTCTGTCATCAACGAACTGGCACAGTCGTCGTCAGCCTCCGAACCCTATCTGTTGGAATTCACCGCGCGTTTGGCCAGTATCGGCAGCACAGCCAAAATCGCACAGTCTGATCTTACTTCGATTGCAGCCGTTTTGGATCAGGGCATGGTAGGCGTCGAGAAAGGCGCCACCGCCATGCAGAATGTTTTGACGGCTATCTACAGACGACCCGCCAAGATGGCAAAGGCCGCCGGACTCGACGTGAAGAAATTCACCGAACTCGTCAAGACCGACGCCAACGCCGCACTCTTGCAGTTTATCGGCGCGCTCAAAGACGCACGCTCGTTGGAGAATATCGCGCCCATGCTCGAGGAAATGAAACTTTCGGGATCGGGAGTGACGCAGACGCTTGCCACTTTGGCCAACGGACTCGACAACCTCAAAGCCACGCAGCAGCAGGCCTCACTCGCATTCCTGGAACACACATCGGCCACCAAGGAAGCCGAAGCGGCCAACTCCACCGTGCAGGCACAGCTCGAAAAAGCGCAGAAGGCCTACAAAGATTTGGCCGTCGAACTGGGTGGACACTTGGAGCCCGTGGTCAAACACATGGTTTCATCCACCGGACTCATGGCAAAGGCGCTGTTCTATGCTATTCGGTTCGCCGTAGAGCACAAAAGAGCCCTCATCACTTTGGGCGTAGCCATGGCGGCTTATACGACCGGACTGATCATTACAACCGCATGGGAGAAACGTTTTTGGGTGGCAAAAGCGCTGAATCTTGTTGCAGACAAAGCAGCGGCCATGTGGACGGCCATAAAAATGACGGCTATCATGGCATGGAATGCGCTGCTGGCACTCGTGACGTTGAACACCGAAAGAGCGGCGGTCGCACAAATTATCTTCAATCGAGCCATGGCGGCCAATCCCATCGGTTTGCTGCTGGCTGGTATCGCCGCTTTGGTTACACTGATCATCACGTTTACACGAAAGACCGAAGAGTTGACGCAGAAACGTTCGGTGCTCAACGACGTGCAGAAAGAGGCCGTGAAGAAAGCCACCGAGGAGATCGAGGTCGTCAAACGACTCCACCAAATCATTCGCAACAGCAATGAAGCATACGACACCCGACGCAAAGCGATTGAGCAGTTGCAAAAGATGGTACCGGGCTATCACGCCTCATTGACCAAAGAGGGGAAATTGACCGAGCGCAACACCAAGGCGATTTCTGAGTATATCCGATCATTGCAAAACAAAGCCCTGGCTGAAGCCGCCTACGATAAGCTGGTGGAACTGCAAAAGGCACGAATTGAGCAGCAGATGACAGTCGACCGAAAGAAGTACAACATCCGAGCCGTAGAGCGGGAAATGCAAAAGCCGGAATATAAGTCGATAAAACGTTCCTTTGGTTCTGTTCGTGATGGGATGGGTAGCCAGGAAGCCAACGATTCACTATTAAGAAAACGACGGGAGTTAAATGAGCAAGTCGACGCGCTCAATTCCGCGCAAACCGAGTTGAACGAAACCACCAAGCAAATCAATCAGCTCAACAACTTTGTCCAAGGGAACAACGAGGTCAAGAACTTTTACGGCAAACTCATCAATCAGAAGGCCACCGACTTCTCCACCGACGACACCGGAAGCGGCACCTACACGCCACACGGCACAAAGGACGACAAGAAAGGTTCGAAGGTAGACAAACTCAAGAAGAAGGAACTCGAAGACGGAAAGAAGTTCATCGTCGAGGTAGACAAGCAGCACCGCGAAGCCAACGACAAGCTCAAGGTGCAGTTCGCACAAGGGCTCATCACCACCGAAGAGTACAACAACGCCGTGGCGAAGAACGACGAACAAGCCCTCAAGCGCAAGCGCGATTTCTACACCCGCAATCTCGATCAGCGGCAGAAGTGGCAGGACGAACTCAACAAGCACGCCGACAAGGAGAAGAAGCGCACCGAGGACTGGTCGATTGCCGAAATCGACAAGCGCCACAAAGCCGAACTCGACGCGCTGGAACACAAAGAGGCCGAGGGGCTCATCACCACCGAGGAGTACGAGAAGCAGCGCGACCGCCTCACACTCGAGCACCTCAAAGCCCGAGCCGACTATTACAAGCAGTGGGGGCGCGTCGACGACTACGAGAAGGCCGCCGCGGCACTGCAGGAGGAGGACAACAAGCAGCGACTCGCACGAGAGCGGAAGTACCAAGAGAAAGTGAAACAGCTCCGAAACGAGTATCTCAAGAAGAGCGCCGGCGAACTCTTCCAAGAGGAGATGAAGGTGCTTTCCGAACTCCACACCCGCAAACTCATCTCCGAAGAGGAGTATTTGCGCTTGCAAGCGGCTTTGCGGCTCAAGTATCAAGGCGACGACGGCCGCGGCGGGCTCATCGCCGAGGAACGCCAAAAGCGCGTCGACGAGTTCCTCACAACGGCGCGCCACAACGCGAGCAGCGAACTCGGAACGCCGCGCGACGACAAGGACGAGAGCAGCCATACCGCCGGCACCAATGCTTTCGGCGTTTCCGAACTCGCAAAGAGCGCCCTCAAGTTGCGCACACACGCCGCCACCTACGACGCGCTCAAACGCATGCGCGACAAGGACAAGGAGCACGCGCTGGAATACGCCGCCGCATTCAAGCAGCTCGACCGCGAACGCTTACAGGGCATCACCGACGCGGCCGCGGCGGCTTATGCCACCTTTGGCGCCGTCGTGTCCACATTCGGCGACTTGCAGCGCGCCGAGGGCGAGGCGCAAGTGGCACGCACGGAACGCGAGTACGAGGCCAAGATCAAGGCCGCAGAGGGCGACAACGAGCGCACCAAGCAGCTCGAAGCCGAAAAGCTGGCAGCCGTCGCAAAGATCAAGAACGAGTACAACCGCCGCGCCACCGGCGTGCAAATCGCGCAGGCCGTGGCAGGCGGTGCCATGGCAGCCATCAACGCCTACTCATCGGCAGCCGCCATCCCCGTCGTGGGGCATGTGCTGGCGCCCATCGCCGCCGCGCTGGCAGTAGCCACGACGGCCGCGCAGATCGCCACTATTCGCAAACAGGCCGAGGCGCAGCAGACGGGATACTACGAGGGTGGTTTCACCCCCGGCCGACGCTATCGGCAAACGGCGGGCGTGGTGCATGAAGGCGAGTTCGTGGCCAACCACAAGGCCGTGAACAACCCCGCGGTTTTGCCCGTGCTCCGACTCATCGACCACGCGCAGCGCAACAACACCATCGCATCGCTCACAGCGGCCGACGTGAGTAGGGCCATCGCGGCGCCGGGAGTTCCACCGCAAGGGCGAACACCCGACGCCGAAGGCAGCGCCACACACCCGGCCATGGCACAGAGACGGGCACAGCCCGACACAGTGCCGGCCGATACCGTGGCGCAGGGGCTGCAGGAAGCCATCGACCGCCTCAATGCGCGCTTGGAGCAGGGCATTCGCTCCACCGTGTCCATCGACGGGCAAGACGGCGTGGCTTATCAGCTCGACAAATTCCGTAGATTGTCCAACCACAAATAACCACCACCCACGTGACAAACCTCTATATCGACGGCCGGCAAGCCGTGTTGGAAGCCGGCACCAACATCAAGATCACCGCCGAAAATCCGCTCTTCACCGACGCCGGCACCTACACGCTCGAAGTGAATTTGCCGCTCGACGGCTGCGCAGAAAATCAACGCATATTCGGCGCCATACACCGCGCCGACGTGCTCAAGGGCGAACTCGTGGCAAAGCGCTGGAACTTCGTGCTCGTCGCACCGCCGCTGCACATTGAGGGCAAAGCGCGCATTTCGACCGTCGACCACGAGAGCGTCAAGGTGCAACTCCTCGCAGGCCGTTCGGCACTCAACGACGCGGCCACCGACCCGCAGGGGCGCGACCTTTATGTGGACGAACTCAAAGGACTCAACGACAGCAATCTGTATGGGTGGCTGTTTGCAAAGCCCGTTCGCGAAAAATACCACATTCCACCGTCTTATCCACATGCGAGAGACATGTGGCTCAACGGCGAAATCACATACAAGGGACGAGCCGGCGACGAAAACGCCGTGGTTTTGCCCATCTATTCCACAACAGACAAAGTGATCGTCAATGAGCTCACAGTGCTACTTTGGGGCGACAAGGGGAAACGCCTGAAGGAAGATAGGCACGGGCGAGAATATGAATTCAACCGGCACGGGGCGATCGTCACACCGAGGCCGGACGAAGGTACATACGTAGACGCTGAGAGAAGACCGCATCTGCAAAGCAATCCTGTCTTTGCGCCGCAGCCCTTTCTCATCTTTGTCGTCGAACGTGTCCTCAAGGCCTTAGGTTTCACCGTAGCCCCCGAAGACAACGCCGTGCGCGGCACGTGGCAGGAGCGGCTCATCATCGCCAACTGCAGACCCACACTGCAAATCGCACAAATGCTACCACACTGGACGGTCAAGGAGTTCATTCGAGAGGTACAGAACTTCTTTGGAGTAGTCATTTATTTCGAGGGGCGACAGGCGAAGATTGTCCGAAAGCGAAAAGCACACGGGCTGGAGACCA
Organism: uncultured Prevotellaceae bacterium; assembly: GCA_963542795.1. Taxonomy (GTDB): domain Bacteria; phylum Bacteroidota; class Bacteroidia; order Bacteroidales; family Bacteroidaceae; genus Alloprevotella. The sequence goes on along the minus strand of CAUTYW010000002.1, from coordinate 96,215 downwards.
CCACCCACTTCATCGACCAACCCATAGACGAATATACCGCCACCGTCGAAGAGAACACGAAGGGGAAAGACCCGGTGGGAGCCAACGTGGCATACAAGTTTGCCGAAGTCGAAAAGCGAATGCAACTACCCGGAGACATCGAACTAAAGGCCAAACCGGTGCTCGTTCCGAGCTTAGAGTTCATCAACACGCTGCCAAGGGCGAATTACAGCAAAGACCATATTTTCACCAACGCAAAAACAGGGTTCAGATACGCACACTTTCGTATTCACGCCACTGAACAGTGGCAGGTCGAAATCGTCGACCCCATGGGAGGACGCTTTCCAAGCTGGAATTACATCCTAGAAAAAAAGCCCAACCCCGACGTGGAACTCCGAATCGTACCCGTACAAACCGCCGTACCCGAGAGAGGCATCAGGGACGTCGTGCTTTGGTGGAATGACAAAACACGACGATACGACAACCGCGTGGAAGGAACGACGCCGGCGCCTATCATGGCTACAGCCGACACGGTGCCGGACTACACCAAACAGTGGAGCGTGTGCGACGAGCTGTATCCCAAAGTACAAGACACCGGCAAAGCCGAGCCCAAGGAGCGCGACGTTATCGAAGTGGCTTACTACAAAGAGGGCATGCTGCAACACGTGGCTTGGGGAGAGTTCTATTCAGCCGACTTTCCCACCGCCGTGGGCAATCCTTTTTACGTAGAGCAGGAGAACATCAAAGAGCACCCCGCCGCCACCTACAGACTCCTCCTCAACTTCAACGGGCTCAAGCCCGACGAAACGCCCGCCGAAGACCCCGACGACTGCATGCTCAAAACCGCACTTTCGGGCTACACACCGCCCGACACCAACGTGCAGCGCGTCGTTTCCTTCATCGACCGCGGCGACTTTCACCCCGAAGACATCTACATCATCAAAGGCCGACGCTACTTTTGCCGCAAACTCGAGTTCAACGTCACAGAGCAAGGCATGGAGCGGCTCATCAAGGGCTATTTTCACGAGGCAGAATAGTGTTATTTTGTAACATTCTGTACCACAGCGTACCAATTATCACTATCTTTGCAGTAAGAAAACAACAACAACGATAACAACAAGGAACGAATCATGAAACCCGACGCACTCGCAGTGGCAAACTATCTGCTCCAACTCGCAAAAGAGAAGGGCATAGACTTGCAGCCGCTCAAGCTCATGAAGCTCGTCTACATCGCCCACGGCTACATGCTCGCATTGTTCGACCGCAGCGCACTCAACCCGCGTTTCGACCGCGTCGAGGCGTGGAGATACGGCCCCGTCATTCCATCTGTTTACCACTCGTTCAAGAGTTACGGAAAGGGCAACATCGACAAGCCCACCACCGTGTTCGTGCCAACAGCCGACGGCAAAGACTTCGAAGTGAAGACCCCCATGCTCGAAGACGAAGACCTCAAACGGGCATGTCAAGCCGCCTTAAACAATTTCGGGCATTACAGCGGTGGACAGTTGGTGAACATGCTCCATATTAAAGGCACACCCTGGCAACGATACTATGTGGAGGGGCAAAACAACGTCATCCCCGATGTTCTCACCAAACTCTTTTTCCTCAATTTGACAGAGCGCATCGCAAAAAGAGCGCGTGCACGGCGAATTGCAAAAGAACAACAGCAACATGGATAAATATCTCGAAGAGTTGATCAGTGAAGAGCTGCAATACGAGCTCGAGACCGAAGAGGATATTGAAGAAGACATTGAGGACAGCAGCAACAATGAGGAGCTCATAGAGCGCGCTATGGCGCAATTTCATCTGACAGCCAAAATTGATTCCATCGCCTCGATACTCAATAGATACAGCGACACAAGCACATTGAGAAAGTATTCAGCTGTATGGGTGATGGTTGTCGTTTCCGTTTGGCTGCTGGTTGTTCTCCTCATCCTGATTCTCTGTGGAGCAAATGTGCTTACCATACAAAGCGGCGTGCTCATCGCTCTTTTAGGCACAACCACTGCCAATATCATCGGTTTGCCCTTAGTCTTACTCAAAGGACTGTATCCCAAAGAGGAAGAGATCTCAAAACTCAACGAAGAGATTGCACAATTCACCAACATGCGGCAAAAATAACCCCACACCTTTTCCCCAAAAGCCCCCCACTTTCCACCGAAAGCAGGGGGCTTTTTGTCGAATACGTCCAAAATACGGCCAAGACGGCAGCCGTTTTGCCGGCGAAAGCCGCGGAGAGCCGCGCAAGACGTTGAGCGACAAGCCGTTGGAATACGGCCAAAACGCGGCCAAAAACGCGCACTCGCTGTGACACTCATTGTCAAAATGCGAGCGGCGGCAAAATAAAAGACGAAAACGTTTGGCCGTTCCGAAAAGAGTATGCACCTTTGCAGTGCTAAAATCATTCGTCATCACGACACCGCTGGGCATTCGGTCAAATGCTCGCCCACGGCGGGCACGTTTCGTCTTCATAGGCGAACAGCCCCGACCAATCTTATCGACTTTACGACAGCAATAACATCTATTATATTTGCGGTCGCCTTTCCGATCATTTTTATTGTCCTTCGGGTCGTGACAAATGGTTTTAGCAACGGAAACGGCGGCCGTTTTTTTGTATCCCGCCCATAGCTAAAACCCAACAACTCATCACACGATGAAACAGACCCAACAGCCCGGCGCATTCGCCCGATTCACCGGCGCCACCCGCAGCTACATGCAGCGCCGCTCACAGTTCGCACGCAACCTCACCGGCGCCAACCTTTCGCGAACCCTCACCGCAGAGCTCCTCATCGGAGCGGCCTTTTTCGCCACCGCGCTCTTCACCGGATCGATCCTCACAGCCGCCGCTTTCGTCCTTGCCGGACTCCTCATTTCGCGACGCGCTTGTTCGGTCATCGACGCGCAGCTGGACGACTATGCCGACCCCATCGACCGAGCCGACGACGATCTCAACGAGGAAGGAGGGGCACGATGATCTATTTTGACGAACACAACCGCCTACACATCGTTGACAACGACGGCTGGTGGACGCCGTCCATGCTCCCCAATCTCTTGTCCGAACTCTACAGCGCACTCGCAGACGGTGCCGAAGACGGCCTGTCGTACCGCGAGACGGCCATGTTCCTACAACTCCTCCTCCCCACCGAACAGCAAATGACGAACATGTTTGGCGCACGCAGTGCCACAAACGAAACCGATAAGGAGGACGTGCAATGAAAAAAAGAAAAATCGGCACGGTCGAAGTGAAAAGCACCGTCAACATAGACGACCTACTGGCAGCACTGCCCGAAGAGGAGCAAGTCTTCATGCTCTTAAAGGCTTTCCTTCAGTTCGAGACCCAAAACGTGAGAGAAGCCATCGACATCTATTTTGAACAACACCCTCAAGAGTAATATAGCTATGGTAATAGACATACCTGTAGAGCTCGAAGACATTCTGCACGAGGCTTTGATGTGGGATGCCGAGGAGTTCATTGAAGAGGTGCTGGACTATTTTTCGGCAGCCGACGTGGAAGACGTGCTCAGAGCGCACTTCAAGCAAAGGCTGCAAAAGGACGAACCGCTGCCGGACTTCATCGACCCAACCAAACTGTAAGGACTATGAACAAGCGACAACGAAAGAAACGGATCAAGCTGCGATACACCAAGCGAGTCCTTAGAGTTCTCTCAATGTTCTCGGGCTTCAGACAGTTCGACGTTAGAGTAAAAATCACGTTGAGGAGAATAAAACGCAATACCGACGAGGCGTTGCAAGAACGTGAAGACGAACAATAAAAATAATCCAGTTATGACACAAACATTTTTCAAGATCCCGGTACCGGAGCACGTGGAGCAGATATTTAACCATGTGCCGTTTGTCTGCGAGACGCAAGCACTGCTCCAGTTGTTTGTCGACTTTGACGAGGAGGAGGTAGAGCGCGCCATCGAAATCTATGAAGACATGAACAAATTCTTTGCCTTTGCGCCGTCGAAAACAATACGGCCGGGGATGATAGGCAGCAAATGGCCGGCGGGCGACACGCTCTTTGCTCATACCAAGGAGGCCATGGCTTATGAAGAAGAAATCTTTGCGCACTATAATGCAATGGCAGCCTTCTCGAAAAACCCCGGGCTGCTTATGCGCAAATTCCTTTATACCGCTTTCTTGCTCTTTCAGGAAGAAGCCGTGAAGGAGGCCATCCGAATGTACAAGATCGGAAAGGCGATGCACGACGTTGTGGAGAGCCGCAAACGCGCAGCGCAACGAGCGCAAGAAAATGCAGCACAAGAAGATTGACCGTATACACACACAACAACATGATAGTAAACCCTTTCCAAATAGAGGTCTCTATTGACATCGAAAAGTTCTTCCAAGAAGTACCTTACGTCTGCCAAAAGGAAGTAATGCTCAAATTGTTTCGCGCCTTACAGTTTGAAGAAGTGGCGCTCGCCATCTTTCGCTACAAAGACATCAAACTGTTCGAGGGTTTTCAATACTCCTTTGGGCTCACCGATGGCCATTTTGACGTCATGGAATTACCCGTTCCCTGGATGCAAGAGAGAATCGAAAGCGTAGCCGAGAAGTTCGTGAATCAACTCGTGGCATTCTTAAAGCTCGTAGACGAAGACGACGAGGCCAAAGCTGAAGAACGCTTCCCAACCGTGCGCAAAGTGCTTTACGCGGCCTTTATCATCTTTGATGAGGAGCATGTGAAAGAAGCCATAGATCAATACCGTCGTGAAGTGGATTTGCCGATGGAAACCAGATGGGACGAGGAAGATGAAGAAGAGGTTGAAGAAGAAACGGATCAGGCAGAAGATCGTTAAGCATTACCTTGACTTGTTCGCCCCTTGCAGCGTGTACATCAAGCTCCTCATCAGGCGATGGACGCGCAAAGAACGTCGCAGCCGGACGCATTGACCGCTGTGTAACCTTCCTTTTTCGCGGTGTCACGAAAAAGGTCAGGACACAAGCACGCCGCGCCCCGGACGAATCCGAGGCGCGGCGCTTCGTTTTTCACCGCAACGGCTCATTTGCCGTGCAGCACGAGGTCAATCACCCGACGGTTTGCCGCGTCCACCTTTCGGCGGTCGAAGTCAATATACACGTCCGTCACAGTGTTCGCCCCGTGCCCCAGTGCCGCGGCGATGGTTTCCTTTGGCACGTCGAGCCCGGCGGCCAACGTCGCCCACGTGTGGCGCGCCCAATAGACGGTGAGTTCGGAGGCAAACGGCACGTCGAGCGCATGCAGCGCGCGTTTGATGCGATGAATTGAGGTGTTGAAGTTCGCCCCCGGCCAGAACTCGAGCAGACGCGCACCGCGACCCCGATACTTTTCGATCAGCGCAGCGGCTTCGGGCTCCAACTTCACCGAGTAGAGCCGCCCGGTCTTGGCACGGCGATACTCCACACGGCCGTCGACCGGCGCAACCATGGCGAAGAGATCCACCGGGTTCATACCAATCAGCAGAAACGAGAGCCGGAACACGTCGAGCGCCACGGCTTGCAGTGGTTTTTCGGGCTGCATGGTGAAGAGTAAGCGAATGTTTTCCAGCGACAGTGCGCGCTTTCGCGTGGCTTCACGGCTCAGTCGGATCCCCTGAAAGGGGTCTTTGGTCATCAGCTCGTCAATGCGCGCCATACGAAAGAGACCGCGTAAATCGGTCATGTAGTGCACCACCGTGTTGTGTTTGAGTCCTTGCTGATCCATGTGGCTTTGCCAATCGCGTATGAACCGCGGGGTGAAATCGTCAAACGACCATTCGCGCACATTCGGCTCAAAGGCTTCCAAGTGGCGCAACATCACCTCAAGACTTGAGCGACGATTGTGTTTTTTGCCCGCGGCCTGTTCCAAAGCCCAGTCGTAGAAACGCGGCGCCACCGTCTTTGCCACCGTGCGCTGATAGCGATCGCGAATTTGCCGCGCCGTGAGGGTGTAGAGTTCGCCTGCGAGCTTAAGGTCAAACATGAAATTGAGCACTTGCATGCGATACTGTTCCAAGAAGTCGTTGTAGAATTGACGGCGGCGGTGCGCCACCACCTTTCCCAGGGCGGCATTCCACTCGGAAGGCAGCACTCGGATATCGGTCGTGAGGAAAGCGGAGGTGTTGTAAATGCGAATCGCCAAACGAATAGGCGACGGTTCGCCGGCCTTTGTGGCACGGGTGTCGAGATAGTACTTAAGAGTAGCCATAACATCTTTCTTTTGCACGGCTGTTGCACGGAATTTGCACCGTTTTGTGCAAGAATGTGCAAGATTGTGCAAGGCAGCCGTTTTTTTTTCGACAGATCAACCACTGTTGTTCAACGTCGAAAACGAGAAAGAGCCTCGTATTGATGGGAAAAGTGCTGTTTTTCACCGAGTGGCAAAGGGAAAACGCGAGTTCTTTCCTCATTGATACATGCAAATGTAGTGGTTTTCAGAAAAAAGCCAAGCACGCAACGGCGCTATCTGCGTATTTTTCTGTATTTTTGCTCACCAACCGTTTAGTTTTCCCGTTATGCAAATTCGCATCATCAATCGTTCGCATCATCCCCTCCCCGTTGCCGCCACACCGTTGAGCGCCGGTTTGGATCTTCGTGCCAATTTGGAGACGCCACTCACGCTGGCACCGGGCGAACGCGCGCTGGTTCCCACCGGTTTGTCGATCGCTTTGCCCGAAGGCTGCGAAGGGCAAGTGCGGCCGCGCTCGGGTTTGGCCTTGCGCCACGGCATAACGGTGCTCAACTCGCCGGGAACGATCGACGCCGACTACCGCGGAGAGCTGAAAGTGCTGCTCATCAACCACGGACAGGAGCCCTTTGTCGTGCAAGACGGCGAGCGCGTGGCACAACTCGTGGTGGCGCGCCACGAAACGGTGGACTGGCAGCCCGTTGAAGCCCTCGATGACACAGAACGCGGCGCCGGCGGTTACGGACATTCCGGAACGAAATGACAACACGCTTTCTTTTTTTGTTTTTGCGGAGAACGTTCTCCTTATACTTCCTGTGTGCAGTGTGCGCGATGTCGGCAGTGGTCGGCATTTGTGTCGGCTGTGGCTCACGCTATCCCGACATTACGCCAGAACTGCTCATGGAAGGCACCACGCGTGCCCGAAATCTGCTGAATGTGCGCCAGCGGCGTACGTTCGACAGCATCTATCTCGAAGCACTCCGCCTGAAATACAAGGATTCGACCGCGGCGGCGTTCGATTTGCTCAACTGTGCGTTGGAAATCAACCCCAACGACGCCGAAGCCCTCTACCAACAGTCGATGTTGGTGCTCGATTCCGACATGGAACCCGACAGTACGCTCGAAGAACGCGCCACGCAGCAATTAGTCCGCGCCACGCAGCTCGAGCCCTCCAACGAATTTTATCTCCGCACGCTGGCTGCGCATTGGATCTCCCGCGGAAAGTGGGTGCGCGCCGCGCGTTTGTTCGAAATGATCACAGCGCGCAACGAAAAGTCCGAAGATCTCGCTTCGTTAGTCTCCATTTATGACTACGCCAACGACCCCGAAGCTGCACTTTACACCCTCGATCGCTACGAAAAAGTGGCTGAACGTGATCAGTCTACTGTGGGGCAGCGTGTAAAATTCCTCATGGCGCTCGGCAAACACGAACAGGCTTATGAGACCATGCGCGCCTTTTGCGCAGCACATCCCGACAATTTGAACTATCGCCTCGAAATGGCCGACCTGTATGTGCGCACCGGTCGGCCCGACGAAGGCTATCATATCATTCAAAACGTGCTCGAAGCGCATCCCGGTCACGGAGGCGCGCTCATTTCGCTCTTGGCTTACTACGAAACCAAGCGCGATCGCGTGCAATTTGAGCGGCAGTTCACCGCCGTGATGCGCTCAACCGAAGTCCTACCGCGGCAGAAAGTGGCCATTTTCGAGAGCATGTCGCGTGCGGTCGAGGCGGGACAATACGACAAATATCTCCTCTATCGCCACGGCGTTGAGGCCATTTCGCTGCCCGGCGGCTCCTACCCGATGCCTGAAGTGGTGTCTGATTTCGTGCATGCCGCCAAACTGCCGAAAGACTCCCTCGCCGCGCCGGCACGCGCCCTCCTTGAAGCCGATTCCACCAACCGCGAAGCCCGATGGCAGGTGTTGCGCTCCGCTTTGCTCAACAATCGTGTCGATGAAGCCGATAGCATCAGTGCCGCCGGCCGACGTTTGCACCCCGAAGACCTCACGTTCTATTATTTCGGTGGCTTGGCGCGCCTCACCATGGGGCACTCCGCCGAAGCCATTGCCCTCTTCCACGCCGCGTTGCCCCACGTCACGCCCGAAAGCGACAGCACCCTCGTGTCTACCATCTACACCGCGATCGGCGATGCCCAACAGGGGCGCGGACATCTCCGAGAAGCCTTCGCCGCCTACGACACCGCGTTGATCTATGACCGCGACAATGTCGAATGTCTCAACAACTATGCCTATCATTTGGCCGTAGCCGGACAGCGATTGCACGCGGCTTTGCGCATGGCGCAGCGCGCTGTCGAAATTTCCCCCTCCGAAATTTCCTACATCGACACGTATGCGTGGACGCTCTACCGCAACCGCAAGTACAAAGCCGCGCAGGTGCAGATGGACGAAGTGATCAATGTGATTGAAAACTCCGAAAAACTCACCGCACCCGACGCCACCACGGCCGGATACTACGACCGTGCCGGCGACATCTACGCGGCACTCGGCCGCCGCAAGGAAGCGGTCGACTATTGGAAGCGCGCGTTGCAATTTTCCGACGACGCTGCGCTCAACAAACGCCTCTATCGCAAACTCAAACATCGCCGCGGCTGACGCCTTTTGCCCCTCGGCGCGACGAAAGTCCCCCATTTTGTTCCACACAGCGGGGCGAAACGCTCGGCCTCTCCGTCCCTTTTCGCCCCCGTTGTCTCAATTCTGTCTGTGATGAAACAGCTCTTTTTTCTCCTTTCCCTGCCTTTGCTCGTGCTCTTCACCGCCTGCGGTTCTTTGCGCGGCGGTGACGCTTATCGCCCCGACGAACCGCTGTCGGTGGTAGCCAAGGTTTCGGCCGATGTCGACTTGGCCGAGTCCAACAAAGGCATCGGCGGCACCTTGCGCATGCGCCGCGATGCCGTTGTCCAGCTTTCGCTCACCAAATTCGGCATCGAAGGCGCTCGATTGGTGTGCACGCCCGACAGCATTTTCGTCTTCGACCGCATCAACAAGCGCTATCTCCGCGCCACTTATGCCGAACTGCAAGAGGCGTTCCGGCTCGATCGTCCCTTGACCTTCGCCGTGGTGCAGAGTTTCTTTTGGAACGATCAGCGCAAAAATCGCGAAGAAACCGAACTCATGGTGGCCGATCTCTTGCACGTCAACCTCAATGTGCGCCGCACCAACACCGTGAATGTGCACGGATACCCCGTGGCGCGCCTCACCCAACTCCTCGTGCAGGTGCTCGATCGCGATTTGCGCCTCAATCTGGCCCTCTCTCAGGTGAAACTCCGCTATGATTGGTCGGCCAACACCCGCATTCCCGACAACTATAAGCCCATGGATTCGAGCGTATTGGCTCGTATGATCAAAATGGTCAAATAATTTTTTTCCCCATGCGTCATTTCTTCCTTTCGTTGCTCGTCTTCTTGCTGTTTTTTGCCTTCGGTGTGCCGTCTGTCGCGGTGGCTGCGGGGCAAAAGGCCGACGTGGCTCGTCGCAACGGCGACGAACGGAAAAAGAAGACGGAGAAAACCACGTCCAAATCCGCTGCTTCCGCGCAGAAAAGCACCTCGTCGTCGAAAAATGACGGACACTCCTCCGGAAAGAGTGGCGATAAGGGCAAAAAGTCGGCGAACGACCGTCGCCGCCCCGAGCCTCGCCAAGACAAGGCGAAGACTACCGCCCCCAACACGGCCGGCATCCGCAAGTTGCAGAGCGAAAAAGCCGATCTGCAGCGAGAGATGAACGAGAACTCGCGCAAACTCTCGACCACGCGGCAGAACGTCTCGTCGGGACTCGCCCACTTGCAGACCCTCAACGGCCAAATCTCTGACCAGCAGCGCGTGGTCAGCGGCATTCGCCACGACCTCGACACCCTCAACCGCAGCATCGGCCGACACGAGTCGGAGTTGCAAACCCTCGAATGCGAACTCAACGAATGCCGTCGTCGCTATGCGCGCGGCATCGTCTTCATGTATCGCAATCGATTCACACAAAACAAGTTGATGTTCGTCTTCTCGGCGCGCAACTTCCACGAGATGTATCGCCGCATACGCTATGCCCAAGAATATACGCGCTACCAGCGTGCGCAGGGACTGGCCATTGCCGAGCGCGAAGCCGTGATTCGCGGCAAACGTGAGCAACTGTCGAGCGAACGCAACACTAAAAACACGCTTCTCGCCCGAGGGCGCGAGCAACAGACCAGACTCGAGGGACAACAGCGCGAACAGCAGCGTGTGGTCGACGACCTGAGCCGCCAACAGCGTGAGCTCCAGGCCACCATCGCCGCACAACAGGCACGCCACGCCGCCCTCAACAACCAGATCGATCGCCTCATTCAAGAAGAAATTCGCAAGGCCGAACAGCGCCGCCGCGAAGAAGAGGCCCGCCGCCAGCGCGCCGAAGAAGAAAGGCGCCGTGCCGAGGAATCCCGTCGCCGTGCGGCCGAAGAAAAGCGCAAAGCCCTCGAGGCTGCCCGTCGTGCCGAAGCCGAGGCGCGTCGCAAAGCCGAGGAAACCAAGCGCAAAGCGGAGGAAGCTCGTCGTCGTGCAGAAGAGGCCCGCCGCAAGGCCGAAGAGGCGCGTCGAAAAGCCGAAGAAGCCCGTAAGCGCGGCGAAGCCAAGGCCGCCCAAGAGCGGGCCGCCGCTGCCGCCAAGGCCGCGCGCGAAGCCCAGGCGCGCGAAGAAGCCCGCGCCAAAGAAGAGGCAGCTCGTGCCAAACGGGCAGATGATCAGAAACATACGGCAGAAAACAAGACCCGAACGGCCGAAAAAGCCAAGTCGCAGCCCGAAGTGCACTATGCTTCGCCCACGGCCGGCGACGACCGCAAACTGGCCGGCAAGTTCTCGGCGAACCAAGGCCGATTGCCCGTACCGGTGAGCGGCGCCTACACCGTTTCGAGCCGCTATGGCTCGTACAACGTGTCGGGGCTGCGCGGCGTGACGCTCGACAACAAGGGGGTGAACCTCACTTGTGCTTCGCCGGCTCAGGCGCGTGCCGTCTACGAAGGTCATGTCACCGCTGTTTTCTCGGTGGGAGGACTCAAAAACGTGCTCATTCGTCACGGATCGTACATTTCGGTCTATTGCAACCTGGCCAGTGTCTCGGTGCAAACGGGACAGCACGTCAAAGCCCGCCAATCGATCGGAACGATTGCCCGCGATGCTTCCGGACGCTACACCCTGCATTTCCAACTGCGTCACGAGACACAAAAACTCAATCCCGAGCGCTGGCTCGGCCGATAAACGAACACGACCGCAGCCCACGCGCTGCGGTCGTTTTTTTTCGTCTTCGCTCACAAAAGGGGCTGCGGGGGGCAAAAGACGGCGGCTGAGTTAAACATAATCCTTCGCCTTTATTTTCGCGCATGTCGTCCATTTACCGGAAATACGCGCGTTTTGGGCGATTGCCCCGAAAGCCCTTTTTCGCTGTGCTGCAGTGCCGCATTGGCGTGCTCCCTTTTTCTTAGAATCACCATAGCCCTTATGATCTACCTTGCTCCCACGGCCGAGCAGCCCGATGCTCGCTTCTTGGCCAACGCCGGTTGTGTGTTGCTCACGCACGATCCCGATGCCGAAACCCTCGCCCTTGCGCTCCGCCTCCTGCACCGCGCCGCAGCAGCGCACGACGCGCTGGCCGAGAGTGTGGTGGGCTGGTGCCATCTCTTCGGTCGGCATTTGCCTCTCGACGAGGTGCTCGCCCTTCGTCACTTGCGGGCGTCGGCGGCGCAGGACTTTCCCGATGGACTCTTCTGGTATGGGCTGTGCTTGTGCGAAGGTCGCGGCACGGCCGCCGATCCCGTCGCCGGTCGTGCGCTGATCGAACGTGCGGCTGCCGCAGGCCATTACGAGGCCGCCGAGTGGTTGAGCGAAAGTGCCCAACCGACAAACTAAAACGGACAACTTTTGCGCAAAATCCCCCGTGTTTCGTGAGAAACACGGGGGATTTTTGTAGCCTGTGGGGCACTGCGATCGGCTTGTGGTGGAGGGCTGAACGCGAGTTGCCGAAGGACACGAAAAAACGGCAGTCGCTCGGGGAGTGACTGCCGTTGTGAAGGGGCGATGCGCCACTTCCGGAGCGGAAGTGCGGCACGGTTGTTTACTTCGTTTCGAAAATGGGCGTGATGCGCTTGAGCAGCACTTGGTAGTGCGCGCGGAGCACTTCGTCCTTGGTCGACTTGGCGGCGGTGCGCAGGAGGTCGCGCGTTTGCAGTCCGAAGTAGTAGAGCGTCTGGTCGGTGCGGTTGATCATGTTGGCCCAGATGTCGCCGGGCTCGCCGTAGGACTTGCCGAAAGTGCTGAAGGCATATTGGCCGGTGCGGGCGGCGCCGTTGAGTTGGTGGGCGTCTTGGCCGTGATCGTGACCGCAGAGCATGCCGTTGCCGGCGGGTGCCGAGGCATGGAGGGGATCGGTCGTCTCTCCGTTGAGCAGGCGTTGCACTTCAGTGTCCGAAAGGGGAAGGAACGACTTGCCCGTCAGCCCCACTTTCGCCGCATTGGAGTTGGTGAGGTTGCTGATGTTCGAAAGGAGGTAGCGAACGTAGAGATTTTGGAACTGCATCTCTTCGGGAGTGAGGCTTTCGTTGCCGGCAAGGGTCTTTTCGAAGACGTTGTTGTAGACATCGGTGGCGTACTCCGTGGGAGAGTAGGACGTAGAGTCGAGATAGTAGCTCAAGGCCAAGCGGGCGGTGTTGTTCATCGCCATGCCTTGGATGTTGGGCAGGAGGCTCTTGAAGGGCATGTTGCCGGCGCCGGGGAGTTTGGCCTCGAGGGCGGCGTTGCCGAGCGAGGAGAACTCACGAGCGTAGCGTAGCATCCAGAGCGCAGAGGCGCGCTGTTGGTCGTGGGGCACGACTTGGTAGCGCGGAAGTCCCGACTTTTCGCTGGTTTGGTAGAGATAGATGCCGGCTACGTTGAGATGAACGTGGTTGGCATAGCGGAAGGCTTGGCTGAGTGCCTGACGATAGAGCGTGGCTTTGGCTTGGTTGTCGTCATCGTCCTTGATCCACTCGTCGAGGTGGGCGATGATGTACTTCAAGTTCTTGACTCCGTAGTCACTGGCCTTGACGGGATCGTTGCCGAGCGACTCTTCGATGGCAGAGGGGTCGCGTACGGGCGTGGACTGCTGGAGTCCGTAGCGATAGAGGGGATCGCCGGCGTGCGACTCGATGAGTTCGCGGAGTTTCTTGTTCTCGGCCACGTAATCGCCCTTGAGTTCGGGGAAAGCGCGGTAGGTCCAGTCGACCATGTAGTAGTCATAGATGCCGAGGGCGGGGGGATCGAGATTGGTCACGGGGTCGCCGGGCTGCGCAACGTAGTTGTGGCGCGCATAGTCCATGATGGAGGGCGTGGTGCCGTACACATCGGTGAAGGTCTTGGAGCGCAGGGAGTCGACGGGATAGGCGAAGGAGGCCGCCATGTTGTGCATGAAACCGAGGGTGTGGCCGATTTCGTGGGCAATGACGTACTCGAGTGACTTGCGCATGGCTTCGTCGGGCATCTTCTTGTTGCGGATGCTGGCGTCGATCTGCGAGGTCTGGATGAAGCGCCAGCTATTGAGCACCGAGGCCACACCGCGGTAGACGTAGACCGAACCGTTGATGATTTCACCCGTACGCGGATCGCTCCACGAGGGGCCCATGGCGTTTTCGACGGCCGTGGGCACGTAGCGCAGACAAGAGTATTCGAGGTTGTCGGGGTCGAACTGCGGATCTTCTTGCGCCGTGGGATAGTCGCGACATTCGATCACGTCTTTGAAACCGATGCGCTCGAAGGCTTTGTTCCAGCGGAGTACGCCGACGCGGATGGCTTGTTTCCACAAATCGGGGAAGCCGGGATCGACATAATAGACGATGGGCTTCTTGGCTTTCACCAACTTGCCGGCCATATAGGCGGCGGTGTCGGAGGGTTCGACACGCCAACGACGCACGAAAGTGGTGTTTTCGATGCGCTTGTTGTTGTCGAGAATGTATTTGCTGGCGAGGAACAAACCGATGCGGGCATCGGAAAGACGCGGCACCATGGGGCGTTCGGGCAAGGCCATGAGGGTGTAGTTCACGCCCACGGTGACGGGATAGTCGGACGCTACTTTGCTGCGCTCGCCCATGATGTCGGCGCTGTAGCTGCGCTCGACGAGGACGCTCACGTTGGTTTTGAAGCTCTTCAGCGTCTTGATGAGCGTGAGGTCGTCCTTCAACGTCGTGTTGACGCTCAGTCCGTTCATGTCATCGCCGATGACGGGGAAGAACTTGTTGTCTTTGAGGAAGAAGGAGGAGGCATCGATGAGCACGGAGGCACTGTCCTTGCTCCACCCCTTGATGGGGAAGGAGGTGAAGGAGAGGTTGGTATAGTTGTCCTTGGCACTGCGCTGCACGGCGGCGTTGGGGGTGGGAATGAGGAAGTCGGTGTTGACGAGATCCATGACCACCACGCTGTCTTTGCGCACGAAGCGGAAGTGAACGGGGTTACTATTGCGGAAACCTACGGTGCCGAGGCTGGCATTGGAGACCGAGGCGAGGGTGACGCCGAGGAGAAAATCCTTGCCGAGGGTGGCTTTGGGCAACTCGAGGTAGAGTTTGCCGTCGGTCTTGTGGAGGCTGAGCAGCGGGCCGGTGGCGCTGGTGACGGGCTTGTCGGTGAGAATTTTCTCATAGCTCGTCTTTTGCGGGGCCTTTTTCTCGGTCTTTTTCTTATGTAGGAAGCTAAAGATGCCCGCTTCGGCCGGTTGCACGGCAAGGAGCGATGCGGACAGGAAAAGCGTCCCGAGGAGATATTTATTCATGAGCGGTGGGGCTTATTTCTTGTCGTCGAGAGCTTTGTCGATCTTTTGGAGCATGATCGAGTAGTGGGCTTTGAGGTCGGGGGTGCCGGCGGAGGCAGCGCGACGAGCCATTACGGGGCGAAGCTTGACGAGGGCGGCTTGATAGTAGAGATCGGAATTGTCGTGGCTCGAGATGCTGAACGTGGGGTAGGGCGACTGAGCGGGATTTCCGAATTGGACGTTCTCAGTGAAGAGCTGATTTTTCAACTCTGTGGGAACGGTGCCGAAACGGTTGACGAGATCGAAGTAGAGGTCGGTGGCGTCGCTGCCGGCGAGGGCTGTGGGCACGGTGGGTGCGGCCTTCGAGGAACCGCCGCTCACGGCGGCTTCGGCTTGGTTGAGGAAAGTCTGCTCTAAGAGCTGCTCAATGTGGGTCGGGGTGCGACCGGCGATCGTCGAGGCGAAGACTTGGCCGTAGAGGTCGTCGAAGTATTCGCGCAGGGTGTAGCTCTTCGGGTCGAGGGTTTGCGCCATGATGACGCGCGCACGGCTGTTGAAGAGGTCGCGGATGAGGAATTCGAGGAGCTGATCGTAGTAGCTCACGGCCATGTAGTCCTTGCGCTCGGCCTTGCGGTCGGCGTGGTCGGTGAAGTTCTTCACTTCCTTGAGCGTCCAGAGGAAGGCTTCGCGCTGACGGGCTTTGGGCAACACCTTGTAGGGAGGAACGCCGGTGTTGGCCTTGGCGGTGTTGCAAACGATACCGCCTACGAGGTTGAGGACGTTCTTGAAATAGAGGTGGTATTGCTTGGCGATGGCGAGGTTGAGCTCTTGTTTCTTGCGGCTGTCGTCGTCGTTTTTGATCCACGTGGCGAGGTTGCGCTGAATGCCGGCGAGGTTTTTCTTACCGTATTCGGCGGCCTTGATGGGATCGTTGCCGAGATCTTCGGCCACGACGGTGGGATCGATGATGCGCGACTGGGTGGGCATGAAGCGGAGGTGGGGATTCTTCACGGCCTTGTCGGTCATGGCTTCGATGGCCTTCGTTTCGTCGTCGAACTTGCCGGCATACTGGGGATAGTAGCGGTAGTTCCAGTCGATGGCGAAGTAGTCGTATTCACCGAGCTCGGGGGGCGTGAGGCGCACGCCCTTGTCTCCGGGCTGGGCCACGTAGTTGAAGCGCGCGTAGTCCATGATGGAGGGCGTGGTGCCGTATTTGCGCGTGAAGGCGGCGTTGCGGAGCGAGTCGGTGGCGAAGGCGGCAGAGGCGGCCATGTTGTGTTCGAGACCGAGCGTGTGACCTACTTCGTGAGCGATGGCATAAGCAAGACCTTGTTGGAAGATAGCGGTGGGCAAGGAGTCGGCACGCACGGCGGGATCGACGTTGGCCGTCTGCACGAAGCGCCATTTATAAAGGAGGTCTTCGATGTTGTTGTAGACGATGACCGATGCGTTGATGATCTCGCCGGTGGTGGGGTCTACCCACGAGGGACCCATGGCATTCTCGTCCGAGTTGGGGATGTAGCGGATGCAAGAGTAGGCAAGGTTGTCGGGATCGAACTGAGGATCTTCCTTCGCGGTGGGGAAGTCGCGCACCTGCACGGCGTTCTTGAAGCCGATCTTTTCGAAGGCCTTGTTCCAACGCAACACACCTTCGCGGATGGGCTGTTGCCACGTGGCGGGGAAGTTGGGATCGACGTAGAAAACAATGGGTTGCTTGGGCTCTACGAGGCGGCCGGCGGCGTAGTCTGACAACTTCTTGGGCTCGAGGCGCCAGCGGTGGGCGATATAGATGTTGCGGGCGCGGTCGGCGGCGCTGTTGATGTCGTATTTCACCGAATTGAAGATGCCGACGCGCGCGTCGGAGAGACGGGGCGTCATTTTCTCCTCGGGAAGGAGGAGAAGGGAGTAGGTGACATCGACAGTGGTGGGAGCGTCGCGCTGCAGGAAGAAGATGTTCATGATCGAGGCGCTGAGCTTGTAGTTCTCCTCGACCTTGATGCTGACGTTGTTGTCGAACGCTTTGAGCTGTTTGATGAAGGTCAATCCGTTGTCGCGGTTGCCTTTGAGCGTGAAGTTGCCGGATTTGGGCGGAATGACGTCGATGCGCGAGTTGCTGGGACCCATGAATTGGGTCATATCGAGGAGCACGGCGGTGCTATCGGCGTTGTAGGCCTTGATTTCGAACGAGGCAAAGGCCGGATCGCGGTAGTTGACGGCCAAGACGTTGCGTTCGCGCTCATCGAGATTGCGATCATAGACAACGGTGTTGGGGGTCTTGGCGACGATGCTGCTGTCCTGACGCTCGAAACGGAAGTGGATGGGCTTCGAATTTTTCATGCCCACGCTCAGATAGCTGGGGTCGGAAACGGCAGAGATGGTGGCACCGAGGAGCATGTCGCGACCTAAGTATTTGAGCGGGAGCTCAAAATAGACTTTTCCGTCGGTCTTATAGAGCGTAATGAACTTGCTTTTGGCTGTCTCGTATTTCTTTTTCTCGAAGAACTTGGCAATTTTGTCTTTCGAGTCCTTCTTGACGTTGTCGGAGAGGGTGACTTTCTTGTCGTCGGGCGCGGCTGCGAGTGCTGTTGCGGGAAGAGCGACAGCGAGTGCGGACGAAGCGATCAAGAACTGGAGGAGAGTGTTCCGCATTGTCTGGTTTTAAAGTGTTTGTGAATAAATCTTTTGTGGTGATGTGTAGAAACACAAAAGCCTTACGCCGCTGCTCCGATGCGTCGTTCCCCATTTTTAAGAGAAACGACGCATGACGGAGGGAGGGCGTAAAACTTATTGACCTGTTGGAGGGGACGCGCGCTTAATTGCGCAGGGCAAGCTGTTGAATCATGCCGCTCACGTTGGATTTTTTCCAAACGCGTGTACGCTGATTGAGGTCGAAGCAGTAGACATGACCGACTTTCGTGGTGGGATTGTTGGCTGCTACGTAGAGATATTTGTCGTCGGAGGAGACAACGAGGCTCGAAATCTGCTCACCACTGTCGCAAGTCAGCGTGGGAGTGGTGGGGAAATTACCTTTCGAGAGCACGCTGTAGGCATAGAGTGCGTTGCCCGACGAGTAATACATGAGGTTCGTGCTCGGAATGCCCACGACTTTCGAGTTGTCCTTGACACCGGCGGTGGCAGGCACGGCGCCGATGTATTTTAACTCGGGATCGGCGTTGCGTGTCTTGGAGTTGGCATCGTAAGCACCCGGATCAATCCACACATGGTAGTAGGTGGAAGTGACGGTGTCCTTGAGGAGCATGGCGATTTCGTGGTAGTTGTCCACCGTTCCCATGCCGATCAGTCGCTTACCGGCGAAGTTTTCCGGGAAAAGGCTGCGGTATTGCTTGGCGACGTCGCGTTCGTTTTCCGCATAAGCGATGAAGCGACCTTGCTTGTTGTCGTAGAATGCCGTGCCGTTGTAGTACTCATCGGCGCGACGTGCCCAACTTACGGCTTCAGGTGCAAGAGAATAGTTCTTAATCACCTGAGACATGTATTGATTGTTGAAGTTGGTGAGCAGTACGCTGATGGAGGAATTCGAAATCGAAGCGAAGGTTCCGTCCTCGAGTACATAGATCACACTGCCGATGCTGGGGCTGTTAGTACGGCCGGAGCGCTTTGCCCAAAGGAAGGGGGCGGTTTTCGTACCATCGTTGTAGCCGACCACGCTCATCGTGTTGCCGTCGAGCTTATAGATGCGGCTGGGTGAACCGATCGAGACGAAGATTTGTTGCTTACCCAAGGCACTGGCGATGCTAATAGCCTGCGGAGCGCTAGAAAGGTGCTGACCGGGATTGTTTTTGGCGAAGATATCGCTTTCCGGTTGGCGACCGTCGAGGGGAATGTAGGCCAGTTGCGTGCTATCGCCCGAAGCAGCTACGGCATACAGCCCGGCGCGGTACGAATATTGTACGTTGAGGCGGAACTGCTTGTAGTAAGTCGCGTCTTCGTTGCTGATTTTCAGACGGCAGACGAACGTTCCGTAGTCTTTGCAGACATAGGCCAGGTCTTTCTCGTTGGAAACGACCTTACCGTTCACTTCCCATTGGTAAGACAAGGGCTTGGCGGTGTGTTCCTGTGTCACTTCCGGCGCGGCGATGCGCAGTGTGTCCCAGTTGTCCACGTTGTAGACGTCTTTCACCGTAGAAGCGGCGCTAATGATCGAGAGCGGTTTGTGGGCACCCTCTGAATCGTCGGAAATGCACGACGACAAACACGGCACGAGCGCAACGCCCAGTGCGAGTGTGTGAAGAATCGAAAGTTGTTTCATGACTTCGCGGCGATTTTATTTGTACGGATTATAGAGCTTCTCCTTTGTGGGGAGCCAGTTCTTATATTTGTAGTCGGGGTCGGCCATTAGTTTCTCCCATACCTTGACAAAGTTGAGGAAGAAGCGCACACCGTCCGTGTTCACCGAGTTCCACATCTTCGTTTCTGAGGAGTCGTAGTAAGCCAACATCTCCAAATACTTCCGACGTTCGTAGCGTCCGAAATAGTATTCGAAGTAACGCCACATCATCGGCTCTTCGAGCACGTTGTTGAAGGTGATTTTCACCGTGTTGTTCGTAGGGTAGCGCACACCGAGGTCGTTTGTGGCCTGCAAGTGGAGGATGAGCGTCACCGTGTCGCGGTCTGTCGGCATGCCTGAGCGGAGGAACGTCACAGCCACTTCGCCGTTTACCGAATCAGCGGGGATGGTGTAGGCTGTAGGCAGGGCAGTGTAGTGCACACCGGCCTTGGCTGTGGAAGCCGTGTCAACAACAACCTGGAACGACTGCGCTTTTTTGCTCGGCACACCCGCCAGGCGGACGGGGACTTTCACCGTTTGCGACGTCATGCTCTCGGGTTGTGCACCGAAAGAGTATTGTCGCAAAGTGTCGTTGGGGTTCTCGTAGTAGAAGTAGACGTTGTTCTTTCCGTGGTAGAACCCATCTTTGCTATATTCGTCGTCGTAGACGATGCTCTCGCACGATCCCAACGCCAGAGCGGAGAGAATCGGAACGAGCAGCGTGTAGATGAACTTTTTCATATCGGGGATGAGGCTTTATTGTTGCTTATTGCCGAATTCCAATTCGCGTTCGGGACGCGGAAGCACGAAGATGCGTTCTTCCGGTTGGATCGTTTTTCGGCCGCGGATGTCGGTAAAGCTGCGGTTGAAGTGCTTCAGCGAGAAGAACACCTGACCTTCGCCCGGCATTTCGCGCATGCGTTCGGCCATCAGTTCCTTTTCGAAGCTTTCGCGGTTCAAGAGTTTCGCGTCGTCGGCCGCAAGTGCCTTCAATCCGCGGCTGGTGCGCACGGCATTCAGGGCGGCCAGGGCACCTGCCTTGTCCGTGTCGTAGATCGACTCGGCCAGAATGTAGTACATCTCGGGCAGACGGAGCAGTGTGACGCCTTCTACCGGTGCATTCTTGATTTCGCCTTCGCTGTTGATCAGACGTTGGAACGTGAACGTGCTACCGTTCTGACGATAGAAGGCGGCAAAGCGTACATCCGTATTGTCCGAAGCGAAAGAACTCGTTTCGTACACCTTGTCCAAGTCTTGTCTGGCCTCAGTGAAGTTACCCGAGGCCTGAACCGTGCCGAAGAACGTGTTGTAAATCGACTGCGAAAGACCATTATTATAGAGGCCGAAAATCATTTCGCCCTTGGCGGGGAAGCGGCGCACGTCGTTGAACTGCGTAGATGCGGCGAGGGCGAAGTTTTGCTTCGCGTTGATCACGCGGCGAGCGTAGTCGGCGGCCTTGGTGTAGTCGCCCATGCTCCAATACACGCGCGCTTTCGTCGCATACACGGCATAGAGGTTGAACTGGCGCGGACGATTGAAGTCATATTCGCTTTCACGACCTTCAACGGCGGCCATGGTCGTGTCGTTGTGGAGATATTCTTCCGCTTTGTCCAAGTCGCCGAGGATGCGCTCGTAGGTTCCTTTGAGCGTGTAGACCGTCTTGTTCTCCAAGTTGAAAGCGTCGGAATAGGGCAAACCATACTGTGCCTCGGGTTGCTGGCGGTAGTCGGGGCAGTAGAGGCGGAGCAGGTCGAAGTGCAGGAAGGCGCGCAGACCATAGGCCTCACCGCGCACCAAGCGCAGGCTCTCGTCGCTCGAGTTGAGCTGATCGAGGTTGCCCAGCACGTTGTTCACGTACGAAATGGCCTGATATTGCGAAGTCCAAATGTTGTCTATCGTCGAACGTACGGTGTTGTTCGTGTAATCGTAGTTCAGAATCTCCGTATCGTTGTTCGTTGTGTTGAGATAGCCGAACATTTGTCCGATTTTGTCGAGGAAACCGTACGAAAGGTTCTCGCCGTAGAGCTTTTTGGCCGCCATCGTGCCGTAGACACCGTACATGGCATCGTAATAACCCTGCGTGCGTTGGAACTGAACGTCTTGTGTGAGTTCACCCTTCGGTTGCACATCGAGAAAGTCGTTGCAAGAAGTGGCACCCAGCGTGAGCGAAGCCACGCAAAGGGCTTGAATGATTCTGTGGTTCATATTTCGGAGTGCAAAAGGGGTTAGAACGAGAAACGAAGCGACATTTCCACACTGCGCGAGAAGGGATAATCCAAACCGCGTTCGCGCTTGATGCTGCTCAAGTAGAAGAGATCGTTCGTGAGCAATTCGAGGCGCAGGCGAGAAAGCCCGAGACTGCGGATCTGCCAAGTGTTGAATTCGTAGGCCACCGAGAGACTTTGCAGCGTGAGGTAGTTGTTCACACCCACGAAGCGGCTCGTTTGGTTCGGTGTGCCCGTGAAGGCGATGTCGCGATACTTCACATAGTCGCCGGCTTGCTTCCAGCGGTCGTCAAACACGCGGCGGTCGGCGTTATACTTCGGGTTGGCGCCTTCCACACGCGTCACGAGCGTCTGGTTGTAGGTCACACCGCCCAACGAATAGGCAAAGGAGGCCGAGGCCGACCACTGCTTCCACGTCAGGTAGGTGCTGATGCTACCCTGAGCCCAAGGGGTTTGGTCGCCGAACTTCACTTTGTCGCGTGCATCGTAGACGAAGGTGTACGAGCCGTCGCGCTTGATGTAGATTTCCTGACCGGTGGCCGGATCGATACCCGCTGAGGGCACTACTTTCAGGTCGGTGAGCGAACCGCCTTCCTCATAGATGGGCAGCGGTCTCGTGCCTGTGGAGTCGCGGTTCACGAGGTTCTGTGCTTGCAGCGCGTTACTGATGCGTTTGATGCGGCCTTTGTTGTAGGCGTAGGTCAAAGACCAGCTCCATTGCAGGTCTTTCGTCTGAATCGGCACGAAGCGCGTGCGCAATTCGATACCCTTGTTCTCGATCGCGCCGAGGTTCTCGCGCGCCGTCGTGATACCCACCGAAGGCGCCTTCGTTACGTTCACGAGCAGGTCGTCCGTATTCTTAATATAGGCGTCGAAACTCAGGTCGAAGCGGCCTTTGAGCATCGTGAGGTCAATACCCACGTTGCTGCTCAGCGTGCGTTCCCAGCGCAGGTCGGGGTTACCGATCGTCTTGGGGATCGCGCCGATGCCCTTGCCGTAGTTCAGACCCGAAGAGTAATTGTAGGACGTGATGGCTTGGTAGGGTTGGAAAGAGATGTTACCCAAATAACCCACACTCGCGCGGAGTTTGAGCAACGACACGCCGCGACCCTTCATGAAGTCCTCGTTGTGCAAGTTCCAACCCGCACCGGCACTCCAGAACGGAGCGAAGCGCGTGTTCTTACCGAACTTCGACGAACCTTCGTAGCGGTAGATCAAGTCGAGGAAGTACTTATTGTCCCACATCGTGTTGGCATTCACGAAGAAGCCCACGTTGTGGTAGATATTGTCCTGACCGCTCGGCTTGCCCGAGGGATATTGTGCCGCAAAAGCGGGGTGAGAGAGGTTGGGCGAGTAGTAGCCCATCGACTCATACGAGGTGTTGTTGCCGTTGTAGCTCTCAATCGTCGTACCGCCCGTCACCGTGGTGTAGAGCTTGTCGAAGAAGTTGCGGTTGTACGACAGCATCAACTTGCCCGAGTAGCGCGTGAGTTTGCTGTGGTTCTCCGTCAGTTGGCCGCGTTGTGCCAAGTCGCGCTTGGTGAGCTGCGAGTAGGAGAGGGGCGAAACGAAGACATTGCTTTCGTTCAGCTCCTTGGTGAACGAGAAGTCACCGTTGAGGCGCAAATCCTTCATCAGCCACACCTGCAGGCTCGTCGTGTTGAGCAGACTGAAGTTGTCGCTTTCGTTGAAGTTGCCCGCTTGTGCTTCGTAGAGGGGGTTGTTGATGTTGCCCGTCAGGCTGCGGCGGAGCGAACCGTCGGCTTCGTAGGGCGACTCATAGGGGTTCATGCTCGTGTAGTCCGAGAAGTTGCCGTAGGGCGACTCTGCGGCGTTCACCAGTGTGAGCGTGGTGTTATTATTGATGGTGAACACACCCGCCTTATTATAGGAGAGTTTGAAGAAGAGCGAGAGGCGGTCGCGCTTTGAGCCCTTCATCACACCGTCGTCCGTCGCGTAGCGCACGCCGAGGTTGTAGCGCGTGTATTCGTCACCGCCACCGTCGATGCTCAAGCTGTGGGTTTGCGAGAAACCGTTGCGCAGGGGCTTCGCCATCCAGTCGGTGTCCACTCCGCTGCGCACGAGGCGAGCAATGCGTTCGTATTCTTTGTCGAGCAAATACTGGTTCTCGAGGTTGTTCTTGGCCTTGTAGACCCCGGCCAAGCGCTCGTATTCGAGTTTTTGCGCCGAGTTGAGCAGGTGGTAGTCGCTCAAATCGGGCATGTTCAGGCGGTAGGTGCCGCTATAGTTCAGGCGCAGGCGACCGCCCTTCATGGCTTTGGTGGTGATCACCACCACACCCGCCGAAGCCTTCGAACCGTAGAGGGCCGAAGCCGAGGCGTCTTTGAGCACCGTCACCGTCTCGATGTCGTTCATGTCCATGTCGTAGACGTAGTCGGCGCTCACTTCCGAGCCGTCGACCACAAAGAGCGGCATGTTGGCCGAGCCGTCGAACGTGGCGCGGCCGCGGATGCTGAGTTCGGGCTTCTTGTTGGGGTTCGAACCGGCGAGGTTGTTTTCCGGAATCACCAGACCCGGCACGAAACTCTGCAGGCTTTCGAGCACATTCTTCGTGCCCACCGAGAGGAGCTGCTCCTTCTTGACGGTCGTTTCCGATCCGGTGAAGCTGCTCTTCGCCTTGTTCACAAAACCCGTCACCACCACTTCGCCCAGCGCCGTGTTGTCTTCCGAGAGCGGGATCGTGGTCGTGTTGCCGGGGAAGACGGTCACGATTTGCGACACATAGCCGATGCTGCTGCACGTGATGACTTCGCGTTTGTTCTTGGTGACGATCTTAAATTCGCCGTTTTCGTCTGAATAGTAGACGCCTTTTTGGCCTTTCACTTTGATGGTCACGCCGGAAAGACCCTGACCGGTGGCATCGACCACACGACCTTTGATGACGTTGCCGTCTTCTACTTGGTCTTGGGCGACAAGCGTGGGGGCAGGGGCAGAAGCCTGGGCGGCATAAGCGGTCATGCTCATGCCGGCAATCAGCGTACATAGTGGAATTAGGACTAACCTCATGTGCTTGTTCTATATGGGGTGATGGGGAATGTTCGATTCGTCGAGCCCTTGGCGAGGCGCTTTGCCCGGCACAAGCGGTGGACGGGGTAAGGGGGCGCTGTTCGCGGGCGACGAAGGGGAGAGCGTTTAGTTCTGTCGGGGAAATTGTGCGGCGTCCGGGGCACTGTGGCACCGCCGCAACCCTCTTTCCACACCCACGTTCGCAACAAAGGCGCGGGGATAGGTGTGGTATTTTGCAAATATAGAGTTTATCGCTTGCTTCACAAAGCCGGAAAGCGCTTTTTTGTTGCGTCAAAGCCGGAAAAAGAGGTTTTTGTCGCTCATTGTCGCATAAAACTTTCATTTTGTAAGTTCGGACGTGCAATTTTTTGAGGTCTTCGCAGTGAAGCCGTGGCGCGCGGTGGATTTTGGGCGCAGTGGGCGAGCAAATCTACTTGTCGTTTTCGACAGAAAGGCCTCCTTTTTCTTTCTTCTCGGCGGGAGGGCGATGGTTGTTCGGCGGAGTGGTGTGGGGCGCGCGAACGGTAGTACGGTTGGGGCGAGAAAACGAGGAGCGGCACCGCGCTTTCGAGGAGAAAGAGCGGTGCCGCTGTCGGTAAATGGGGGAGGGTTTATTTTGCTCGGCGCCGAGTGGGGCGCGCGCCGGCGCGATTAGCCGAGATATTTGATGAGGATGCTCATGTTGGCCTCCTCGCGCAGGCGACGCAGGGCGCGTTCCTTGATTTGGCGCACACGTTCGCGCGTCAGGCCGAGATTGGTGGCCACTTCTTCGGCTGTCATTTCGGTGCGGCCGATGCCGAAGAGCATTTTCACCACCAGGCGTTCGCGCTCAGAGAGCACTTGCAGGGCGGTGTCGATGTCGGTGGCCAGCGATTCGCGCTCCATCGAGTTGTCGGTGCCCGGGGCGGAGTCGTCGGTCATGACGTCGATCATCGAGTTGGTCTCGTCGTCTTGGAAAGGAGCGTCTACGCTCACTTTCTTGCCGCCGGCGTTGAGACTGTCTTTGATGCGATCGAGGTCGGTGTCGAGGAGTTCGGCGAGTTCTTCGGCCGAGGGGCGGCGCTGGAACTTCTGTTCGAATTCCGTGCTGGCGCGACTGATCTTGGCTTGCAGTCCGACTTGGTTGAGCGGCATGCGCACAATGCGGCTTTGCTCGCTGATGGCTTGCAGAATGCTCTGGCGAATCCACCACACGGCGTAGGAGATGAATTTGAAGCCGCGCGTTTCGTCAAATTTTTGTGCCGCTTTCATCAAGCCGATGTTGCCTTCGTCGATCAGGTCGTTGAGCGACATGCCTTGATTCTGATATTGTTTGGCCACCGAAACCACAAAGCGCAGGTTGGCTTCTACCAAACGCTTCAGCGCGGCCTCGTCGCCGTGGCGGATGCGCTGGGCCAATTCCACCTCTTCGTCCATCGTGAGCAGTTCGAGACGGCCGATTTCGGTGAGATACTTGTCGATTGCGGCATCGCCGCGGTTGGTGATGCCTTGTTGAATCTTTAGTTGACGCATGATTTCCTTTGAACTAAACGCTGTTACCGTTGAGATACACTTCGCAACGGATAGGCAAAGATACGATTTTCTGCCGGCTTTTCCAAATAAATCGGGGGCTTTCTGCCGATAGTTCCCGTGTTTTGGCAGAAAGGCCCCTTGTTTTGGGCAAAAGGCGGGAATTTTCGACGCGCCCTTTCGCGCGGGGCGAAAAAAATCCCCCGCGCCGAAGGGGCAACGGGGGGAGAAGGGGCGAATGGCTCGCGGGCGGAGGTCATTTGCCTTCGAGGGCGAGGCGAATGCGCCGCGAGAGATCGGCGTAGTGCGCGCGGGTGCCGGCGTCGGCACTGCGGGCGGCGTCGAGGCGCGTGCGCAGTTTCGTGAGCAAAGCCGTCACGTAGGCGTGACCGTCGCCCGAGGCGTCGCTTTTGTAGGCGGCAATCAGGTTGTTCACCGCACGAAGTTGCACATACATGCGCCAGGCGCTGAGCCGTGCGCCGCTTTGCGTCTCGCGGAAGAGGGTGCGCGCCAGGTCGTCGGCATAGGTCGTCGGAGAGTAGGCGCGGGCGGCGGGTTGTTGCGCGGCGTTGGCGGCCAAGCGGTCGAACATCGTGCTCGAAGTGAGGTAGTCTACGGCTGAGGCAACCGTGGGACGCACGCGGAGTTGGGGCATCCCGATGCGCGCACCGTAGCTCGGTGAGGTGAGCCAGGTGGGTTCGGTCAGCACGTTGCGGTCCAACCACGAGAGGGCGCGCTGTTGGCGTTCGCGCGTGTCGTAGCTGTACACGTCGCCCGCTTGTTCCACGCTTTTCACCACGCTTTTCACTCCGCCGATCTGGCGGCACACGTGGCCCACGTAGCGGCGATACTGACTCACGGCGGCTTCGTAGCCGCGCACGAGGTTATCGCCCAGGTTACCCGACTCGTAGGTCCATTCGGGGAGCGATTTCACCACGCGGCGCAGGTTGAGCAGACCGTAGTCGGAGGCTTTCATCACGTCGTCGCTGAGGTCTTCGGTCAGGGCGTAGGGGTTGTTGTCACGACCTTCGCCGCCGAACCACAAACGCGGGTTGTCGGTGATGGTTGCGACCGTCAAGCGGTTGAGCGTGGCGCGTTCTTCGAGCTCACTCTTGGCGTCGGGATAATAAGTGTAGCCCCAACGGATCGCCCATTCGTCGTAGTCGTTCACACGGGGGAAGATGCCGGCCTCGCCGATGTGGTCTTCGGGCTGGGCGACGTAGTTGAAACGCGCATAGTCCATGATGGAGGAGGTGTGACCGTGCTTTTCCACCCACGCTTTGTCGCGCAGTTTCTCGACGGGAGTGGCGCTGCTGGCGCCCATGTTGTGGCGCAGACCGAGCGTGTGGCCGACTTCGTGCGAGGAGACGAAGCGAATGAGCTCGCCCATGAGGGCTTCGTCAAATTCCGGCTTGCGGGCGCGCGGATCGAGGGCGCCTACTTGCGTTTGATACCAATCGTGGAGCAATTCCATGACGTTGTGATACCAACCGATGTGGCTTTCGATGATTTCGCCCGAGCGCGGATCGTGCACATTGGGGCCGTAGGCGTTGGGAATGGGCGAGGCGAGATAGCGAATCACCGAGAAACGGGCATCTTCGAGGCTCATCGTTGAGTCGTTCTCCGGCCATTCTCGCGCTTGGATGGCGTTTTTGAAACCGGCCTTCTCAAAGGCTTTTTGCCAGTCCTCGACTCCGAGAATAAGGTACTTGCGCCATTGTTTGGGTGTGGCGGGATCGATGTAGTAGATGATGGGTTTCTTGGGCTCCACGAGCTCGCCGCGACGATATTTGTCCATGTCTTCGGCGCGGGGCTCGAGGCGCCAACGCGCAACGACCTGGCGCGGCTTCACACGTTGCTGGTTGTCGGCATATTCCACGAACGATTCGGTGAAATAGCCCACGCGCGGATCGAAAGTGCGGCTCCGCATCGGCACACGTGGCAGGAGTACGAAAGAGGTGTTGAGTTTCAGCGTCACGTGTCCCGTCTCTTCGCCGGCAGGCAGGGAGGTGCCGGGTTTCGAAAGGAAGGTTTTGACGGTGGTCACCTCGGTGTTGATGGGGAAGGTGCGGAGGGTGTCCACATACGAGAGCTCGGGTTTGAAATTCCCGAGGTTGAAGCGCGATTTGTTGCCGGCCGAGAGGCTCAAACCGGGGGTGTCGCCTTTGAAAAGTTCGGTGGCTTTCACCGTGTAATGGCGACCGTCGCTGCCGCGATTCTCAATTTTGAGGGCGGCGATGATGGGATTTTCGGCACTGGCCTCGACGGCTCGCCAAATGGCCTGCGTGCTGTCGGCCGAAGTTTCGTGCATTTGGGCGCGAAGCAGGAGTTTGTCGCCTTTCCGCTCCCACGTCATGACTTGACGGTTGGCGAGTTCGCCGCCATAGATGCTGGCTCCCGCCGGAGTGGAGACGTAGCGTGTGGTGACCAGCATGGGGCGACCGATCAAGGAGTCGTGGACGACAACATACCAGTCGTCTTTTTCGTGACTCACACCGAAGAGACCCGGGCGCACCGGGGCTTTTTTCTCCGCGACGACGGGGGCTTTTTCTTCTTTCTTCTTGCCGGCGCTCGCAGACTGCGCAAGCAGTGCGGCGGCAAGGGGGAGGAATAGATATTTGTGCATGTTGATGGTGGATTGGTGGCGGGGGGGGGGGGATCGAATAGCGGCCGAGATGCTTCGAAAATACTTCCGATTTACTTCGAAAATACTTCTGCTTTGTTTTGAGTCTTGGGCGGGTCTCTTCTAATTGTGGTGGCCGATCATCGCATTATAGTCGATATTCTCCGAAACTTCTTCCGATTTCTTTTGAATCTCGGGCGGGTATCTGCTCAACGCACACCACCCGAGATGTGACACACGGGGAGTGGGCACATCTCGGGCGGAGGTGTTGAAAAGGGGTTGCCCAACGGGCGGCGCCGCGCCGAGAACAACCGAAAAATAGTGGCGATCAGCGAACGAATACCTTGCGGCCGCCTACAATATACAAGCCTTGGGGCAGACCGTTGGTGTCCGTTCCGTCGGCCACCTTGCGGCCGCTGAGGTCATAGACGCCGAGGCGTGCGGCGGCGGTGCGCATTTTCGGTGTGAAGAGGCCAGTTACTTTCTTATTTGTCCAAGGAAGGAATGAGCGGTCGGCTTTGTCGCCGAAAAGCAGGTTGACTTTTGCTTCTTCAACGCGGGCATACACGTCGGTGCTGTGTGTCAATTCGAGGGTTTGTCCGTCGTTGTTGCCCAAACGCAGGCCGGCTCCGGCAGCAGTGCTCTCCCATTTGAAGAGTTGTTCGCCGGGCAATGCGCTGGTTTCGCCGGCTTCGCCTGCGATGCTCAGCACGTTACCGTCTTCGGGCGTGGAGCCTTTGGCCAAAGTCAAGGTGACGGGATAGGTTCCGGGCTTACCTCCGAAGATATAACCCTTGCCCGAACCGGTAATTACCGAGTCGGCGACAGTATAAACGTGATAGTCGAAATCGCCTTCCTTCTCTTCGTTGATAGAAGCCGTGGCATAGGCCAAACCGGCGGCATTCTCAACGCGGAAGTTGCTGTTCAAACCGAACGCGGCGAGGTGATTTTCGCCAATTGTCAGCGAGTAAGCACCCGAAACTTCGGTGCCCGTGTATTTGTATTGGCCTTCTACGTCTTCGACGCCAACGACTTTCACCACATAGTCCTCGCGTTGCTCTACATTATAGAGCGCAAGAACGAGTTCACCCACCTCAACGGTGACGCGATACTTCTCTCCGTCGAGAATAATGTTGAGGGCTTCTTCCGGAAAATCTTGGGGTTTTGCGGGATTCGCGCCGAAACCGAGGAAATTGCCCTTGACATAGACCTCGGGCTTCTCTACTTTCGAGAGAGAATCGGTGGCGGCGGCCAGTTCATAAGGCGTGTAAGGATTCTTTTTTGTGCCATCGCCGGCGAAAGCGGCGGTGAAGGTGCCCAAGCTCAGCGCGAGGGCGAAAAGAGTACGGGTAAAATGCTGCATAAGCGGTGAGGATTGAAAGTGAATATCGGTGTCAGTGTGTCGATCGTGCGTGGGAAAACGATGACACTTGGGCTGTTTTTGACGTTTTGACGTTTCATTTGTAGTGAAAAGCAGACGTTTTGAAGAACCCTTGGCAAATTTACATTTTTCAATCCGAGTTTCCAACTTTTGGTTGGGGTATTTTCCGCAAAAAAGTGCGGTGCAGCCCGAAATGTAGTGTGCAGTCAGCACAAAAGCGGGGACGGCGCGCGCGAAGCGGCCGAGGGGGCCGCCTCGTCGTACGACTCCTTATTATATATACGCGCGTGTACATTATTATATGCGCGCGGGTCTGTTATTAGCGGCGCGCCAAACGGATGCCGTCGTCCGAAAGGGTGATGAGTTGGCGCTTGTAGAGTGTGCCGACGGCGCGTTTGAATGTCTTCTTCGACACTTCGAAACGCTCGGCGATGACTTCCGGCTCGCTGTGGTCGGTGAAGGGCAGAAAGCCGTCAGCTTCGTGCAACGCTTCGAGGAGCGTATCGGCAAAATCGCGGAAGCGGCCCTTGCCGATGCGCTGCAAACTGATGTCAAGTCGGCCGTCCGGGCGCAGTTGCACGACCGTTCCCTCCAGCACCTCGCCGCGGCGCGGCAAACGGTCGTAGGCTTCGCCCGCATAGATGAGGCCGGCGTAGGCATTGTCCACAATCACCTTCATGCCCAAGGGCGAACGCTGCCAAGCCAAGAGCTGAACTGTGCGGCCGCGGTGGTAATCGCGCGAAGGGGCGGGACGAAGATAGCGATCCACCTTGGCCGTGGCCGCAAGGCGCCCCGTCGATTCGTCAATGTAGACATAGACCACATGCTGCTCGCCCACTTCCATCGTGCGGCGCTGTTCGCGGAAGGGAACAAAGAGGTCTTTCATCACGCCCCACGAGAGAAACGCCCCGTGCTCGTTGACCCACGCCACTTCCAAGCAGGCAAAGTCGCCCACTTGTGCCAAGGGACTTTCGGAAGTGGCCACCAAGCGCTCGCTTTGATCGAGATAAACGAACAAACGCTGCGTGTCGCCGGGTCGCCATTCGGGACGAACGTAGGCTTTGGGGACGAGAATTTCGCCCACCTCCCCACCGTCGACGTAAGCGCCGTGGTCGGTGAAACGAGTGAGGGTGAGTGTGTTGAAACGGCCGATTTGAAGCATGGCGGGTAGGAGGGTTTTGAGGGTGAAAGCAGGGAGGGAGCAGGCGTAAGGCGGCGAATCAGATCTTGCACACCTCGTCCACGCCCTCGATCGCGCCGAGGAAGCGAACGGCCGAGCGAAGTTCGCCGACAGAGTGCACGGCATAGTGCACGGTGAGTTCGACAATGTGGTCGCGCGTGGCCACATGGAGTTCGTTCATCTCCAGTCCGAGTCCGTCGGTGAGGCTGGCGATGATGTCGTGGAGGAGTCGCGGCCGATCGACGGCACGAATGCGCGTGGCCACGGGATAGGTCACGTCGGGATGGTCGGGAAACTCCACTTCGACGATGGCATCGCCGTGTTGCGCCGAGAGACTGATGGCGCGCGGGCAGTCGCGGCGGTGCACCGTCACGGTGTTTGGGCACGTTTCGTCGGTGAAACCGATCACTTCCTGCCCGGGGAGCGGCAGGCACTCGGGACAGCGGCACGGGCCGGCCGAAGCCTCGCGGCGGAAATAGGCTTTGAGGAAATTCTTCGCCTTGAAGGTCTTGACCGCGTCGGTCCATTCGGCGCAGGGGCGCGTCTGTTCGGCGGTGAAAATCTCGACACAGTTGCCGTGTTCGAGGGGCGTGACGAGCGAAGCCAAACGGCCGTCGATGCGCGCATAGTGGGCTTTCTCACCCACCCCGCGTTCGAAAGCGCAATCCAGCGCCGTGGCGTGTTGCGGCAGGCGCGTCGGGGTGCCGGCGGCGTCGTAGACTGTGATGTCCTCGGCATAAAGCGCGTCGGCCACCCCTTCCATGAAGTGAATGTCGCCTTCGCCCTCGGCAATGCGCTCGAGCATGACACAAAACTTGTCGATCCACTCGCGGTCTCCGCGTTCGAGCAGGCGATTGGCGTCGCGCACGTCGCCGTCGGCGCGGCGATTGCCGATGCGCTCGAGCATGATGCCCAGTTTCGTGCGGCGCACCATCTCTTCGGAGGAGATGTGGATCTCTTCCCACGTACCCATCTCGCCGAGCAACTGGACATGCATCGAGCGGTAGCCGTTTTCCTTCGGATGGTCGACATAGTTGACCAGACTACCGGCTTTTTCGCGAAATTCGGCGGTAAGAATGCCGTAGATGCGCAGGCAAATGGTTTTGTCGGGCACCGATTCGAGCAGGGGGGTGAGACGTGCGCGGTCGTAGATGACGCGTACCACATAGCGGTGCTCCACATGTTCGACATCGCGCCCTGTGTCGCGCATGCTGCGGTCGATGCTGTAGGGCAAACGATAGCGCACTTCGGTGCGCACTTCGATGCCTTCTTCCGAAAGCAGGCGGCGGATGCGCGCGGTGAGTCGTTCGAGGCGCTCGCTTTGCTCAGCACGGTCGGCGTCGAGGGCGTGGCGCAGGCGTTCGTAGCGCTCCGGACAGCGGAAGCGGAAGGAAAGGTTTTCCAACTCGCGGCGCAGGTTGTTCAGCCCGAGACGATTGGCGAAGGGGGCGTAGAAAAAGTCCGTTTCGCCGGCAATTTTCATCTGCTTGACGGGCTGCATGCTCCCGAGCGAGCGCATATTGTGCAGGCGGTCGGCGAGTTTGATGAGCACGGCGCGGATGTCGCGGCGCATCGAGTCGAGGAGTTGGCGGAAGTTGTTCTCCTGCTTGGCGAGATCGGCCTGTCCCGGGGCATGCGACTTGGGTTTGGTCACCACCTGCACGAGGAAGGCCACATCGTCGCCAAACTCCCGGCGAATGTCGTCGATCGTCGTGTCGGTGTCCTCCACCACGTCGTGGAGGAAGCCGGCGGCCACCGAATTGGCGTCCATCATGAAGTCTTCGGCGATGATCGTTGCCACCGCGACGGGGTGCATGATGTAGGGTTCGCCGCCTTTGCGAAACTGCCCCTCGTGGGCGGTGCGCGCCAAGGCGTAGGCTTTGCGCAAAAGGGTGATTTCCTCCTCATCGAAGCGCGCCGAGAGTCGCTCGAAGAGCGCTTCGGTGGTTTGGTTGAGGCGTGCCACATATTCGGCGGGCGTGCAGGGCGTCGCCTCGGCGAGTGGGAGGGGAGAAGCGGAGTCGGGTATGGTTTTCATGGGCGCATGAAATTGGAGAAGTTGCTTCAAAGTTAGCGCAAATGCACGAGACGAACAAGGGCGACGGGAGATAACTATAAAAAGTCCTCTTGTTTTGCCGAAAACTGCACGACTTTCGCCGAAAAGTGGTGGGTTTTTTCGGCAAAAGTTGGGGTGTTTTTCGCGCCGAAAGTCGCGTGCCGGGCGCTATCGTGCGCCGGCGACAGAGAGAGGAGGCGCAAAAATGAATGAAAGAGGCGCAGGCGGGCGAAAAGTGTGCGCTTTTTCGCCCGCTTGTGCTTTCGTTTGTGGAAGAAGTTGTTAACTTTGTAGCACACGATGGCGCTTTTTCGCTTCTCTTCGCCCGTGAGTCGGCGCAAAGTGCGTGGCACAGGGCGAAAACCCCGGCCGAAACCCGCTGCCGAGGAGAAGAACGAAAACACAGCGCGTGAGGATTTCCTCCACACGAATGACTGAAAAACAAAGCGATATGGAAAATAAAATTCCTTCCCCCCATTTCACGTCGCCGGCCGACTTCTTCGGTCGCGAAATGGAGCGCAGTCGCGAGTTGCCGCCCCGGATTGAACATGTCGAATCCTACATCGACGCTTGTTTGGGGCGGTGGAAAACCCTTTATCCCTCGTCCAAAAAGGTGAACGACGAGGCGCGGCAAGTGGGCACCGACGTGCTCAAAACGGCGCTGCACAAGATGAGCGAAATCGCTGAGCGGGCACAAAAAACGTTTCTCGAGAAGGGAAAAAGTCCCGACGCTTGTCGCGAATATTATGTCGAGGTCAGCGAACTGATTGACGTGGCTCGCGATTTGTCCGACTGGGAAAAAACCGATTTGCGCTCGGAAATCGTGCTGCTCCACATCGACAAGTGGAAGGCCATGCGCCGAGAAGCGCACACGGCCTTGGAGGTGCAGGGCGAAGACCTCGATCTCGATGCTTTCTACGCCGACGATGAGGAGCGTCTTCCCCCCACGTGGCGCGATTCGCTGTGCTATTCCATGCCGCTGCTGCTCTTTGGCGCGCTGTTGTTCTTCTTCGGCCGCTTTGCCGGAGCGAAAGTGCCGGCCGGGGCCACGGATGTGTGGGCGCAGTGGGTTGGTTTGCGCCCGACGATGGGCATTTGGGTCGTGGTGCCGGCCGTGCTGCTGTTCTCCTGCGCCCTGTTCTTCCTGCTCTACGGCGTGAAACAGCTGTTTCAAGGCCCGAAACCTTCGTTGCTCGATATTTTGAAACTCTGGGCGCCGCTGCTCATCGTCTATTTCGGTTATGGTGTCGAGAAAATGCTTTGCATCGACAACGGATTTTTCGATCCGGTGCTGCCGAGCAGCTTCGACCCGGCGATGACGGTCGTGACGTGGTCGATGATTTTCCACACGGTTTGCAGCCTGATCCTCTTCGGGGTGATGCCGTTGGTGGGCACGATTGCGCTGTTCATCTATGTGTGGAAAACGATGCAAGCGCATCGCCGCGCGAAGCTGGAAGAAAAGCAATCAGAATAAGATCATGGCTAAAAGAAAACGCAAAAAAAATCCCGCCTTGCGGTGGGTGTTGAGTCTGCTGGCGGCGGCCGGTGGTTTCCAGGTCGGTGCCTTTTTCGGCAACGACTTCGCCGCCCTTTTGTCGGCCGGTGTGGCTTTCTATTTGGTGTGGACAGCCCTCCGCTGAAGTTGCCCTTTGTTCGGCCAAGTCGCTCTCTTTTTCGTTCGATGTAGGCGTCTCTCTCGCCATCTCGGTGCCGTGCGGTGTGCAATGGCTCGATGAGTCGGTGCCGGTCGATGAAAAATTTCCCCTCCGTGGTGTGATGTCACCCTGCGGAGGGGAAGTTTTTTTGTTGAAACGGCTTTGTCCGAGCGGAAAAGGGAAGGGGGCGCGTGAGAAGGTTCAGTGCAGCACGGCGGTGATGGGAAGTTCGCACTCGCCCCAGCCGAGGAGGGCGTTGAAGAGGCGCAGGCGCGTGAAGCGCACGAGCGATTCGGGCGTGAGGTTGGGGTGGGGCGTGAGCACCCCGGCCGATAGGAGGGCGGAACGGTGGGTGCCGGCGAGCAGCGGGACGGCCGGCGTGTACCAACGGGCGGTGTGCGGATCGAAGAGGGCGAGATTGGCCACGGTGGAGTCGGTGAGCAGACCGCGGCGCACGATGATCACATCGTCGGCCCCACGGCGGCGTGCGAAACAGGCATCGAGCGCTGAGCGGTCGGTGCGTTTCAGGGCGTAGTCGATGTGGTCGTCGTGAACCAAACGGAGGGTTTCGATGCGACGCGGGGCATAGGGCTGGAGCGAGAAGTCGGCTTCGCCGTGTAGGTTGTAGACCAACCGGCCGCGCAGGCGGGGAACGTCGGGCGCCTGGTGGGCTTCGTGCGCAGCGAGCGCGAGCAACCGCGACACGGCGGGCGAATCGGGGGCGCAACGTAGGGTGCGCGCCAAGCGCAAGCGGTGTTCGGACTCGCGCACCAGGCGACGATGTGCCACGAGGAAGGTTTCGAGATAAGAACTCATGCGGGGGAGGAAGATAAGTGAGGGTGGAGCGTGTGGCCGATGGGGATTTTGGGGGAGAAGGAGGGCATGGCGGCCGGAAAGGTGAGGGGCGCCGGGTGTTAGTCGCGAGGGGAGGGGCGCAACTTGCGGCGGAATAAAACATTGCCGCGGGCACAAATCGCTGTGTCCGCGGCAAATTTCAAAAGGGGATGTAGATTTTGTCGCGAATCTCGGCATATTCGCGCTCTTCGCGGCTGTGGGCGGTGATGCCGCCGCCGGCTTTGAAGACCAAGCCTTCGGGTGTTTGTTCGACAAAGCGGATGAGCACGGCGCTGTCGAGGGTGCGGCCGTCGCTCCAGCCTGCGATGCCGGTGTACCAACCGCGATCGTAACCTTCGGCTTCGGCGATGAGGCGACAAGTGGCGCTTTTCGGCGCGCCGGTGACGCTACCGGCCGGAAGTAGGCGGAAGAGAATTTCGCCCAAGTGGGCGGAATAGTCGGCGGGGAGTCGTCCGGCGATCTCACTGCTGGTTTGTAAGAGCGATCCGCGGTGGGTGATGACGCGTTCGACGTAGCGATAACGCTCCACGCGGACGTGTTCGGCCACGCGGCTGAGGTCGTTGCGCAGGAGGTCGACCACGGTGGCGTGTTCGGCGGCTTCTTTGGCGTCGGTCATGAGGCGTTCGGCTGCGCCCTCGCCGTCGGGGAGCGTGCCTTTCATGGGAAAGGTGCGGATGTGGCCGTCGGCGATGCGCACGAAGGGCTCGGGCGAGAAACAAACCCACTGCCCGGGCACGAAAAGTCGATAGCGTGCTCGCGCTCGAGCGAAGATGTCGGCGAGCGTGAGGGACGTTTCGATGGGAACTCGTTGGGTGAGGTTGGTCAAGAAGGAGTCGCCGCGGAGCAAACCGCGTTGCACGATGCCGAAGGCGCGGGCGTAGTCGTCGGCCGGAGGCATCTTCGGGGTGAGCGCGGGGGTGTTTTCACCGAACAACGACGCGTGAGGCACGGCGCGTTGGGGGCTTTCGGGCGAAAGATTGGTGACGCCGCCGAAGTCGTAGGCCAGTGCGTTGGGCGCGAGGGCGTCGAGCGGTTCGACCACGGCGCGTTCGGCCGCATAGTTCACCAGAAAGAGAAAAGGGTGGCCGAGGGTGGCGAAACGGTTGATGCGCGCGATGGCTTCGGCGCGGTCGCGGAGGGGCAACCGGCCGAGCATCGGCGCAGACCGGTGGGCGCTCATCGCGCGGTGGGGAGGGCGGCTTCGACCCAGCCCAACCAACCGGTGGAAAGTTCGTAGACTTGGATGCCGCGGCGCGCGAGTTGCGTGGCGGCCTGCCTGCTGCGATGACCACTACGGCAGTAGAGCGCGACACTGCGCTGCTTACCGAGCACGGCTTCGGCGCGCTGTTCGAAATCGGGGGCGAGTACGTCGACATTGACGCTCTTCGGCAGATGACCTTCGGCGTATTCGGAGGGAGTGCGCACGTCGAGGAGGATCAAATCGGGCTTTTGGCTGAGCAGCGTGGAAAATTCGCCGGCACTGAGGGAAGAAAGCCCCTCGGGTGTGGAGCAAGAGAAGAAAGAACAGAGACTCATAAAAAGAAAACGAGAGAGTGTGCGAAAATGCATCGTGAATGAGAATAATAAAGTGTAGAATTGTTGACGAAAAAACGGGGCGACCGCGCGAAATCGGCGCCATGATGGGAAGAAACGCGTGGACTTTTGGGCGAAAGCCCGCGGGTAGGCGCCAAGTGTGGACTCAGAAGCGCAGGGTGTAGCTGAGGGTGAGGCCTTTTTGCGCAGGAACGTAGCGACAAACGCCGCCGGCGCAGTTATAACCGGCACGTGTGGAGCCGTAGCCCAGTTGTAGGCGATGGCGGGTGTCGGTGTAGGTGGCGAAAGCCTGCCAGTAGTGCACGCTCGAGGTGGTGCCGCGGGTGGGAGAGGGGACGCGGGCGTTGAATTGGTCGGAGAGGGTGAACATGAAGTGCGACGAAAGGCTCAATTCGAGCAAGCCCGCCCACCAATCGCCTTGATCTTGGCGCGTATGTAGGTATTGTGCTTCGGCGCGCAGGGCGGTTTTGGCATTCGCCTGCCACTGTCCTTCGAGAATGCCGATGAGGGTGTTGACGCGTCCGCCGTGTCCTTCGACGGCGGTGCGGTCGATGGTCTGCGACATGAGGGTGGCGTGCAAACGGAAGTCGCGATTCAGTCGGCGCTCGGCATCCAACGCCCATTCGCCGTAGCGTGTGCCGCCCATCGCCCAGAAGTTGCGCGCACGGCGGCCGTCGGTGCCCATGGCTTCGGCGCCTTCCGGCCCGTCGTTGAGGGCGAGGTCGCGAATGTGGGCGGCGCGCAGCCGCAAAGTGGTGCCGTAGCGACCGCCCCACGCGGTGCGACGGGGCAAAGTCCACGCGGCTTCGGCGCGAAACGCCCATTCGCCGGGCACATTGGCCGTGGCGTAGGGATAGAGTGCGGTGAGGGCGTAGGTGGGTTGTGCGGCGAAGGGCGGAAGGTGGTTGAGTGTCGATGCGGAGAGGGCAGCGCTGCGCCGACCGCGGAAACTTATGTTCTCGGCGCGCTTGACTTGCATCAAAAAACTCTTGCCGCGCTTCGACCAACTGCCGCTGAGCAGCAGCGCGGAGCCGTGTCCGTAAGTATAACCGTTGTCAAATGAGGGATCTTGCCCCTTCCACGCGTATTCGGCCAGCCACTGCCAGCGGCGGGTGTGCCAAGCGGCGCGCAAATCGAAGGCACTCACGTTGGTAGGTTGTACGAGGTGGAAACGACGGAGGGTAAAGGTTTGCGAAAAGCCCGCAGTGTCGATGCGACTCAAGGCGTCGGGCTGCTCCCGGCGCATGACCCACGACGCGCCGAGGGTGAGTCTGCCGTGATGGGTGGGGAGATCCCATTCGCCATCGGCACCATATATATAAGAGGCGTCGGTTTCCCAATAATTGCGCTGGTGGCCGGCGATGGCTTTGAGGCGCACGCCCTCGAAGGGGCGGGCGGTGAGGCGCAGGCCGCGGAGGTGGTTGTCAATGCCGAGCGAGGGTTCTTCGTAAGTGCGCAACACGAGGCCGGAACCGAACTGCTCATAATAACTGCCGAGGGTGATTTCGGCGCGATCGAAGCGGGCGGTGGCGTAAAAATAGGGCACGCCGGCACCGCGGAAGGCGGGATCGAAGCCGGGGAGGGGCTGTTTCATGTACTCGGCGCGCAGTCCGGCTTCATAACGGCGGCGAAACGAGAGGCGGAGATCGAGATAGGAGTTGCTGAGCACGCGATTGTCGGAGCGTTCCGTGCCGATACGCTCGTCATATTGGGGCACGAGGGCGTCGGTGCGCAGGCTGCCGTGCACTTGCAGGGCGGGTTCGGAAGAAGTTTGCGGGGCTTGGTCCGAAGGCGGGGGGGGGCTCGTCGCCTCTTGCGCGGCGATGGGCTGCGCCAGGAGAAAAGCCAGGAGCGGAAGGAGATGTTTCATGGAAAAGGGGCCAAAAATCAAGGTTTGGCGATGAGTTCGCGCACTTTTTCAATGAGTTTCTCTTCGCCCCCTTCGGTATATCCCGAGCGCGAATAGGCGATTTTTCCTTTGCCGTCGAGGATAAAAACGTGCGGAATGAGGCTTACGTTGAGCGCACGGCGGAAATTGCTGTTGGGATCGAGGAGCACGTCGTAAGTCCAGCCCTTTCCGTCGACGAAGGGGCGCACGCGCTCGCTGTTTTGCGCCTCGTCGATGCTGATGGCTACGAGGCGCACGCCGGTTTCTTTGCGCCATTCGTCGTAAACGTCGGCGATGGCCGAGAGTTCGCGGTTACAAGGTTTGCACCACGTGGCGAAAAAACTGATAATGATGGGGCGTCCGGCGTTAGACAGCGTGTCGGTGCGCACGGCGCGGCCATCTAAATCGCGCAACACCGTGGCCGGCAACTGCGCGGCCGCACCCAGTGTGCAACAGAAGAGGAGGAGGGCGAAAAAGATGCGTTGCATGAGACGAGAAGATAAAGAAAAAACCGGCGGGGTCGGCACGTTTGTGCCGACTCTCCGTCAGTTCTGTGTTGGGGTTGGGATTATAAATAATGTATCTGCCCTTCGCGGTGGTCAGCCTACGCTGCCTTCGAGCGAAACGGCGAGCAATTTCTGGGCTTCGACGGCAAATTCCATCGGAAGTTTGTTGATCACGTCGCGCGCATAGCCGCCCACGATGAGATTCACGGCATCTTCCATCGGAATACCGCGCTGGCGGCAGTAGAGGAGCTGGTCTTCCGAGATTTTCGAGGTCGTGGCTTCATGTTCCACCACGCTGTCGTCGTTGTCCACGTCGATGTAGGGGAAGGTATGCGCGCCACATTCGGAACTGAGCAGGAGCGAATCGCACGAAGAATAGTTGCGCGCGCCGTGAGCTCGCGAAGACATGCGCACTTGTCCGCGGTAAGTGTTCTGACTCTTGCCCGCCGAGATGCCTTTCGAGATGATTGTCGAGCTGGTGTTGGGGGCTAAGTGAATCATCTTCGTACCGGTGTCCGCTTCTTGGAAGTTGTTTGTCACGGCCACCGAGTAGAATTCGGCCTGCGCGCCCTCGCCGCTGAGAATGCACGAGGGATATTTCCACGTGATGGCCGAGCCCGTCTCGACTTGTGTCCAAGAGAGGCGTCCGTTGCGGCCGCGTACGAGGCCGCGCTTGGTGACTAAGTTGAGCACACCGCCCTTTCCTTCGGCATCGCCGGGATACCAGTTCTGCACGGTGGAGTATTTCACCTCCGCCTCCTCGCCTACGACGATTTCGACGATGGCCGCGTGCAATTGGTTCTCGTCGCGCATCGGTGCGGTGCAGCCTTCCAAGTAAGACACGTAGCCCCCGTCTTCGCACACGATGAGTGTGCGCTCAAACTGCCCGGTGTTGCGCGCATTGATGCGGAAATAGGTCGAGAGTTCCATGGGGCAGCGCACGCCCTTGGGGATGTAGACGAACGAGCCGTCGGAGAACACGGCCGAGTTGAGGGCGGCGAAGTAATTGTCGGTGTAAGGCACGACCATACCGAGGTATTTGCGCACCAACTCGGGGTTTTCGCGCACCGCTTCGGAGAACGAGCTGAAAATAATGCCCTTCTCTTGCAGGCGTTCCTTGAAGGTCGTCTTCACCGACACGGAGTCCATCACCGCATCGACGGCCACTCCGGCCA
Source organism: uncultured Prevotellaceae bacterium (assembly GCA_963542795.1). Taxonomy (GTDB): domain Bacteria; phylum Bacteroidota; class Bacteroidia; order Bacteroidales; family Bacteroidaceae; genus Alloprevotella. The sequence continues at coordinate 55,406 of CAUTYW010000002.1, read as the reverse complement.
GCGCCATGCGCTCTTCGAGCGGGATACCGAGTTTCTCGAACGTCTTCATCAGTTCGGGATCGATTTCCTTCTTCTCGTTTTTCTTCTTGGTGGGGTCGGCGTAGTAGTGAATGGCCTGATAGTCGATTTCGGGCAGGCGCACCAGTGCCCAATCGGGGCAGGGGAGCGTGAGCCAATGGCGATAAGCCGTGAGACGGAACTGCAAAAGCCAGTCGGGCTCGCCTTTTTTCTGACTGATTTGGCGGATAATGTTTTCGTTCAGACCGGCTTCGAGAATTTCGGTCTCGACGTCGGTCACAAACCCCGCTTCGTATTTTTGTTCGGTGAAACTTTTGAGATATTCGTTAGCCATAAAGGGGAACTGCGTAATGGAGAATAGAGTGAAGCGCCGCGGTGTGGTGCCGCTCCTTGGGAGCAACTTGCGGGCTTAGGCTACAAATATACGATAAAAATATGTCGTGTGCCAATTTTCTCGCCACGTTGAGTTTTTTTATCGACCGGACTCCCCTCCTCGGTGCACGTCTCTATTTTAATATGGGTGTTGAAAATAGCCATTTTCGTCGCAATGAAATAGAAAAGTTGAGCGTTTTTTGCCGATTTGTTCAGAAAAAAGAAAGGAGACTCCCCAAAAACTTTGTACATTTGCCGAAGTACTAACTCCTAAAACCACGATGTGATGAACAACTCGTCTACTCCTTCTGCTGTTCGCCGCCACGAACCCCACAGCGTGGCGCTGCAAGACATGCGCCCCTACGCCTTGGGGACGGAACTGCTCGACGACGAACTGCTCATCGTGGAAAACCTGGCCACGTTGCCCGCTGACACACAAGCGGTGCAGACCTCTTTTTTCACTATCGGCTATTGCACGGCCGGAAGCGCAGATTGTGTGTTGAACGATCGCTCCTTCCATGTCGAGGCCGGCGACCTCTTTTTGGCTTTTGGGCAGCAAACCTTCAGCGACATCCAGTTTTCACCCGATTTTTCCGCACAGGCCATCTTTCAGAACCTCTCGTTCGTGCAAGAGACGCTCATGTCCATGACGCAACTGTGGCCCTATCTGCTCTCGCTCATGGAGCAACCGGTGCTTTCGCTCGACGAAGCGGAAAAAGCGCTCGTCGTCGCCGACTATCGCGCCTTGCACGCCCGCATGCTTGACCACGATCACTGCTTTGCCCGCGAGGTCATCAAAACCTGCCTGCAGAGTTTCTATCTCGACCTCTGTCAACTGCTCGAACGCCGCGGATCGCGACGCGATAACTTCAACACCCGCACATTTAATATCTTCTATCGCTTCATGCAGCTCCTCTCTCGTAATTTTGGCGAGCAGCGCAGCGTGAATTGGTACGCCGATCAGCTCCAACTCACCCCGAAATACCTCTCACAGCTCATCAAAAACGTGAGTGGCCGCACCGTTGGGCAGTGGGTTTCCGTGTTGGTGGTGATGGAGATCAAGAATCTGCTGCGCAACACCGATTTGAGCATCAAAGAGATCTCCACCGGCCTCAATTTCCCCTCCCAAAGTCTGATGGGGCGCTATTTCAAAAACTACACCGGCCTCTCTCCGCTCGACTATCGTCGACGTTGACGGCCGAGCCCCGCGTCGCCTCACCCCGCGCGCGCACTCTTTTTCAAGGCATCGCACACATTATATATAAGTTCAACCCGCCCAAAATCCAAAAGAACCATGTATGCGCTACAAAATGCCGCCCTCCGGCTCGAAGTCTCGGCTCGAGGTGCAGAAATCCAAAGTCTGGTAGATTTGACCGACGGACGTGAAATCATCTGGCACGGAGATGCGACCTATTGGAACGGCCGTTCTCCCATTCTCTTCCCCATCACCGGCGGATTGTGGAACGGAACGTGCCGACTCGACGGACGTAGTTACCAAATTCCCAAGCACGGCTTTGTGCGCCGGCGCGATTGGCAGTTCGTTGAGCAGGGCGAAGATTTCATTCGTTTCGCCATCGAGAACACCGACGAGGAACTCAAGCAGTTTCCTTGGCCCTATCGGCTCGAAGTGACCTACACCTTGCGCGAACGCACCCTCCGCACCGATCTGCGCGTGACCAATCGCTCGCACCACAGCTCCATGTGGTTCCAAGTCGGCGCTCATCCCGCCCTCAATCTCCGCGATTGGACGCCCGACGGGCAGCGCGTGGCCGGATTCCTGCGTTTCGAAGGCGCACCCCGCGACCTCCTGCGCGCCGGCAGCCAAGGTTGCATTGAGCCTGCGCGCGTGCCCATCCCGTGGAGCAAGAATTTGCAAACGCTCGCCGCCTTGGCCTTTCACCAAACGGGCAATGCGCTCGTGCCCATCGGCGTCGACACCTTCGCCCACGAGGCGTTGATCTTCGATGCGCGCCAGGTGGAGGCCGTCGAAGTGCTCGATCGCAAGCGACGTCGCTATGCCCGCGTGGCTTCTTCCGCACCGGTGTGGCTCATTTGGCAACCCGCCGGCAAGCACGCCCCCTTTGTTTGCGTCGAACCCTGGTACGGGCTTCCCGACACGGTGGATTTCGACGGCGAAATGCCCCAACGACCCGAAATACAACGCGCCGCACCACAAGAAACGTGGGAAGGTTGGTGGACTTTGGAGGTCTGAACTTGGTCAAAAAGACAACAATGTGTATATTTGCCGCACGCGCCGCGCGAAACTCACGAGGTTCGCACGGCGCGTGCCGTCCTTTGGCGCCACACGGCGCAACGGCGGCGGAAAACTCCACTCATTTTCAAAAAAACTCCACATGTTTTCCCGAATTCTTCCCTTGTTTTTCTCGTTTCTTGCCGTACTTTCCGCAGCGGCACAGCGAGAAGTGCCGCGCATCGACATCAAATTGGCCGACGGCATCACACTTTCCGACCTCGAAAGCAGTAAAAAAACGTGGCGCCGCGCGCAGATCACCATCACGGCCGCCGGAATCGGGAAAAACATCACCGATTCGGCCAAAGTGCGCGGGCGAGGCAACACCACGTGGTCGATGAAGAAAAAGCCCTTCCGCTTTAAGTTCGACAAAAAGCAAAGTCCCTTCGGATTGGCCAAGGGAAAAAGCTGGGTGCTGCTGGCCAACTTCCTCAGCGATGCGCAGTTGAACAACGCCATCGCCATGCGCACCGCCCAACTCGTGGGCGCCAGCCACGCCAACCACATGATTCCGGTGGAACTCTACATCAACGGCTCCTACCGCGGCCTTTACAACCTGACCGAACAGGTGGATTTGGCCTCCAACAGCGTCGTTGTGCCCGATGAGTCGAAGGCCGCGCTCCTCGAGTGGGATACTTACGACGGCGACCCCAAGCGCGACAGCACTTACAAGTTGCCCGTCGACCTCAAAGCCCCCGAAATCGAAGACTATGTGACCGATTACGGCAAAGAGGCGGCTACCCTCTATCAGGAAACGCTCAACAGCGAGATCCAAAAGCTCACGCGTGCCGTGCTTGCTGAGCGCACAGCCGAGGTGGTCGACGTGCCTTCGCTCGCCGCCTTCTACTATGTGTTTGACCTCACGGGCAACCTCGAATTGCGCCACCCGAAGAGCGTCAATGTGTGGCGCGCCAACATTTTCGACCCGCAATCCAAGTGGGTGTTCGGCCCCGTTTGGGACTTCGACTGGGCCTATGGTTATGAGCACACCGGCGCCTTTGCCACGATCAACCCCCAGTTTGATCTCCTCGACGGGAAAGGCCCCAAAGGCCCCGGCCGCAACTTCTTCCGACATGCCATGCGCGGATCGCAAGAGGTGGCCACCGCTTACAATGAGTTGGCGCAGCGCTTTGCCAAGCAGGGTGGCATCGACTCGCTCTGCAAGTATATCGACGAATATGCCGCTTGGATCGCCCCGGCTGCCGAACGCGATTTCAATCGCTGGTGGCAAGGCAGCCCCGACTACACTTCTCTCGCCGCACTGATGAAGGCTTGGCTCAGCGAGCGCGCCACTTACATCGCCGAGCACCCCATTGGCTACGTGCCCACGGGCGTTCGTGCCGTGCCTGCGGCCACGCGTAGCGAAGAGGCGCCGATCTATACGCTCGAGGGGCGCCGCCTTTCGCCCGGTGCAACCCGTCCTGCGGGCATTTTGCTCCAAGGCGGTCGCAAGATCGTGGGCAATCGCCCCTGATCGCTCCCCCGTTTTCCACCTATCAACTCAACTTTCTTACTGCCCATGCCGGTCAAAGCTGACAAAGACCTCAAACTCTATTATTCCATCGGCGAAGTGGCCGAAATGTTCGGCGTGAACGACACGCTGCTCCGCTTTTGGGAACGCGAATTTCCGCAGATCGCACCCAAAAAAGGCGCGCGCGGCATTCGTCAATACACCAAGCGCGACATCGAAACCGTGCGCGTGGTCTATAATCTCGTCAAGGTGCGCGGCCTGCGCATCGAGGCGGCGCGCGAAGCCCTCCGCAATAACTACAATGCGACCGCGAGTGCCACGGAAGTGGTGGATCGCCTGCGCGCCATTCGCGAAGAACTGGTGAACATTCGCGAGGAACTCGGCAGTTTGCAGTAACACGATTTTCTTGCCGCACCCCTGCCGTCGCTCATCTCTCCCGAGGTGAGCGGCGGGAGTGGGTGCTTTTCCTTTGAAATAACGACCCTTATGGCCAAATCAAAAACCGCTTACGTCTGCGATGTCTGCGGCTTCGACACCCCGAAGTGGGTGGGCAAATGCCCTTCGTGCGGGAATTGGAACACGATGAAGGAATTTTCCGTCGGTCCCGTCTCGCCTTCGCGCGGCGCGGCCGTCGTGCAGCAGGCCGGACTCCGCCGCGAAACGGCGCGACCCGTCCCTCTTTCCGAAATTGACGCCACCGAGGAACCGCGACTCGACACCCACGACGCCGAACTCAACCGCGTGCTCGGCGGAGGCATCGTGCCCGGCAGCTTAATCCTCTTGGGCGGCGAACCGGGTATCGGCAAAAGCACCCTTTTGCTCCAAACCGTGCTCGGCATGTCCGATCGTCGCATCCTCTATGTGAGCGGGGAGGAGAGCGAACGCCAGATCAAACTGCGCGCCGACCGCCTCTTGCCCGACGCACCCGCCGGCGGTTCGCCGCTACTCCTCTGCGAAACGCGCATGGAGCGCATCTTCGAGGAGGTGCGCACCGTCAATCCCGAATTGCTCATCATCGACTCGGTGCAAACCATGCACACCGAGACGGTAGAAAGCTCGCCCGGCAGCGTAACCCAGATACGCGAGTGCGCCGCCGCCCTACTTAAGTTCGCCAAAGAGCAGGGGGTGCCCGTTTTGCTCATCGGACACATCACAAAAGAGGGAAGCATCGCCGGACCGAAGGTGTTGGAGCACATCGTGGACTGCGTGTTGCAGTTCGAAGGCGACCGCCATTATTTCTATCGCATCCTCCGCAGCATCAAAAACCGCTTCGGATCGACGGCCGAACTCGGCATTTACGAAATGAACGCCAACGGGTTGCGCCCCGTCGACAACCCTTCGGAACTCCTCCTCACGCAGCACGACGAACCTCTCTCGGGGGTGGCGATTTGTGCCGCCCTCGAGGGCGTGCGCCCCTTCTTGATTGAAACACAAGCCTTGGTTTCGACCGCCGCCTACGGCACGCCGCAGCGATCGGCCACCGGTTTCGATCTGCGCCGCCTGAATATGTTGCTCGCTGTGCTCGAAAAGCGCGTGGGCTTCAAGTTGGGGGCGAAAGACGTCTTTCTCAACATCGCCGGTGGCCTGCGGGTGACCGATCCCGCCATCGATTTGAGCGTGATCGCCGCGGTGTTGTCGAGCAATGTCGACACGCCCATCGAGCGTGACGTGGCCATGGCGGGCGAATGTGGCTTGAGTGGCGAGATTCGTCCCGTGACGCGCATCGATCGCCGCATTGCCGAGGCCATGAAGTTGGGTTTCCGCCGTTTCCTCCTCCCGGCACAGAACATGAAGTCGTTCGATGCCTCTCGATTTAAGGGCATCGAACTCGTCCCCGTCTCGCGGGTTGAGGCCGCCCTGCGCGAGTTGTTCGGGTAGGGTGGGCTGTTGTTGCTCACTTTCTGAGCCTTGCTTGCGCCAAGAGGGCTTTTTCCTTTCTTTCGCCTTGCTGCGAATAGCCAAAACGAGGCGGTCGTTGTGCATCAACGGCCGCCTCGTTTGTTTTGAGCGAAAGAGATTATGTTGAATTTCTCGACAAAAGTTGGCTTCTTTCCGTCGAGCCGGCGAAAGTCGTCGCGGAAGAAGTAAAAAAAGAGCGCGCACCGTGGAAAGGTGCGCGCTTTTCGATCAGCGGATGAAGAGGAGCTCGCGATATTTGGGGAGCGTCCACATTTCGTCCTCGACGATGAGTTCGAGTTTGTCGATGTGGTAGCGAATGTCGCGCAAGAAGGGCTCGACCTCGTCGTGATAGGCCACAGAGAGGGCGCGGATGTCGGTGAGGCGGTTTACTTCCTTGCGCTTCTCGACCATGGCTTCGACGGCATTGACGATGAAATCGGTGTGGTGGTTGATTTTTTCGATGAGCGTGACGTTGTAGGCGCTGAGTTGTTGGGCTTTCTCGGCCGGGAAGGCGGAGATGATCTTGCTCACGTTGTCGACGAGCACACTTTGGTACTTGGTGGCGACGGGAATGATGTGGTTCATGCACAGATCGCCGAGGACGCGGCTCTCGATTTGGATCTTTTTGTAGTAGATCTCGCGCTTGATCTCGTTGCGGGCGGCGAGTTCGTTGCGCGTCATGACGTGCATGCTTTCGAACATGCGCACCGAGGCTTCGTCGGTGTAGCGATCGTAGACGACCGGGCAGCTGGTTTCGCAGTCGAGTCCGCGGCGGGCGGCTTCGGCCTTCCACTCTTCGCTGTAGCCGTTGCCGTCGAAATGGATGGGACGACAGGTGCGAATGTCGTCGCGCAGCACGGTGAGCAGCGCTTCGTCGGTGGTTTTGCCTTGGGCGATGAGGGCGTCGACGCGCACCTTGAAGTCGGTGAGGGCTTCGGCCACGGCGGTGTTGAGCACGATGAGGGCGCTGGCGCAGTTGGCCGACGAACCGGCGGCGCGGAACTCGAAGCGGTTGCCGGTGAAGGCGAAGGGCGAGGTGCGGTTGCGGTCGGTGTTGTCGATGAGCAACTCGGGAATCTGCGGAATGTCGAGCTGAACGCCTTGTTTGCCGGCCATGGGGGCGAGGGCGTTGTCGGACTGTGCGACGCGGTCGAGGAGTTCGCTGATCTGGGTGCCGAGGAAGGAGGAGATGATGGCGGGGGGCGCTTCGTGGCCGCCGAGGCGGTGGGAGTTGCCGGCGCTCATGATGCTGGCTTTCAACAGGCCGTTGTGGCGATAGACGCCCATGAGCGTGGCGACCACAAAGGTGAGGAAGCGGAGGGTGTCGCTTTCGGAGCGACCGGGGGCGTGAAGTATGACGCCGCTGTCGGTGCAGAGCGACCAGTTGCAGTGTTTGCCGCTACCGTTGATGCCGGCGAAGGGTTTCTCGTGGAGCAGGCAGCGGAAGCCGTGCTTGCGGGCGATTTTGCGCATGAGCGAGACGAGCAACATGTTGTGATCCACGGCCAAGTTGCACTCTTCGTAGATGGGGGCGAGCTCAAACTGGTTGGGGGCCACTTCGTTGTGGCGCGTCTTGCAGGGAATACCGAGACGGAGGGCTTGTATTTCGAGATCGCGCATGAATTCGGCCACGCGCTCGGGGATGGCACCGAAATAGTGGTCTTCCATCTGCTGATTCTTGGCGCTGTCGTGCCCCATGAGGGTGCGTCCGGTGAGCAAGAGGTCGGGGCGGGCGGCGTAGAGGCCTTCGTCCACGAGGAAGTACTCCTGTTCCCAACCGAGGTTGGTGTGTACGTGCACGGGCTCGTCGTAGAAATAGGCGCAAACGGCTTCGGCGGCGTGGTTGACGGCGGCGATCGACTTTTTGAGCGGGGCTTTGTAGTCGAGGGCTTCGCCGGTGTAGCTGATGAAGACGGTGGGGATCATCAGCGTGTCGTCGATGATGAAGACGGGGCTGGCGGGATCCCACGCAGAGTAGCCGCGGGCTTCGAAGGTGGAGCGGATGCCGCCGTTGGGGAACGAGGAGGCGTCGGGCTCTTGTTGCACAAGGAGTTTGCCGGCGAAGTCTTCGATCATGCCACCCTTGCCGTCGTGCTCCACGAAGGCGTCGTGTTTCTCGGCGGTGCCCTCGGTGAGGGGTTGGAACCAGTGGGTATAATGCGTGACGCCCATCTCGATGGCCCACTGCTTCATGCCTTGTGCGATGGCATTGGCGGTGTGCATATCAAGAGGGCGTCCGGTGTCGAGGGTTTCGGCGTAGCGCTGATAGACTTCGAGGGGAAGATACTTGCGCATCTTCTCTTGGTTGAAAACGTAGGTGGCGTAATACGCCGAAGGACGTTCGGCCGGTGCGGTCACGGGGACGGGGCGTTTTTTGAAAGCCTCTTCCACGACTTTGAAACGGAGTGTGCTCATGTGTTGATGCCGGGGAGTGTCGCGCAAAGTGGGCGACACGCTTTTGGGGGTTGGGGGGAAATGAATTGGGGGGTGGCCAAAAGCCGCGGCAAAGTTACAAAAAACACCGCCTCTTTTCGAAGAGTCGGTGTACTTTGTGCGGTTTTTTCGCCGAGAGAGGGGCGAACTGCTCCACAGATTGTGCAGTGGGGAGCGCAAAAGGGGGAAGCGGGGCAGTTTTCACTTCGTGGGGCGCGCGTTTTTCCTCCACTGCGTGTGTGTGTTTACTCCACCACGCGGCCGTCGGCGAGACGAATGCAACGATCGGTCTGCGCGGCAAATTGCTCGTCGTGGGTCACGATGACGAAAGTTTGCCCCAATTCCTCGCGTAGGCGGAAGAAAAGGGCTTGAAGTTCCGAGCGGTTGTGTGTATCGAGCGAACCGGTGGGCTCATCGGCGAAGACTATGTCGGGACGGTTGGTGAGGGCGCGCGCGGCGGCCACACGTTGCTGTTCGCCGCCCGAGAGTTCGGCGGGTTTGTGCTCGGCGCGTGCCGAGAGTCCCATGAATTCGAGCAACTCGGCGGCGCGTGCCGTAGCGGCGCGCTTGCTTTCGCCGGCAATCAGCGCGGGAAGCATCACATTCTCGAGGGCGGTGAACTCGGGCAAGAGCTGGTGGAACTGAAAGATGAAGCCGATGTGGCGATTGCGGAAGCGCGAGAGCGCAGTGTCCGAGAGGCGCGTCACATTGGTGTCGCCCAGTGTGATCGTTCCCTCGTCGGGACGCAACAAGGTGCCCATGACTTGGAGCAAGGTGGTTTTTCCGGCGCCGGAAGCGCCGACTATGCTCACCATCTCGCCGCGGGCGATGTCGGTGTCGATGCCTTTCAGCACTTCGAGCGTGCCAAATGATTTATGGATGTCGCGAATGGAGAGAATGGACATGGGGTGGGAGTTTTTAGGCGTGGAGGAGTGGGAAAAAGTGGGCACGTTCGCGCCGAGCAGGTCGGCCTTTCGGCTTGAAGGTCGGCACGCTTGGCCGCGAGCATGCCCGACTTTTGACTTAAAGATCGGGAAGGGTGAGGGCATTGCGGCCGTCGCCCGACGAAGAGGCGGCACCGGAGCGCGCAGGGACGATGAGCATCCAACTGCGGGCGGAGAAATAGCGCTCGAGTTGCCCCGGAATTGCGTCAAGACGGCGGTGGTAGGAGGGCATACCGCGGCGGGCGAGCACAAACACGGCCATGTGGTCGGGACGAGTGCGGGCAGCCACGGCGGCGAGGCCGTCGGTGGGTGACAACTCGTGGTAGTCGGCCGAAAGGCTGCGGCGATCGCCCTGCCAAATGCCTTCGACGGCGCGCAAAGTGCTCGATTCGCCGTAGACAGAAAGCCGACAGGCGGTTTGTTCGGCCAAGGTGGCGATGCGCCGGCACCAGTGTTTCAAACCCGGGTCGAACTCTCCGCGCCGAGGCACGATGATGTGCAAGCGCCGCAGGGAGTGAATGGGCACCAACGGCCGATAAATCATGATTTGTTGTGCGGCCGAAGCGATCAAGTCGGTGGCAAATTTACCGTAGAAGGTTTCGCCGATGTGCTTTTTGCTGTGGAGTCCGATGAGAATGTCGGTGGCTTCGTGTTCGCCGGCGGTGTGTGTGATGCCCGTCACGGCGTTGACCGATCGGCGGCAGTGAGTTTGCATGCGCACCCCCACAGCGGCGGCCATCTTGGCGGCGTAGTCCAGTCCACGGCGCGCTTCTATGCGGCGTTCGGCGTCGTCATCGAGCACCACGGTCACGGCGGTGAGTTGCGCCGTTGCGCTCGGTGTGCGCAACATCAGCGCCATGTTCGTCAGCGGAATGAGCATGTTCGGGTAGCTCAGTGCGACAATGATCGAATCCTTGTCGGCCGACGCGTCTTCTTGCGCGGCTTCGCCCGAAAGCACGATCTTCCGCGCCGCGCGATCGGTGAGGGTTGAGGCCACAATGCACGAACCGAGGATCAAAAACATGGCGGCGTTGATGATGTCGTCGCCCAGCAGGTGCGAGCCGTCGGGGAGTATGATCTCATAGCCCACAAGCGCGATGGCCAACGTGGCGGCGGCGCGCGCAGTGGAGAGACCCGACACGAGTTGTGCCTCGCCGGCGCTGAAACCCATCAGGCGAATGCCGTGGGCGGCGAGGATTTTGCCCGCCGCGCCCGTGATAATCATCACGCCGGCGGTGACAAATATACTATAGTCCGAAGCCATTGCCTGGACATTGATGATCATGCCCACGCCGATGAGGAAATACGGCACAAAGAGGGCGTTGCCCACGAAGTCGATGTGGTTCATCAGCGGCCCGGCGGGAGGAATTTCGCGGTTGAGCGCCAGTCCGACCAAGAACGCGCCCAAGATGCCTTCCATACCTACCCATTCCATGAGGCCGGCACCGAGGAAAACGAGCGTCAACACGAAGATGTATTGCACCACATTGTCGTCAAAACGCCGGAAAAAGCGGCGGCAGATCCACGGGAACACCACCACGATGCCCGCACTCAGCGCCAACAGTCGCGCGCCGAGCAGCAGGAAGTTGAAGCCCTCGCCGTCGGGTTTGTAGGCGCCGCCCACAATGGCGAGCACCAAGAGCGTGAGAATGTTCGTAATGATGGTGGCGCCCACCGCAATGCCCACAGAGCGGTGCTTAGACAAGCCCCATCTCATCACCACCGGGTACGTTAATAGCGTATGGGCGGCATACATCGACGCCACCAGCACGCCCGCCGGCAGACTCATGCCCAGCGCCCACACGTTTACCCCCAGTCCGAGGGCAAAAGGCAGGGCGAACGAGATGAGACCAAAGGAGAGCGCCACATAACGGTGGCGCATTACGTCCGTAAGGTTCATGCCGAGCGACGCCATGAACATAATATAGTAAAGACCCACCTTACCGAAGATCTCAAAACTGGCGTCGCGGTTGAGCAGGTGCACACCATGCGGCCCGATCACCACGCCGACCACAATCAACCCCACAATGGAGGGAATACGAAGGCGTTCGAGGAGCATGGGCGTGAAGAGAATCACACCCAACACCACGAAGAATATCCACGTCGGATCGGTGATGGGAAGCGGAATAAACGACATGTGCGCAAGATAAATGCCCGAAATCGGGACGTTCAAGGGGCAAAGTAACAAAAAAAATGGCATACCGCGCGCGAAATACGGGATTTATCGATACTTTTGCAGACAGTATTTCTACAAAAAACTCCCGACCCGATCGCCTTTGCCCCCGTGCAGCGGCGCATCGAGCCGGCGAAAATTATTTTTCCATCCTATGAACGTAGCCATTGTAGGCGCCAGCGGTGCCGTGGGCCAAGAGTTTCTCCGCGTACTGGCCGAACGCAAGTTTCCCATCGACGAACTTCGCCTCTTCGGTTCGAAACGTAGCGCCGGCAAAGTCTATCGTTTCGGCGATCGCGACGTGACGGTGCGCGAACTCCGCCACGACACCGACGACTTCCGCGACATCGACATCGCTTTCACCAGCGCCGGCGCCGGCATCTCGCGCGACTTCGCCGAAGACATCACCCGCTACGGTGCCGTGATGATCGACAACACCAGCGCTTTCCGCATGGATGAGGACGTGCCCCTCGTTGTTCCCGAATGCAACGCCACGGATGCACTCAATCGTCCGCGCGGCATCATCGCCAACCCCAACTGTACCACCATCATGATGGTCGTGGCGCTCCAAGCCATCGAGCGGTTGAGCCACATTCGCCGCGTCCACGTCGCCAGCTACCAGGCCGCTTCGGGCGCAGGCCAGGCTGCCATGGACGAACTCGAGGCGCAGCACCGCGCACTCGCCGCCTGCGAAACGCCCCACGTCGAGAAGTTCGCCTATCAGCTCGCCTATAACGTCATTCCCCAGATCGACGTCTTCACCGACAACGGGTATACGAAGGAAGAGATGAAGATGTACAACGAAACGCGCAAGATCATGCACTCCGACATCGCTGTGAGCGCCACTTGCGTGCGTGTTCCGGTGATGCGCAGCCACTCCGAAGCCATTTGGGTGGAGACCGAGCGCGAGCTCACGGTCGAAGAAGTGAGCCGTGCCATCTCTGAGGGCGAAGGCCTCACCCTCGACGACAATCCTGCCGAGCGCCGCTATCCCATGCCCCTTTTCTTGGCCGGTTGCGACGACGTTTACGTCGGCCGCATCCGCAAAGACCTCGCCAACCCCAACGGAATGACCTTCTGGTTGGTGAGCGACCAGATCAAAAAGGGCGCTGCGCTCAACGCCGTGCAGATTGCCGAGTGGCTCATTGCCCACAACGGCCTGAAAGCCTAAGCCCCGCCGCGCGCCGTTGCTCGATGCTGGTGTCGCCCACCGCAATGCGCCGCAACAGCGCGCCGATCCCTATCCAACAACGGCCAAACCGCCGACCGACACCCTGTGTGTCCGTCGGCGGTTTGGCCGTTGTTGTGCATCGGTTCGTCCCATCGAGGGGCAAAACTCAGTGCTGCTGCTTGCTCACCGTGTAGAAAAAGCGCGCGATGCCCACGAAAGCGAGGATCGTCAACACATGAAGTCCGAGGATGTAGGCTCTGTAATGCAGTGGTTGCTCGAAGAGAACAGAAAACTCGTGGCCGATTTGCACACAATGCGTACAATAAAAAGAAAAAAACGCCCTCGAATGGCTGAAATATGCAAACTGCGGCGCGCTTTTTTCGTGCGCAATGCGCACAAGTAGACCGAATGATTATCTTTGTGTGCGAAAAAGTCCTCAACTTTTGGGTCGACGGCCCGAAAGGCGTGTGAAAAAAAACGACCGCGCGCCCGATCGATCGTCCACCGCCACGCGTTCGGCGAAAACACGCCCCTCGCGACCGACAGCACGCCTTATTATATAGGTGCGCATCGACACAACTTATATAGCCCCACTCCATGAAGAAAATTTTCCTCACCTCCGCTTTCGCGCTCCTCGCCCTTGCGGCCGCAGCGCAGCAGGTCACCTCGCCCGACGGCAAGTTGAAACTCGACTTCCGCATCGACGGCGGACGACCCACCTACACCCTCACCGTAGACGGCCGAACCGTCATCGCCCCCTCCCATCTCGGCTACAAATTCAAGGCCGACAACGGCGAGAAAAACGACTTTTCGGAAGTCAAGTCCTCGACTACCGACGACAAGAAAGCCCAACGTCGCGCAGACTGCTTCAGCGGCTTCCAACTGGTGCGCTACGAAAACAACAGCTTCGACGAGACTTGGCAGCCCGTGCTGGGCGAGGAGAGCAGCATTCGCAACCACTACAACGAACTGCTCGTGTGTCTCAAACAGTCGAAGAACGATCGGTTCATGAACGTCCGCTTCCGTCTTTTCGACGACGGACTCGGCTTCCGCTATGAGTTCCCCGAGCAGAAAAAACTCACCTACTTCGTCGTGGCCGACGAGCTGACGGAATTTGCCCTCACGGGCGACCACACCGCCTGGTGGGTGGCCGGCGACTACGACACGCAGGAGTTCGAATACCAGCAGACGAAACTCTCCGGCATTCGCGGACAGATGAAAAAGGCCATTAAGGCCAACTCCTCCAGCACGCCGGCCGGCCCCACCACCGTGCAGACCGCGCTGCAAATGCGCACCGACGACGGACTGTATGTCAACCTCCACGAGGCCGCCTGCATGGACTATCCCACCATGCACCTCACCTACGACGAGCAGAACAACACCTTCGTGAGCCATCTCACCCCCGATGCGCGCGGCGACAAAGGCTATCTGCAAGCCCCCTCCAATTCGCCGTGGCGCACCGTCATCGTCGGCCGCAAAGCCACCGACATCCTCGCCAGCCGCATCACCCTCAACCTCAACGAGCCCTCGAAAATCGACGACACCTCGTGGATTCATCCCGTGAAATACGTCGGCGTGTGGTGGGACATGATCACCGGACGTGGACAATGGGCCTACACCGACGCCGTGAGCACCGTGAAACTCGGCGAAACCGACTACTCCAAACTTCCTGCTTCGCCCAAACACTCGGCCAACACCGCCAACGTGAAGCGATACATCGACTTTGCCGCCAAAAACGGACTCGACGCCGTGCTCGTCGAGGGATGGAACGAAGGTTGGGAAGACTGGTTCGGCAACCAAAAGGACTATGTTTTCGACTTTGTCAGCCCCTATCCCGATTTCGACGTCAAGGCACTCCACGATTATGCCAAGGCGCGCGGCGTGAAGCTCATCATGCACCACGAAACCTCCTCGTCCGTGCGCAACTATGAGCGACATCTCGATGCGGCCTACCGCTTCATGGTCGACAACGGCTACGACGCCGTCAAGAGCGGCTATGTGGGCGACATCGTGCCCCGCGGTGAGCACCACTACGGCCAGTGGATGAACAACCACTACCTCTATGCCTTAAAGAAGGCCGCCGACTATCGCATCATGGTCAACGCCCACGAGGCCACCCGCCCCACCGGCTTGTGCAGAACCTATCCCAACCTCATCGGCAACGAGAGTGCGCGTGGCACGGAGTACGAAGCCTTTGAGGGCAACCCCGTCAATCACACCACCATCCTCCCCTTCACCCGCTGCATCGGCGGACCGATGGACTATACCCCGGGCATCTTTGTCATGGACATGAAGCAGATGAACCCGAAGAACAAGAGTCGCGTGCGTTCCACCTTGGCTCGCCAGTTGGCGCTCTACGTCACGCTCTACAGCCCCCTGCAAATGGCCGCCGATGTCATCGAGCACTACGAGGCACGCCCCGATGCGTTCCAGTTCATCAAAGACGTGGCGCTCGATTGGGACAAGAGTCTCTACCTGGCCGCCGAGCCCGGTGAATACGTTCTCACGGCGCGCAAGGCCAAGGGCAAAGACGAGTGGTTTGTGGGCTGCACCGCAGGCGACAACGGCTACAAAACCGACCTCCGCCTCGACTTCCTCACGCCCGGCCGCACCTATACCGCCACGCTCTACGCCGATGCGCCCGGCACCGCGTGGAACAAGCGCCCCGAGGCCTATGTGATCAAGACCCTGACCGTGGATCGCAACACCGTGCTCAAGGAGCTCGTGGCCGGTGCGGGCGGCGGATTCGCTCTCTCCATCCGCTAAGCGCAAAGCGGGCAGCGGCGAGCCGCCGTGCACGGCCGTCGCACCCAACGGCTCCACTTTTGCGCAAAAGTGGTGCGCTTTTCCCAAAAAGTCCCCCACTTTTCTCGAAAACATCCCCTGTTTCTCGAAGAAGCAGGGGACTTTTTTTGTGACATTCACCGTCAAAACAGAGAGAAATAACAACAAAGCAGACACAAGGCAACGGACACAACGGCTGAAATCACTAACTTTGTCAAAAAGGAACGACGATATGAAGACATCAGACCCGCTTGACGGTTGGAAACCTTTCGCGCAGATCGACGTCAAAGACCCTTTTTTCGACACACTGCGAAAAGACTACCAAGGTTTTGAAGACTGGTTCGAAAGGAAAGCGCAAGAAGGAGCAAACGCCTTTGTCATGCACGGCGAGGACGGAACACTTCAGGCTTTCTTGTTCCTGAAAGTAGAAGAAGGAGTAGTAGACGACGTAGAACCGCCCATGCAATCGAGACGACGTCTCAAAGTCGGAACACTGAAAATCAATGCACACGGAACGAAACTCGGAGAGAGATTCATAAAGAAGATTACAGACGCGGCCGTGCTCAGAAGCTGCAGAGAAATTTACGTGACGGTCTTTCCCAAACACACATCGCTCGTTGCGTTGCTCACACGATACGGCTTCGTGAAAGTGGCCAAGAAAGGAGAAGAAGACGTGCTGATGAAAAACCTCGACGAGCAAAGCGAAGAGTTACTGCACACTTATCCCATCCTCAAGACGCAGGGACGCCGAAAATTCCTTTTGGCCGTCAAACCGGAATACCACACACGCCTCTTTCCTGATTCGATTCTCAACAACGAGCGCAACAACGCCGCCACACTGATCAAAGACAACTCGACGACCAACGGCATTCACAAGATCTACATCTGTTTTATGCGAGGAGCCGACGAGCTGCAAAGAGGAGACATCGTCGTGATTTATCGCACAAGCGACAACATGGGGCCGGCGCATTACCGAGCAGTGGTTTCATCTGTGTGTCAAATTGAGGAGGTGAGAAGCAGGAGCACATTCGTGGACGCCCGAGAGTTTGAAGACTATGTCGGCCAACGCAGCATTTTCACCCCCACAGAGCTAAAGGCACTCTACGAGGATCACAGAAACGCCGTGGTTATCAAGATGACTTACAACTTTGCTTTGCCGCAGCGCATTACACGCGGCCGACTCATCGAAGAAGCGCATTTCGACGCTGGAAGTTATTGGGGACTGCTCCCAATTGACGACAAACAATTTAATTTCATCATTCAACAATCCGGAGCTCATGAAGGTTTTATTGTCCATTAAGCCCCAATTCGTGGAGCAAATCATCAAAGGGACGAAACGATATGAATTCAGAAAGGCCATATACAAGCGAACCGATATAGATACCATCGTGGTATACGCCTCAAGCCCGGTGTGTAGAGTCGTCGGAGAATTCAAGGTCGACGAAATTCTATGCGAGACCCCCGAAACCCTTTGGCAGCACACACACGACAGTGCAGGCATCACGCGTGAATTCTTTGACCGATACTTTGACAAACGAGAAAAAGCATACGCCATTCGCATCAAGAGCTTTTTGCCTTATGAAAACCCCACGAAGTTAACAGAGGCCTTTCCCGGAAAAGTTCCGCCGCAATCCTTTTGCTATTTGATTTAAGCTTCACACCTTTTCCCAAAAAAAGTCCCCGTGTTTTTCGAAAAACACGGGGACTTTTTCGCCTCCGTAGGCTGCCGAAAGTGGGAAAAAGCGTTTTTTCGCCCGCCGAATAGCGATATTTCGCCCATCGGCTTGACCGATATTGAAAATAACGCTAACTTTGCCGTGCGGCGACCCGTGGTCGTTGCACAAAAGTGTCAAAAAAACTTCCCCATTTCATCACGATATGAAACGTATTTATCTCCTCGCGCTGGCGGCCAGCCTGAGTTTCGCCGGCCTATCGGCGCAAACCACCGCCCAAAGCGCCTACGGTAGCCCGATGGGTAGCATCGTCACCGATCGCGACTTGCCCGATCTCATCGTCTTGCGCGACGGTATGAGCGCCAAGTGCCGCATCATCACTTATGTGCCCGGACATCCCGTCAAAGTGCTTTTGGCCGACGCCAAAGTGCGCGTGTATCGCCCCGAAGAGGTGACGCGTGTGGAGCGCGGCAAGCCCGCTGTGACCCCCGTGCGCGGAGCCGCCGAAAGCCAAACCGCAGCGCCCATCGAGACAAAGACCACAGCGCCCGTCGAGACAAAGACCGAAGTGCACGCAACTCCCAAGACCGAAGCCCCCGCGGTGGCGAAGCCCGCTGCCGGTGAGAGCGAAATCCTGCCCGATGCCGCCGCCAATCAGTATGCCTACGACTATGTGGTGCTCAAAAGCGGCCGCACGCTCAAGTGCAAGGTGCTGGAATCGAACGACAACGGCGTGCAGATCGAAATGCCCGACGGCACCATCTTCTACTATCGCGCCGTGGACGTGGAGCGCGTGGAGCGCCGTCCGAGCGCAAAGGCCATCGCTGCCGCACGTGACGTGATCGTGCTCAAAAACGGACAGAAGGTGCAGGGCACGGTGCTCGAACGCAGCCTCGAAACCCCTGTGAAACTCCGCAATGTGCACGGGCAGGTCTTCACCTACAAGTGGGATGAGGTGGAACGCATCCTCATCGACAAAAACAAAAAGGCCGATGCCCCCGTCGAAAACACCAAGTCGCGCAAAATGCGCCTCGGTTTCACCGCTGAACTGGGCATGGGCTACGGATTGGAACAGAAGCACCACCTCGTGGGGGAGATGAATCCTGAATTTTCCCTCACCGTCGGCACGCGCGTGAGCCGTTTGCTCTATGTGGGTGTGGGTGCCACCGTGCAACGCTACGACCGTACGGAGATTCTCCCCATCACACCCATGCTCTTGGCGCGCTTCGACTATCCGCTCCAGGGCAAATTTACGCCCTTCCTCGACCTGCGCGCCGGCTACACGGTGAACACGATGAGCGACAAGAAGAACTACCCCGAAATGGCCGTCTACGCCGGTGCACAACTCGGTGTGCGCTATCGCAAGTGGACGTTTGGCGTGGGTGGTGTCTATCATCAAGTCAACAAGTCGATCATTCCCAATGCCGGCAAAGTGGCGCCCGACGGATCGTACGGCAAACGTGTGATTCCCGGCGTCGGCTGGCATAACCAACCCGAATTTACCGTGCGTCTCGGCTATCAATTCTAATGCGCCCGACGCTTCATCCCTTTATCGCTCAACGACAATGAAAAAGATATTCGGCCTTGCGCTCGGCCTCGCCCTCTTCGCCGGAGGGGCTCACGCGCAGCAAGTCAATCAATACGGTGCTGCCGGCGAAACGGCCGTGCTCACCGAAACGGAACTCACCGATGTGGTGCTCTTCACCAACGGTCGCGCCGAAAAAGGCATTGTGCTCGAAGTGACCGCGGGACAACCCGTGCGCATCATCCAAGCCGACGGCATCGTTCACGCTTATTCGCCCCTCCTGGTGGATCGCATCGTTCGCGGTTGCGGCGTGGAAATCCTCCACACCGCCGCGCCTGCCGCCAACATGGCCGTCAAGGACGAGCCGGTCGAATCGTATGACGACAAAGACGGCTACTATGAGGAAACCTACGCGGCTCGTGCGCCGCGTCGTGCCGCCGCGCGTCCCGCCAAGGGCGCTACGCATGCCGCTGCTGCCGCAACGCGTCCCGCAGCTCGCCGTCCGTTGCGCGGAGCGCAGCCCGTTGCGCCCCATCGTGCGCAGGCGGCCGGTGCCGCTCGCTTGCGTCCCGCACGCCATGCCGCAGAGGTGGAGGCACGTCCCCGTGCCCTGCGCGCTGCCAAGGCCGGTGCCGCCGCACGTCCCCGCGCGGCTCGTGGTGCCAAGCGTCGCTAAATCGTAGCACTGCCGCGACTTTGCGCTGCAGATCCCGTTAAATCAGCGTTTTGTCGGAGAAAATTTTTCTGCGCAAAACGCTGATTCTCTTTTCGATAGGTGGAGTTATAGATTCTGCCTATGTTAAAGTAGAGCCTATCTGTTGCTCTTCGCGACGAAAGCCCTTACCTTTGCAGCAGCAAAACAGGAGAACGCCACGCTGGCCCAACGGTTGCGCAGCGAGCTCTCCTTCAACCAAAGAAAACTACATAACAGAACCTTATAAACATAGCAAAACAATGAGCACACTCAACTACACCCTCCTCGATGCACAAAAGGTGCAACCCGTCGTTTCCGCACTTCGTCAGCTCCTCGCCGATGTGCAGGTGTACTATACCAACCTCCGCGACTTCCACTGGAACGTACAAGGCACGAACTTC
Source organism: uncultured Prevotellaceae bacterium (assembly GCA_963542795.1). Taxonomy (GTDB): domain Bacteria; phylum Bacteroidota; class Bacteroidia; order Bacteroidales; family Bacteroidaceae; genus Alloprevotella. The sequence goes on along the minus strand of CAUTYW010000002.1, from coordinate 35,597 downwards.
TACAACCTCCACGCAGAGTTCGAACGTCTCTATGACGGCATCGCCACGAAGGCCGACGACATCGCAGAACGCCTCCTCCAACTCGGCGAAACGCCCGAACACCGCTACAGCGAATACCTCAAAGTTTCGCAGGTGAAGGAAGCCGAAGTGACCCATTGCGGTCAAAGCGCCTTGAAGCAGGTGCTCGAAACCGAAAAACAACTCATCGCCCAGGAGCGCGTGGTGTTGGCTGCCGCACAAGAAGCCGGCGACGAGGCTACCTGCGCCATGGTGAGCGACTGGCTCCGCGAGCAAGAGAAGCTCGTTTGGATGCTCGTGGCTACGCTCAAGCAAGAGTGCAGCAACTAAAAACTCCTCGTGCCGATTCGCTCGCGCGAACGGCGTAGGATGTCATTTTTATTGGGTTGTCCGCCCGTTTCGGTTCGCAATAAACCGAAGCGGGCGGCACTTTTTTTCGCCATCGCCGCGGGGAGCACGACAAAAGCCGACGCAGGTTTGGCCATCACGGAGAGAATGCATATCTTAGCGGCGAGAACCCTCGGCGGTTTTCCTCTTTTGGTATTCACCTCTTCAAAATATTCTACTGACATGGCACTTGAAAAAACACTCGTTCTCCTCAAACCTTGCACGGTGCAACGCGCCTTGATGGGCGAAGTCCTCGCCCGCTTTGAGAAAAAAGGTCTCCGCGTGTGCGGACTCAAAATGATGCAGTTGGACGATGCCCTCTTGTCCGAACACTATGCCCACTTGTCGGGCAAAGAGTTTTTCCAACGCGTGAAAGACAGCATGATGGTTTGCCCCGTTGTGGTGATTGCCCTCGAGGGCGTGGGCGCCGTGGAAGCGGTGCGCACCATCACGGGCCCGACCACGGGACGCAAGGCACCGGCCGGCACAATTCGCGGCGATTTCAGCATGTCGTTCCAAGAGAACATCGTGCACGCCAGCGACAGCCCGGAGGCCGCGGAAGTGGAACTGAAGCGTTTCTTCCGCGACGAGGAACTTTTCGACTATCGCCTTTCGGTCTTCGATTCGCTCTATGCCAACGACGAATTCTGATCGCTACCGCTGATGGCCGCACTGCGGCCTGAACGCAAAACAATCCCCGCCTGTCTCGAAGGACATGGTGGGGATTGTCTATATATATAATAAGGAGTGGCTCCCGATCAGCGCAGGGGGATGCGCGCAGCGGCGGGGCGGGTGGCGGCGCCGTTGGGCAAATAGGTGAGCGTGGGGTTGATGAACGCCGTGTAGAGGCCGAGATAGGTGTCGAGCGAGAGCTTCGTCGAACCGGAGCGGCCAATGGCGTAGCTGTTCCACTGCTGTTGCAAACTGATTGTCTCGTGTTGGCGGAACACGAGTTCGCCCTTGTCGCCGATGGCGAGACGGAGCGTTTCGCGCGTGCCGATGATGCTGTTGAGATGTCCGGGGCGGAAATCATTGGCGGCGAGCAACGACACGAGATAGGTGCTGGGCTGGGGCGGATTCTTCACTTCGCGCAGCACTTTACCGTTGTTCATGAACAGACCTTGACCGGGCTTGAACTCACATTCCCAGTTGAGGTTGCCATCGATGGAGAACATGGCTTGGGTGTCGGAGATCTTGGAGATCGTCACGACGTTGGTGGTGTCGACCATGCGCGTTCCGCTGCTGTCGAGCGTGGAAGCGCGCTGACGGTAGGTGCCTACGATGTCGGAGAGCGTGGCTTGCGTGATGCGCACGGAGTCGGTGAGGCCGTGGGCGCGCGAAAGCAACCAGCCCACGCGGGGGCGGCCGGTGGTGTTGGCCGTTACCTTGAAGGTTACGTCACCGTTGGCGGTGTGGTTGACGGTAATCCAGTCGGCCGACGAACGAATGTCGAGCGGCACGTTGAATTGCACGTGGAATGAGCGCTCGAGGGCGCGGTCGTCGCTTTCGACCGTGGCCGAAGTGGGAAGACGGAAGATGAGGCCCTCTTGGTGGATGTTGATCGCGGCGGAATCGCCGGCATTGTCCTTGACCACGAGGAGCGTGTTGCGCGACTGTTCGTCGGTGTTCACACCGGTCTTGACAATCACTTGGCCGTTTTCGACACGCACCTCCGCCCATTTGTCTTGGGCGTAGGCAGTGGCGGCGGCGTGGGCGAGCGTTACGGTGCGCTGACCGCCGTCGACGGGGAAATTGGTGTCGGAAGACACGACTTCGAGGGTGCGCTGTCGCACGGTGTTGCCGTCTTCACTGCAAGCGGTGAGGAGGGCGCCGGCACCGGCGAGCAGGGCGATGAGAAAATGCTTATGCATGGTGAGAAGTCTTGGGAGATGAATTATTGAGCGCGACGCAGATATTCGAGATCAAGCAGAATGATCGGCGTAACGGGGTTGCCTTCTGCGTCAGTGTTCTGGTGGAGCTCGTCTTTGTAACCGATACCGTACATGCCGGTGGCCTTGCTCTTTTCGAAAGTTGCGCCGACGGCGGTGGCATGTTCGAAGTCGGGATCCCATTGGAAGGTGAAGGGCACATCGACCTTGCCGAGAAGCTGCGAACCGTTGGTACCGACGAAGAGAATGGCGTAGTGGGCCTTCGTGGGATCTTCGACCGTCTGCGCGGGAATGCTGATCGTACCGGTCGTACGGTTGTACATTACGAAGATTTCATACTCCGTTCGGTTGAATTCCAACACGGCTCTGAGCGCTTGCGGGTTGCGCACGCTACGTTCGTTGTAGATCGTCAGATAAGTGGGGCGACGTCCGAGTTGGCGCAAGGCGCGGTGCTTGACACTCCACTTGCCGATCCAGAAACTTTGGGGCTTGTAGGTTTCGGGGATGCGGAAAGAGATGGTCATGTCGGCCGAGGAGAAGGTGCGGGCGGAGTCATTCCACGTGAAGTCGCTATATACTTGGTCTTTGTAGTGGAGGGGCTGCGCCAAGGTGAAGCCTTTGGGCGAGAACACCATGGGCGAGGAGAGTTGCACCGCACCGTGGATGTCGAAATGGCGGTTGTCCAAGTCGAAGGCGGCGCCGGGAATCGTGTCCTTGCCGTGACAGAGATAGATGCTGTCGGTGATCATGTTCTCGCGCATCTTGATGGCGCCCATGATTACGGAGTCTTGCTTCAAACCGATGGGGTTGCGCGTGAGCATCATCTCGTTGCCCCACTTCTTGCCGCGGAGACGAATCGTATCGGCTGAGGTGGAGAGAATGGAGAACTCATAGTCGCCTTGACGCCCCTCGGGGAAGCTGGCCATACCGCCGGCCAAACTGTGGATGGGCGCAAGGAAGGTGTTGAACGTGAGGACGGGGCCCTGATCTTTCACCACATCGTAGTCGGCGGTGTAGAAAACGGCGGTGTCCGACGCGTCGGAAGCCATGGTAGCCTTGCCGTTTCGGAAGGTAACCATCATCGCTACGCCGGGACCGGAGTAGGAACGGCCGAGGAAGTAGTCGAATTTCCAGCCATTGGGCGAGGCTTCGAGAGCGGCGCGGTCTTTTTTGACCACTTGGTCGATGCGTTCAGCCGCGGGGAGGCTGAAAAGTTCTTTTTCGTCGTTGGCGCAACTCACAGCACCGAGGGCGGTGAGGGCGATGACGAGGGTATGAAGGATGCGCATGGGAAGTTTTTACTTGAGGTGTTGGAGATCGAGATGACGCACGTTGTCGCCGCGGCCGAGAACGGAGGCGCGCAGCCGATCAAGGTCGACGTTCCAAGAGGAAAGCATGTAGTCCTTGACGATTTCGAGCTTCTGGTTGATGATAGGTGCGCCCGTAGCGCCGGCTTCCGTGAGGATGTCGTTCCATTGTTTGGGCGTGCGCGTCACGTAGTAGGCGAGGGTTTCGGCAAAGTCCTCGAAGCCGTCGCTCATGGCGTAGGGCGAAACGAAACCGGCGTGGCGAGCGTCGCGTTCCTTCTGGTGAGTCCAGTTGCTACCCACGTAGTCGGCTTTCGTAATCAGGTTGTAGGCCGTGTTGTAGGGCTTCTTCTGATTGAGGATGTGCGTGAACTCGTGGTGCATCGTGTGGAAGTAGAATTCCGTCATGGCGGCATAGTTCGTCAACGTCACGCTGTCGAGCGAGTTGATGTTGTTGAGCGTCACTTTATAGCCACCTTCTGCACTACCGAGCACCATGGTGCGCTGACGCGTGTAGCCCGGAATACCGACGGCCACAATGGTGCGCGGCACATTGGCTTTCACGAAGTTCACACCGGCCACTTCCGTGTAGGCGTCGAACCAAAGGTATTTGGTCAGTATCGCCAATTTCGCCGTTTTTGCGGAGTCGGCGGGCACGAGATGGTAGTTGTAGTCCGTTTCGGCGTCTTCGAGGCGGTATTTGAACTCAATATTATATGGGTTCGTGTAGTTTTTGAGCAACCAGTTGTCGAAGGCGTTGCGCTGGACGGGCGTTGTGGGGAAAATGCTGGCTCCTTTGGGCGCATCGTCCGAGCAGTTGCTGAGCCCCAAGCAAGAAAGGAGCAACAGCGTGGCGAGAATTATCTTGTTCATCCGGATATTCATTTGGAAGTGGTGGTTTTGCGCGGGTTAGGGGTGAGTCCTGCCGAAATAACGTCCTGCGGAAGCTGGATGGCACGGCGGGGATCGCCGGCGGGCATCGAATCGGTTACCGTAACGAACTTGTCATTCGCGTCGAAGTCGCGGCGGTGGATTGTGATGCCGTAGCGTTTCACGTCCTGCATGCGGAGTCCTTCGTGCACCGTCATGATGCGGCGCAAATGCAAGATGCATTGCAGCAGCGGTTCCTGCGTGGCGGTGTCGAGCGGCTCGCTGATGTGGAAAGCCTTGCGCACCGTTGCGCTGTCCGGACGGTAGTATTTCACCTTCTTGTAGAAGTCCGTGAGCTGCGTCGTGGTGAAGGTCTTGGGTTTGCGGGCGAAAGCCGTCATTTCCTTGTTGATGTCGGCAGTGGCCTGCTCGTATTGCTTGAGACGAGCGTAGGCTTCGGCGCGAACCAAGAGCGTTTCGTCGGCGTTGAACACCGAATATTCCGAATAGTAGCTACCGATACCGGCCTCACGGTCCTGGTATTTGAAGTTGATCGGGAGCTTCTTGAGCGTAATCTGCGTTTGTCCCGAGTTGCTACCCACGGTGTAGTTGAAAGCGGCCTCGCTTTCGCCCCAAGGGCCGGTAGAGTTGAAGGTTTCGACGTCCGAAACGCTGCGACCGTGGCTGTAACGACCGCCTACGCCGTAAGGGCCGCAGTAAAGTCCCCAAGCCGAAACGACCACTTGGAGCAAGAGATTCGTTTTCGCGCCCGAACGCACATATTCGTTGGGCATGGCTTCGCCGTTGAGTCCCTGTTTGTTCCAAAGCGCCCAGTTGCGCAGTTGGTTTTCGGGGTGCGAGCCGAGCGCCTTTGTGGCGTGATCCACGGCTTTTTGCCATTCTTGTTTGTAAAGGTAGAAGCGAGCGGCGAAAGCGTGCGCGGCTTCGGGCGTGAAGTGGAACTTCGGCGCGGTGTAAGCGCTACCCACTTCGGCCAAACCTTCGGTGATGTCCTGATCGATACGGGCATAGAGCTCGGCGAGCGTGCCGCGTTTGTAGGTCAAGCCGGGACGATCTTCGGGATTCTCGGGGTAGGGCAGACCGAGGTGCGAAGCAGCCGTCGCAGGATCGTAGGCTTCGCAGAACACGTTGGCCAAGCTGAGCATGGCATAGGCGCGGCAGAGTTTCGCCTCGCCGCTTTGTGCGCGGAAGGGTCTTTGATCCTTTTGTTTGCGGATGAAGCTCAGCACCTCATTGGCTGTGTTGACGGCCAGGTAGTGGGCGTTCCAAATCATTTGGGGCGATTCGTTTTCGCCCACGTCGGTGATGTCGTCCCATTGGTAGGCCTCGCGTTGGAAACGGTCCACCTCACCCCAAGAAGGCGAGAGATGGCGATCCGTGTTGTCCGAATACATTTCGAGCAAGTAGGCCGGGTGCACCTGAGGGTAGGCCGAGGTGAGGAGCTGTGCCAAGTGATCGGGCGTGCGAAGCTCCATGCGCTTGTCGGGATACTTATCTAAATAGTCATTGCACGAGGTCAGCGTGCCGGAGGTACCCAGTGCAGCGGCACCCAGTAGGAAGGAAGCTATATATTGTTTCATACGAGCTGTCTAAATTGATTAGATTCCGAATTTGAGGGTGAGGGTAAACTGCTTGGGCATGGGCGAAGCCACACCGCCGGCGTTAAGGAATTCGGGGTCTTGGCCGTGGAGTTTCTTGTCCGAGTAGAGCAAGAAGAGGTTCGTGGCCTGAAGTTTGACGGAGACGTCGCGGATGCCCTTGCCTTTGAAGAGCGATGCGGGCAGGTCATAGGAGAGCGAGATCTCCTTGAGGCGGATGAAGTCAGACTTGGCCGTGCGTACCGACGAGAAGTTGTAGGCATTGTAGGCATAGCGCAGTTGGCGGTTTTGCGTGAACTGGCGTTTGCTCAAGATGCCGGGCACATCCGTCACTTTCTCGTCGCCGGGGGCCATCCAGCGGTTGAGGAACGTCTGCGTCATCGAAGTCATGTCGGTATAGCGTGTGCGGAATTTCGGATCCAAGCGCACTACGCCGCCAAACGAGTAGGTTAAGAACACATTCAGGTGGAAACCTTTGTAAGAAAGCATGTTGCCCAGCGAGCCCACGAACTTCGGATCCGTCGGCCCCTCATATTTCAGGTAGCCGGTGTTGTTGCGTTCTTGGAAGTTGATGTCGTCGGTCGTGATCGCGCCCTTCTCGTTGCGGAAGAGGGGGATGCCGGCGTCGTTCAAGCCGAGGAAAGGCACAGAGAAGAGGGCGCGAGCCGGGAAGCCCTTCATGGCGAAACCGTTACCCGACACGAGGTCGATCACACGGCCGTTGTTGAACAACTTCGTGATCTCCGTGTTCGTATAGGAGAAGACGAAGCTCGTCGACCAAGTGAAGTCTTTTTGCTTGATGTTCGAAGAGGTGATGCTCAGTTCCACACCGTTCGATTTCATCTCGGCCACGTTGCCCCAGTTCACGATCTGTCCGCTCATGCCCTGCGTCACCATCGGACCGATTTCGTCGTAGTTGTTGCGCGTGTACACGTCGAGCGTGGCGTTGATGCGGTTGTTCCACAAGCCGGCGTCGATACCCACGTTGAATTCGTTCTTCTTTTCGTAGGTGAGGAGCGCGTTACCCAATTCCGTGATGGCCAAGCCCGATTCTTGGTCGGAGGCAAAGAGGCGATAGGGTGTGGAGTTGCGGAAGATCGTCGTCGACGAAACGAGCGAAGGATCGGGAGGCGTACCCGTCAAGCTGTAGGAAGTGCGGAGTGTGAGGTGCGAAAGCGGAGCCAACTTGGCAAACCAGCGCTCTTCGTGGATGTTCCAAGCGCCCGAAAGGTTCCAGGTCGACATCCAACGTGCGTCGGTGTTGCGACCCAGTTGGTTCGAACCTTCGTAGCGATAAGTACCGTTCACCACATAGCGGCCGCGGTAAGAGTAAGTGGCGTTGCCGTAGAAAGCCACCGTGCGCCAGTTGGAGTTCACCAATTGGTAGTAGTCGTTGCCTTCTTCGATCGACTTCTTGAAATGCTGGTAGGGGTAGAAGGGGGCTTCGCCGCTTTCGTATTGCAAGCCCCAGCCTTCGAAGCGCGTACGAGTGCGGTCGATGTCTGTCGTTTCCATACCGCCGAAGAGGTTCACCGTGTGGCGGTTGTCGAAAGTGCGGTTGTAGTTGGCCGTCGCACGGAAGTGATAGTCACTCATCCGGTTGTCGGTCTTGTGCATGATACCGCCCTTCGGCAGCACGCTGTAAGGCAATTCGGTGGGGTTGTCCGGATCGCGATAGAGGAACTTGTTGGCGTCGCGGATGATGCCGTTGGGCATGGCGCGATAGGTCAAGGCCTGATTGGAGTTGTCCTTAATATTGTGTTGCTGCGAGGTGGCTGCGTGCTTGAAAGCCCCCAGCGCCGTGAGTTCCAAACCGCGGATGGGCTTATACTTCAGCTCAAATTGGAATTTGGCATCCAGCACACCGAGGTCAATGTAGTTGTTGTCCAGTTCGTTGAAGATGTTGAACGGCGCATAGTTGGCCACATAGTAGGCCTTGGGGTCGAGCACACGCGAGGTGTTCACCGCATAAGAGTAGGGGTTGATGTCGAAATCGCGTTTCACCGCGCCGTTCACCACGTCGACGTCCTGGCCCAGCGTACCGGGGGCGCGCTGATCGCGATAGGAAGCTCCGCCGATCACGTTGAGTGTGAGGTTGTCGAGAATGTGGTGGGTGAGATTGAGGTTCACCGTGTAGCGCTTCACGTCGCTCTGCTTGTACCAACCCGGATCGAGTAGCGCACTGAGCGAAGCATAGTAGTTCGATTTCGCTGTACCGCCGCTCAAGCTCACCGAGTGGTTTTGCATGATGGCCGGCGAGAAGAGCTCTTTGAACCAATTCGTGTTGCGGAATTCCGCTTGTTGCAGGTAGGCGTTCTCCGCCTCCGTGGTGTGGGGCAACAAGAACTGGCCGCGCGTGGCGTCGAAGCTGTTTTGCAGTTCATACATCTTACCATACACGCCATAGTCGCTGCCGTTGAGCACATCCGAGTAGTTGAGCCATCCCTTGTCGCGGAGTTCGCGGTAGATGCCCATCTGTTGTTGCGAGTTGAGGATGTCGAAGTTGCGATAGGAGGGCACCAGGCGCGTGGTGAACTCGCCCGTGTAGTTGAGGTGCGCTTGTCCTTGGCGACCCTTCTTGGTGGTAACGACAATCACACCCGCCATGGCGCGAGCACCGTAGATCGAGGTGGCCGAACCGTCTTTGAGCACTTGGAAGCTCTCGATGTCGTCGGCGTTCAGGCCGGCGATGGCCGAGCTGATGAGCGTTTCGGGGTTACCCGAGGCCAGATCGTCGGCGCCGATGTTCGACACGTCTTCCATGATCACGCCGTCCACCACCCAAAGGGGTTTCGAAGCACCGTAGATCGACGTGGCACCGCGCACACGAATCTTGGGAGCGGCACCGAAAGTTCCGCTCACGTTCTGTACCGACACACCGGCTGCCTGCCCTTCGAGCGAACGACTGATGTCGGCCACGCCCGAAAGGCGCGATTTGCTGATGTCGATCTTGTCGGTCGCGCCCGTAAAGAGGCGACGGTCCGTCTTCGTCATACCCGTGGTCACCACGACCTCGCCGAGGCTCTGGTTGTCTTTGAGCACGATGCGCATATTCTCGCCGCCTTTGACGGTGGTCGACTCCATGCCGATGTACGACACGGTGATGCGCGTGTCTTTGCCTTTGATGGTGAGGGCAAATTTACCGTTGTCGTCGGTCACGGTGAGCTGTTTGCGACCGATCGTGGCGATGTGTGCCCCGGCGATCGGCTGATTGTCCGAGCCCGAGATCACAACGCCCGACACTTTGGTCTGCGCCAGCGCGGCGGTGACACAAAGCATCAGACCCAGCAGGAGGGTGGTCAGTTTTTTCTCCATAAATCTTTTTTGATTCGATGTGAGTGTGTATAAATGCATTGATCCTTTCGTGGAGAGAAAACACGAAAGGGAAACGAAAAAGCGGCGGAAAGAGCGAATTGAAAAACGGGGCACGCGCCGTGCCTCACGGGGCGGCTGATGCCACACAAAAAACCGACGCTCTGCGCTGCGTGCCGCGCGCGACGCGAGAGGGGCGGTTCTTAAACTTTCGGCAAAGGTACACATAAAAATCGGGAATGCACTCATTTTGAGCGCCTTATTTTTGAGCGGCGCGGTGTGTCGGCGCGCTTTTTGGTGGGCGGTTGACAAATGTAAGCCGAAGGGCGTTGTTTTCTTGCTGTTTTGCGGCGGTGCACTATCGTATGTAAAGCATTTTTCGGTCGTTAAAGGGCGTTTTTGGAGGCGAAAATGTGTTTTTATGTGTCGTGTGCGTGCGTTTTCCACGCCCGCTTGTGGGTTTTCGGCACAGGGTGGTCGGTGTGGGAACGCAACGTGCGCAGAAGGAGAAAAAAGTAGGCCGGTTTTCGCGAAAAGCTGAGCGTTTTCGCGCAAAAGTCGTCGGCTTTTTCGCAGAAGGCGCGGAATTTCGTATTTTTGTGCCCTCACGCGCCGAACAGTCGGCGCCGGGCTGGCAGAACGCCCCCGTTTTTTCATCACAGCACCCCCTTCTTTTCTTTTTTATGACTCCCACTCCCGACCTCGATGCCCAAGTGCGCGACATCAAGCGCCTACTGCGTGCCGCCATGGACGGCGTGCTCAGCCACGCCATGCGCCAAAGCGGTGTGAACTATCGCGTCAACTTCGGTGTCGAAACCTTCCGTTTGGTCGAAATGGCCGCCGATCTTCCGCACTCCGTGCGCCTGTCCACCGCGCTCTATGCCGACGACATTCGCGAACTCCGCCTCTTGGCCTTCCTTGTCGTGCCTCCCGAGGAGGTCGATGAGGAACTGGCGCTTCACTACGTCGACGGCTTGCGCTATGTGGAGGAGGCGCAGATGCTCGTGCTCCACTTGCTGGCCGAACGCCCCTTCGCCTCGCAGTTGGCCTTCCGTTTGCTGGCCGCCGAAGCCCCCTTGGCGCGCTTGGTGGCGTGGTTGCTGCTCGGCCGCCTCTTCATGGGCGGACTGATGCCCACGCAGCGCGACGCCGACGAGATTCTCGACCACGCCGCCACCGAGTTGGCCGACACGGCCGGCGAAATCGGCGTGCGCAAAGCCGCCCTCAACGCTTTATATAAGTTCATGGAGCTCGGCCCCGCCGAGGAAGCGCGCGGCGAACGCCTCTTGCGCGAAGCCGGACTTTGATTTCCGGCCGTCGGCGCGCGGGGTAGCACCGTCGCCCCCTCGCCCTTTGCCGCGCTGTGCGCCACACTGTGTGCGCAGCGTCCGCCGGCTCACCGACCGACACGGAAAAACCGCGCCGCGAATCCGAGTGATTCGCGGCGCGGTTGTTTGCTTTCCGCCCGATGGCGGGCGGGACAGGCCGAGCCTGCGCGGGGCGCTGTCGCCCAATGGGGAGGGGCTTAGAGTTGCAGCACGTAGCGCAGCACGAGGAGCGCCGACACGATGTAGAGCGTGGGGCTGACGTGGCGCCAACGGCCGCTCAGCGTCTTGACGAGCGTGTAGGAGATGAGGCCCAACGACATGCCTTCGGCGATGTTGTAGGTGAGAATCATCATGATCACGGTCACGAAGGCCGGAAGGGCTTCGGAGATGTCGTCGAAATCGACATCCTTGATCGAACTGAGCATGAGCACGCCCACCAACACGAGGGCACCGGTGGTGGCGGCCGACGGAATGAGTAGGAAGAGGGGGGCGAAGAAGAGGGCCACGGCGAAGAGCAGACCGGTAGAGAGGGCGGTCATGCCGGTGCGGCCGCCTTCGGCGATGCCGGCGCTACTTTCGACGAAAGTGGTGACGGTTGAGGTGCCGAGCACGGCGCCCACCGAGGTGCCGATGGCGTCGGCCATGAGTGCTTCCTTCATGTTTTTCACGTTGCCCTCAGCGTCCATCATCTCCGTGTTGGCTGCGGCGCCGATGAGCGTGCCGATGGTGTTGAAAATGTCCATGAACACGAGCGCGAAGATGGTGAGCGCCATGTCGGCGTTGAGGAGCGACTTGAAGTCGAACTGCAAGAACGTGGGGGCGATGGACTTGGGCATCGACAAGGGCGCGAAGCCTTCGGGGATAACGGTCACACCCAAGGGAATGCCGATGAGGGTGCAGGCGGCAATGCTGTAGAAAAGGGCACCGCGCACGCGGAGTTTCATCAATACGCCACTGAGCACTACGCCGAGCACGGCGAGCGACGACACGGGGGTGAAGGCGCCGAGCGAAACGAGGGTGGCGGGATTGGCTACGATGATGCCTGAGTTCTTCAGCCCGATGAAGGCGATGAAAAAGCCGATGCCCGCCGAGATGGCGAAGCGAAGGGTCTTGGGGATGCAGTGGACAATCTGTTCGCGCACGTTGAAGGCCGTGAGCAAGATGAAGATGATGCCCTCAACAAAGACGGCGGCGAGCGCCGTTTGCCAGCTGTAGCCCATACCGGCCACGAGGGTGAAGGCAAAGAAGGCGTTGATGCCCATGCCGGGGGCTTGGGCGAAGGGCAACTTGGCGAGGAACGCGATGAGCACCGTGCCGAGTGCCGAAGCCAAGGCGGTGGCGGTGAACACGGCGCCTTTGTCCATGCCGGTGCTGGAGAGAATGTCGGGGTTGACGGCGAGGATGTAGCTCATGGTCAGGAAGGTGGTGAGACCGGCCATGAGTTCGGTGCGGAGGTTGTGCTTCGTGGGGTCGAAACCCAGGAGACGATAGAGCGTTTGCATGAGTGGGGAAGTGAATTGGGGGAAGTGATGAGCAGAAAAAGGGACGTTCGCGCCGAAAGGCGTCGGCCGCCGAGCGGAGGACGAAGCGGAGCGCGAACGGGCGGGGCGAGCGTTACCGCCCCGTGTCGAAAGATCGACGGCACACCGCCCCGCGGGGCGAAGCGGTGAACCGACCGATTAGAAATTCCACTTCAGCGCGAGCGTGGGATTGACGATGGTTTTCTCGCTCACGGCAAAGTTGTGGCTGATTTCCACTTCCGTGCCCACACTGAGGCGGAAGTCGGGATTCACACCGCGCAGTTTGTAGAGATTGAGCCAGAGTTGGGGTTCGGTGATGAAGACGACGTTGTTCTTGCCGTCGACAAAGCTGCGATCGCCCCAAAGATCGGCGAAACCGCAGAAGGAAAGTGCGCCGCCGGCAAAGTGGCGATACCAAGTGCCGGTGAGTTGCCACGAATTGGGCTTCGATTGCTTGGCCAAGTACTTATACATGGGCGTGAAGGTGAAACCGGCGTTGAAGTCGGCGGCGTTCCATGCGTAGGTGAGGCCGAGAAGATAGGCGTTGTTGTAGCTGAACTTGTTGCTCAAACCGCCGTCGAACTCAACGTGGGCGGCGAAGGGCGTTTTGCCGAGCGAAAATTCGCGTGAGATTTCCCAATAAGCCGATTCGACTCCCTCGTTGGCGTAGTTCATGTCGACGAAGAAGAAGGTATTACCCCAACGGTCGGGACGGAACATTTCGACCGTGGTGGTCCAGTGGGGACGATTGGCCTGGTCCTTGTCGTAGAGCTGACGGCCGAAGTCGTAGTGCAACTGGATGTTCTGAGCTTGTGCGGGACGCGCGAAGGGCGCGAGGAGCACGAGGAGGAGAAGCACGAGTGTGGTGCGCATGGGGGAAATGAATTGATTAAATTGTGATGAATGAATGTCGGTGGAGGAAATGGGGCGGGAGCGGGCGTCGCTGCGAAACGGCCGCGCCGCGCACGGCGGCGTTTAGGCTTCGGATGCCGGGTGCTCTTCTTCTGCGTGAGGAGCGACGGTGGGGGTGCGATCTTCCGGGCGTTCGGGCAAGAGGAGGTTGAGCACGACGGCCACCAAGGCCGAAAGACCGATGCCGGCCAACGAGAATTTACCGAAACTCAAGACGGCGCCGCCGATGCCGGTGGTGAGCGTCACGGAGATGATGACGACATTGCGCGAAGAGGAGAGATTGATGCGGCTGTGGAGCAGGCTCGAGATGCCGGCGCCCGCAATGGTGCCGAAGAGCAGGAGCATGATGCCGCCGAGAATGGCTTGGTCGATGCTGCGCAGCAGGGCGCTCACCTTACCCACCAGTGAGAAGATGATGCCGGTGAGGGCGGCGATGCGGAACACGAGGGGATCGGTGATGCGGGTGAGCGACATGGCGCCCGTCACTTCTGAATAGGTGGTGACGGGGGGCGCACCCACGAGCGAGGCGAAGAGGCAGGCGGCACCGTCGCCGAGCATGGTGCGGTGCAGGCCGGGCGATTTGACGAAATTCTCGCCCGTGACGTTGTTCACCACGTAGACGTCGCCGATGTGTTCGATGACCGGCGCGATGGCGACGGGGATCATAAAGAGAATGGGTTCCCAAGAGAATTTCTCGGGCAGGATGAAGTGGGGCAAACCGAACCAGGGGGCGGCGGCCACTTGCGAGAAATCGACGTCGAAAAAGGCGAGGTCGGCCACGTAGCCCACCACGATGCCGAGGAAGATGGGGATGAGCTTGAGCATGCCCCGCCCGTAGAGCGTGACACCCACGGCCGTGGCGAGCGAGATGCCCGCCAGAATCCAGTTGGTGGAGGCCATCTTCACCGCCGAACTCGAGAGCGAGAGCCCGATGAGCATGATGATGGGGCCGATCACCACGGGCGGAAACAGCCGATCGATGAACCGCAGACCGAAAAGGCGGATGAGGAGCGACATGAGTCCGTAGACGGCCGCCACGCCCACGCAGCCGAAGAGTGCCCCGCCCAGGCCGTAGAGCTCGGTGGCCTTGATGATGGGCGCAATAAAGGCAAAGCTGCTACCGAGAAAGATAGGAACTTTGCCTTTGGTGATGAGATGAAAAATGAGGGTGCCGACGCCGGCCGAGAACAATGCCGTGGAGGGATCGAGACCCACGAGCAGGGGGACGAGCACAGTGGCGCCAAAAGCCACAAAGAGGTACTGCACGCCGGCCAAGCCTTTGCGTGCGGGACTGAGGGTGGTGGGGGTGGAGGACATGAATTGGGGGAGCATTTTTTGATTTCCGAGTGCAAAAATAGTTGTTTTGTTTTAATCTCAAAACGCAAGATGCCCGCCGATGGGAGGGAAATGCACACGAAATGCTGGAAAGACGGGAGGAAGAAAAAGGAAGTTTCGAAAATGATATCTGTAGTTTGCGAAATAGATGGCTCATTTTGGCAAGTTTGCAGGGTTTCTTGCGCTGTTTTCGGAGCCGGTCGGCGGTGTTTTCCCCTGCCTGTTCGGCCGTGATTTTTACCCGTTGGGCACCGTCGGGGATAAAAAGTGGAGGTTGGGGCACTTTTTCACACGAGGTGACACTATATATTAGGTACTTTTGCTTTGTACTTTCTCCTTTTTCCACTACTTTTGCAGTGTCGTCCTTCTCCCCATTTATGAGGAGGAGGCGAAACGCGTCGCGTTGTGGCAGAACCACCACCGAAAAAACAACAACACAAGCAATTATCCAACAAGTTCATCAACAATTTAATTTCTTCAATCTCTTATGTGGTTAACTACTTCATCTATCGGAAGAAAAGTGATCATGTCGGTCACCGGACTGGCGCTCATCCTTTTCCTCACTTTCCACGGTTGTATGAATGTCGTTTCGCTTTTCTCGGCAAGCGGCTACAACTGGATCTGTGAGATGCTGGGTGCCAACTGGTATGCCGTGGCGGCTACGGCCGGACTCGGCACACTGGTGCTCCTGCACTTCGTGTATGCCTTCATCCTCACCTTCCAAAACCGTCGCGCTCGCGGTAACAGCCGCTACGCTGTGGTGGATCGTCCCCAACAAGTGGAATGGGCGTCGCAAAACATGCTTGTGCTCGGTATCATCGTGGCGCTCGGCATGGCATTGCACCTCTACAACTTCTGGGCTAAAATGATGTTTGTCGAATTGGCACATGTGGGCGACGAGTTCTACGCCACCGACGGCTATCATTGGATCCAATACACGTTCTCCAACCCCGTTTATGCGGTGCTTTACCTCGTGTGGCTCGCCGCCCTCTGGTTCCACCTCACCCACGGTATGTGGAGTGCCTTCCACACCATCGGTGCCAGCGGCAAAACGTGGCTCCCCCGTGTTAAATGCATCAGCTATATCTATTCCACCGTGTTGATGGCCATGTACGCCGCCGTGGTGATTAAGTTCTGTGTTCAGGCCATGCTCGAAGGCAACCTGCACTTTGGCTGCTAAGCTGCGGAACTTCTACCTCCTACACTCATTATATATATAAGCATCCATCATGGCTATTCTTAATTCACGCATCCCCGAAGGCCCCGTGGCCGAAAAGTGGACCAACTATAAAGCGCACCAGAAACTGGTGAACCCCAAAAACAAACGTAAGCTCGACATTATCGTCGTGGGTACGGGATTGGCCGGCGCCAGCGCCGCGGCTTCTCTCGGCGAAATGGGATTCAAGGTCAAGAACTTCTGCATCCAAGACTCGCCCCGCCGTGCACACTCGATTGCGGCTCAGGGTGGTATCAACGCCGCCAAGAACTATCAGAACGACGGTGACTCGGTTTATCGCCTTTTCTACGATACGGTGAAGGGCGGTGACTACCGCGCTCGCGAAGCCAACGTCTATCGTCTCGCCGAAGTGTCGAACGCCATCATCGACCAGTGCGTCGCACAAGGTGTTCCCTTCGCTCGCGAATATGGCGGCATGTTGGCCAACCGTTCGTTCGGTGGCGCACAGGTGAGCCGTACGTTCTACGCCAAAGGTCAGACCGGTCAGCAACTTCTTCTCGGTGCTTACTCGTCGCTCATGCGCCAAGTACATCTCGGCACGGTGGAACTCTACACGCGCTACGAGATGCTCGACCTCGTGATCATCGACGGCCGTGCACGCGGTATCATCGCGCGCAATCTCATCACCGGCGAACTCGAACGCTTCGCCGCTCACGCCGTGGTAATCGGCACCGGCGGTTACGGTAACACCTACTTCCTCTCGACCAACGCCATGGGCTGCAACGCATCGGCCGCCATCGCTTGCTACCGCAAGGGTGCCGTGTTTGCCAATCCCTCGTATGTGCAGATTCACCCCACGTGTATCCCCGTACACGGCGACAAACAGTCGAAACTCACCCTCATGTCCGAGTCGCTCCGCAACGACGGCCGCATTTGGGTGCCCAAAAAGCTCGAAGACGCCAAGGCTTGTCAAGAAGGCCGTCTCCAAGGTAAGGACATTCCCGAGGAAGACCGCGACTATTACCTCGAACGCCGCTATCCCGCCTTCGGTAACCTCGTTCCCCGCGACGTGGCCAGCCGCGCTGCCAAGGAACGTTGCGACAAGGGCTTCGGTGTGAACAACACCGGCTTGGCTGTCTATCTCGACTTCTCACAAGCCATCCGCGACTTCGGCCGCGATGAGATCGCTGCGCGCTACGGTAACCTCTTCGACATGTACGAAGAAATCACCGACGAGAGCCCCTACGAAACACCCATGCAGATTTTCCCCGCCATCCACTACACGATGGGCGGTATCTGGGTGGACTACGAACTCATGACCACCGTTAATGGTCTCTTTGCCATCGGTGAATGTAACTTCTCCGATCACGGTGCCAACCGCCTCGGCGCTTCTGCACTCATGCAGGGATTGGCCGATGGATACTTCGTGTTGCCCTACACGATCCAGAACTATCTCGCCGACCAAATCACTGTTCCCCGCTTCTCGACGGAGCTTCCCGAATTCGAAGCCACCGAAAAGCATGTGCGCGAACGCATCGAACGCCTCTTTGCCATCAAGGGTAAGCGCTCGGTGGACAGCATCCACAAGGAACTCGGCCACATCATGTGGGAATACGTCGGTATGGGTCGTACCAAGGAAGGTCTCGAAAAGGCACTCACCCTCTTTAAGGAACTCCGCAAGACCTTCTTCACCGATCTCTTCATCCCCGGTACTCCCGAGGGCGTGAACGTGGAACTCGAAAAGGCATTGCGTCTCGAAGACTTCATCCTCATGGGCGAACTCGTGGCCAATGATGCGCTTCACCGCGAGGAATCGTGCGGCGGTCACTTCCGCGAAGAGCACCAAACCGAAGAAGGCGAAGCAAAGCGCGACGATGAAAACTTCTTCTACGTGGGCTGCTGGGAATACCAAGGCGACGACGACAAAGCACCCGTCCTCTCCAAAGAACCCCTCGAGTACGAAATCATCAAGGTGCAAACGCGTAATTATAAGTCGTAATTAGTTCATTGTGAAGGGATCGATTGTTTAATTACACATGGCGTGTAAGTTCGATCCCGGTGCCATATCCATGAGATATGAGGCACCCTTTTAATGCACTAACCCAACTCACGTACACGAAAATGGCTAAGAATATATCTTTCACAGTAAAATATTGGAAGCAGAACGGGCCCAAGGACGCTGGACATTTCGAACAGCGCGAAATGAAGAACATTCCCGACGACACCTCCTTCCTCGAAATGCTCGACATCCTCAACGAGGAACTCATTAACGACGGAAAAGAGCCCTTCGTCTTTGACCACGACTGCCGAGAAGGCATTTGCGGCATGTGCTCCCTCTACATCAACGGTACGCCCCACGGCAAAACCGCACAGGGCGCCACCACCTGCCAACTCTACATGCGTCGTTTCAACGATGGCGACGTCATCACCGTAGAACCCTGGCGCTCCGCTGCCTTCCCCGTCATCAAGGACTGCATGGTCGATCGCACCGCTTTCGACAAAATCCAAGCCGCCGGCGGTTACACCTCCATCCGCACCGGCCAAGCACAGGACGCCAACGCCATCCTCATCCCCAAACCCGACGCCGATGAGGCCATGGACTGCGCCTCTTGCATCGGTTGCGGCGCTTGCGTGGCCGCTTGTAAGAACGGTAGCGCCATGCTCTTCGTTTCTTCCAAGGTTTCGCAACTCGCCCTCCTTCCCCAAGGTCGTGTAGAAGCCGCACGTCGTGCGAAATTCATGGTGGCCAAGATGGACGAACTCGGATTTGGTAACTGCACCAACACCCGTGCTTGCGAAGCCGTCTGCCCCAAGAACGAATCGATCGCCAACATCGCTCGCTTGAACCGCGAATACATCTGCGCCAAGCTCGCCGATTAAATAAGGAATCGCCAAGTTCTCACGCAGAACGCCCGCGATCTCCGCAAAACCAACCCTCGCGTCGCACTCCCCCGTGGAGTGCGGCGCTTTTTTTGCCCCTTCTCGCAGCGTTCGCCCCCGCTTTCTCCGAGCGCGCCGCCTCTTTTGTGGAAATCCTCCCGCCCCTCGCCGAATGTGCGCTCGCTTTCTCGGGCGAGTCGTCGAATTGGGCGTTTGCAGCCCCATTTTTTTGCCCGCCTGCTACGCATTTTCGCATTTCGAGGTCGATATTTTGCATTTTGCCGCCAAACTCTCGCTCCTTCAACAACTTACTCGCCCAAAAGCACAGAACCTTACATTTATTTCGAAGACTCGCCCGCTCAATCACCGCAACGTTTCCGAGTTACTGTTGCACAAAACCCCTATTACAGCCCCCTTTCAGTGCCAAAATCACCCCTTAAATGCTAAAATCGAAGCCTATACGCATTTTTTTGGCACTTTCGGTTTGCAATACCACGATGATGTAGTAACTTTGCAGCATAAAAAGCTTTTAACACCACTTTTGCGGTGCACCGGAGCCATGCCCCCAAGCGAAATTCCGATTATACCAGAGAACTATGGAGACTTTCTTTCAATCACACGCCTATCTCATAGAGCACACCAATGCCCCCATTCGGCGCGCGCTCATGGATTCGATCGACTGGAGCTACCGGCTGATCGGTATTCGCGGATCCCGCGGAGTAGGCCGCACACAATTCCTCCTCTCGTATGCCAAGGACAACTTCGATCCTCGCATGCGACAGTGTCTCTATGCCAACATGAACTCCTTCTACTTCCAGGGAAGGAAACTTGTTGACTTCGCCGGCGATTTTGTGAAAGCCGGCGGACAGGTACTACTCCTCGACCAAGCCTTCAAATTACCCAATTGGCGCGAGCAGATCATCGAGTGCTATGAGCACTTCCCCCTGCTCCGCATCATCTACTCCACCACTTCGGTGCGCGGAGGCGAGAACGACCACACCGAACTCAACTCCCTCGCCCGACAATACTGGTTGCACGGATTCTCCTTCCGCGAATTCATCAATTTGCAGACCGGAGAAAACTTCCGCGCCTACACCCTCAAAGAACTCCTCGAGGATCACAAGGGCATTCTCAAAACCATTCTGCCCAAAGTGCGCCCCTGGGAGTACTTCCAGCAGTATCTCCACCACGGTTACTACCCCTTCTTCCTCGAAGGCCGCAACTTCACCGAACAACTCCTGCGCGCGATGAACACCATGATCGAAGTCGACATTTTGTTCATCAAGCAAATCGAGTTGAAGTACCTCGAGCGTATCAAAAAGCTCCTCTATCTCCTCGCCGTCAGCGAAAACACCACGCCCAACGTGAGCCGTCTCGCTGAAGAGATCGGCACTTCGCGCGCAACGGTGATGAACTACCTCAAGTATCTCGAAGAAGCCCGACTCGTCAACCTTGTTTATAAGGAAAACGAAGGCTTCCCCAAGAAACCCGCGGCGGTTCTCCTCCACAATCCGAATCTCATTTACTCCATCTACTCGCCTTCCATCTCCGAGCAGAACATCATGGAGACCTATTTCGTCAACTCCCTTTGGCGACACCACACCGTCAACAAAGGACGCCGCGACGGACTCTACCGCATCAACGGCAATGTCGAAATCCACGTCTGCGATCGCAGCAAGCGCGTCAAGAGCGACCCCAACATCGTCCTCGCCCGCTACAACACCGAGGTGGGACGCGGCGACAACGAAATCCCTCTTTGGCTCTTCGGCTTCCTCTATTGAGGTTGTCGCGTCGATTCCGTCGATGGCCGCCCCCACAGCGTGGGCGTCAGCTCCATTCAGTCACAAACCCCGCTCTTGTGCCGCGTGCACAAGGGCGGGGTGCAGTTTTTTCGTTTGCCGCGCTTTCGGCGCACCAATGTTCTCATTCGCAGTGCCGAGCTATCGCCGATGCGGTTGGCCTTTCCGAGCTATTGCTGTCCGGTAAACTTCAAAACGGCAGAAAAATGGTAATATCTGAAAAAGTGTGTAAGATTCTCCTTTTGCGCCCTGTGCAGGGCTTCTTTGCCCACTTCTCCATTCTTTTCTCACGCAGCAGCGCGTCTATGTAAGTCGGCCACTTCTTGCTGAAACACGGCGAGTTTTACGAAAAAGTCCCCCACTATTTTGAGATAGTGGGGGACTTTTTTGTGGGCGTGCCCCTCGGGGAAACGAGGGACGCGGAGCGGGTTTAGCACTTGGCGCAGGCGGGGGGCAACTGCTTGAAGAAGTCGTTGCCCTTGTTGTCGACGAGGATGAAGGCGGGGAAGTCTTCGACCTCGATCTTCCAAACGGCTTCCATGCCGAGTTCGGGGTATTCGACGCACTCGATGGACTTGATGTTGTTTTGTGCCAAGATAGCGGCGGGGCCGCCGATGGAGCCGAGGTAGAAACCGCCGTGGGTCTTGCAGGCGTCGGTGACTTGCTGCGAGCGGTTGCCCTTGGCGAGCATGATCATGCTACCGCCGTGGCTCTGGAAGAGATCAACGTAGGGGTCCATGCGGCCGGCTGTGGTGGGACCCATGGAGCCGCAGGCCATGCCGGCGGGTGTTTTGGCGGGACCGGCGTAGTAGACGGGGTGATCCTTGAGATATTGGGGCATCTCTTCGCCGCGGTCGAGGCGTTCCTTGATCTTGGCGTGGGCGATGTCGCGGGCCACGATGATGGTGCCGTTGAGGGAGAGACGAGTCGATACGGGGTAAGCATCGAGTTGTGCGAGGATCTCGGGCATGGGGCGGTTGAGATCGACGCGCACCACTTCGCCTTCGCCGGCGTTGCGGAGGTGTTCGGGGATGAGGCGGCCGGGGTTGTCGTCGAGTTTCTCGATCCAGATGCCGTCGCGGTTGATCTTGCACTTGATGTTGCGGTCGGCCGAGCAACTCACGCCGAGGCCTACGGGGCAGGAGGCGCCGTGGCGGGGAAGACGGACGACGCGGATGTCGTGGGCAAAGTATTTACCGCCGAACTGTGCGCCGAGTCCGATGTGACGGGTCTCTTCGAGCAAGCGGGCTTCGAGCTCTACGTCGCGGAAGGCACGGCCGGTTTCGTCGCCGGTGGTGGGGAGCGAGTCGTAGTAGTGGGTGGAGGCGAGCTTGACGGTGAGCATGGTCTTCTCGGCGCTGGTGCCGCCGATGACAATGGCGATGTGGTAGGGCGGACACGCGGCGGTGCCGAGGGTTTTCATCTTGCCGACGAGGAAGGGCACGAGGGTGTCGGGGTTGAGGATGGCCTTGGTTTCCTGATAGAGGTAGCTCTTGTTGGCCGATCCGCCGCCTTTGGTGACGCAGAGGAAGTGGTATTCGTCGCCCTCGGTGGCTTCGATGTCGATTTGTGCGGGGAGGTTGCAACGGGTGTTGACCTCGTCGTACATGGTGAGGGGGGCGTTTTGCGAGTAGCGGAGGTTTTCCTCGGTGTAGGTGTCGTAGACGCCGCGCGAGATGGCGGCTTCGTCGCAGATGCCGGTCCAGACTTGCTGGCCTTTCTCGCCGTGGACGATGGCGGTGCCGGTGTCTTGGCAGAGGGGCAGGCGGCCTTTGGCGGCGACTTCGGCGTTGCGCAGGAAGGTGAGGGCAACGTAGCGGTCGTTGTCGGAGGCTTCGGGATCGGAGAGGATGGAGGCCACCTGTTCGTTGTGCTCGCGGCGGAGGAGGAAGGAGACATCGCGGAAGGCTTGGGCGATCATGCGGGTGATGCCTTCGGCTTCGACTTTGAGGACGGGGTGTCCTTCAAATTCGCTCGTGCTCACGTGGTCGCTCGTGAGGAGATAGTACTCGGTTTTGTCTTCGCCGAGTTGGAACATGGGGGCGTACTTGAATTCGGGGGCTTGTGCCATGAGAAAAAAGTTGTTATGTCGGTGTGTGCACGCGGTGTGCCGGGCGCGAGGCGGGGCTTCGCGGCGTGCGGTTGAATGTCGGGTTGTGGGTGGGCGGGGACTTTGGGTCGCTGCCCGAGCCTTTTGGGGTGAGGGCGGACTTAGAGCTCGCTGAGGTTGCCGATAATTTCGCGCGGCTTGCCGCCGCCCGCTCCGTCGGTGGCGGTGAGGTAGGTGAGGGTGCGGCGAACCCAGGCTTTGACGGGACGTCCGCCCTTGGTGGCGGGGGTGAAGGTTTGTTTGCGCAGGAAGCCTTTGACGGCGGCCTCTACTTCTACGTCTTTGCAGTCGGTGACGTTGATGACGGTGGTGCGTCCGTCGGTGCCAACGAGGAATTGGACGGTGATCTCGTGGCTTTTGGTGGAATGGCCGGCCGTTTCGTAGGGGGCGAAGCGGAGGGCGGCGACGGCGGCGGGGCTACCGTTGAGCATAGGCGGGGTGTCGTAGTTGTTGGCCACGCTGCCGTAGAGGTTTTTGAGGTCTTCGGGCAGACTGAGGAGGCGCGTCATGGGAGCACCCTTGGCGGGGGCTTTGGCTTTGAGGGCTTCGGCGGTGAGGGCGTCGACGGCTGTGCGCTCTTCGGGGAGGACGTAGAGGGTGCTGTCGGCGGCGATGTAGTAGCCGTCGAGGAAGTCCGGGAGGTCGGTGCCGAGATCGCCTACCATGCGGCCGGCGAAGTAGCTGCCGTCGGGGAAGACGTGGAGTCCGACGCCAAGGCTGTCGATGACATTGCGCGAGTTGCGGATGGTACCGCCCTGTCCGCCGCGCGAAGCGATCTCGCGTTGGGTGGCGGGGCCGATGTAGATGCCGCCGCCTTCGATGGGTTGGACGACGCGGTTGACGAGTGCGGTGTCGCGGCCTTGGGGTGTGCCGGAAGCGGGGACGACGATGCCGTCGATGAGGGTGCTTTCACCTCCGACGCGGCCGACGAAGTGACCGACGGTGAGGGTGCCGTCGGCATTGAGGCTTTGGGCGAGGCGGGAGGAGTCGATGCGCACTTCGGGCTCCTGCTCGAAGAGGTCGCCGGCGGAGAGGGTTTTGCGATCTGCGCGAACGGCGAAGCCTTGCCACGAGCGTACGGCGCCTTGGGCTGCGGTGTAGGTGAGGAAGTTGCCGGGTTGCGATTCGCGAGGCGCCAGTTGGTAGGTATAGCCGTTTTTAGTTTGGGTGTTGCTGCCGCCGCAGGAGCTGAGGATGAGGCCGAGGGCGAAAAGCAAGGGGAGGATGCGAGAAAACTTGTGCATGTTCTGAGGTTTTGATGGGGCAAAGGTAGTGATTTGCCCTCAATGTGCAAAAAAAAACAGCCTCACTTACCACTGTAAGCGAGACTGTTCGGAAACTATAAATACGAGAAATGCCGTGGGGAGTGGGTGACGGTCGCGAATCGCGGGGGAATGCGGGCGACGGTCGCCGAGGGTTTGCGGTGCTGCGGGGCGTTTGTGCCGGTGCGCGGCTGCCGCGAGATCGAAGTGGGGAGCGCTGAGGCGTTTACTTCGAGAGTTTGAGTCCGATGCGCATACCTTGGTAGTTGCCGAGGAGCGAAGAGACCATGGCGAGGTTGGAATTACCCATCTTGCCGAGGAGGGAGGAGGCGGTACCGAGGAGTCCCAAGAGTTTGTCGGACTCGAAAAGGAGGGCGATGCCGTTGCCGTTGCGAGTGACTTGGGGCTGGAGGTTGAGGAGTCCGCCTACGAATTGAAGGTGTAGCGTTTTCGACGCGGTGTCGAGGCTATAAGTTCCGCTCATGTTGCGACCGTTGAGTGTCGCGGTGAAGGTTTTGTCGGCGTTGAAGGTGAAGCGGGTCACGCCTTTGCTGATGCCGTAGCGCTTGAGTTGCTCGTCGATTTTGGTTTCGAGCGCGCTGGATGCGGCGACGCCGCCGGCTTGTGCCAATAGGTTTTGGCTTTCGAAGACACAGTTGACTCCGTTGTAGGTCCATGTGCCGACGAGATCACGTTCTGTTACGCTGCCGCCGTTGAGAAAGTTGCCGACGAGATTGGTAAGCATCGTGCCTCCGGTGTTGAGTGCGGAGAGGGCGTTAGCGGCGCTGGGCTGTCCTCCGTTGAGGGTGTCGCAGGAGGTGGTGAGGAGCAGCGAAGACGCGAAGGCGAGGGCTGCGAAAAGTGACTTCTTCATTGTCTTTTTGTTGTTGCAAAAATAGAGAATTGGGAGGTAAAAAGCAAATGGCCTTTCGGGGAATGAGCTGTTTCGGACGAACTTATCGACCAATGCGCGGTTTTTGTCGACGAATGGCCTTCTTCGCCCTGCTGTTTTGTGACGTTTCGGGGCGTTTTTGTGCAAAAGTGGGAAATTGCCGGGCGAAGGTACAAAAAAAGCCGCGATCGGAAAGGAACCGATCGCGGCAATGTGTGGATTAAGCGTTGAGCTTTTGCTTGATTTCGATTTCGCGGTAGGTTTCGATGGTGTCGCCTTCCTTGATGTCGTTGCATCCTTGGAGGGAGATACCGCACTCGAAGTTGGTGGTGACTTCCTTGACGTCGTCTTTGAAACGCTTGAGGGCGGCGATGTCGCCGGAGAAGACCACCACGCCGTCGCGGATGAGGCGGGCTTTGTCGGAACGGGAGACTTTACCGTCGATGACGTAGGCACCGGCGATGTAGCCGACCTTGGAGATGTGGAAGACTTGGCGCACTTCGACCATCGCGGTGATCTCTTCCTTGACGATGGGTTTGAGCATGCCTTCCATGGCTTCCTTGACTTCCTCGATGGCGTCGTAGATGATGGAGTAGAGGCGGATGTCGACGCCTTCCTTCTCGGCGAGTTTGCGCGCACCGGCTGAGGGACGCACTTGGAAACCGACGATAACGGCTTTGGAGGCGGCTGCGAGGGTGACGTCGTTCTCAGAGATTTGACCCACGCCCTTGTGGATGACGTTGATGGCGATGGACTCGGTGGAGAGACGAATGAAGGAGTCGGAGAGGGCTTGTACCGAACCGTCCACGTCGCCCTTGACGACGATGTTGAGTTCTTGGTAGTCGCCGAGCTTCAAGCGGCGGCCGATCTCGTCGAGCGTGAGCATCTTGGAGGTGCGGAGGTTTTGTTCGCGCTGAAGTTGCAGACGCTTGTTGGCGATTTCGCGGGCTTCTTGCTCGGTTTCCATGACGTTGAACTGGTCGCCGGCTTGGGGGGCGCCGTCGAAGCCGAGAACGGTGGCGGCGTGTGCGGGGGGCACTTCCTGGACGCGAACGCCGCGCTCATTGAAGAGGGCTTTGACGCGTCCGGCGTGGGTACCGGCCACGATGACGTCGCCTTGGCGCAGGGTACCGTTGGAAACGAGGACGGTGGAGACGTAGCCGCGACCCTTGTCGAGCGAACTCTCGATGACGGTGCCGACGGCACGACGCTTCGGGTTGGCTTTGAGCTCGAGGAGGTCGGCTTCGAGGAGCACTTTTTCGAGGAGTTCGAACACGCCTTCGCCCTTCTTGGCGGAGATGTCCTGCGATTGGTATTTACCGCCCCATTCTTCGACGAGGAAGTTCATCGAAGCGAGGGTGCTCTTGATGGCGTCGGGGTTGGCGCCGGGCTTATCGATCTTGTTGATGGCGAAGACGATGGGAACGCCCGCAGCCACGGCATGATTGATGGCTTCCTTGGTCTGGGGCATCACATTGTCGTCGGCGGCAATGATGATAATGGCGATGTCGGTGACTTGTGCACCGCGAGCACGCATGGCGGTGAACGCTTCGTGACCCGGGGTGTCGAGGAAGGTGACGGAGCGGCCGTTTTTGAGGCGGACATTGTAGGCACCAATGTGCTGTGTGATACCACCGGCCTCACCGGCGATGACGTTGGCGTTGCGAATGTGGTCGAGCAAGGAGGTTTTACCGTGGTCGACGTGGCCCATGACGGTGACAATGGGGGCGCGGGGCACGAGATCCTCGTCGCTGTCCACTTCTTCGACGATGGCTTCTTGCACTTCGGCGCTGACAAACTCGGTGCTGAAGCCAAATTCGTCGGCCACCATCTCAATGGTCTCCTGATCGAGGCGCTGGTTGATGGAAACCATGATGCCGATGCTCATGCAGGTGCCGATGACTTGCGTGACGGGCACGTCCATCATCGTGGCGAGCTCGTTGGCGGTCACAAACTCGGTGAGTTTGAGCACGCGGCTCTCGGCATCGCGGCGCATGAGGTCTTCTTCGTGACGCTCGCGGGCAGCTTCGCGCTTCTCCTTGCGGTATTTCGCGCCCTTGCCCTTGCCGGCGCCCTTCGCTTGCAGACGTGCGAGGGTTTCTTTAACCTGCTTTGCTACGTCTTCGTCGCTGACGGGCTGTGCGGGGGCGTTGCCTTTCTTGCCCTTCTTGCCTTGACCCTTGGCGGCGTTCTGGTTATTGCGGTTTTGGTTGTTGCGATTCTGACCCGCACCTGCACCGGCGTTGCCGCCGGTATTGTTCTTTTTGGCTTCGGCGCTCACGTCTACCCGCTCGTTGCCGATGCGTGCGCGCTTCTTGCCGGCGGGGTTGCGCTTGTCGTTGCGCTCTTTGCGGAGCTCTTCTTTGCTCTTTTTCTTCGGACGCGTGTTGGCGTTGATGGCGTCGAGGTCGATCTTGCCGACCACCTTCGGGCCGGTGAGGCGCGGAGCACCACCGACGGAGGTTGTTTCAGCGTCGTTCTCGTTACCGGTGGCGGCAGGCGCATCGGCAGTGGCCGCGGGAGCGGGTGCTTCGGCGGGTGCTGCTGCGGTTTCCGTGGCGGGCGTTTGCTTTTCCGCCGCGGGTTGTGCAGGCGCTACGGGCTTTTCGGCGGGCGCCTCGGGGGCTACGCTTTCGGCTGCGGCAGGAGCGGCCTCGGGCTTTTCGACGGGTGCCGATTTTTCGGCCGCTTTCTCCGTCTTGGAGGCAGCGGTCGACTTGCGCGAGCCGCGTTTTTTGCCGCCGGCGTTGTCTTCGAGCTCAATCTTGCCGAGCACTTTCACCTGGGGCTTGAGGTCTTCGGGCACTTCGGTCTTGGTGGCTTCGGCTGCGGGCTGGGCTTCGGTCGAAGTTTCGGCCGCGGGAGCGGGCGTTTCGGCAGGAGCGGCAGGCGCCTCGTCGTTCACTTCGGGCTTATCGGCCTTCTCGTTGCGTTTCTCCTCGCGTCGGCTGGGGAAGAGCTTTTCGGCCTCGTCCTTTTGGGCTTTGTCGCTGGCAAACACCTTTTTGAGGATCTCGTATTGTGCGTCGTCGATTTTGGCATTGGGGCTGGCTTCGACGACGTGACCGTGCTCTTTGAGCGTGTCTACGGCTCTTTGGGTTGCGATGTTAAATTCTTTGGTGGCTTTGCTTAATCTCATTGTGTGTGGGTTGGTGGCCGCGTGCCGGCCGATGTGACGAAAGGGAAACGCTGTGGGGCCGAAGCCCGAGAGGTTAGCTTTCGCTGTCGTCAAACTCTGCGCGGAGCACGGAGAGGAGGTGGTCTACGGTGTCGTCTTCGAGGTCGGCCTTTTCAGCGATCATATCTCGGGGGGCATTCAGCACTTCTCGTGCGGTGCGCAGACCCATGTTCTTCACGGCGTCGATGACCCATTGGTCTACTTCGTCCGAGAATTCGTCGAGATAAATGTCGTCGATGGGCTGTTCGCCTTCGACTTCGCGGAAGACGTCGATGGTATAGCCGGTGAGCATGGAGGCGAGCTTGATATTTTGGCCGCCTTTACCGATGGCGAGGCTCACTTGGTCGGGATTGAGGAAGACGTCGGCCTTTTTGAGTTCTTCGTTGATCTCAATGTTGTTGATGTGTGCCGGATTGAGGGCACGTTGGATGAACAACATCGTGTTGGAAGAGTAGGGAATGACGTCGATGTTCTCGTTGCGCAGTTCGCGAACGATACCGTTGATACGGCTTCCGCCCACACCCACGCACGAACCGACGGGATCAATGTTGGGGTCGAAGCTTTCGACGGCGATTTTCGCGCGTTCGCCCGGAATGCGCGCCACAGCACGGAGCTGGATGACACCTTCGGCGATTTCGGGGATCTCGCGTTCGAGCAGGCGACGCAGGAACATGGGGCTGGTGCGCGAAAGATAGATCTTCGGATTGCCGTTCGTGTTGTCGACGCGGTCGATCACGGCGCTGATGTGGTCGCCCTTGTGGTAGTAGTCGCGAGGAATCTGCTGGCTTTTGGGCAGCAAGAGGTCGTTTTTCTCTTCGTCTACGAGGAGCGTTTCGTTCTTCCACGTTTGGTAAACTTCGGCCGTCACCATCTCGCCCTCACGATCCTTATACTTATTATATATGGAGTCGTGTTCGAGCTCAAGGATCTTGCTGGCCAAGGTTTGGCGGAGAGTTAGGATGGCGCGGCGGCCGAAATCTTCAAATTCGATGTGCTCGCTGCAGTCTTCGCCCACTTCAAAGTCGGGTTCGATGCGGCGAGCTTCAGAGAGAGCTATTTGTTTGTTGGGATCTTCTACTTCGTCGTCGGCTACGATCTCACGGCTGCGCGTGATCTCGAAGTCACCTTTGTCGGGATTGACCACGACGGTGAAATTTTCGTCCGTGCCGAAGATTTTGGCGATGACACTGCGGAAGCTCTCTTCGAGCACGCCGAGCAAAGTGGTGTCATCGATATTTTTGGTTTGGTTGAAGTCTCTGAAGGTCTCCAACAAACTGGGAGTTTCGGTTTGCTTTTTGGCCATGGTGGGTCGCTGTGATATATGCGAATGGGGTGTATAAGCCGGCCTCGCGGTGCAAGTGGCTGCAGCGTGCGCGGTGGTTGCGCCGAGTATGGGGCATCGCCGCGCGTGGGCGGGCGCTATTTTATTTGAAGTCGATGTAAAGTTTGGTCCATTTCACCGCATCGAGCGAAAGCACGGTTTCCACTTCTTCCAGGTGGGGGCGTTTTTCGCCCGGTGCCTTCACTTTCACGGTTTGCGTGAGGGTGATTTGGCCGTTGTCGACAGCGGTGAGGCGGCCGACGAGTTTTTTGCCTTCGGCGGTGAGCACCTCCACATCGTCGCCGACGTGGATTTCATATTGGCGCAGCACTTTGAAGGGCTGTCCCAAGCCGGCGCTGCCCACTTCGAGCTCGAAATCCGTCTCGTCGCGGTCCAGTCCGTCTTCGATGTGGCGAGAGAGCGCCACACAATCTTCGATCCACACCCCTTCGGCGTGGTCGATTTCCACGATGATGCGGTCATCGGGCGTGATGACCAGGTCGGTCAGGAAATAGTCTTTGCCGACGAGCCAGTCGGCGATGAGTTGTTCTACGGCTGCTTTACTGATCATGAGTGTCAGTCGGTGTGAAATGAGTTGGGGTGTCTCGACTTCGGTGGCGAAGTGGGGTGAGACACGGCTAATTAAAAGAAGTGAGGAGCTTCGTTTGAGCCCCTCACGTCTGTTTGAACGCTGCAAATATAAGCAATTTGCGGGGACTGTACAAATTTTTGAGGAGAAAAGGCCTTTTTATACGATGCTTTGCGCCCAGATTGTCTCTTTCCGTGGGATGCACGGATTTTTTTCGAGCGCAGAAGGCTTTTCGCCTCGGTCGCCTCTCGCCTGGTGTGCAAGGTTGCGCAAGGAGTGCGCGAAGGGCGCCGGCGGCTTATTTTCGCGTGATGCGAATCACGTTGGCGTGGTTGTCGATTTCCACTTTCCCGAGTCGGCTGAGCACCGACTGGCCGAGGAGGAGCGGCGCGTCCTGGCTGTGGGTGATGGAGGCGCGCACGTTGTCGAGCGTCAAGCCGCCGAAGGTCACAGAGCGCAGGCGCACGGTCGTGCCCTCCACCACATCGCCCGAGGCGGTGAGATAGGCACGGCGACCGATCACGTCGGTGGGTTTGAGATAGCCGTTCTTGAACATGAACTGCGCTTCGACCGACGAGAGCGACACGTCCGACGCCCCCGTGTCGAAAACAAAGTGGAGGGGCAGCCCATTGATGGTGCAAGGCACCTGCGTGACGCCGCCCGTGCGGGTGAAGGCGATTTCCGAAACGCCGTGTTTTGTGGCGGTCGCCGCCGTTCCGGCGGTCTTTTTCGTGCTGGGTGCCGGTGCGGCGTCGATGGGTGCGCTGCGCTTTGTGCCCTCTGTGGCGCGCGGGTCGAGGAGTTTGCGCTCAGCGGCGAGGTGGGCTTCCCACGCCTCGCGATATCGCTTCACCAGCGCCTTGAAGTCGGCATCGTTGCGCAGGTTGTCGAGGTCAGAGTCTTTGTCGATGTGGTCGAAATCGGTGTACTTTCGGCTCTTCAGCGCGCGCTCCAAATAGGTGAGTGCCTGCTGCTTGTTGCCGCACAGTGCGTGGAGACAAGCCGCGTTGTAGGCGTTGTCCTCATCGCCCTTGGCCATGATGGAGTCCATGCGTGCGACGGCCGCTTTCGGGCGTCCGAGGAAATAGAGGGCAAAGGGCGAGACGAAGTAATCGTCGGGCGTTTTTTCGAGTTCCAACTCGCGGCGGAAGTCCGCGTCGGCACGCTCTTTCTGTCCTATTCTCCGGAGCAAGCGTCCGTGCAGGTCGTGGAGGATGGTCGACTCCTCGTTGAGCGAAAGCGCCATGTCCATGGCTTCCACGGCGGCTTCGTAGTTTTTCTGTTCGTGGTGGATCAAGGAGCGCTGCAGGTAGACGCGGGCGTCTTCGGCATCGATGGCCTGTGCGCGATCCAGTGCCGCGTTGGCTTCGTCGTAGCGGCGGAGGTCGGTGAGCAGTTCCGCTTGTAAGAGTATTGTCGACAGACTGCTGGAGTCCTCTTCCTCGGCGCGTGCAGCCCATGCCACTGCGGCCTCCGTGAGTCCGAGGGCATTGAGGTCGGTGGCAATGCCGTTGGCGGTGCCGGCCGAGGGATCCATGGCATACTCTTCGAGGCGATAGTTCACCGCACGGCCGTAGTGGTGTTGCGCGCGTTCGATACCGGCCAGGAGCAAGGGCCATTTTCGTTCGTTCGGCTCCTTGTTGCGCAGCACTTTGAGGCGTGCGCGCAGCGGGGCGGCAGCAGAGTCGCAGAGGGTGCCGAAGACTTGGAAAGCTTTGTTGTCGATGTCGTCGCCCACGTGGACGAAGGCCGTGGCGCAGTCCTCCACGGCGCGCGGATAGTCGCGACGCAGCAAGTGTACCTCGGCGCGGAAGGAATAGCCTTGGCTGTATTCGGGAGCAAGTTGCACCACACGGTCGAAGAGGGTGAGGGCGCGGTCGTAGTCTTTGCGTGCCACCGCGTTGCGTCCCAGCCCCATATAAGAATAGGTGTCGCCTTTGTCGAGCTTTTGCATCTGCTCGTAGTCGCGGTCGGAGAGGTCGTAGCGACTCATCTCGTAGTAGAGATCGCCGCGCTGTTGGTAGTAGTCTTTGTCGTCGGGCGCAAGGCGGATGGCCGTGCCGAGATCGGTGAGAGCGGCCGTGGTGTCGGTGAGTTCCAAGTGGACGAGCGCGCGTTTGGATTGCACAAGGGCAAGTGTTTTCTTGTCTTTCTTAGGCAAATGCTTGACGGCCAGATCGAAAGCGGAGAGGGCGTTGCCGTTTTCGTCGTTGTTGAGACGGATGAGGCCAATAAAGAAATGGGCGTAGCCGTTGCGCGGGTTCTTTTCGAGTGCGGTTTGGAATTGCTTGAGCGCTTCGTCGAGATCTTCGTCGTTTTGCAGCATTTCGAAGCCGCGTTGCACGTTGTAGTCCTCGAAGTCCTTACCCTTCTGCGCCGCGAGGGGCAGGAGGGCGAAGAGGAAAACGAACAGCACGCCGAGCAGGCGGGGCAGCGGGCGGGGAGTGAGGTGTGTCATTGTGTGATTGTATTTAGATGTTGAGGTATTGTTGAGGGGGATTTTGTTGCATTTGGGCTATAGGCTTTGCGGAAGCACGACTTTCGATCGTTTGTGGGGCGATGAAGGCTCATGCTTTTGGGCAAAAGTACAAATAATATGGAGATTGCAAAGCGTTTGTTGAGAAAACTTTCGCGTATCTGCTTGCAGAATTCGTCGACCTAATAAACATTTCTGTTATCTTTGTAGTGTAAATGGAGTTCGTGTGGAATAGTAACTATTTGGCTTTCAGTCGTAAGGTTGCGATTTTTCTTTCCACTTGAACAAGTTCCACCGATTAAGTTGTTTAGTCGGTGGAATTATTTTTAGAGGAAATGTTTAGGCCGAACTCCGGTTTTTATTTGTATTTTGCAATGTAAGCACGAAAGACAGAGTAGTACTTAGATTTTGAATGTGTAAATAGATATGAAACTATAGCGTGGCGTAAATCGTGGTCTTAGTCTTTACCAAAACCTGTTGAAGCGAAATACCCCTTTAATGTAGGGAAGAACCTCAGTATCGAAGTTGGGTGCGACTGAGTCAATCATCAGAAAATACAAGTAAAGAGTTGAATGCCCATCTGTGAGGATGAGTTTTCTTCCTCGTGTATATCGATTCTCAAATTTCGTAGATTGTAAACTGAAAGGATAGCTGGCCATTACCCAAGCGTTGGCGGTTTCTAATGCGGCTTGCCTGCCATACGATTGTACGAAATTGCTGAGTTCTATACGATCGTTGGGAGTGAACCCTTGATAGGGATGTCCATAAGAAAAATCTCTTTTGATATGTCTGAAATCAAGGTACTTGAGATCAGCCAACTTAGACGTGTCTTTGTTGCTTGTGTCAAAGGCATAGGAATCACCAAGGACAACGAGATAGCTTGTGAGGATGATGAAACCTTTGTCTGCTTTGGGGCGGAGAATGCGATCAACTTTTTCCATAAAGCAATTGTAGAATCTTTCGCCCAGTGGATGTAGAAACCCATAATTAAAAGGGATGGTGGGTTCGTTGTCCTCTGTAAAGGGGGTATATAGGTAATTGCCTTTGTTTTCTACGTTAAATCTCTGATGGAGAAGAGCCGTGTCGGCATACTGCTCCAAAGCCGGTGGTATGTAGATCGCATTTCTATGGAGCACGCTTTTGCCGGCTTCTGTATTGATGCTATCTGTTTTTTGAGCATAGCCATTTGCTACCATCATAAAACAGAGAGTGAAGAAGAACGTGAATATAGTTTTTAATGTATTCATGGCAAATGGATTTTTGGTATTTCCAATCTGAGTAGGTTTCTTTCGGGAGAGTGCCGGGCCTGCTTGTGGGGCATAATGATCTGCTGAGCCATCAGTGTTGGGCGGATTACGACTGCGTGAGCAGGTCATCTGACACCGTGTCCGTACATTTTTTCGATATTATAATCTGGAATGACACCGATAGAGGGATTGTTGGGATTGTATTCTTTGGCTTTTAAATATAGTTCTTGAAATGCTTCAAATTCAAGTCTCCCGGTTGAGGCTCCCGAACCTTCGAGGAATCCACTCGGATCAGCATCTGGGTATTCTAAAATCTATAGGCTATGTTTGCTGCATCTCTTGCAGAACCATTTTTATTGCGAATATAAGACACGCATCTCCAAATGCAGTCGTAATAGTATCCTGAACTTCCGTCTTGGCTGCGAAAAGGATCAAATGCGCCTGAATTGTGCTGCTCGTTATTTTTTTTGTCTAAATGCATAGTGGTGATGGAAGACGAAAAAACGTCTGATTCTCCTTTCCCCACTTCAGTGGAAAGTAAGTCATTTCCAAGTCCTACGAGGGCATGGGCTTGGTGCTTGCTTTGGTAGTGCCTAACGAGGTGTAAGCACCATAGCGACTGCCAGCGTAGCGTTCCATCTCTTCTGGTGAGAGAATTGTTGCTTCTGCAGCTTCGAGAGCTGCGACCTCTTTGGCAAACTCTTCCAAAGAGGATTTTGTAATGCGCGCCATAATAGTTGTATGGTTTTGAATATTAAGCTGGACGTGCTGCAGTGCTATGCGACAAGCCTAGGATGATGCAATAGAGCTAACTAGAAGTCCAGCATGAATTTCCGAGAACCGCTCGGAGCGAAAGATTTGAGCTAAGGCGAAGTGTTGCGTAGCTCACTAGAGACGTATGGAGGCTTGAGAAAAGGAACTCATTTTTCTGTTTTGGCTTTGAGATTATCAAATAGTCGTTGGATGAGACGTTTGGGTTGCGTAATAATCTCCGCCGTTCCCTTACTTTCAAAGTTGAGGGGAAGATGCTTATCAAAATTAGTCACTAGTCCTCCGGGAAAATTGATCTGCACCAAATAAGACTCTACTACATGATTCTCCGTCTGAATTTTATTCGTGAGTTTAGACATTGAGATGACTCTTCCTTTGATGAGTCCATATTCATCGTAGGGGAAATCGCGCAACTTTACATTCACCTCTTGCCCAATTTTCACCTTGCCTGCACCCGATGATGAGATGTGAGCCTCACCTATCACTTGGTTTTGTGGGGGAAGGATAGATAGTATTTCTGTGCCAGCTGCAACCATAGAATTATTATGCCAAAATCCCAGATAATCTAATTTACCCGACATGGGAGCAATGAGCAAATATTTTTCTTCCCACAAGCGAAGTTCTTCCATAAGTACACTACGCTTGGCTTGCATGTCGGAGTAGGCCTCTTCTATGATTTCTTCTTCCTCTTGCAAATTACGCGCTATTTCTGTCTGCGTGCGTCGAATCTCCGCTTGTTTGGTGAATCGATTGGCTTGCACATTGATGGCTGCATCCACTTGTGCATAGTAATTGTTGGCATTGACTTCCATCTCACTTAGAGAAACGAGTTTGTCGCGACTGAGCATCGTGTCGCGCGACATCTCATGCGACAAATTCTCACAGACCTTTTCACGATAGCTCTTACTTAGTGCCAATTGTCTAGCCACACGTTGGTCTGCTTCTATCTGTGCTTTAAGCTCTTGCGCACGGTAGCATAACGTTGGCTATGACTAAGCCGCAACCAATGTTCGAGAGAGACGACATAGGCGTTGTAAACATTAGTCAGTTCGCCCAAAGCTAAGGACGAAGGGAGTACAGCATTGATAGAGTCTTCATTTTGCAAATACTGTTTAAGTACGAGATAATCTTGATAATTCACCCCACCTTCCACATAGGCTAGCACTTCCCCTGGTCTAACGTTAGCTCCAGGCTGGAGCAAAGGATGAAGTCGCCCAGTTGCTGAAGCAACCAAACGCACTGGCGCCGTTGTAGCTGTGATGGAGACTTCGCCATCCACTGTTTCTGGATAATGAATGACAATACTTAAGGTGAACATCGTTATGATAAGGATTGTGACAATTCCAAATACCCACCAGCACCATCCTGTGGGCATTCGATCAATGATGTCTTGTACTT
>CAUTYW010000001.1:0-195414 GCA_963542795.1 uncultured Prevotellaceae bacterium | reverse complement strand
GAGCAATTTCCGTACCGTCGAGAGACATCAACTTATAAGTATAAGGTGCATTACCGCCCTTCAGAGCCATGTGGATGACACCCTTACCCGAGTCGGTGCAGAACAGACTCAGACTCTGAGATTGGTCAAAGTCGAGCACGTAGTTGCTCATCGAGAAAGGCCATCTCATGGTGCAGGTCTTACCGTCACTCTTACGCTTGATATTCAATATCAGCGTAAACTCACGTTGGTAAGTCCCGAAGGATTGCCCCCAGTTACGGGTAGTGTTGTAGCTATCTCCTTCAACGTAGAAGGACGTAATTTCCACGTCTTCCGTGCTGCCAAGATAAGTCAGCGTACCCTTAGGTGTTACTGTAAACTTACCGTCACAAGCGGCATCTACCGTCGTGGCGCTGAGATCGAGAATCGGGCGACCGATGTAGTCGTCTTCCATCGGGATGTCACCACAATCGGTATGTGCCACCACTGTGTATTCACCTTCGGGAGCGTAGGCATCGATCAACGTACCATCTGCCAACTCTTCCTTCCAGGTATAACGGTACATCGTACTTCCGCTACGCGTTACGCTTGTTGCCACGAACTTACGAGTAGGATTGGCTTTCGGACGAGCTACGATCGTCATCTTCGGAATCGTCAAATAGGTCTTCTGCTCCACTGAAGGAACACCATCCCAACTTGGGTAGAAGTAGGATGAGAAATTATTCATATAGTAACCATTCTTGGAAGCGGTGTAGCCACTACCACAGAAGGTTTGTCCTTTGAACGTATAATCTCTCGACACCGTATACTTTGAAGGTAAACGGTAGTTGAGCGTGAAGTCAACGAGTAGATCCTTTGTGGTTTCGGGTTGACCGTATTCCACCACGCGAATGACATACTTCTTGTCCTTCTTGAACTTGTAAGGGCTGTTCCAAACTTGCGGCACATAGTTACCACTCTCGCTTACGAGTGTTTCCTGCGTACCGTTTACTTCATAGGCGTAGTACTTGAGAGGCAGCCTACAGTCTGTCCAACCCTGGATGGCCAAAAGACGGCCATCGCAATCCGACATAATGTTTTGACCATAGTCAAGTGTATACTGATACCTACGATTGATCGCAGTGAAATACTTTGTAGCTCCATAGAGCGGGTCACCACAGTAATCTGTCGGCGTCATTTCGATGCGATAACTCTTATCTGCGGGAAACTCGAGGTCTGGATCACGAGTGAGGTATTGTTCACGAGAAGTATAGTTTACTTCTTTGTCCACCAGTACAACATTATCCGTTGTACGAGTAACCTTTATCTTGTACTTATGGCCAATTTCACCATCTGTGAATACCCACTGTACCGTATTACACTTTAGTTGTTGCCAAAAACCACTGAAAGCATAACGAATATCTCGATTATCTGTAATACGAGTCATCGATGTCGGACAGTTCTTCAAACGAAGAAGGACGTCTACCCCATTACAATTATCGAAACGTTTCGAATAATCGGTAATATAGGATTTACCATCGTTACTGTCGCCCCAGCTGCTCTTCCACTGACTATCATCAGGGGCAGCCCCTTTCGCTACGACTTGAACTTCATAAGCGCGATAGGCTGTCTGGCGGAAACCTTCAGGGAAGTCCGAGGGGTCGAATCTTAAGTAGTAAATGACAGAATCTCGAGTTTCGTCTTTTTTGTTTCTCAGACGAGAATCCAAGCGCAGCTCCCACCAGGCCCAAGTAATCTTGGGTGTGTTGGGCATTTCGAGAATCTCTGCATCCGGGATATCACGTTCCATACAGCCATCTGATACGGTCAGCGCGTAATGGCCAGGCTTCAATCCGCTACCCCAAAGTTTGTTGTAGCCATTAGTATTAATGGGGTCAGTGAAAATTTCACGAGGCTTAGTCAAAACACCTTCGTCAGGGGTCTTCGTCAAGAAGACGCGATACTTACCGGAGCCCTTTTCGATGTTCAAACCGATGCGACCGTTGGGACATTCGTCTCTGGTCGGCACCATGTAGTCAGGGCGCACCGTAGCATAGAGACCATCTCGATAAGGTGTGCTCAACGTTATGGTCTGTTCAAAGTCTTGTACCTGAGGTTGCCCCTTTTCGTCTTTGAAGACAGTGGCACGACCGGTCACCTTGTACGTACCGGCTTCCAGACCGATGAAGGTCTTCGGTTCACCGGGCTTCGTGGTTTCGGCCACGTCGGTATATTGCGTACCGGTGGTCTTCGTCAGCGTATAGTGGATTTGATCCACGTCGTGGAAGGACTCCGGCACCACCATGGTGATTTCACCGTCGTTCTTACACTTCATGTTGTTTTTACGAAGCGAGAAGCTGAACTTCGTACCTTGGCGTGGTGTATTCCACGTGCTGGCTGTTTTACCGGCCATACAGCCGTCTACCTTAGTTGCTTCGGCAGTAAAAGAACCATGTGGTTTACGCACATCGAACTTATAAGGTGCATCGGCCGGAACTTCGCCATTGAAGAGTTCGGTGCCGTCGGTACTTTTAATTACCAAACGCATCTTCGTCCCGGGCTCAGCCGGATTGAGCGTCGCGGTAAGCGTTGAAACGCCCTTCAAGCTGAAGTCTGTAGAATTCAATTGAAGGCTGAGATTCGCCGTTTCACCGGGGTTCAGGTTTTGTCTCCAATCGCTCGTACCATTGTAATAATAACGAACGGCATAGCTGGCCGCATCCAATCCGGTGAAGGTGTGGCTTTCGATAATTGAGGTCAAATTCGTTACCGAATCCAATGGGAAATAGTCGGTTTTCCCCTCGACGGTCATGTATTTGTACAACACAATCTTCGAAGCCTTGTCAGGAAGTCCTGCAGCCTTCAACTTTGAGTTGACTGTAATGTAAGCCTTCGTACCGCAATTTGCATTTCCACTACCGAGGAAGGTCTCGAAGCCGGGCATGTTCTTGCGGTTATCCAAATAGAGAGAATCCAAACGGGTATATTTACCGCAAGGAGTTTCGAACTCAATTTTATAGGTATGCGGCAATTTATCTACAACAAAGCCGAAACCACCTGTATTTGTTTTTGAGGGACGGGCTTCCCCCTTGTTGAGTTCAGCTCCGGTCACCACATCCAGCACACGCCATTTTATATTATCCAGCGGATAGGCAGAATAGTAACGCACTTTACCATCATTCTGATAGGGTGTGGGGTTCTGGTCGCGGTACCAAAGATAGATGTAGTTTTCTTGCAGTTTTTCTTTGGGCACGGTGACCTCAAACGAACCGGGGGTAATCTCTCCACACGTTACAATGGGAGTAGACTTCACAATATAATTACCGGCAGGAATGCGGTTGAAATAAACACTGTTTGTCTGTCCGGAACCGTAGACGCGCACCACATTACCTGTGGCCTTGTCTACCAATTCGTGGCGCCAAGCATTGATGTTCGTAAAGTTGTAAAAACTGATGGAAATAGCGCCCTCGTCACCACAACGGGCAGGGGTTATTGTGCGGCTCAATTCTTTAACCGTATCTTCAACGCGGAACTCATCGGTGTGTTTCTGTGTGGGGGCACATTGCGGCCACCATTCTACTTTGTAGTCGCCCGGCTGCATGTTGGCGAAGATCGCCGTATTCACACCCTCCTTCATCACATACTCTCCGACCAAAGCACCGGTAGCCTTGTTGGTTACCTTGTAAGTCATGAGCGGAGCCACTTGTCCCTTCATATCGAGGACACGCAAATCCACGTCGGTTCCCGTACCACCGCAACCACGGAAGGTAAAGCTCGGGCTAAACTTGTAGCCGGAGTTACCATACATCGTGTAGTCCTGATAGGGATAGCCACAACTGGACTTCACACGAAGTTTATAATACGGCTCCGCAACCGGCGTTTCGATGTAACTCACCGCATTACCGGTCAACGCAGGCATTGCACCCGAATACTGGAAAACACCTTGCCGATCGTAGATTTCAAATGTTGCCCCATTGAGGAACGAAGAAAGCACAGGGGCATTCTCGACACCTCCGGTTCCCGTGTACTTCACGGGAATGCGCATCATCGGCTTTTCGCCGCAGAAATCGGTGCTAACCGCCGTGCCGTTAAAGTCAAACGAGAGACTCCCTTCGGGATAATTCTTCAGACCGATATTGAAGTCCGATTTCATCTCCAATCCGGAGCTCTCATGACGTGCCGTAATCGTGTACTCTCCGGGGAAGAGGCCTTTGACTTCCACCGTTCTTTCACCGGCAGGTAGAGTCCATTCTTTCACCAAAGCACCACCCTCACGATAGGTGACACGCATCTTCAGCGGGGCATAATAAAGGCCATTGTAGAGATTCCAAACATATCCACCGGAGGCCTCACACAATCTATTGGCAGGCGTACTTGAGTTATACGAAAAATAGCCGAGAGTACCTTCACTGATCTGGAAGTTTCTCGTCTTCGTGATGCCACCGTATTCGGCTTTCACCTGATAATTTCCCTTCGGGAGATTTTCGATAAGGGTGACTTCTTCGGTCACATTCGTCTTCACGACGGGCGTGAAGGCCACCCCATCCGTGCGCGTAATGGTCAGCTTGGCGGGGCAAGCCTCAGTAGTGTTTGGCAATTGGATATTGACCGCTCCTTCGTTTACGCCGGGCAGTGTTCCGTGCTGAACGTTGGCATAGACATCATTCTCTTGATTGTAAATGTTGAAGTAGTTGGTCATCGAGCTGTTGCCCGTCTTTTCCGTCGCCTTTAAGACATAGTTACCGGCTTGCACTCCCGTGAATGTGTGGGAAAAGTTCGGGTAGGCGGCCGTAAATGTCTGAATCGGTGTATCAGGCGTACTTTGATTGGCAATGGTATACTCGATGTTCTGCACACCCGTCACTTTCGACACCTCGACTTTGACACCACCCGGGCAAGTACCGCGGGCAGGAATCTGCGTGGTCACCAAATTAAAGGAACCCACCGTCACACTGGCAGACAGATTGAGGTGATCCGTATCCCAATTGGAGGGCGGATTGGCCGGTGTGCAAGCTGGCTTTGCCTCTACCTTAACAATATAATCGCCCTTGGGCAAATTAAAGAACGTCACGCCATCATAAGGACGCGTGGAACGCTGCGACTGAACGACCGTGTTCAGATCCTCCCACTTGTAGAGTTTAAAAGTCGCTTCCTCAAAACCCGTAGGGCCATTCAGCCACGCTTGTATACCGCCACTCGAACCGGCACCACTACCGGCGGGGGTACTTCTCACACTCAGGTTAATATCCTGAGCCTTTTGCGGCGATACAGTCGACATGTTCCACCAGTCTGTGCGCGTGTTCGTACCGCATTTGGTCGTGATACGCACATAAAGTGTATTACCGTGCATGCTTGCCGGTATGTCCACTTTGACGGTCGCACCCGGTGCCGGCGCATCGACCGTTTCAAACCAAGGGCCGTTCGGTCCGGAACCGAATTGATACTTCACTTCGTCCACTCCGACGATGTTGTTGCTGTAGCGTATGGAAACGGTTCCCGGCGTATTACAGTCCGAGTTGGGCTGCGTTTGCGACGTTGTAAAATCGTTCCATTGGAAATTCGGGCAATTCTGCCCCACTGCGGGGAGACTACCCAAACAGAGCAACAATGTACAGAGGAGCCCGAAGATGCTTAATCTTAGGGGAATTGTTTTCTCCATCTTAGTTAATCATTTATTGTATCTGTGTAATGAATTGAATTATAGAATTTCTATTGTTCACGATCCATGCAAGTGCTCATTTGCGCAAGCGCTCATACGGATTGAGATTTTCCCATCGTTTACTTCATCGACAAACGTCGCACTCGAATTCAAATTATCGCGCGCGACCACTGTCATAAGATTACATTCCAAGGACAAATATACGCGATGTGAAGGAGAAGACGCAGTTTTTGAGGATAAAATGCGTCCCGAACCTCGAAAACACCTCGTTTTGACACGTACAGCCATCAAAATCGGCGGTTTTCGTGAAAACAAAGCGGTCGTTTGCCTTGAATTGGAATCATCGTCCCGTTCAGGAATGCAACTTTATTGACTGAAAACGAAAGTCGACTCAAAAATCAGGAACAAATAGGCTACATGATTAGGGACGTGGCTTGCATGTCTTCTCAACTCCTCCTCATCGTTTTGCACCGTCCTCTTAGATTTCTTCTTTCTTCACACCTTTCTCCTTTTCATTTTCCCCATCATCCATGAGTTTTTCGGGTAGACGCATACACGAGTAAAGAGGGCATTGGAAGTCCATCTCTGAAAAAGGAACTCAACCGTCAACAAAAAAAACAGCTGATTACAAACGAATTAACAGGACACGCTTCACATAGAGATTATAGAGTGGCCAAGTTCTTTCTCCTCTCCACTTTGTTTGCCCTTGGTAGCGGTAGAGCTTCCCACACGAGGGCGTGCGAATCCTTTCTTTTTTGCTTAAAAGACAGCGGCACTCTCGAGGTATTTTCTTGCGCCGAGGCGAAAAACAACTTGCCCGTACGCACATGCGCAACGCGCATTGCACTCCCCTTTTTCGACATGGCCTCACCGCAGTTCGGCCGGTCTTGGCTAACGGCTATTTTATCTTTGCACGCATTGAAAATCGGGGCTTTTCTCATCGCATTGCCTGCATCGCGATGATGCTTTCCTTACATGAACTCTCGGTATTGAGTCAACATGAGTGCAAACAGCGGGTAAGGACAAACACAACGCACAGCAGCATAAGATGAATTCCCTTCGGGGTCATCACAAACCCGGCAATAGACGAAGAAAAGTCCACCGGTTTCGCGAAAAAACGCCCAGTTTTTGAAGCAAAGTCCACTGTTTTTTCGCGATGCCTTGTGGACGGTGCATCCGAAACGATGAGTCGCCCTTTCAACTGCGGCGGTTTGCGGTTCATTCAGCGCATGGAGCGCAAATTTTCCGCACAAAAAAGCCCGCAGTTTATGTGAACTGCGGGCTATTATTTCGTCTATTTTATGGGGATCGCACGGCGGCTGCGCGCGTTCAGTCCTTGATCAGGCCCTCTTGTCGCAAGAGGTCGGCGAGGGCTTCGAGTTCGGCATACCATGCTTCGCCGAAACGGCGGATGAGGGGCTCGCGTAGAAAACGATAGATGGGCAATCGGAGTTCGCGACCTTTGGCTACAGCCGGCGCACAGACCGACCAACGGTGGTAGTTGAGCGCTACGGTGCCGTTGGAGAGGGGTTGCTCGCGAATGGGGTAAAGGGCGCAACTGATGGGCTTGGGCCAGTCGATGCGTCCCTCGCGAAACGCACAATCGGTGGCGCAGAGACAAAGACCGTCGTCGTCATAGCGCGCAAAACAGCATTCTCTTCCGCCGACGATGCTGGTAACGAGGTCGCCGTCGCGGTCGCGATAGGCTACTCCCTGCTTGTCGAGCACTTTGCGGGCGCGGGGACTGAGCTGCATGCGCACGGCAGGCAGCACACGCTCAAGTTCGCGACACTCCTCGGCCGTGACGGGGGCACCGGCTTCGCCTTCGACGCAGCAGGCTCCGCCACAGGCGGCGAGATCGCAACAAAAATGTTCGGTGAAAATATCGGGCGACAAGAGCACGTCGCCTACTTGGAGAATGGGGAGCATGGGGAAAATCGCATGAAGCGAGCAGTTGGAGATAAAGAACGAGGAGAAAGGTGCGCACGTTGTCTTAAAGCGCTTTCATCCTCGTTTTCAACGGATTACCATTGGATGGGCGTTTCGCCCCGCGCAGCCAAATAGGCGTTGGCTTGCGAGAAAGGCCGCGAACCGAAGAAGCCACGATAGGCCGAAAGCGGCGAGGGATGCGGCGCGGTGAGAATGCAGTGGCGTGCACTGTCGATGAGGGCGGCCTTGCGTCCGGCATAGGCGCCCCAAAGTAGGAACACAATCCCTTCGCGACGAGCGGAGAGGGTGCGAATGACGGCATCGGTGAAGGTTTCCCAGCCTTGTCCTTGGTGCGATCCGGCGGCTCCGGCGCGCACGGTGAGCGTGGCGTTGAGCAAGAGCACACCTTGGTCGGCCCATCGGCGCAAACTGCCGGAAGTGGGGACGGGTATGCCGAGATCGGTGTGCAACTCCTTGAAGATGTTTTGCAACGAAGGAGGTGGGGGAACGCCGTCGCGCACGGAGAAACAGAGTCCTTCGGCTTGTCCGGCACCGTGATAAGGATCTTGGCCGAGGAGCACGACTTTGACGTCGGGGAAAGGACAACGATCGAAGGCGGCAAAGATTTCACCGGCGGGGGGATAGCAGGTGCCGGCGGCATATTCGGCGCGCACGAAGTCTGTAAGCACCGAAAAATAGGGGGCTTCA
Organism: uncultured Prevotellaceae bacterium; assembly: GCA_963542795.1. Classification (GTDB taxonomy): domain Bacteria; phylum Bacteroidota; class Bacteroidia; order Bacteroidales; family Bacteroidaceae; genus Alloprevotella. The sequence goes on along the minus strand of CAUTYW010000001.1, from coordinate 187,160 downwards.
AACTCGGCGGCGAGGGCTTCGTGCCAAGAAGGATGGATGCGGATCATGGGCGATGCGGACGCGGTGTGAATTATTCGAGGTAGGTGTAGCCATAGAGGCCGGCACGATAGGTGGAGATGAACTCTTTGCCTTCTTCGACGGTGATTTTCTGCTCGTTGACGGCTTTGGTCACCCACGATTCGAGGCGGCGCACGAGTCGCTTGGGGTCATACTGCACATACTCGAGTACATCGGCCACGGTTTCGCCGTCGATCGTCTTGTCGATGGAATATCCGTCGGCATCGACGGTGATATGCACCGCATTGGTGTCGCCGAAGAGGTTGTGCATGTTGCCGAGAATCTCTTGGTAGGCACCTACGAGGAAAACACCGATGTAATATCGATCGCCCATGCGGAAGGTGTGCAGGGGAATGTAGTTGGTCTGCTGATTGTGGTTGACGTAGGTGGTGATCTTACCGTCGCTGTCGCAAGAGATGTCTTGAATGGTGGCGTTGCGGTCGGGACGCTCGTCGAGACGCTGGATCGGCATGATGGGGAAGAGCTGATCGATGGCCCAATGGTCGGGCAGCGACTGGAAGAGGGAGAAGTTGCAAAAATACTTCTCGGACATCATCTTGTCGAGCTTGCGGAGTTCGTCGGGGGCGTGCTTGAGGTGGTGAGAAAGGTCGACCACTTCGGAGCAGATGCTCCAATAGAGGCTTTCGATCTGTGCACGGGTGCGGAGATCGATGAGTCCGTGGCGGAAGAGGTCGAGGGCTTCTTCGCGAATGTCCTCGGCGTCGTGCCAATCTTCGAGCATGGAACGCGTGGAGAGTTTGTCCCAAATCTCGGTGAGGTCGTGCACTAATTTGTGATCGTCGGGAGAGGGATGGAAGTTTTCGTCCATGTGGGGCACTTCGGTGGTTTCGAGTACCTCAAGGATGAGCACGGAGTGGTGAGCGGTGAGCGAACGTCCGCCCTCGGTGATGATGTTGGGGTGCGGAATGTCGTTCTTATTGGCTGCCTCGACGAGGGTGTAGACAATGTCGTTGACGTATTCCTGCACACTGTAGTTGACCGAACTTTCAGAGTTGGATGAACGTGTGCCGTCGTAGTCGACCCCGAGACCGCCACCGCAGTCGACGAACTCGATGTTGAAACCCATTTTGCGGAGTTGGACATAATATTGTGCCATCTCGCGCAGGGCGATGCTGATGAGTCGGATTTTGGGGATTTGGCTCCCGATGTGGAAGTGAATGAGGCGAAGGCAGTCGCTGAGTCCCTTCTCTTCGAGGAGGTTGAGGGCTTGAAGCAGTTCGGAACTGTTGAGACCGAACTTAGAGGCGTCGCCGCCCGAACTTTCCCACTTGCCCATGGAGCGGCTAGCGAGCTTGATGCGAATGCCGAGATTGGGACGAACGCCCATCTTCTCTGCAGTTTGCGCGATGATCTCCAGCTCATGCAGTTTCTCGATGACGAGAAAAACGCGCTTTCCCATCTTTTGTGCGAGAAGCGCCAGCTCAATGAAGTTTTGATCTTTGTGGCCGTTGCAGACAATGACGGAGTCGGAGTCCATGTTGGTGGCCAACACGGCGTGCAGTTCGGGCTTGGAACCGCACTCAAGACCGAGGTTGTACTTCTTGCCGTGGGAGATGATTTCCTCGACAACGGGGCGCATCTGATTGACCTTGATGGGATAGATAATGAAGTGCTCGCCGCGGTAGTCGTATTCCTTCTCGGCACGCTCGAAGCAATCGGCGGTTTTTTCGATGCGATTGTCGAGGATGTCGGGAAAACGGAGCAGAACGGGAGCGGGGATGTCGCGTTCGGCCAGTTCGTCGACCAACTCGCGGAGGTCGATGCGGACATTGTTCTTGCGCGGACAGACGTAGGCGTGACCGCTTTCGTTGATACCGAAATAGTTCACGCCCCAACCTTTAATATTATAAAGTTCTTCGGAGTCTTCAATACGCCATTTTCTCATCGTAAGGATCGTATATGCAGGAAAAAGAGGTTTGTTTTGTAGTCGTTTTCGCGCCGCGGGCGTGCTAAACATCACTTGTTGCACGCCTCTTCGGCAGATCGAAAACAGAAGTAGAAATAGCCGGAAGGAAATCAGCCATTGCTGTTGGCTTCCAAGCCTAAAGAGTCGATGATGCAGCAGGAAAGTCGACCCACCTTTTCGGGGGTGTCGAGAGGATGCACCTCGGCGATGTGTTGAGCGCGCTCATAATAGGTTGTGCGCTCGGCAAGTTGTGCGGAAACGAAGGCACGCAATTCTTCGGGGCTTTTGCCTTCGAGCAGGGGACGGCGGCCTTTGCTCACACTCAAGTGAGCACAAATCGTATCGGCGTCGGCTCGGAGATAGACGGTGTGCGCCACGCTGTTGAGGAAGTCCATGTTGTCAAAATGAGCGGGGGTTCCGCCACCACAAGAGAGGACAATGTCTTCGAATTGCGCCACTTCATGAAGCATTCTCCGCTCGAGATCACGGAAATGGGCTTCGCCCTCCTCGGCAAAGATGGCCGAAATGCGTTTGTGGAAACGCTCTTCGATGTACCAATCGAGGTCGTAAAAGCGCAACCCGAGACGGCGTGCGAGATCACGGCCGACGGTGGTCTTGCCGACGCACATGTAGCCGATCAATGCGATGCACTTCATGGCTTACTTCTTCTTAGTGGTGCGACGTTTCGTCGTGGACTTTGCGGCTGTCTTCGAACCGGTTTCGATGAGCGCGCGGCACTCTTCGAGCGTAAGTTCGCCGGCATGTTCGGCACGATCCTTGGGAATCTTGTAGTTCTTGCCTTTATACTTGATATAAGGGCCGAAACGACCGACAAGCACCTCAAGTTCAGGCTCTTCCTCGAAGGAGAGCAGATGACTCTTCGCATCGGCTTCGCGCTTTTGGAGGATGAGTTCGACGGCGCGCTCGGGTGTGATCGTGAGGGGGTCTTCGTCTTTGGGAATCGACACGAACTTTTTGCCGTGCTGCACATAGGGACCGAAACGACCTGCACCGATTTTGATCATTTGGTCTTCAAATTCGCCAAGTTCTCGGGGCAGTTTGCACAGTTCGAGGGCTTCTTCGAGGGTGATCGTTGCCAAACTTTGATCGGGCGACAGCCGTGCAAAACGCGGTTTGTCATCGCCTTCGCCATTGCCGATTTGGATCATCGGACCATAACGGCCGATTTTCACACTCACCGGCTGACCACTTTTGGGATCATCGCCGAGATAGCGTTCGCCGACGCGAGTTTCGCTGCGCTCAGCCAGCACGGTGTCGACTTGGGGTTCCAAATCTCCGTAGAAAGTGCGAATGAGTTCCGTCCAATCTTTGGTACCTTCTGCCACGAGGTCGAAATCATGCTCGACATTGGCGGTGAAGTTGTAGTCCATAATGGAGGGGAATTTGTCCATCAAGAAGTCATTCACCACAATACCGATGTCGGTCGGAACGAGTTTTCCGCGGTCGCTGCCGTAATTCTCACTGCTCTGCTCGGTCGTGATCTCATTGCCGGAGAGGGTGACGAGGGTAATGGGACGCGACTTGCCCTCATTCTCTCCGCGGCGCACATATTCTCGCGCTTGAATGGTTGAAATGGTGGGCGCGTAGGTCGAAGGACGACCGATGCCAAGCTCTTCGAGTTTGTGCACGAGCGAGGCTTCGCTGTAACGCGCAGGGGGTAAACTGTAACGCTGGCGCGCGGTGAGCGTTAGGCGCTTCAATTCTTGTCCTTCTACCATCGGAGGCAAAAGACCTTCTGCCGCGAGATTGTCGGAAGTTTCGTTCTCGTTGTCGTCAAAGCTCTCACGATAGACGCGCAAGAAGCCTTCAAACTTCACGACTTCGCCGGTGGCGACAAAATGGTGCTCACTGCCATCGATTTGGATGAGCACAGTGGTACGTTCCAACTGAGCATCGGCCATTTGGCAGGCGACAGTACGCTTCCAAATCAGGTCATAAAGACGCTTTTCTTGCGCAGTGCCTTTGATTTCGCTCCGACGCATGTCGGTGGGACGGATGGCTTCGTGCGCTTCTTGGGCACCTTTGGCGTGCGTGTGGTAGCGACGACGCTTATGGTAGTCTGCTCCCATCAATTCGGTGATGACCGGCCCGACCGTATTGAGGCAAAGATCGGAAAGGTTCATCGAGTCGGTACGCATGTAGGTGATCAAACCCGCTTCGTAGAGCTTCTGTGCGACGCGCATTGTGGTGCCTACGGAGAAACCCATCTTGCGTGCGGCATCTTGCTGCAACGTCGAGGTGGTGAAAGGTGGAGCCGGCGTGCGCTTTGAGGGCTTTGTGGCAATCGAGCCGATGGTGAAACGCGCATTCTTGCAGTGTTCGAGGAAGGCCTGGGCTTCTTCGACCGTGGCAAAGCGATGATTCAACTCCGCATCGAGTTGCGCGGTTTGGCCGTCCGCACCGTCTACGATGAAACGAGCGAGCAGACGGAAATTGCTCTCGCTTTCGAAGGCGGCAATTTCGCGTTCGCGCTCCACAATGAGGCGCACCGTCACGCTCTGCACGCGACCGGCGGAAAGGCCGGCGCGCACTTTGTGCCACAACACGGGCGAAAGGCGGAAACCCACCAAGCGATCGAGCACGCGACGCGCTTGTTGCGCATCTACCAAGTTGAGATCGATCGTACGCGGATGCTCTATGGCGTCGAGGATGGCAGGTTTCGTAATTTCGTGGAATACAATACGGCGCGCGGTGGCCGGATCGAGTTTAAGGACTTCCGCAAGGTGCCAAGAGATGGCTTCTCCCTCGCGGTCCTCATCGGAAGCCAACCAAACGGTCTCGCATTTCTTGGCTTGCGCGCGCAAATCGCTGACAATTTTCTTCTTGTCGTCGGGAATTATATAGACGGGCGCAAAAGTTTTCGGGTCAACGCCGAAATCTTTTTTCGCCAAATCGCGGATGTGTCCGAAGCTGGACATGACCTTAAAGTCGTCGCCGAGAAAGCGTTCGATGGTCTTGGCCTTCGCGGGGCTCTCCACGATCACTAAGTTCTTCTGCATATACTGTTTATTTTGGGTGCAAAAATACGCTGACAGCGTCGATACACCAAATAAATCTGCCCTTTTTTCCGTTCCTACTCATCTTATAATAAGAGAACGCGCCGCCGGTGTCGCAAAACACCGACGGCGAGAGCAGAAAAAGGAATAATCACCTGCGCCATTCTACACAGCAACCCGCGTGGCGCAGACGTATACCTTCAAAATGAGGAGCGATCTGCAGACCTTCAACGCAAGGCCAAAGCGGCATCTTCGGCGGCTTCCATGATTTCGCGTTCGCCGGGCCCTTTGTCGTTGATACCCACCAAGTGCAACACGCCGTGCACGAGCACGCGGTGCAACTCTTCGTCATAAGGACGGCCGAAGAGTTCGGCATTCGTACGCACCGTATCGAGCGAAATATAGAGATCGCCCGAAAGCACATCGGCCGCGCTGTAGTCGAAAGTAATGATGTCGGTGTAATAATCGTGCTGAAGATAGCGACGGTTTACATCGAGGATTTCCTCATCGTTGCAAAACACGTAGTTTACCTCGCCTAAACGCCGACCGTGCGACGCCACAACGCGGCGCAACCAAGCGGTTTCACGCGCAACATCGAGCGGAGGAACAGCAAGTGAGAGCGCATTAAATGTAATCATAACAAACTGTGGTTCAGAAACTCAAAACAAGGAAGGTTCTTCGGCGGGAACGCCGTAAGGGGTGCGACCGAGGTGCGTATAAGCTAGCTCCGTCACCTCACGACCGCGCGGTGTGCGACGAATGAAACCCTCTTTGATCAAGAACGGCTCATACACTTCTTCCACTGTGCCGGCATCTTCGCCAATGGCCGTGGCGATGGTCGTCACTCCCACCGGGCCTCCCTTGAACTTATCGATGATAGTAGTCAAAATCTTGTTGTCGATTTCGTCGAGACCGAAGCGATCGATATTCAAGGCCTCGAGCGCAATGCGCGCAATAGGCACATCGATCGCGCCGTCGCCTTTCACTTCGGCAAAATCGCGTACGCGGCGCAAGAGCGCATTGGCAATACGCGGTGTACCGCGGGAACGTCCGGCCACTTCGGCCGCGGCTTTCGGATCCATCGGCACACCTAAAATGTGCGCTGAGCGCTGCACGATGTCGCAAAGCGTCGCCGAATCGTAGTACTCCAAGTGGAGATTGATCCCGAAACGGGCGCGAAGCGGTGCGGTGAGCAGACCGCTGCGCGTCGTAGCACCGACAAGCGTGAAGGGATTGAGGTCAATTTGGATGGAACGCGCCGAAGGCCCTTTGTCGATCATGATATCGATGCGATAATCCTCCATCGCCGAATAGAGATATTCCTCCACTACCGGCGACAAACGATGTATTTCATCGATGAAAAGCACATCGTTCGGCTCCAACGAGGTGAGCAATCCCGCCAAGTCGCCGGGTTTATCGAGCACCGGCCCCGAGGTGAGCTTAAACCCCACCCCCAATTCGTTGGCAATAATGTTGGAAAGCGTCGTTTTACCCAAGCCCGGAGGGCCATGCAGGAGGGTATGATCGAGCGGTTCGCCGCGACGACGAGCCGCTTCGACAAAGATGCGCAAATTGTCCACGACTTTCGTTTGACCGGTGAAGTCATCGAACGAAAGTGGGCGCAAAGCGTTTTCAAACTCTCGCTCTGTCGTAGGAGGCGTCTGCTGTTCGGAGCGAATGTCGAAAGTATCTTCTAACATAAAGAGAAACAAGAATAGAAGCGAAACGAGAAAGCGCGCAGTCTACCGACCGGCGCCGGAAAAGCAGCCGTCAATCGCCGAGCGGTTGCACACGGCACACAAATTCGAGGCTGTCGTCGTGGCGCAAATCGAGTGCATGATAGTTGCGTACGATGCGAAATTCGCGGATACGAAAGCCCACCGTGCGCCCCATCGTGAAGTCTGCGCCGGGCAAATCGCGCTTGTCGACATAAACCGTGCGACGCACGGCCGGCATACGCAGCGTGTCGTCCACGACCGGAGCGGCGGTCAGCACCAACTGCGCTTCATCGCGACAATCACAACTATAACGCACGCGCGCTTCGTAACGTCCGGCAGCTGCCGGTTGCCACTGTTCCGGCTCGGGGCAGATGGGATCGGGTTGTGGTGTAGGCGCATCGTGGTCGCATGCGGCGCCGAAGCAGAGGGCAGCGACGAACAAAAGCGGTGCACCTGCACGACGAAAGCGAGAAATCAACGAGGGGTTCATGAGTCAGTGAAGGATTTCGGCAAAAGGCGCTCCTTTTAAGCAACGAAGGAGGCTCATTTTGGTGAGCAGTGGTGCTGTGTACTCCATTCTATCGACGAGTGCTGCACCTTTGCCGAATATAGACGAAAAACGGAGTCAGCGCCCGAGGGTGCGACTCCGTGTGTATCGAGATCTGTCGGCCGTATCAGGCGAGCTTGCTCACATGGAGCATGATGCTCGACTTGATGTTCGAAGCCTTGTTCTTGTGAATGATGTTCGTCTTAGCGAGCTTGTCGAGCATCTTCTGCACTTTGGGGAGAAGTTCTACGGCAGCAGCCTTGTCGGTCGTGGCGCGGAGCTTGCGCACGGCGTTACGCATCGTCTTGGCATAGTAGCGATTGTGCAAGCGACGAGTGGCGGTCTGACGAATTCTTTTCACAGAGGATTTGTGATTTGCCATTTTGAATAGGAATTTGTTAGTTCGAAATATATAGAATTGACTGCCGGCACTCTTCAGCAGGAGGAAAATAGGCGTCTCCCGACGATGCTGCTTCAGACGTTACCTGGATGTTCTAAAACAAAGCGGGGAATTCTTGCGAACTCCCCACAGTCGATTGATTGTAGTCCCTAGGAGAGTCGAACTCCTCTTTTGAGAATGAAAATCTCACGTCCTAACCGATAGACGAAGGGACCGTTTTGCTTAAGGTTTGACAGCGTCGCTTGTGGTGTGCCGTTGTTCCTTGTTTGCGAGTGCAAAGGTAGCACATTTTTCTCAACCTCCAAATAGTTCGGCCATTTTTTTTCGCGAAAAGTGCATTTTTCCTCCATTTTCTTCATTTTACCCCCTTTTTCGGGGCAAAAATCGGGGTAAAGCCTATTTTTTGCCGTACTTTCGCCGCATGTTACTTCAAGACCAAATTTTGGTACTCCGCACGCTTCGTTATGCCGACGACCGTTTAATCGTCGAAGCCCTCGCACGCACACACGGGCGCGTTTCTTTTATGGTGCGCATCACACATTCGCCGCGCGCCACCGTGCGTCACACCTTATTTACGCCGCTGGCCGTGATCGACACGGAGTGGAATCGCCCACGCACGGGGCAACTCGGCAAACCGCTCGCTGCTCGCGTTGCACAACCGCGGCTCACACTCCACACCATGCCGGCCAAAACCGCCGTGGTGCTCTTCTTAGCCGAGATGCTCCTCCATGTGGTGCACAGCGAGGAGGCCGACGAAAAGGTTTTCGACTTCGTGGCGGCGGCCTTGCAGTGGCTCGACACCGCCGAGCGCGACTACGCCAATTTCCATTTGGTATTTCTTATGCGCCTCACGCGCTTTCTCGGCATCGCCCCCGACCTCTCGCAGGCCGGACTCCCCTACTTCGATTTGGTGGGCGGCCGATTTGCCGGCGTGCGCCCCATGCACACGCACATCTTGGAAGGCGAGGAGGCAAAAGTGTTTGCCAACCTGCTGCGCATGAACTTTTCGACCATGCACCTCTTCCGCTTCTCGCGCGCACAGCGCAACCGCATTCTCGATGTGCTCATCGTCTACTACCGATTGCACCTCGCCGCCATGCCCGAGCTCAAGAGTCCGGACGTCTTGCGCGCCCTTTTCGATTGAATCAGCCGCCGCACACCCACAAACGCGGGATTTCGTCTTCGCCCCAAGGCGCAAAACCTTCATATTCGAAGTCACGTAAATCCTCCGGGCGCACAATGCGGTGCGTAAGGACATGTCGCGTCAAGGCACCGCGCATCATTTTGGCATAGACGACAATGGTCTTCTGCTTGTCGCCCTTCATCACGCGAAACTCCGGCGAGATCACTTGCACCGTACGTTCCACGCGCGCCCAATCGAAGAGGCGTTTCATCTCTCCGCTCGCCAAATAGAGCAATACCCCGTCGTCGGCCTGCACGCTCTCGATGAGCACGTCGGTGAGCAAGGGCTTCCAATAATCGAAAAGCGAACGTCCCTCCGCGCCGGGGGCCGGCACCGTTCCTTCCAAACGATAAGATGCAATGGCGTCGAGGGGGCGATTGAGCCCATAGAGGAAAGAAGTGATCCACAAATGCGTCTGTGCGTAGTCCATCTCCTCAGCGCTGAACTCCTCGGCGCGAAGATGCTGATACGCCATGCCGGCATAAATGAGTGAGGCGGGCGCTGTCTTGGGTTCGGCGAGCAAAGCGGCAAAATCCATGGCCGCCCGCGCACCGAGACGCGGCGTGGTGCCCAAGATAGTGGCCAACTCCTCGCCGTCGTAGCGACTCATGTGGGCGGCGATATCAAGGGCTTGAGACAAAAAGCGCGGTGTGCTGACCGCAAACGAAGAAGTAGGCACAGACGAGTGCATCTTCTTGGCAGGCGAAAGAAGTATTTGCATAAATACGAGAAAGACATTCAAGAGAAAACGGGGGCGTAACCTGCTCCCCACAAGGCATTTCACAAGGAACAGGAAAAGCGCAAAGCACAGCGCGAGGTGTTTTGATCGAAACCGGACATTTCGCTTTCCACCTCACCACTCCTTATATATACGCGTGCGCGCGTAGAAATCGCCCGAAAGGAAACGGCAACCGGTCGGAGCGTTGATTTTTCGATCTACCGTTCGTACAAAAACGAAAAACCTTTGCATCATCGCCTTCACTCCCCCACCCTTTCAACCCCAATCGGTTGCACGGGCGGGCAAGGAGTGAAGGCGATGTGCAGTAGCGCCGGACAACGACGAAAGGTTCACGCACGAAGTGCGTCAACCGCGCCTCAATCGGGATAAGTCAACCGATCGGGCGTGAGATTGCGCAGCACCTCGTCGAGATACTTGCGCGCTTCCCACTGCGCCATGGGCAGATCCATCAAACGGAAGTTACCGCAATCGCGCGCTGTGGCGCCGGGCACTTCGCCCTCAAAGGCCGCGATAAATTCATAGGTTTCAATGAGCAGCGGAATAATCTCGCTCGACGTGAGATCGCCTTTCAAAATCAGATAATTTCCCGTCAGGCAACCCATGGGTCCCCAATAGATCACGCGATCTGCCCAAACGGGGTGATTGCGCAGGAAAGTCGCCGCCAAATGCTCCATGGTGTGAATGGCATTGACGTGCAAGGCCGGTTCGCGGTTGGGCGCTTTCATGCGCACATCGAAGGTGGTGACGATTTCGTCGCCCACCCGATCTTGACGACTCACATAGACCCCACGGCGCAGCGTGAGGTGGTTGACAGTGAAGGAGGGTATTTTTTTCATACGAAAGGCGTTTCAAAAAGTAGCGGGAATGCGCGAAAGGAAAGTGCGCGTGATGCCGAACGAGCGGTCGGCCATCGTGCCCCAAAAGTCTTGATATTGTTCCCAATGGGCATCGGCGCCCGGCGTGTCGCTGATGACACGGAAACTCAGGAACGGCACGTTGTGAAGGTGACAGGCGTGGGCGATGGCCGCACTCTCCATGTCTACGGCCAGCGCTTCGGGGAAGGCGCCGAGCACAGCCTTGAGTTCCGCGGGATCGGTGATGAACTTGTCGCCGGTGCAGGTCAGTCCGCAGCACACGGGCGTCTCGACGGCGGGATCGTCGGCCAAGTCGCGCGCCACAGCCAGCAAACGTGCGTCGGCATCGAAGCGAGCCGGCAGCCCTTGCACCTGACCGTAGGCATTGCCCTCGCCGCACCACACATCGTGGTAGACGGTAGAAGCGGCAGCCACCACGCCCATCACACCGGGTTCGGGTGCGAGCCCGCCGGCACAGCCCGTGCTGATCATCGCATCGGGACGATGAGCAGCGATCAGCGACGCCGCTGTGAGTGCCGCGTTCACCTTTCCGATGCCGCTCATGGCCAGCACCACCGTGTGGTCGCCCAAACGTCCCGTCAATACGGGGGGCGCACCGAAAGTGGCAGCGGAAAGTTCGGCGCAGTCCGTGAGCAGCGCCGCAATTTGGTCATGCTCGACTTGCATGGCCGTGATGATTCCTATTTTCATCGTGGAGTTTTTATGGAGATTTGCCTACAAAAATACGGCTTTTCGGCCGACATTGTGTAACTTTGCCACTTAATAATCATGTAACTAATCAGATGAAACAATTTCTTCGCCGCTCATGGCCCGACCTCGTGGTTGTGCTGTGTTTTCTGCTGGTAAGTTTCGCCTATTTCGCCACGCCCATCAGCGAAGGCCTCGTGTTGGGCGGCCACGACACCGTGGCCGGCATGGGACAGGGACAGGAACAAGCCGCTTATCATGAGGCCACGGGCGAACGTTCCCGTTGGACGAACAGTATCTTCTCGGGTATGCCCACTTATCAGATTTCGCCGACCTACGGTTCGACGAAAGTGATGAGCGTGGTCGAGACCGTCGTGCGCCTTTGCACCTCCGGCCCGCTCGGCTTCCTCTTCCTCTACCTCTTCGGCTTCTACCTGCTGATGCGCGCCCTGCGTTTCAAACCGCTGCTCTCAGCCTTTGGTGCGACGGCATGGGCGTTTTCGAGTTATTTTCTCATCATTATCGCCGCCGGACACCTCTGGAAGGTGAACACCCTCGGCTTCATTCCGCCCACCATCGCCGGTTTGGTGCTGGCCTATCGCGGCAAATACTTGTGGGGTGCGACCATCACGGCGCTTTTTGCCGCCTTGCAGATTGCCGCCAACCACTTGCAAATGACTTACTACTTCCTGTTTGTCATGCTCTTCGTGGCAGTGGCCTACGGCATTGAGGCCTTGCGCAGCAAAACCCTCGGCCGCTGGGCGAAAGCCACCGGCGCCCTCGTGGTGGGTGGGCTCTTGGCGGCGGCGGTCAACCTGCCGAATCTCTACCACACGTGGCAATACTCGAAAGAGTCGATGCGCGGCAAAACCGAACTGACCACGCCCTCGCCCAAAAAGGCGGAGACCGCCGATGCGCCCTCGGCAGAGGGCACCGACGGATTGGCGCGCGACTACATCACCCAGTGGAGCTACGGGGTCGACGAGACGCTCACGCTCCTGATGCCCGACTTCAAAGGCGGCGGATCGAGCAGTATTCTCGACCGCGAAGGCATAGAAAAGTTGGAAGGCTACAACGAGTTCTATCAATACGCCACGCAGTTGCAGCAAGCCACCGGCTCGGGCAACGTGCCGGGCATCATCCAGTATTGGGGTGACCAACCTTTCACCGTAGGTCCCGTCTATGTGGGTGCCATCATCTGCTTCCTCTTCGTGCTCGGCCTCGGTCTGGTGCGCGGCCCGCTCAAGTGGGCGCTCGCCGCAGCCACCCTGCTCTCTTTCCTCTTCGCCTGGGGACACAACTTCATGGCAGCCACCGACTTCTTCATCGACGTCCTGCCCATGTACTCCAAGTTCCGCACCGTTTCGTCGGCCTTGGTGATCGCAGAGTTCACCATGCCCGTCTTGGCGATGCTCGCCTTGGCCGAAGTGATTCGCCATCCCGAAAAGATTTTCGGCACGCGCCGCGGCAAAGTCTCCCTCGGTGTGGCCACCGTCCTCACGGTGGGCTTGAGCCTGTTCTATGCGCTCGTGCCCAATGCGGCCAATCTGCTTTCTTCTACCGACCAACAAGCCTTTGCCCAGCTGCAGCAATTCGGTGTGCCCGCCGATTTCATCAATGGCTACAAAGGTGCCCTCCTTTCGCTCCACGCCGCCATCCTTTCAGCCACCGCTTGGCGCGCTTTCTTCCTCTCTTTCATCGCCCTTGCGCTGGTGGCGGCTTATGCCAAGTGGCCGAAAGCCATTCCTTCGGCTGCCGTGGTGGGTGTGCTCCTCTTGCTCACGCTCGGCGACCTCTGGAACATCGATCGCCGCTACTTGAACACCGATAGTTTCAAAGAACCCGAAGCGATGCAAGGCAACTTCGCCAAATCGCCTGCCGATCAACTCATTTTGCAGGACAAGGATCCCAACTTCCGTGTGCTCAATCTTTCGGGCGGCAATCCGTTCAACGAAACCTCGAACCAAACGGCCTACTGGCACAAGTCGATCGGCGGCTATCACGCCGCGAAACTCCGTCGCTATCAAGAGTTGATCAACTTCTACCTCGACGACGAATGCCAACACCTCGGCCAAGCGGCGCAAGCGGCCTATGCCCAAGCGGCGGCCGACAGCGCGCAACTCGTGGCGCGCGGCATTCGCACCCCCGAGCAGCTGAATGACTACGTGGCTTCGACCCTCGACACCGATTCGGTGACGCCCCTGCTGAATATGCTCAACATGAAGTGGGTGATCCTCAGCGGCGGTAACATTGCTCTCCGCAACACGCACGCCAACGGCAATGCGTGGTTTGTCAACGAGGTGAAGTTTGCCGACAACGCCGATGCCGAAATCCGTGCCCTCGGAAAACTCGACACGAAACACCAAGCCGTGGCCGATGTGCGCTTCAAGTCACAGCTCGAAGGCGCCACCGACGGACAAGGTCGCATCGAACTCAAGCAATATGCGCCGAACGAACTCCGCTACACGAGCGAAAACAGTAAAGCCGGCGTGGCGGTCTTCTCCGAAATCTACTATCCCGGCTGGACGGCCACCATCGACGGCCAACCGGTGGAGGTGGCTCGCGTCAACTACGTGTTGCGCGCCCTCCGCATTCCCGCCGGTCGTCATGAAATCGTCTTCTCGTTCCGCCCCACCTCGGTGAGCACCACAGAAGTCATCGCCTACGTGGCCTTCGCTCTCTTGATCGCGGGCTTCCTCTTTGCCGCGTGGCGACAATGGCGCACCGCCGAGGAGGAAAGCGACGAAGCGGAGACGCCGGTTGCCTAATCTTGGCTCAGTGAAGTCCACTCGACCAAACGAACTTTCTATTTTTATTATTTTCGCAGCGCTGTTTCGGCAGCGTGAGCACGCACAGAACTCCCCGATGCACCTCTTCTCAAAGGCGCACGGGGAGTTTTGCCACCCACCCCCGAAACAACCACTGCTCATTTTCAACTCAAAACAATACGAATTATGCGCATTCATCACCAACTGCTTGTTTCTGTCGCTGCGTTGGGGCTGGCCTTCGGGCTTGCCCTCACTTCCTGCGCACGCACACAGCACAACACTCAAACACCAACCGCAATGAACGATACTGCCACTCTCTACTTTGCCGGAGGCTGCTTCTGGGGCACCGAGCATTTCTTCAAACAAATCAACGGGGTGCTCGACACCCGCGTGGGCTATGCCAACGGCCACACGGAAAACCCCACCTACGAACAAGTGTGCGGCCACAACACCGGTTTTGCCGAGGCCGTCGAAGTGAAATACGACCCGCAACGCCTTCCGCTCACACTCCTTGTGCAACTCTTCTTCCGCACCATCGACCCGACCAGCGTGAACCGTCAGGGCGGTGACGTGGGGCCGCAATACCGCACCGGCATCTACTACACCGATCCCGAACTTCGCCCGATGCTCGTGGCCGAGAAAGCGAAACTCGCCGCCGCTATCGGTCGCCCCGTGGCCATCGAGGTCGAACCGCTCCGCAACTTTTATGCCGCCGAGGACTATCACCAAGACTATCTCGATGTGCATCCCGGCGGCTACTGCCACGTGCCAACCGCCCTCTTCGAGGAAGCGCGCAAAGCGAACGCCGACACGCCGCAAAAGCGGACTTACAAGAAAGCCACTGACGCGGAATTGCGCAGCCGACTCAACGACCTCCAATATGCCGTGACGCAAAAAGCGGCCACTGAAGCCCCGCACAAAAATGCCTACGACAAGGAGTTCCGCCCGGGCATCTATGTCGACATCACGACCGGCGAACCCATTTTCCTCTCTACCGACAAGTTTGAATCGGGTTGCGGCTGGCCGGCCTTCTCGAAGCCCATCGATCCGCACCTGCTCGACAACCTCACCGACAACAGCCACGGCATGCACCGCACGGAGGTGCGCAGCAAACTCGGCGGTGCCCACCTCGGCCACGTATTCAACGACGGCCCGAAAGCCACCGGCGGACTGCGCTATTGCATCAACAGTGCCTCACTTCGCTTTGTCCCCAAAGCGGAGATGGAGCGTGAAGGCTACGGGGCCCTCCTGCCTTTGCTCGACACACCGAAGGCCGCTAAACACTAATGGCTTCGCTCCTTCGTTGCCCCACTTATTCTTGTCACCACCGCCCCTCGTCCTTCCCGACGAGGGGCGGTTTGCATTGTCAGGCGCATCAATTAGACACAAAGGCGAAGGTTTTGTCCGAAAAGCCCACAACTTTTACGTAAAAACCCACTGCTTTCACGCAAAAGTCCACCGGTTTTTCCCGCTTCTTTTGGCCTATGGGAGCACAACGGCCGACGATTGGGGAAAAGTTCACCGCGCGGGAGAAAATGCGCCACAAATAAGGCGGCGCATTCCATGGTTTCTCCGACCGCGGTGGGGGTATTGCTGCTCATCGCCCCTCTTTCCGTCGCGAAAGAGGGGCGATGTTTTTGCCCTTCGCCTGCAGCCGGCTGCAAAATGGCAGTCGGCGCGAAGGAAAGGGCGAGGGCGGGCGAAAGTGTAGACGAGGCGGTGCGGAAGCACGGGCGGAAAGGCCGTGGGCACAAGGGCACAAAAAAGCGCCGGCAGACGTGAGTTAAACGTCTGCCGGCGCGAAGAGGAAGCACTGTGGGCGAAGCGAAGACTTAGTCGTGAGCCGTCGCCATCAAGGCGCGGCGACTAAGCTGTTTCGCCACCGGAGCTTAGCGTTTGATCCACTTCACGGCTTCCTGCTTGCCGTCGTTGCGCACGAGTTGCACGAGGTAAGTGCCTTTGGGGAGTGCGGCGGTGGAGAATTCCACCGCGTTGGCTGCAGAGAGCGGAAGATCGAAGAGGCGCGCGCCGCCCAAATCGAGCACTGCGGCCGAGCGGTAAGCGGAAAGTGCGCCGCTGAGTGTGGCGGTTTCAGCGCCGGGTGCGCTGTTGACGCGCAGCACCGGCTGTTGGACGAAAGGGCGGTTGGAAATCCCGGTATAGAGTTTTCCCAAGCCCGAGAAGCGGAGGGTGTAGTTCACCACTTTGTCGGTGGGCACCTTGTATTTGTCCAAAGTCAAAGCGGGACCGCAGCTACCGCTGCCGACACCTTGCTGGAAGAAGTCGAAGTGCGCGGTGTTGAACTTCGAGGGTGCGAGTTCCCAGTCGTGTTCCACGTTGATGAGGTCGTGGTCGTCGTAGGGAAGTACGGAGAATTCAACCTGTCCTTCGGTGGCAATGTGCACACCGTTGCCTTCTGCGTCGACCAAACGGAGGTCGCGGAGCCCCATGCGGTTACCGCAGGTTTGCGTGCGGGCGTAGTGCGTGAGATTGCTGTCCACGCGCTGCACATAGCGGCCGAAGAACGAACCTTCGCAGCGGTCGGAATAGTTTTCGCGCGGGCCGCGGGCCGTATAATCCATGAGGGCATAGCGGCTGTCGAAGCCCATGCTCACACCGAGGCGGCGAAGTTGACCCTTGTTCTGCGCTTGTGTGGGATCGAGCGAGACGTTGAGCACCACATTACCGTCGGCGTGGATGGTATAGGTGAGCGTGGTGGGCACGAGGCCCTGACGCGTTGCGGTCACCGTGTAGGTGCGGCCGCCGTCGGTCGTCTTGATTGTGGGCACTGCATTCTGATTGTTGCTGTCCACAATGCGATAGCGCCATTCAAGCGTGTTGTAGGGCTTGCTGGTATAGGGGGCTTCGTTCTCGATCCAACGGAAGTTGTCGGAAACGGGACCCTTGCCGTAGGCGATGACGGGGAGGTCGTTGTACTTCCAGTCGACGAGTTGCGAAGTGGTCGTGTTGAAAGTCATCGAAACCACATCGTTGGAGATCGTGGCGAGGCCACCGGTCTTCTTCAACTTGAGGGCGGGCGCATCGGCCTTGGGCGTAAGGGTGGGCAAGGCGGTGCGCTTGGCGAGTTCAAACTGTTCGGCGGCCATGACATAGCCGGCTTTTGCCCAGTCCTTGTCGCTCTTGAGGCGGAGATAGACGTTGAGGTGATAGTCGTCGGCGCCGTTTTCGGGCACTTGCGTCGTGATGTTGACGGGAAGGGTGCGACGCGATGCGGCGGCGAGGGGAGGCAGTTCGATATTGCCCTTTTCAACGCTGACACCGTTCTTCAATACCTCGAAATCAAGGGTGAAGTCGGCAAGATTGACGAAGGCGTAGTTGTTGCGAACGACCAAGCTCTTGTTGTTCTTGCCATTGTTGAAACCGAAGGTCACGTATTGGTACACCTTCTTGACGATGTCGAGTTTGGGAGTCCACTCGCGTTCGGAAGTGATCACACCATTGTTGACGAAGTTACCTTGGTGAGGACCGGGGTAGTCGTAACCGGTGGTCAAATGCTTGATGCCTTGTTTGAGTTTCTGGGGATTGTAGATGCCTTGATCGACCCAGTCCCAAATGCAACCGCCGATGCCGAGTTTCGACTTCTCGATGATGTCCCAGTATTCGCGGAGATAACCCACGCTGTTGCCCATGGCGTGGTCGTATTCGCACATGAAGAAGGGCTGGCTGGCGGGGTTGTTGTTGGCATATTGCTGCACGTAGCCCACATCGGGGTACATTTTCGAGAACAGATCCGTGATGCCGGCGAAGTGGCGGTTGGCGTTTGTGGCACCTTCGTAGTGAATGGGGCGCGGATCGAGCTTGCGCGCGGCATCATAAACGGAGATGAAATTGTCGCCTGCGCCCGATTCGTTACCGAGCGACCAGAAGATGATCGAGGGATGGTTGCGGTCACGCTGTACCATGCGCACAATGCGGTCGATCATCGCGGGCTTCCAAGACTCTTGTCCGGAGATGATGTCTGAGTTGTAGCCGCCGTTTTTACCGTGGTCGTTCCAGTTTTTATGGCATTCGAGGTCAGCTTCGTCCATAACGTAGAGGCCATAGTAGTCGAACATGGCGTTCATTTTGGCCTGACGGGGGTAGTGCGAGGTGCGAACGGTGTTGACATTGGCCTGCTTCATGAGGGTAATGTCTTTCAACATCGTGGGTACGTCGATGGTGCGTCCGAGTTCGGGGTGCGTGTCTTGGGTGTTCACGCCCTTAAAGAAGACGCGTTTGCCGTTGATGAGGACTTGTCCGTTGCGAATCTCGATGCTACGGAAACCGTATTGCGTGTTGAAGGCCATTTCTTCTGCGCCGCTTGCGTCTTTTTGCACGACGATCACGGAGTAGAGTTCGGGCGTTTCGGCCGTCCAAAGACGGAGATCATTGAGATTGTCGAAGGCAATGTCTACCTTCTTGCTCGTTTCGCCGGCGGCGAAGGCAACGGTCTTTTCGCTTTGCGCTACTTGTTGGCCGTCGGGGTCGAGAAGCGTGACTTCCACGCGCTTGTTGGCAGCGGTTTTGTCTCGGTTGTCGAGTTCGAGTTGCACGTTGAGCGAACCGCTCTTGTAGCGTTTTGTCGCATTGAGGTCGGCGGTGATGTAGTGGTCGCGCACAAAGGTGCGGGGAGTGGCCACCAAATACACATCACGGTGCAGACCGCTCATGTGGAAGATGTCTTGTCCTTCGAGATAAGAGCCGTCTGTCCAGCGAATCACCTGCACGCTGACATTGTTCTTGCCGGCGTGGAGCGCAGAGGTGACGTCAAATTCGGCATCGTTGTTGGCTCCTTGCGTGTAGCCGATGTATTTGCCGTTGACCCACACATAAGCACCGCTATAGATGCCGTCGAAGTGGAGGAACACGCGCTTGCCGTCCCAGTTGGCGGGAAGATCGAACTCGCGGCGGTAGCTTCCTACGGGATTGGGGTCTACTTTTCCGCGATATTCCTTGCGCAACTTGATATAGGGCGGGTTGTCTTCGAAAATGTAGTCCACATTCACGTAAACCGGCTTGTCATATCCCTTCATTTCCCAGCAAGAGGGCACTTCAATGTTGTCCCATGCTGCGGTGTTGTAGTCGTTCTTGACAAAAGCGGTGTCGCGTTTGGCGGCATCGGGGGCGTAGCTGAACTTCCAAGTGCCGTTGAGCGACTTCACTTCCGTGGAGTTCGGATCGAGCCAGGCCTTCTTGAAGCGCGCATCGGCCTTCAATGCGGCCGAATTGGCGTAAGGCATGAACGTGGCGCGGCCGGTTTCCTTGTTAATGGCGAAGATGGCTTCGTTTTGCCATTCGGTTTGAACTTGATCCACGCGGCCTTCTTTCCAGTCCTTCACTTCTGTGAAGCGGAACAGCTCGTTGCCGTCCGTACCGTAGCCCACATAAACGTCGCCCTTCGCGTCCATGCTGAGCAAATACATGCTGTGAACTGCGGAAACGAGGCGATAAACGTCCTTCTTCCCCGGCACCGGCTCGAGAGACAAGAGCTGGTTGGGATTACTTTTATTGAGATCCCATTGCAAAGGCTTCTTGGGGCCGTTGAGCGCCAAGTCCATTGCTTTCTTGTAATTGCTGTTGTAGATCACAAAAGTGCCGTCGCCTGCGTCGAGGAGTTGGAACACTTGTGAGGGAGCCGTGGGATCCGGCTTCGCGCCTTCGTAGTTGCTGTTGTTGGAAGGCGAATCTCCGTTGCTCAAATTGAGATTGTGGTTCACAGCGGTCAGGGTGTAGTATTTGTCTACGGCCGGTTGTGCGAGTGCAAGGAGTGTACTCATACACCAGAGAGACAATACCACCCAAAGCCGTCTGTGTCGAGAGTTGGGGAACTGCTTCATGATAGGACTGTGAGAGATAAAATATAAAGATTAGAGAGATAATTGTCAGCATAGGACAGGGCGTCGCCACACTTACTCGAAGTAGAAAGTGAGCACCACCATATTGGGCGTGGTTCGCTGCAAACTTTGCGTAAACACCAGCTGTGTGGGATCGGTCAAGTCGGGGCGGTTGCGCTGCAACGTGTTGTTCAGCCCAAAACAGAACTTAATTTCCGGAATCAGCTTGAAGAACGGCAGATAAAAGTCGCAGCCGAAACCCACTTCCGCGAAAGTTTGCAGCGGACGCGTGCGGATATAACTGCCTTTCGACGAGGTGAGGTCATACATCACGTCAAGTCCGCCCACCACATAGGGACGAAAATTATTATAGCGCGGACCGGCGACTTTGACGAGGGCAGGAACGGCGATATACGTCGTTTTCATGTCCTGCGTGAGCTCTTGTTTTGTCGCCATGTTGCGAAAGGTCAGGTGTTTCGAGCCGAAATGCAGCGTAGGGGTGACGCGAAATGCCAAATTGCGCGTGAATCTCCATTCGCCCAAGACACCTACCGAGAAACCGAAGTTCTGTCTGTCGTTCTCGCCCACCCATTGTGCACCGTCTGCCTCGTTGATGTAGCCGTTATTGATGAGTTTCAGCCCCTGGTCGTGGAGTCCGATCTGAAAGCCGTAGTGCCACGGGCGTTCGTCGATGAACGGTTTGTATTGCACCACACGTTGCTGTGCTCCGCCGCGAAGTGCGGTGAAGCAAAGGAGGAAAATGAAGAGCAACCTTGTGGACATAGGGGGAAACAGAGTGAGGAGGAAGAAGCGAAGCGCGGAGATTGCGCGGGATCAGCGCAGCCATTTATTGCAAACGGATGCCCACCGACTCGATGCCGGGGATTTCGTTGCGCCGCATGAGGTGATGCACGGTGATTCGTCCCTTTGCGCCGTCGGGCAGTCGGAGCGTGACGAGCGGAAAGGCGTAGGGGTGCACCGAAATGCCGCGGGCGCGGAGTCGCCCTTCGTCAGTGGTGAGATCGGCCACGAGGGTATCGGTGCGCACCATGAGCAGACTGTCGCGCAAGCAGCGGGGCGGGCGCGGCTGTCCGATGGCTCTGAAGTGGCGCCGCGCGTCGGTGCGCGCCTGCGCCGCCGAGTCCGGCACCGCCAGTGTCCACCGTTGCTGCACCACCAAGGTGATCGAACGGAAAGGACAGGGCTCGACAGAAGATTTGCGGAGCATCACCGAGAGCGGATAGTCGCGGGCGCCGGGCAAACTGTCGACCGTGAACACATACGACGTGTCGCGCGACCAGCCGTGGAGATCAACGGCGCCATATTGCAGATAAGGTTCCGCTTCTCGGCAGGAAACGGCGAGCAGCCCCACGAAGAGGAAGGTGCAAAGTCGCCCTAAGTGTCGAAAAAAGAGAGTACGAACTGAAATCATACGGTTCATGCCGTCGGAGTATTGTCGGAATTGCCGTTCGGAGTCGGGCGCGTTTGGTCGCGGCGTCCGTTGCCTTTCGCCTGATCGGCGCGGGCTTCCGCATCGCGTCCGTTGCGATTGCGGTCATTGCGGTTGCCGCTGCGCTCGCGGTTGCGGTCGTCGTTGCGACGGGGCGCGCGTTCACGTCGAGCATTGCCGCCGCGGGCGTTGGGAGCGCCCACTTCCTGCCCTTCTTCCGGCGCTGTCTGTCGTGCATTGTCAGGACGGGGACGACGCTTTTTGCGCTTTTTCGACTTGTCGAAGCGTGTCAAATCGTCTTGTTCGGCGAGGTCCACCACCTTTTTCTCGGTGGGTTGTGCACCGTTGTCGAGCGTTTCGGGCTTCTCACCGCCGCGGTTCATTTCTATCACCTCCAGTGCGCGTTCGGCACTGACGGTCACTAAGTTGGCCGCCATGCGTTTGTCGGTCGAATAGGTGATCTGTCCGCTGAGAATGTCCGCTTTGAAATGGTAATACGTGCCGTCGATCGTCTCGAGGGGCACGTTGCGCTCGGGCAAACTCTTGTGCGCCTCGTTGTAGGCGTCGAGTTCGTAGTTCAAACAGCATTTGAGTTTACCGCATTGCCCGGCCAGTTTTTGTGGATTGGGCGAAATGTCTTGTTGACGAGCGGCACCTGTCGACACGGTTTGGAAGTTTTTCATCCAAGTCGAGCAGCAGAGTTCGCGGCCGCACGGCCCGATGCCGCCGATGCGTCCGGCTTCTTGTCGCGCACCGATCTGGCGCATCTCGACGCGCACGTGGAAGGTGTCGGCCAGCACGCGAATGAGTTTGCGGAAGTCCACACGCGAGTCGGCAATGTAGTAGAAAATCGCTTTGTTGCAGTCGCCTTGATATTCGACGTCGCCGATTTTCATATCCAGTTCGAGCGATTTGGCAATTTGTCGGCTTTGGATCATCGTATCGTTCTCACGACTGCGGGCTTCGTGCCATTTTTCGATGTCCGAGGTGCGTGCTTTTCGATACACGCGTTTGATTTCGCCGGCGTTCTTGGGCTGTGCCTTTTTCATTTGCAGGGGCACGAGCGAGCCGGTGAGCGTTACGGTGCCGATGTCGTGGCCGGGCGAGGCTTCGACGGCCACCACGTCGCCTTTCTGCAGGTCGAGGTGGTTGTCGTTGCGGAAATAGCCCTTGCGGGTGTTCTTAAATTGCACTTCCACGAGATCGGAGAGCTCGTTGTTGCCGGGAATGTCGCTATTGTAGTCGTAAGTGTTAAGTTGATGTTTGGAGCACCCGCATCCGCAGGCCGAGAATCCGCGGAGAGCAGGGTCGGGAATGGTCGTTTGTGACATGGGGAAAAATATAGTGACGGCATTGTCGGCGGCATAAGTCAGCGGCCGCTTGCCGGGAGTGGAGGAGGGAATCCAACACGGTGTGTGTATAATTCGCCTTCATACGCAAAAGTATATTTTTTTGCTGGAAGTACCAAGTAAATGTCGGCTTTTAGCAGATTGTCCTGCACTTTGTCTGCACAAGCGCGAACGACGCGGAGGCACATTTCGAAGTTGCGGAGAAAAACAGTGGACTTTTCGCCAAAAGTAGGGACGTTTTCAAAGAAAGCCCACGACTTTTGGAAGAAGATTGTGGACTTTTGCGCGAAAGCGATACCCTGCCGAGCGAAAAAGGGGGAAGGAGCGATGAAAAAGAGGGGAAGAAACAAAAGCGGCTCGCTCTTTTCGCGTGGAAGAAAAGAGCGAGCCGAGAAAAAGAGAGGCAGCGGCAGAAGACTTTGCCTCGTCGACCGACCGGCGAAGGCAGCGGGGAACGGAAACTCGAAAACAAGCGCAGCGAAGGGCTGCGAAGCCCGGCGCAAAAGGGGATCAGCGCACCACTTTCTCCACTTCGGCTTCCAAATGCTCGACGTCGATGTCGCGCGCCACGATCGTACCGCCGGCGTCAACCAGCAGCGTTCCCGGCACATAGCGCACGCCCAATTTGCGGGCGAGGGGACTTTCGTATTCGCCAGGCGCATAAATGGCATTGACGAGCGAGTCGCGTTGCGCGCGGGTGCGGGCTTTCTCCTCGTCAGTGTCCATCAGCACGTTGACCACCTCAAGGCGTTGGCCGAAACGCCGACGCAGCGTGCGGAGCTTCGACACCAAACGATAGTTGCTACTGTCCCACGAAGCCGAAAAGACTACAAGGGCACAGCGGCCTTTGATTTTTTCGTTCGTGAAAGTCTCGCCGCTGAGGGTGCGTTCGGCGAGTCGGGGAAGTTTTGCCCCTTCGGCCGTGGCGAAGACGGGACGAAGGTGGGCTGCGATGCTCTTCAGTTGCGCATTGTTCGGTTGCGATTTCACCAAAAGGTCGAGCAGTTCGCCGTCGGGGCGGGCACGCAGGCGCTCTGCCGAGGCGAAGATGTCGAGAAAGACGGCCACGGCGGCCAAACTCTTGGGATGCGAACGGATGAAGGCCTCGGCCTTGCGGCGAATATCGGCATCGGAACGCCCATGGTTGCCACTGCGGAAGCCTTGCAAGAGTTCGTTGTCTTCGCCGCCCGAGATTTCCACCTCCTTCAAGCGGTTGGCTTCGCCCGACAGGTGCACTTCCTCGCCGGGCACGGCGACGAGCGTGAGCGTGGAGAAGTTGGGATAGACCAAAGTGAGGAGCATCGGTTCGCTCACGGGGCGATCGTAGCTGAAGGCGCCGCGCGACAGGCGAATGCTGTCTGTGCCACCCCCGTCGGCGGGGCTTTCGGCCGAAGCATAGGCGATGATCGCGGCTTGATCCACTCCTTTGATATTGCCGGTGAGGCGTGCGGTGTGCTTGTCGGGGCCGCACGAGGCGAGCAACCCGAGGGGGAGCAGGAACGAGAGGAGAAAACGTGAAATCATAAAACGAATGAGCAAAAAAGAAACGACAGGAACGCAGAGGGTGCGGCGTTCCTGTCGTAAAAAAGGGAAGGGGATGCCGAATGGACGGCACCGAGTTATTTCACCAACTCGGGGTGCGCCGCAAGCACCTTGGCCAATTCGAGATCCGTCTGTGCCAATCCGGCCAACGAGCGGTCGGCGGCGATGGCAGCGGCTAATGCTTGCGCAGCGCCCTTGACATCGCCGGTGCGCGCGCCGACTACGGCAGAGAGATAGGCCGTCATCGCGTCACGGTTGGGCACGGCCGTCAACGTTTCGCGCGCCGAAACATAGTCCTTGGTGAGAATCTGTGCGAGGGCGGCGGTATTGGTATTCAAGCCTTTGAGCGTTTGGGCGGCCTGCACAAAGTTGCCGCGCGCCACGAGGAGATTGCCGAGCACTTCGTTGTAGTTGGCGGCACTGAGCGCTTTGCCGAGGAGCGCTTCGGCCTGATCGAGGCGATGCTCGCGCACGGCGATGAGCGCTGCGTTGGCGTTGGCCTCGGGAAGTTCGGTGGCTTTCGCCAATTCAGCCTTGGCCGTTTCCAAATCGCCCTTGGCATAAGCGATTTGCGCCAAACCGTTGTGCGCACGCTTGTCGTTGGGATAAAGACGAGCGGCCTTTTCGAAAATGGCCTTGCGCTCTTCGAGGTTGTTCGTGAGCGTGGCGGCATAAAGCACCTCTTCTACCGAAAGTTTGGAGGCGTCGTTGACATATTGTTCGCGGATTTCATCGTCGGTGCGGCCGACAACACGGTAGTTGATGGCCAAACGCGCGCGACGGAGCTCGGGAAGCACTTCGTCGGCCAGTTCGGTGAACGCCGCGGAGATGTTGCGAATCTGCTGTTCGCGCTCTTCGGGATCTTGGTAGAGGGAGAGCACGCGAATGATGGCTTCTTTGTCTTGGATGTTGCTTTGTTGCACCAGTTCTTTGAAACCTTCCCAGTCTTCTGCGGTGTATTTCGTGTCGACGTTGGCACCTAATTTGTTTTTGCTCAACTGTCTGTGCACATACTGCTCGGCAGTGTTGCGGCGGTTCTCAGCCAACTGCGTATTGAAGCCAAGTGATCCGTCGGGCGAGGCGTATGCGGCCACTTCGATGTTGTCGAGCGCCAGATTCTTGCGGTCGGCCTTGATCTCGCGCAGCATTTTCACGAAGTCTTGCACGGAGGTGCGGTTGAGTTCGCTGGTGCGCACTTTGGCTTGGTTGATGAGATATTTGATTTGTGCGTCCTGCCGACGACTAATCTGCTGCTGATAGCCGTCGGCTGCCGTGGCGGTGGAAGCAGAAGCGAGGGTGCGATACACCAACTGCGAGGTGGCGAGCACACCGTTGGCGACTTTCACTTCGGGGATGGCTACGCGCTTGTTTCCGATGCGGGCATCGAACGTCAAGTAGAGCTCGCTGCGATCCATGGCGGAGGAGTAGGGGAAATTCGTGCGCATCACATAGTTGCCACCCACCTTGTAGGCGATGGTTTGATCGTTGCCCACGACGTTTTCTCCTTGGAAAGTGGCACTTTGTCCCACGGTTTTCGTACCGGCATAGCGCAATTCGGGCACAACGGTGACAACGGCTTTTTTCTTCATGTACTTTTCGGGAAAACGGCCGTTGATGGTTGCGGGAACCACGTCGCCCACCACTTCAAGGGGCGAAGGGGTGACGGTAAAGTTGTCGGCGCTGAGCGAACCGAGCTTGCCGCTGCACGAACTCAACGCAAGAAGTCCGAGCAATGCCGCGGAGACAGAGAGGGTTTGTTTCATGAGTGATAGAAAAATATGGGGAGTTTGTTGGGAAAGGTTCATTTAATGGTCGTTGCATTCTCGTCTTCGTAGTAACGACCGCTACGATCGTACCAAGACGCGGGGAGTTTGCAACCAAACATGCAATAAAGCCCGATCAAAATGAAGGGAATGGAAAGCAACTGCCCTTGATTGATGCCAATCAAGCCTTGCATGTGGAGTTCCCAGGGCTCTTGCACCTCTTTGAAGAACTCTACGCCGAAACGGAAGACGAAAATAAAGGTGAGGCAGAGGCCGAAGAAGAAGCCGGTGCCGACTTTATCACGATGGGTGCGATAAAGCAACCAACCGATGACGAGTAAGACAAAATAGGCAATGGCTTCGTAGAGTTGGGCGGGGTGTCTGGGCTGCGTTTCGCCAAGACGGGCGAAGACGAAGCCGAAATCGCTGTGCGTGTAGGTACCTACGATCTCAGAGTTCATAAGATTGCCCAAACGGATGCAGCCCGCGGTGACAGGTGTGGCGATGGCGATGTTATCCAACACGCGTAATAGCCGAACCTTGGTGCTGCGCACGTAAAGCCAGAGGGAGAGCATCAAGCCGGCCGTACCTCCGTGCGAAGCCAAGCCTGCATAGCCGGTAAAGTGCCAATGGCCCATCCCGTCTTGGCGCATGGGGAGAATCATCTCGAGGGGGTGCGACAAAAAGTAGGCGGGTTCGTAGAGCAAGCAGTGGCCGAGGCGCGCACCGATGAGAATGCCCAAGAAACAATAGATGAAAAGTGGATCGAACTTGTCTTGCGGAATGCGCTGTTCGCGATAAAGTCGCCAAACCATCACATAAGCGGCGGCCAAACCGATGGTCCAGAAGAGCGAATACCAGCGAATGACGAGCGAACCGACGTGAAAGGCAACCAAATCAGGATTCCAAACGATCATAAGAGGGAGAGATTGTGCAAATCGCGCACCGCCGGCAGCCCCCAATAGAGCGATCGGCGAAGCGCGACGTGCGATAATTAGACATTGAAGAGGAAGTGCATGATATCACCGTCTTGTACCACATACTCTTTGCCTTCGACGTGGAGCAAACCGGCTTCGCGAACGGCGCTTTCGCTGCCGTATTTGATGAAGTCTTCGTACTTGATGACTTGCGCACGGATGAAACCTTTCTCAAAGTCCGTGTGAATCACACCGGCGCACTGAGGAGCTTTCCAACCGCGCTTGTAAGTCCACGCGTGCACCTCGACTTCGCCCGCAGTGATGAAGGTTTCCAAATCAAGGAGCTTGTATGCGGCCTTAATCAAGCGGTTGACGCCGCTTTCCTCGAGACCTACGTCCTTCAAGAACTCTTGTCGTTCCTCAAACGTCTCGAGTTCGGCGATGTCGGCCTCGGTTTGTGCGGCCACAACCAGGATTTCTGCGCCTTCGGGAGCCACAGCTTCGCGGACGCGCTCCACATATTCATTGCCCGACACGGCCGATCCTTCGTCGACGTTGCAGACATAAAGCACCGGCTTGGAGGTTAAGAGGAAAAGGTTGCGCGCCGCCGCTTGTTCGTCCTTCGATTCGAAAACGACACTGCGGGCGTTCTTTCCCTCAAGCAGGGCTTCGCGAATGGCAGTCAGCACGCCGTACTCCACTTTCGCGTTCTTGTCGTTACCCACCTGGGCGATTTTCTCCACACGCTTGACGCGATTCTCCACCGTCTCGAGGTCTTTGAGCTGCAACTCGGTGTCGATGATTTCTTTGTCGCGAACCGGGTCTACACTTCCGTCGACATGCACCACATTGCCGTCGTCGAAACAGCGCAACACGTGGATGATGGCGTCGGTCTCGCGGATGTTGCCGAGAAACTGGTTGCCGAGTCCTTCACCCTTCGAGGCGCCCTTCACCAAACCCGCGATGTCTACGATTTCTACCGTCGTGGGAATGATTTTTGTCGTCTTCACCAGCGCGGCCAACGCCGAGAGGCGCTCGTCGGGCACCGTGATTACGCCAACATTAGGCTCGATGGTGCAAAAAGGGAAGTTGGCACTCTGTGCCTTCGCGTTACTCAGACAATTGAATAGCGTCGATTTGCCCACATTAGGCAGGCCGACGATGCCGCATTGTAAACTCATGTGTGATGATTTGCTGATTTGGAGCAAAGATACAACTATTTTTCGAGACAACGCCCCTATATATATAATGAGTGCTCCGAACTCATCGTTCGAAGCACTCATTTATTGGTTTGCACGAGGCACTTTTCAGTGGCGATCGGCAAAGTTTTTCAAACCCGTTTGCAGGAATTGGAGATAAGCCCCCACGTTTTCATCGTAACTGCGGCTGGCGGTCAAAGGATCGCCGTTGCCGTCGAGCAAAACGTAGAACGGTTGGGCATTGGCGCCGAACTTCGTGCGCTGCAAGTAGCTCCAACGGTCGCCGACGGTGCGGAGTTTCGTCGTTTTACCGTTTTCTTGCACCTCGATCGTCTCGGGCAGCGGCGTCTTGTCGTCCACGTAGAGCGAAATGAGTACATAGTCCTTGTCAATGTGGTTGCGCACTCGATTGTCCGTCCACACGGCAGCCTCCATCTTACGGCAGTTCACGCAACCGAAGCCCGTGAAGTCGATCAGCACCGGCTTGCCCACACTGCGGGCGTAGGCCATGCCGGCTTCGTAGTCCTTAAACTTCGGTTCCACCGCGGTGTGCGGGTTGAGATTGAAGTCTTGCGTGTTCATCGGCGGGGCGAAAGCGCTCACCGCCTTGACGGGGGCGCCCCACAAACCGGGCACCATGTAGATGGCGAAGGCCAAAGAGGCGATGCCGACAAAGAAAGCCGGAACCGAAGTGCCACGTTCGTCTGCATCGTCGTGGGGAAATTTCACAAAACCGAAGAGATAGAGCGCGAGCAAGGCGAAGAGCGCGATCCACAAGGCCAAGAACACCTCACGATCGAGCAGATGCCAACCATAGGCGAGGTCGGCCACCGAGAAGAACTTCAGCGCGAAGGCCAATTCCACGAAACCGAGCGTGACTTTCACCTTGTTCATCCACGAACCGCCGCGCGTCGTCTTCTTGAGCAGAGCGGGGAAGAGCGCGAAGAGGGTGAAAGGCAGTGCCAACGCCACGGCAAAACCGAGCATGCCCACGGTGGGCGCGAGTTGACCGCCGCCCGAGGTGGAAACCTCCACCAGCAGGAAACCGATGATGGGACCGGTGCACGAGAAGCTGACCAGCGCAAGGGTGAAGGCCATAAGGAAGATGCTCAACAAGCCCGTTGTGTTCGAAGCCTTGGCATCAATCGCGTTACCCCACGAGGTGGGCAGCTGAATCTCGAAACCGCCCAAAAAAGAAGCACCGAAAAGCACCAACATCAAGAAGAAAGCGATATTGAAGAAGGCGTCAGTCGACAGGTCGTTGAGTGCCGAAGCCCCGAAAAGCGAGGTGATGACCAATCCAAGCAAGACATAGATCACCACAATCGAGGCGCCGTAAGTCAACGCATCGCGGATGCCCTTGGCGCGGTCACTGTTGCGCTTTAAGAAGAAGCTCACCGTCATCGGAATGATGGGCCAAACGCAAGGTGTCACGAGCGCCAAGAGTCCGCCGAGGAAGCCTAAGCCGAAAATCAAGAGCAGTCCTTTGCCGGCTGCGCCGTGGCTTTCGCCGAGGGCTTGGAGCTTGTCGGTGACGGGCGTCCAGAGTTGGCGAATGGTGGCGCTGTCGAGCGCGGCAGTCTGCGCTTGTGCGGGCGCAGCGGCGGTTTCCGACAGAACGGTGGTCGCGGTGTCGGTCATGGCCGGCACGAGTTCTTTGGCCTCAGCCTCTGTTTCGGTCTGCTTGTCGGCCGTTGCGGGCGCAGCCTCAGCAGCGGCCTTTTCAGGGCCGTCCGCTCCTTTCGCACTCATCTCCACTGTGGTGGGCGGCAAGCAGTTTTCGTCGTTGCAAGCCCCGTAACGCAGATAGCCCTTCACCTCATATTGCTTTTCGGTGAGTTCGATGCGTTGCGTGAACTGCGCGGTGTGCTCAAAGTAGGACACAGGCATGTCGAAAATGGGATCTTGCTTGCGCTTCAAGCCGGCGCCGGGACGGAGCGCGCCTTTGAGTTTGGCACCTTTGAGCACATCGGTGCCAAAAGTGGCCACCGTCGGGCCGCCGGGCGCGATATCGGTGCCGTAGACGTGCCAACCGGAAGCGATGTTGCCGGTGAACACCACGTCAATCTCCGTGGGGCTGACGCGTTTGGTGGAAACACTGAACTTGACCTGCGCTTGCGCGGCCGTCACGGCCAGCAGCACAAAGGAGAAGAGGAGAAAAAGGATGCGTTTCATGTGGGGTGTAGCTAAGATGAAACAAGGTGGCCGGCAATTCCGGCCACCGTTGAGGGAAATAATCGACACGACCCCACCGGTTCACTCCGCCGAATGGCGAAGGAGCGGCACGGGGGCACAGGAAGTCGAGTGACGTTTATTTGCGAACGCGCTTTCCGGGACGCGCCTTGCCGGCAGTACGCTCCACCTTCGTGGCACCGGTCACGGCGTCGGGCGTGGTCGTCTGCACATCGGGGGCATTGGCATAGAGTTCGGCCACCTTCGCATCGAGTTGATCGCCGCGCAAACCGAAAGCGACGATTTTGCCTTGCGGATCGATGAGCAACGTGGCGGGAATCGAGCTGATGCCGTAGAGCGCAGCGGCTTCGCTCTGCCAACCCTTGAGGTCAGAGAGGTGAGGCCAGGGAAGATTCATGCGCTGGATGGCGCCCGTCCAAGCGGCTTTGTCGTTGTCGAGCGAAACGCCCACAATTTCAAAGCCCTTGCTGTGGTACTTCTCATAGAGCGCCTTCACGCGCGGCATTTCCGCACGGCAAGGGCCGCACCACGAAGCCCAAAAATCAACCAACACATAGTTGCCCTTTCCGCAGTAATCCGAGAGACGCTTCGTGGCGCCTTGGGGCGTTTGGAGGGCAATGTCCTTGAACTGACTGCCGGGCTGGTGCGACTTCATGGCTTCGGCACGATGGGCAAACTGATCCACGAGGGGTTGCAACAGCGGCGTGGAGAAGCAAGCGGCTTTGCTCGCGATGAGGGCCTGAATCTCCTCTTCGTCGAGCAGACTGCCGTAGAGGTAGAACAGCGGCGCGTTGCTCACCGCTTCGGGGTGGTCTTTCAGGCTCTTTTTCACCAGTGCGCCCACCTCCGTCACGGCTTGTTCGTATTGATCGGCGAGGGCTTTGAACTCGGGCGTGCCGACTTTGCCTTCGGCTTGGTACTGCTTGAGTTGGCTGACGAGGGCAATGATACCGGGCACCTTCTTGGCCACCACCGATTGGGTGTTGTTGAGGAGCGCATTCTCGGTCGTTCCGCTCACCGTCGAGGTGGGCAGATCCACCGTTACCGTGCCGTCGAGCACAGCCACCAAAGAGTTGTTGAGATCGCGCTGTTCGGAGAGTTGAAGGAAGGGTTGCTGCCGGGCATCGCCTTGCAGTGTGAACGTTCCGTCCTTGCCCACTTTCACCGAGTCCACGTTGTTGGACTGGAGATTGCGATAGTAGACCACAGATTGGCCGGGGGTTGCTTTTCCTTTTACTACATATTGTTGAGCTGAGACGCCGAGCGCGAGGGCTGCAAACGCCATGGAAAATAGCATTTTCTTCATGTCGTGACTATTATAGGGGATAGATTGGCACAAAAGTACGCTTTTCTTTGAACAATGACAAGCATTTAGCGTTCTTTGAGCGCGAGCGACACTTAGGTTCTTGCCCGTTCTCCCTCAGTCGGGAGGGCATTCGGGTGATTTATCCTGTGTGTGAACATTTTGTGCAGAAAGTCGGGACGAAACTCCGACCGACTCCTTATTTATATATAGGGATAATTGAACTTGCGTGTGCGTTGCGCGAAAAAAACGCAGCACCGGCAACGAAAAACAGACCGGTTTCATCGAAAAGTCCACTGTTTTCGCACGAAACTTGAGGACTTTTCGACGAAAGGAGCGCAGGAATTTTGACGACGTGCGGCGATCAGTCGAAAACTCCGGTAGAAAGGTAGCGTTCGCCCGTATCGGGGAGCAGCGCCACGATGGTTTTGCCGGCATAGGCCTCATCGGCAGCCAAGCGCAAGGCGGCACTGAAGGCGGCGCCCGACGAAATGCCGCAAAGCATGCCTTCGACGGCGGCCAACTCGCGCGCTCCGGCGATGGCGTCCTCGTTTGTCACCCGTACGATGCGATCCACCACACTGCCGTCGTAGGTTGTGGGCACGAAACCGGCACCGATGCCTTGAATCTTGTGGGGCGCGGGCGCTCCACCGCTCAACACGGGCGAGTCATCGGGTTCGACGGCGACAATCTCCACCGCTGCGTTGTGAGCTTTGAGGGTTTTGCCCACACCGCTCACCGTTCCGCCCGTACCGACGCCGGCCACAAAGACGTCGACGGCGCCTTCGGTGTCGCGCCACACCTCTTCGCCGGTGGAAGCGGCGTGCACCGCGGGATTGGCGGGGTTTTCAAACTGACCGAGGGTCACTGCACCAGGAATGGAGGCGCGCAGGGCTTCAGCACGGGCGAGTGCGCCCTTCATGCCCTCGGCACCGGGCGTGAGTTCGAGGCGAGCACCGTAGGCCGACACGAGTCGGCGACGCTCCACACTCATGGTTTCGGGCATGACGATGACCACTTCGTAACCCTTCACGGCGGCGGCAAAGGCCAAGCCCACACCGGTGTTGCCGCTCGTGGCTTCGACGAGCGTACTGCCGGGGCGCAGGAGTCCATCGCGCTCGGCGGCGGTGATCATGGCCAGCGCGGTGCGGTCTTTCACCGAACCGGCGGGGTTGTAACTCTCGAGTTTCACCAACAAACGGGCGCGGAGTGCGTGGCGGGCGGCCACACGTTGTACTTCGACAAGGGGCGTTTCGCCCACTAATTCTAATTGAGAACGATAGATTTTTGACATAGGAGGAGAAGAGAGGGGAGGTTTATGAGGGGCGACGGGGGCAATTCGGCAAAGAATGTGTAACTTTGTCGTGCGCGCCCTGTTCGTCGAAGACAAATATACCTCGTGCAAGTCACAAACGGCCTTCCGGCGCTCGTAATTCTACTTAACTCGACGTATTTCATCGCTCTACTCATGCAAACTGCGCTTTCCCCCGAAGAAATTGCCCACTTGAGTGCGCAATTGGCCGTGGCCGATCCCAATATTCCGCAAGGTGAGGCCGACGATATCCAACCGGCGCGCATCGAAGAGGCCGTGGCGCTCTTCCGCGATCTCGTGTTTCCGGGATTTTTCACCGCCCGCCCCACCCTCGAATGCTTGTCTCAACTCTCGCGCATCCTCTATCGCCAAATTGAAGCCGCCCGCTGCGTGGTGGGCGAGACGTGTTGCGCCAAAGCGCTCACGCAGCAATTCATGCAGGCCATTCCTGCACTGAGAAACACGCTCGGACTCGACGTGCGCGCCATATATAATGGAGACCCCGCGGCGGCGAGCCACACCGAAGTGATCTTGTGCTACCCTTCTGTACAGGCGATCGTGCATTACCGCATGGCGCACGTTTTGCATCGCGCGGGGGTGCCGATCGTTCCGCGCATTATCAGCGAATTGGCGCATGCGCGCACCGGTATCGACATCCACCCGGGCGCAGAAATCGGCCCCGAGTTTGCCATCGACCACGGCACGGGCGTGGTGATTGGGGCGACGTGCATCATCGGCCGCGGTGTTCGCCTCTATCAAGGCGTGACGCTCGGCGCACGCAACTTCAAAACGGCGGAAGACGGCACACTGCTCAATCTCCCGCGCCACCCGATCATCGAAGACAACGTGGTAATTTACAGTAACGCGAGTGTGTTGGGACGTATCACCGTGGGACATGACTCGATCATCGGGGGTAACGTGTGGGTGACGCACGCTGTGCCGCCGCACTCGCGCGTGTTGCAAAGCAAAGTGACGCTCGGCACGGACTTCGAAAAGGGGGCCGGCATCTAAAAACAGCGATTTCATCGACAGCGCCTCGTGCTTTTGGGCATTGTGCAGCGTTTTGCTATTCAACCGGTGGGGGCGTAGTTTCGTTTTGATACGTTTTTGCGAAATGCTACTTACAAAGTAGCCTTATCAGTACGTTTTCTATCACTATATGTAGGTATTCTACGGATAAAAACGCGGCAAAACGTGCTTATTCTCAAATAGTTTTCCTATCTTTGCCCAAATCGGTGGGGATTTTCCCCTCATACGTAAAGAACTATACGCACAATATGAAGAAGATGTACCAATTTTTGCTCGCGACCGTGACGCTTGTAGCGAGCGTTGCAATGATTTCGTGCAACAAAACTGATGATGATTTTTCGAACAACGTCCCCCAAGCCGATCCTTCGGAAGTGCTTTTTACTTGGGAAGGCGGTGAAAAAGACATTGCTGTGCGTCCCACACAAGGAACTCGAATGACCCAAGATTGGTTCTTCGTGGAAGCTGATCTTCCCGAAGAAGCAGTATTCACAAAGGAGCGAGTTATCGTTGACACAACGAAAACGCCCGGCGTGAAAGTCATCTCCAACAGCTGGGTAACGCTCACGGTTACGGATCTCGGCCGCCAGATTAAGGTCAAAGCGCTCCGCAATAGAACGCCTTCGCAGCGCGCGATTCGTTTCACCGGCAAGTGCAACAACAATCGTTTCTCCTTTATTGTTCGCCAAAAGGGTATTTCCTACTAAAATACGCGCGGCCGCTGCCGCAAACTGCCCGCACGCACTGAGCGTGACGGGCAGTTTTTTTTTGCACTTCCGCACTCCATACAGAAAACAGCTGACCTACGAATACGATCCTCCGACTTGCGAACACAATCTCGGAATTGATGAGCGAAAAATGCCCACTTTTCGAGGACTCCCTCCGACGACACAATAAGAACGGTACGACTAGCGACGAAAACTTCGACCAATCTGATCAGAGATACTCGCATTTCGTGGACTCCCACCGACGAGACGATAAGAACGATACGACTTGAGCCGAGAACTTCAAACGTTCGGATACAATAATCCCCCTTGCTTTTCCGAAAGGAGAAGCAAGGGGGATTTTCTTAGGGGAATTTCCGATGAAACCGCGGATGGTTAACGATGGAATCGCCTTTTTGGCTCTTCATCGTCCGTGTTTCAGAAAACAATTAGGCGTCGATCGTGGCGTACTTGGCATTGCGTTCGATGAAGTCGCGGCGCGGTTCCACATCATCGCCCATCAACATCGAGAAGACGTGGTCGGCTTCGGCAGCGTTCTCAATCGTCACGAGTTTCAACATGCGCGTTTCGGGATTCATCGTGGTGTCCCACAACTGAGTGGGGTTCATTTCACCAAGACCTTTGTAGCGCTGGAGCGTAATGGAGTTCTCTCCCTTCGTGGGATCGCCGTATTGCGCGATGAATTCGTCCTTTTCGCGATCATTGTAGCAATATTCCTCGACTTTTCCCTTGCGGCAACGATAAAGCGGGGGCATGGCGATGTATAAGTGGTTCTCTCGGATCACTTGCGGGAAGTAACGATAGAAAAGCGTCATGATAAGCGTGGCAATGTGCTGTCCGTCGACATCGGCATCGGCCATGATCACAATTTTGTGGTAGCGAAGTTTGTCGATGTTGGCTTCTTTCGAATCCACCTCGCCGCTCTCGCCTTCTTTTTGCACGCCGAATCGGATGCCGAGTGCCTGAATGATGTTGTTCACCTCGTCACTTTCGAAGGCTTTGTGCCACATGGCTTTCTCGACGTTGAGGATTTTACCGCGCAAAGGCAGGATGGCTTGCGTGGCGCGGCTGCGTCCTTGTTTGGCAGAACCGCCGGCCGAGTCACCCTCGACGAGGAAAAGTTCGCACTCTTCGGGAACGCGGCTGGAACAGTCGGCAAGTTTACCGGGAAGTCCACCGCCGGCCATTGGATTCTTGCGCTGAACCGTTTCACGCGCCTTGCGGGCGGCGACACGAGCCGTCGCGGCGAGAATCACTTTATCTACAATGAGCTTCGCCTCCTTGGGATGTTCTTCGAGATAGTTGGTGAGTGCTTCGCCGACTGCCTGATTGACGGCACCCATCACCTCACTATTTCCGAGTTTCGTCTTGGTTTGTCCCTCAAACTGGGGCTCGGACACCTTGACACTGATCACTGCCGTGAGACCTTCGCGGAAGTCTTCGCCGGTAATTTCGATCTTTGCTTTTTCAATTTGCTTCTGTGCCGTTTCTTCTGCGTACTTTTTGAGCACACGCGTCACAGCAGCGCGGAAACCCGCCAGGTGCGTACCGCCTTCGATCGTATTGATGTTGTTCACATACGAGTGCAGGTTCTCACTATAGCTCGTATTGTAAACGATGGCCACCTCAACCGGAATGCCTTCCTTCTCGGTATTGATGTAAATCACGTCGGGAATGAGCGGCGTGCGCATGGAATCTTGGTAGCGCACGAACTCTCGCAGTCCACTCTCCGAGAAAAAAACTTCGCGGCGCGGGTTGCCTTGTTCGTCCTCCTCGCGTTCGTCGGTCAAAGTAATGGTGAGTCCGGCATTCAAGAAAGCCAATTCGCGAAGGCGGTTGGCGAGGATGTCATATTTATATTCCGTGGTGGTGAAAATTTCGGGGTCGGGCCAGAATTGTTGGCGCGTACCTCGCAGCGAAGTTTCGCCCACTACCTTCACCGGATAGAGGGGATGTCCCTTCTCATATTCCTGCTGATAGATTTTTCCGTCACGAAACACCTGCGAAAGCATGTGCGTGGAAAGCGCGTTGACGCAAGAAACGCCGACACCGTGCAAACCGCCCGACACTTTGTAAGAACCTTTGTCGAACTTACCGCCGGCGTGCAGCACCGTCATCACCACTTGCAGGGCGCTCACGCCCTCTTTCTCGTGGATGTCGACGGGGATACCGCGTCCGTTGTCTAGTACAACGATCGAATTGTCCTTGCAAATCGTCACCTCGATGTGGGTGCAGAAACCGGCCAAGGCTTCGTCGATGGAGTTATCCACCGTTTCATAAACCAAATGGTGCAGACCTTTCTCGCCGATGTCGCCGATGTACATCGCCGGACGCTTGCGAACGGCCTCCAAACCTTCGAGTACTTGGATATTCGACGCGGAATAGCCCGCGGCTTTATGCTGTTGTTCTTCCATGCGGATTTTCAATATAAAACTGGAAGCAAAGATACATCTTTATTTCGGATTGACCAACTTATGTCGTTTGAACACACGACGATAGACCACAAAGCCCGAAATCACCACACTGAGCAGGAACAATCCGGAAAGGAAGATGAAAAGTTGCACCAAGATCGTGGGCAAAAAGGTGTAAATGCGGCCGGTGTGTACCTCAAGCGCCAAACGCCAAAGTGACATCCGCCCTTCGTCGGGGGCGACCACGGCCGATTGCGACGGCATCGGCGCCTGTTTCGTGGCAGCAGTGCGCCCTTCGTCATGCACCCCGTCCGCTTCGATGGGTTCGGGGTATTCAGCGCCACGATTGTAGTCGAAAACCAGCGGGCGTCCGGCGAGATCATCGCTGTAACCGGAGACCGAGTAGGTGAAATCGGGCATGCCGGCATGCGTCGGCGGCACATATCGGCAACGGCGGATCAGGTCGTAACTCTCTCCTGTGGCGCGATTCCATCGATACAAACCGGCGAACGAACCGACAATCCACTCATCGCGTCCCACTTGTCGAAGCACATTCGGCCCCATGAAGCCCGTGGGCGGTTCGCGACGCACCCGTTGCGGCGCATCCGCGAGACTCCGCGCTGTGTGAAAGCCGTGGGCGGTGTAGAACAACCACTCGCCGCGCGCCGTGTCGCGGCGTACCATCCGCAACTCGTCCCACCACGCGTTGGGCGAGTCCTCTATCGTGTGCGGCACGGGGGCGTGCTTTCCACCGGCGATGAGGATCAGCAACGGCGGGCGCAGGAACATGCCCGTTAGCGTAAGCACAAAGACGAAAACCAAGGTGCTTACCCCGATGCGGTTGTGCCAACGCAACGATTGCAGCGTGAGACGATTGGCTGCACGGCGACGCTTGACTTGCAAGCGGTGGGTGATGCGCGGAAAGAAGGTGATGATTAGCCCCGTAATGCAGAGCACCAAGAGCGCAAGCGCAAGCGCATCGACGGCAAAACGACCGATTTCACCGAAAAGTTCACCGCTGTGCAATCGCCAGATGGTGCGCATGGTGAAGCGTCCGGGCGCTCCTTCGGCAGGAGCGCGAAGTTCGTGGCGAACAAAGGTGATATACGGCGCTGTGGCGGTGTAAACCGCCGAACGGCTGAGCACCACGAGCGTATCTCCCGCCACAGCGGCCGAAACGAAGCGATCATCGCGCTCCAACTGGAGATGCTTCGTCTGCCAGCGCGCTGCACCGGGCTGCAACACGTAGACGACATAGGCGCTGACCGCAAAGACTTTGCCGTCGGGTAGGCGAACGGCATCGACAAAGCTTTGATTTTCCGCCCCCGCTTGCAGGCTTTCATTCCACGTTCGGAGCTGTCGGCAGCGATCGTCGGAGAGAAAAAGCCCGTTTTCACCGTAGAGCAGTACACTGTCGGCACCTAAACGCAGCGTGCCGCGCACCGTGCCTTGATTCCAGTTGTGCAGCGCGTAAGCCGCGGGCAGCCAACGGCGCGACACGTCAAGATGGCGCAGTTCGTAACGATGATTGAGCAGAATGCCCGAAATCAAAAAAGGAAGGAGGAAGCAAGAAAAAAATAATCCGCCCCATTTGTGCCATTTACGCCAACGGCGAACGCGCTTCGACGAGCGGGAAACGGAATTTCTTTGGGAAGACATAGGAAGAAAACGACCGCCTACAAAGGAGGTCGTGGAGTAGATTAAAGAGGAGTATCACTATAACTCGACAAAGATACAAATTTATCGCCACGCAATGAAATGCGTATCGGCGTTTTCGGAAGCCTTTTCTTCGCATTCATCGCCCATCGGTGCAGAAAGTGCTTCATTTTTCTTTCTCGCCCGACCACACCCTCCAAAAAGTGCGGAACATTCGGACAAAAATGGACAACTTTTCTGCAAAACAGGTGCGCTTTCATCGAAAAGTTGTCTTGTTTTTTAGATCGTTGCGCAGCTCACGATCTGCAAGCCTCAACGAGGAAAAGAAAGTGGGAGAAAAGGAGAAGAAAGGCAGCACGAAGAAAACAGAAAGAGCGGTTTCATCGAAAGAAGCACAGCAGTCCCAAACGTAAACCACTTCTTTTGCTATCTGAACAAAGCACATCCCATTATTTATTTGTAGTTTTGCATACCATGACAGACAACGAACAATTGCCGCTTCAGCTCTATCTCATCGAGATCTTGGCCGCCGGTCATTATCTCTCGGTGAAGCAGTTGGCCGACCGCACAGGCATGCACACTCGCCGCATCTATCGGCTGTTAGAAAAGTTTCCCCGACTCGGACTCACGCTCGAGAAGTCGGGGTATGCCTATCGTTTGTCGCCCGACGCGCCTTTTTTGGTACACGTTTCAGAACACCTGCATTTTCGCCCCGACGAAATTCAGACACTGGCCACGGTACTCGAAAGCCTGAGCGACACTTCGACACCGGTGCGCCTGTTGCGCGAGAAGATTCGCCGCCTGCGCAACGACCATGTATTGGTGCTCGACGACAGCGACCAACGCATCGGGCAAAACATACGGCAAATCTTCGAAGCCATCCGCCAAGAGCGCACCGTGGTGCTCAAATCTTATCTCTCGGCCAGCGGAAACACCATCGCTGACCGCATTGTCGAGCCCTATCTCTTCCTGCCGGGCAACCGCGATGTGCGCTGTTTCGAAATTCACAGCCGAACGAACAAAACTTTCAACCTGGCGCGCACCGATTCGGTCGAACTACTTGATCTGAACTGGAATCACCGAAACGAACATGAGACCGACTTCGTCGATTTGTTCCATTTCACCGGTTCCACTCGCACGCGAGTCTGTCTGCGCTTGGGTTATTTGAGTCGCAGTGTGCTGATCGACGAATATCCTCGCGCCGCGAAACACCTCACGGCCGAAGGGAATGGAAAATGGCGTTTCGAAGCCGATTTTTGTTCGATGCGAGGCATCGGTCGTTTTGTATTGAGCATGCCCTCCGATATCGAAGTAATCGATTCGCCCGAACTGGTCGACTACCTGCGCGAACAGGTGCAAATCGCCCAAAGCAAATGGGGAGCAACCATCAACGCCGATTGTAACGATTCCATCGGCGCAAGCGACTGCCCCACCCCGTGAGTTTTTTCGGACTTGCGCCCAAGTGATTTTTCTCCCTCCGCACGAAACATCAAACACTTAATATGAACAGAAAACTTCTTCTCCTCTTAGCGTGGCTCGCTCTCTTGCCTGCCGCCGCACAAAAGGCCGATTTCAACGTCGTGCCGCTGCCGCGCGAAATTACTGCCGACCCTAATGCCGGGGCTTTTGTGATCAATCAAAATACCGCCATCCTTGACGGACGCACCGCGGGCGAAAAACGCAACGCTCGCTTCTTGCAACAATATCTTTTCGAGCGTACCGGTTTTCAACTCCCTTTGCTCAAAAAAGCGAAAGGCGTTCCGACACTTTCGGTGCGCACTCTCGCCGGCAATAAGGATTTGGGGGCAGAAGGCTACCGTATCGATGTCGATGCACGGCAGATCACCATCACCGGCGCCGACGATGCGGGCGCATTCTACGGCATCCAAACACTGCGCAAGGCGCTTCCGCACTTGGACGCCGGACAAAAAGGGAAAACGGCCGTCAGCGTTCCGGCCACGCATGTGAGTGATGCACCTCGCTTCGGCTATCGCGGTATGGAACTCGACGTGGCGCGCCACTTCGTTACGGTCGACAGCGTGAAACGCTTCATCGACCTGCTCGCCCTGCACAACATCAACCGCTTTCACTGGCATCTCACCGACGATCAGGGCTGGCGCATTGAAATTAAACGCTACCCTCGCCTCACTGCGGTGGGCAGTCAGCGCGCTCAAACCGTGATCGGTCATAACACCGGCAAATACGACGGTCGCCCTCACGGCGGATTTTACACTCAGCAGGAGTGTCGCGACATTGTGCGCTACGCTGCCGAACGTCACATCACGGTGATCCCCGAAATCGACCTGCCCGGTCACATGGTCGCCGCTTTGGCCGCCTACCCCGAACTTGGATGCACCGGAGGGCCCTACCAAGTGCGCCAACACTGGGGAATTGCGGACGATGTGCTTTGTGCCGGCAACCCGAAAACCTACGAATTCATCGACAACGTGCTCGATGAGGTCACGAACATCTTCCCCTCGACCTACGTTCACATCGGCGGCGACGAATGCCCCAAGGAACGTTGGAAGCAATGTCCGAAGTGTCAAGCCTTCATCGGCGAGAAACACTTGCAAGCCGAAGGCGGACACACCGCCGAAGAGCGTTTGCAAAGCTATGTAATCCGCCACACGAGCGAACACCTTGCGAAGAAAGGACGTCGCATCATCGGTTGGGACGAAATTCTCGAAGGCGGACTCGCCCCGGGCGCCACGGTGATGTCGTGGCGCGGCGAGAAAGGCGGCATCGATGCGGCCAAGAGCGGACACGATGCCATCATGACGCCCAACTCGTACCTCTATTTCGACTACTACCAGTCGAAGAACACGGCCGACGAGCCCATGGCCATCGGCGGTTACCTGCCGCTCGAACGCGTTTACGCCTACGAACCCGTGCCCAACGGCACCGACGAAGCCACCGCCCGCCGTTTCATCGGTGTGCAGGCCAATATTTGGACAGAATACATCCCCACCTTCCGCGGTGTGGAATACATGGCACTGCCTCGCGCCGCCGCTTTGGCCGAAATCCAATGGCGTCCGCGCGGTGTGCGCAACTATCAGGAGTTTCTCACCCGCCTGCCCGATCTCTTCTCCTTATATAAAGAGCAAGGCTACAACTTTGCGCAACATTACTACGACATCCGCGCCAACTACTCCTTGGTACCCGGCAGCGGCGTGAAGGTGACGCTCTCGACGGTGAACGATGCAGCGATTCGCTACACCCTCGACGGCAGCGAGCCCACGATGAATTCGGCACTCTACGAAGGGCCGCTGCTCATCAACCAACCGGCAAAATTCCGTGCCGTGGCTTTCCGCACCGAACCCACCGTGGTCGGTAAAATCGTGAACCGCAGCCACACCGAGCGCGAAGATTTCCATTTCAACAAGGCCACAGCGCGCTCGATCGAGTTGTTGCAGGGCGCCAACGCACAATATAA
The DNA here is from genome assembly GCA_963542795.1 of uncultured Prevotellaceae bacterium. Classification (GTDB taxonomy): domain Bacteria; phylum Bacteroidota; class Bacteroidia; order Bacteroidales; family Bacteroidaceae; genus Alloprevotella. Next base: position 145,129 of record CAUTYW010000001.1, on the reverse strand, counting down.
ATTTGCGGGCGCACAAACTTTGGTCGACGGTCTCCGTGCCACGAACACCAACCACCAGTCCGGACGTTGGATTGGTTTCTACACCGAAGACATGGAAGCCGTGATCGACCTCGGAACAGAGACGCCCATCGAAGAAGTCGGCTTCAACGTCTGCGTGGAAAAGGGAAGTTGGATCTACGACGCGCGCCGCATCGACGTTGCCGTCTCGGACGACGGCAAACACTGGACAACGGTGGCCGAACGCGACCTGCCCGCCCTCACCGAAGCCAACGCCAACGGGATTGTACGCCACACGCTCACCTTCCCTCGCTGCGCTACGCGCTTCGTCAAGGTGCACGCCGTGCCCGAACACCAAATTCCCGCATGGCACACCGGCGCTGCCGGAAACCGCGCCTTCCTCTTTGTCGATGAAATCGAGGTGAAATAAGAAAATTGCACGTCGCGAAAAAGAATAATCCACTTTTTCGCCCAAAACATTTGGTAGTTATCTAAAAATGCACTACTTTTGCACTCGCAATTGGGTCATGGTGTAATGGTAACACTACAGGTTTTGGTTCTGTCATTCTGGGTTCGAATCCCGGTGACCCAACAAAATGCGCTGATTGGCTGCGTCCTCGACGCCGACCATCGGCGCATTTTTTTATTTACGCCTTCCGCAACACGGAAGGCGCGAGGCGTGTATGATTGCGCCTCTTCTTTCTGCCCTCTGTTTCCTTCCTCTTCATCACACCTATGGCTTCTCTGAAATCTCTGGCTAAGGACACGGCCATCTATGGCATGAGTTCCATCGTGGGACGCTTTCTCAACTACCTACTCTTCCCACTTTATACGCACGTTTTTGCAGCGGCAAGCGGCGGCAACGGGGTGATCACGAACATGTATTCCTACACGGCGCTGCTTTTTGTGATCCTCACCTTCGGAATGGAGACCACGTTGTTCCGTTTCATCAACCGCGACGATGTGGAGGATCCGAAAACAGTCTACACCACCGTCTTGGCGATTGTGGGCAGCGTGGGTTTGTTCTTCTTAGCCTTCGTTTTTGCCTTTCTCCCCTACCTTTCGACACAAATGGGCTATCCCGATCATCCGGACTACGTTTGGATGATGGCTGCTGTCGTGGCGCTCGACGCTTTTCAGGCCGTGCCCTTCTGCTATCTGCGTTATCAGCGCCGACCGGTGAAATTCGCCGTGCTGAAACTCAGCTTCATCGCCCTCAACATTCTGCTCAATCTCCTTTTCTTCGTCGTTTTTCCCCGTTTCATCGACGGTTGGCAAATCGAAGTGGGGCACGTCTTCCTCGTCAATCTCATCTGCACGGGATTGATCACCTTCGGTTTTTGGAAAGAACTCTTCGGTGTGAAATGGCGCGTCGACCGTTCGCTCATTCGCCCCATGCTTTCCTATTCGTGGCCCATCTTGGTACTCGGCATTGCGGGCATTCTCAACCAAACAATCGACAAGATCCTCTTTCCCAAACTCGTTCCGGGACATGAAGGCATCGTGCAACTCGGCATCTACGGCGGCGCGGTGAAACTCGCCATGATCATGGCACTCATCACACAGGCTTTCCGCTACGCCTACGAGCCTTTTGTGTTTGCCGCCGCGAAAAAAGGCGAATCCACCGACAATCGCGCCACTTATGCGCTGACGATGAAGTATTTCTTGATCTTCACACTCTTCGCCTTCCTCATGGTGATTGCCTATATCGACCTGTTCAAGCACATGATGGGGCGCGACTATTGGGACGGCCTCAAAACCGTGGCCATTGTCATGGTAGGCGAAATCATCAAAGGCGTATATTTCAATCTCTCCTTTTGGTACAAACTCACCGATCGCACCATTTGGGGCGCGTGGTTCTCGGGTGCCGGCTGCTTGGTGCTCGTTGCCTGCAACCTGTTGTTCGTTCCGCGCTTCGGCTACATGGCCTGCGCCTGGTCGGGCGTGATCGGCTACACGGTCGCCATGCTTTTGAGCTACTTCACGGGACAGAAATACTACCCCATCGCCTATCCGCTCAAGCGCATCTTCGCTTACGTTGCCCTCACGGCCGTACTCTACGCCGCGATGACGATTTCGCGCGATTTCATCACGAGCGACCTCCTGCGCATCGCCTTCAACTCGATCGGCATCGCCATTTTCCTCGCTTTCACTGTACGCAAAGACTTCCCCTTGTCCTCGCTGCCCGTGATCGGTAAGTATTTCCGCAAATAAATTCTCTTCGCTGCTCTCACAGATTTCTCCGCTTATGTACACTGCCTCACTCGACAACGGTCTTCGCATCATTTTTCAACCTTCGGAATCGGAGGTGGTCTATTGCGGCTACGTCATTTGTGCCGGCACGCGCCACGAAGCGCCGGAAGATTCGGGCATGGCTCATTTCATCGAGCACATGTCGTTCAAGGGAACGCAGCGACGCAAATCACGACAGATCAACGACTATCTGGAACGCGTGGGCGGCGAACTCAACGCCTTCACCAGCAAACAAGAAACGGTGTATTGCGCCACGGTGCTTCGCCGCGACGTGCACCGCGCCGTGGACATTCTCACGGATATGGTCTTCCACAGCGTCTATCCGCAAAACGAGATCGAGAAAGAAGTGGAGGTCATCATCGATGAAATCGACAGTTACAAGGATTCGCCCTCCGAACTGATCTTCGATGAATTCGAACAACTGCTCTTCGGCGACACTTCGCTCGGAAGAGATATTCTCGGCGACAAAAATCGCCTGCGCAGCTACACCACGGCCGATGCACTCCGTTTCACCGGCGAACACTATCGTCCCGACAACGCGGTGTTCTATCTTTACGGCAAAGTGGATTGGCCGCAGTTGCTCCGCCGCCTGGAGAAAGCCCACTCCGCCGCTGCCATGACTCCGATGGATTCGGCAACCGCAGAGCAGGATTTCAAAAAAGCCGTGCAACCCTTCGCCGGTTTCACCGCGCCCTCAACCGTCCGCGTGAACCGCGGCACGCACCAAGCGCATGTCGTGATGGGCGCGCCCACCTTTTCAGCCGGCGATGCGCGACGCTACGCGCTGACGCTGCTCAACAATATCGTGGGTGGCCCGTCGATGAATTCGCGCCTAAACATGGCCGTGCGCGAACGCCATGGTTTGGTGTATAGCATCGACACCTATCTGAACACCTATCCCGACACGGGCTTTTGGAGTCTTTATTTCGGTTGCGACACCGAGGATGTGGCACGCTGTCGACAGTTGGTGGCGCGCGAACTCCAACGCCTCTGCGACAAACCCCTCTCGTCCGCCGCACTTCGCGTGGCGAAAGCGCAACTCTGCGGACAAATCGGCATTTCGTGCGATCATTCCGAGTCGTTTGCCGTGGCCATGGCCAAACAATATGCCCATACCGGCACGCCACGCGACATGGCCAAAATCATGGCCGGCATCCAAGCGGTGACAGCCGAGGAAGTACAAGATTTGGCGCGCACCATCTACGATCCCGAGGGCATCTATACGCTGATCTACCGATGAAATCGCATCCTTTGGCTCTCTTTCGCTACTGTCCGCGCTGCGGCAGCACCGCATTCACCGTGGCCGACAGTCGGTCGAAGCGTTGCGCCGATTGCCACTTCACCTACTATGCCAACGCCTCGGCATCGGCCGCCGCGGTGGTGCACAATGCACAGGGCGAACTCCTCTTGGTGCGTCGCGCTTTCGCCCCCGCAGCCGGCACCCTCTGCTTTCCGGGCGGATTTGCCGAGCACGGCGAATCACTCGAAACCACTTGTCTGCGAGAACTGCAAGAAGAAACCGGACTCCACGGCCACGCGCCGAAATTTCTTTTCAGTCTGCCCAATCTTTATGTCTATTCCGAACTGACGGTGCACACACTCGATAGTTTTTTCGCCGTGAGTGTCGACGATGAAACCGCGCTTTTTGCCGACGACGATGCGAGTACTGCGGAATGGCATCCCCTTTCCCCCGATTTGCTCGACGGCATTGCCCTCTCCTCCCACAGAGAAGCCTTACGTAGGCTCCTCAAAAATTCATAAGCGAAAGTACTTGACTATCAAATTTATTTAGTATTTTTGCCCTGTCGCGAAGTCTGCTTTCGACGCGAAAATCTTTCGCCCCGGTGGGCGCGGTTTTTTCTTTCGTCGTCGCACAGCGCCACCTCGCGTCGCTATTTATTTTTTCCGCATTACCCTATTACAAGTTATAAGATGAACGTTATTACCAAAACAGTCTCGCTGCCTGACGGACGCACCATCAGCATCGAGACCGGTAAGCTCGCGAAGCAGGCCGACGGCGCAGTGATGTTGCGCATGAACAACACCATGCTTCTCGCTACCGTTTGCGGTGCCAAAGACGCTGTACCCGGCACCGATTTCATGCCGCTGCAATGTGATTACAAAGAAAAGTACTCTGCCGTGGGACGCTTCCCCGGTGGTTTCACCAAGCGCGAAGGCCGCGCCGGCGACTACGAGATCCTGACCTCGCGCCTCGTTGACCGTGCCCTCCGTCCCCTCTTTCCCTCTGACTATCACGCCGAAGTGTATGTCAACGTCACGCTCTTCAGCGCCGACGGCGTAGACATGCCCGACGCCCTCGCCGGTTTCGCCGCTTCGGCTGCCTTGGCTTGCTCCGACATCCCCTTCGACGGCCCCATCTCCGAAGTACGCGTGGCGCGCATCGACGGTAATTTCGTGATCAACCCCACTTTCGAACAACTCAAGAACGCCGACATGGATCTCATGGTGGGCGCTACCGAAGAGAACATCATGATGGTGGAAGGCGAAATGGACGAAGTGCCCGAAAGCGCACTCCTCGAAGCCCTCAAGGCCGCCCACGAAGCCATCAAGCCCATGTGCCGTCTCCAAAAGGAACTCTCGAAGGAACTCGGCAAGGACGTGAAGCGCGAATACTGCCACGAAGTGCACGACGAAGCCCTCCGCGAGCAGGTGAAAGCCGAATGCTATCAAAAGTGCTACGACATCACGAAGTCGGCCCTCGAGAAGCACGCCCGTTTCGATGCCTTCGAAGCCGTGCGCGAAGAGTTCAAAGAAGCCTATGCCGCCGCTCATACCGAGCTCAGCGAAGACGAAATGGCCGAAAAGAACACCCTCATCGATACCTACTACCACGATGTGGAGAAGGATGCCATGCGTCGTTGCATTCTCGACGAAGGCGTTCGTCTCGACGGTCGTAAGACCACGGACATTCGCCCCATCTGGTGCGAAGTGAATCCCCTCCCCGGCCCTCACGGTTCGGCCATCTTCACCCGCGGTGAAACACAGAGCTTGACCACCACCACGCTCGGTACGAAACTCGACGAGAAAATGGTAGACGATGTGCTCGACAAGAGCTACATGCGTTTCCTCCTTCACTACAACTTCCCCCCCTTCTCCACCGGCGAAGCCAGAGCACAACGTGGTGTCGGCCGTCGCGAGATCGGTCACGGCCACTTGGCATGGCGCGGTCTGAAGGGACAGATCCCCACCGACTTCCCCTACACCGTGCGTGTGGTGAGCGATATCCTCGAATCCAACGGTTCGTCGTCGATGGCCACGGTTTGCGCCGGTACGCTCTCGCTGATGGACGCCGGTGTGCCCATCAAGGCACCCGTTTCGGGTATCGCCATGGGTCTCATCAAGAACCCCGGCGAAGACAAATACGCCGTGCTCTCCGACATCCTCGGTGACGAAGATCACTTGGGCGACATGGACTTCAAGACCACCGGTACGCTCAAGGGTCTCACCGCCACGCAGATGGACATCAAGTGCGACGGTCTTTCCTACGAGATTCTCGAAAAGGCACTTGCACAAGCCAAGGCCGGCCGCGAGCACATCCTCGGCGAGATGATGAAGACACTCGACCATCCCCGCGAAGACTACAAGCCCCACGTGCCCCGCATCGAAGCCTTCGAGATTCCGAAGGAATTCATCGGTGCCGTTATCGGCCCCGGAGGTAAGATCATTCAGGGCATGCAGGAAGAAACCGGTGCGACCATCACCATCGACGAAGTGGACGGTGTGGGCAAGATCCAAGTTTCTGCGCCCAACAAGTCGAGCATCGACGCCGCTGTGGCGAAGATCCGCGCCATCGTGGCCATCCCCGAGGTGGGCGAAGTCTACGACGCGAAGGTCGTGAGCATCATGCCCTACGGTTGCTTCGTTGAGTTCATGCCCTCGAAGGAAGGTCTGCTCCACATCTCCGAAATCTCTTGGGAACGCCTCGAGACGGTCGAAGAAGCCGGCATCAAAGAAGGCGACAAGATCCAAGTGAAGCTCCTCGAAATCGACCAGAAGACGGGCAAGTTCCGCCTCTCGCACAAGGTGCTCACCGAAAAGCCCGAGGGGTACGAAGAACGCCCCGCACGTCGTCCCCGTCGTGAGGATGGCGAACGTCGCCCCCGTCGCGAACGCTAAATCCTACGCGAGTCGCCTGCCGAAAGGTGGGTGCTCCCGCTGAACCATATCCGCTGCTTGAACACTTCAAGCAGCGGTTTTTTGTGCCGATTCGATGAAATGGTGCATTTCCGGCGCAGGATGCACTGACCCACCACCGACAAGGAGGAGAATCAGGCGCACAAACGATCAAGAAAGGCCGCAGCTAGCAAGGAGTAACGGCCGGCGGAGCGAAGCAGGGAGCGGGCGGAAAAAGCCTCGTGTGCTCACCCTACCGTCACTAAGGGTACGACAGAACGGAACAGCACGCACAGTTGTCGAAAGCACGGCATCCACTCGCTGAAAATCCGTAATGTCCCTACGGACACGCAGCACGTTTGATAACACCACGAACACGGCACGGTCTTACCCACCTCTTGGGCAGGATGAGAAATCAGGTTCATCCGACATTTGGAGTGATGGGGTTCTAAAAAGAAGAAAACCGCTGAACAAATTGTATATTTGATTTTCTTCTTGGAGACTAAATCAGACCAGATGTTACCAGAGTTCGGTCGAAGCAATTTTCTTTACAACAAAAACAACCTCAAATAATTTTTATTGATGAAGTTTTTTCAGAAACGAGTAGGGAGTATATTCATTGTACCACTGTTCTTGCCTAGTGAATATACTGATAACATCAAAAGCTATGCTTCTGTTGACTTTCCCCCAACAGAACGCTATGCTTTCGGTCGGTTGATAGAAGTTAACGAATCTGGTGGAGATTTGGTGGAAATTTTCAACTATATTGGAGCAATACCGAGTTCTCCGATGGGGATAGTAAATTCTGGGCTTATGTTTAAGCCTTTACATATAAGTCTGGGGTTCAAAAAGAAAAGGTGGAGATTTATATTTGAAGACCCAAACTATGACAAGATAAGGGATTCTAATTATCAAGAAATTACATTCCTTATGGGTACCCCGGAGATGCCTAGCCTTTGGGTTGGGGGAGAGTGCAAAAGAATAACTGTCTATGATTGTGAGAACTACAGAGAATGGTTAGTATTTACTCCAACCGAAGTGGAAGGATTAATTAAGGAGTCAATTTAGACCTGAGTTCGGTCTAAGCAATCCTTCTTTCTCTTTCGATGATTTCAATATTAGGCGAGGCCCTTTTGGGCAAGAAACTATATGCAACCATTTCTATCATGAGATTCGCGGCAAACCCTCCGACGCTTCTGTGGCGCGTGTGTTCTATCTGAACGATGTGCTTCAATTCGTCTTTTATCGTCTCAATCAATGCCTTTTTCCTCAGTAGAGTTTTATCGCGTAGATGTATCAACGAGTTCTTTATGTTCTTGCGTATGCGAGTGATCGGGTGAAGGCAAAAAGCGAAATAGCGGGCGCACACGCGAAGTGCGCGCGTTGTGGGGCTGAGGTGGAGGCTGAAAAGTACTTTCAAAAGCGATATGCTGATAAACGTAACATTAAGGCAGGAAGAGTTGTTCCTGATGCAGGTCTTTCTAAGAAAAATATTGAAGTTGCTAATAACTTGCCGAAAATGAGTTTGTTAAATAGGTGTGTTGAGGACGGCATCTGTCCTTTTACCAATGGAATTCTAACCAGGACTGGAGCGTTCTATCGTTTGATACATAAAAGAACAGAGATCGATCAATCTGTTTTAGTGAAAGAAGATGATTCCTTAGATTGGATTGAGGATGAGCTTGAGACTTCTTTTGACGTAATCGCGATGGTTGAGAATGACTTCTGGATTGCGTATGGTTGTGAAACTAGTTGGGGAAGTGAAGGTGCAGTTTACGTCTTTGATAAACAAAAATCCAGATTTGTATGGTTGATGATGCTTGAAAATGGAAATCCTTTTGATAAATTGCATTTCGAGGAAGATACTCTAATAACGACAGATAGTGCAGCACGTTTTGAGGAAGGTTGGATAATTCCGATAAATAAACCTTGGGAAATATCCTATTGGAAGAATACTCAACCTTAACTCTACCGAGGGGACTACCTCGACAGGGAGACGGGGCTGGCTTTCAGCCGCTTCCGCTACTACTCACCCAAAACAGGAGCCTACATCAGTCAAGACCCCATTCGTCTCGAGGCGAGACTAACAAACCTATACGCATATGCCCACGATATGAATGCGTGGATAGCCCCCTGGGGATTAGCTGGGATAGGAGTTCCCTTCCAAGTTGGTCTATACGAAGACCTAGTAAAAGTTAATAGGGGCACAGGGTTAGATGCACACCATGTATGACAGAAAGCCCGAATGTCTAATCTTGTTGCTAACTATGAGCTGAATAAGGCTCCAGCCATCCTCGTACCAGCGTCAGGGCATAGCTCCATAGATCCGGTTCGAGGGAGATTGTCTACTAGTGCAATTAACCCCAGAACAAAAAAGCCATTCGCCAACGCAAGAGAGCTATTAGCAAGAGATATAAGGGAATTAAGGAGGGAATATCCCGAAATTCCCAATTCCCAGCTACAGGAACTCATTGATTAAATAAATCAATGTATCCTGAAATGAATAAGCCTCCTAGAGGAAAGCATTAATAATACACCTACCTAGATGACAGATAGAGAATTTGTGAAATCTATTAAGGATGAGATTTTTGATAAGAGTCTCCACCGCTATTTTGAGATACTGCGTACTATTGACAGGGAGAGTATAACCCATATATATTGGAAAGCAACGGCTTCTTTATATGACAAACTAGACCATAAGGGGAGAGAGCAGTTAAGATTTTTTGCCAGACTAATAATTGAGGATACACTTTCGAGTGTACTATCATACATAGACGGAAGTTCTACTTTTGCCACACAGGAGGAGGGGGAGGATTTTAAGTTGACATCAGGGGAACAAGTCATAAGTGGGATGTTGCACGATTTTTTTCTTGCAACGCTCGAAGATGAAGAATAGGATTGTCGGGGGATATGTTCCTTCGGCGAAGATTGTGGGTGAGAGACGATACTCCATCATCTCGGACTACCTCGGCACACCTGTAGAGGCGTGTGACGAGGAGGGTAAGCGCATCTGAAAGCGTAAACAGGATATCTATGGGCGTGTGCGCATAGAGCAAGGCGAAGTGGGGCTGGTACCCTTCCTGTACCAAGGGCAGTACCTCGACACAGAGACGGGGCTAACCTACAACCGCTTCCGCTACTACTCCGCCGAGATAGGTGCCTATATCAGTCAAGACCCTATTCGCCTCGAAGCGGGGCTGTCAAATCTATACGCATACCTCCACGATGTAAATGCCTGGGTGTATCCATGGGGAAGAGGGCTTCTTCTCTACTGGAAAGAACGAGCAGAAGCCGAAAGACGGAAAAGGCGTGTAGCGAACATTGGAACTCAAACGGTTCATTAGAAAAACATCATGATATCATTAGATCGTATAAACAAGATGAAAGAGAAAGGGTGGTGGTATGACACACCCTCAGAAGAGTACATCAGTGCTCTCAGAGAATTAGACATTGATCCTAACAGTACAATAGGGCAGTTTTATATCCATGCAGAGGATGGTCCCACATTCACCAGCAAAGGAGTTGTTTTATATCATATCTGTTGGTTTTTATTATTCTCGACCTATGAACTCGATGTGCTTAGAGCTTCTGATGGATTAGGATTACCCAAAGAGTTCATTCCTCTTGATAGTTTTGAGGGCGAGGTTGGTTTTTTTTACAACAAACAGACTGAAGAAGTCTTTCAGTTTTCATTGAATCGATCAACCGAAAACAGCACACAGCTAACTACTCTTGCAAAATGGGATACATTTGATCTTTTCTTAGATTGGTATCTGTAAAAACTCAGTTCGGTCGAGGCAATTCTCTTTCGATGATTTCAATATTAGGCGAGGGCTTCTTGGGCAAGAAACTCTATGCAGCCATGGCTACCATAAGATTCGCGGAAAATCCTCCGGCGCTTCTGCAGCGTGTGTGTGCTATCTGAACGATGTGCTTCAATTCGTCGTTCTTCGCCTCGATCAACGACCTTTTTCTCCGTAGAATTTTATCGCGTAGATGCATCAACGAGTTCTTCATGTTCTTGCGTATGTGAGTGATCAAGTGAAGGCAAAAAGGAAAACAGCGGTCGCTCGCGGGTTGGGGGCTGAGGTGGGAGGCAGGTGCACTTTCGAAAAAGGTCTTCTGGTAGTTGATGCCTCACTCCAAATGTCGGATGAACCAGAAATCATTCAGTAAGTCAAAGAGCATTTGCGTCTCAACATGGAGAAAATCCCATGGATTCGCACTATATGGACGCCACCGGGTGGCAGGAATAAAGGGAAGGTTGTGTTTTATCAAGCGCAAAGATAAACGATACATTTCGAATAATCGCAATTTCAAACAGAAAAATATCGCTTTTCTTCGACGAAAAAGAACGAGTTGCAAAAACAAGTGGACTTTTTCTCGAATCGAGTCTTGTTTTGTGTTTTTCTTCTCTCGTTTCAGCGGAAAGTCGAGATCCCTTTCCATGCTCGCCACCGACGGCTGTTTCTCACACGCGTAGACACGCTCGCGAACGGACACGCACCGGCGCATCGCGCACTCAACGACTTTGCATTTCTTGCCTTCACCCTTCACCTCCACACCCAACCCTCTGATAATCTATCGGTTGTGAGTGAACAAAAACACGATTTTAACACTTCACCGGTGAAGGCAAAGCGGGTGAAGCCTTCACCTATAAACGCCTATTCATCAACATTTTACCCTACAAAGGTGAAGAGGTGAAGGCAAAAAACATAAAACGGCGGACGCGCGTACACGTGCGCGTTGGGCTTGTTTTTGGATCATTCGGCGCCTCGCGCCTCGTCGCTTCCGACACAAGCCTCCGTTTGAAAGTTTGCGCTGAGAAGTGGGTGGCATCAAGGCGGCGGCACCATGAGAAACACGGGCGATACCGGAGCGAAATCCCGACCGCGAGGAGAGATTAGCACATGTCCCTTCGCTGTCGAAGCGGAGTTTGCTGCAAAAAAGCAGTGATTTCACCGAAGTGAAACCACTGCTTGTAAAGAGAGTCGGCGTACGCTGCACGTCGTTGCGTGCAAGATGACCGAAACAAGTCGGATGGAGGCAAGCGATGGGCGGATTTATCGATGAAATCGCGCATTTAGCTTGCTTTCGTTGTTCAACCGATGGTGACGAGCGTCGTGCCTTCGAGCACGCTGTCGCCGGCAGCCACGCAAACACCCGTGACTTTACCGTCGCACTCGGCCGTGATGTTGTTTTCCATCTTCATGGCTTCGAGCACCACGACGGTGTCGCCCTTCTTCACGGCTTGACCGGCGCTCACCAAGACCTTGGTGACCACACCGGGCAGGGGCGCTGCAACGGGCGTGCCTTCGCCGGCAGCACCTTTGGCCGCGGGGGCGGCGGCAGGCGCAGCAGCGGGAGCAGGAGCCGCCGTAGCGGCGGGAACAGCGGCAGCAGCCACTTCAGGCAGATCGCCTTCTGTGAGGGGAGCGCCCAGAATTTCTACGTCAAACGCGATGCCGTTCACATTGAGCTTCGCCACTTGGTCGCGCAGCGATTCGATGGTCACGTCGTAACGCGCACCGTTTACGGTATAACTATATGTTCTCATTGTCGAAATGTCGTTGGGGAGAATGGTTTAATTGAATTGGCGCGTGGGATCGTTCCAGCGCGTGTGCGCGGCGTTGAGGGTGATGACCTCGGTCTCCTCGTCGTGCACTTCTTCGCACTCATATTGTGCGAGTGCCAGGCTGATCAAGCCGGCATAGATGGGCATGCGCTCGTCGGAGGGCACAAAGGGCACACCGTCTTCCTCGACAGCGGCTACCGTGCCGCGGCGTTCGTTGAACGTGATGCGCACGTCGCGACCGCCAAAGTTGTAGTGGAAAGTTTTCATACCGAAATGTGCGAGAGATTAGAGCGGTTCGTTACCGTGCTTCTTGGCGGGACGACCTTCGCTCTTGGTGGCAATCTGTTCGAGGGCGCGGCAGATGCGGAAACGCGTGTTGCGCGGTTCGATCACATCGTCGATGTAACCTTCGGCTGCGGCCTTGTAGGGATTGGTGAAGAGGTCGTTGTATTCCTTTTCCTTCTGAGCGAGGAAGGCCTTGGGATCGGCTTCGTTCTTGGCGGCCTTGGCGCTGAGAATGGCCACGGCACCACCGGCACCCATCACGGCAATTTCGGCCGAAGGCCAAGCGTAGTTGATGTCGGTCTTGAGTTGCTTGCTACCCATCACGATGTGCGAACCGCCGTAGCTCTTGCGGAGCGTCACGGTCACCTTGGGCACGGTGGCTTCACCGTAAGCGTAGAGGAGTTTTGCGCCGTGCGAGATCACCGCGTTGTACTCCTGACCGGTACCGGGCAAGAAACCGGGCACATCGACGAGGCTGACGATGGGAATGTTGAAGGCATCGCAGAAGCGCACGAAGCGAGCGGCCTTGCGGCTGGCGTTCACATCGAGCACACCGGCATAAACCTTCGGCTGGTTGGCGACGATGCCGACACTCTGGCCGTTGAAACGGGCGAAACCGATGATGATGTTCTGCGCGAAGTCGCGTTGCACTTCGAGGAACTCACCGTTGTCGACCACCGCACCGATGACCTCATACATGTTGTAGGCCATGTTGGGATTGTCGGGAATGATTTCGTTGAGGAGGTCTTCCTTACGGTCGATGGGGTCGGCGCAGGCTACGCGAGGCGCGCGTTCGTGGTTGTTTTGGGGCAGGAACGAAAGGAGGTTGCGAATGAGGGCGGCAAACTCTTCTTCGGTCTTGGCGGTGAAGTGAGCCACACCGCTCTTCTTGGCGTGTACGCTGGCACCGCCGAGGTCTTCTTGGCTCACCTCCTCACCCGTGACGGTTTTCACCACCTTGGGGCCGGTGAGGAACATGTAGGAAACGCCTTCGAGCATGACGATGAAGTCAGTCAATGCGGGCGAATAAACGGCACCGCCGGCGCAGGGACCGCAGATACCGGAGATTTGGGGCACGACGCCCGAAGCCTCAATGTTGCGCTGGAAGATATCGGCAAAACCGGCGAGGGCATTGATACCTTCTTGGATGCGGGCACCGCCCGAGTCGTTGAGACCGATGCAGGGGGCACCCATCTTCATGGCCATGTCCTGCACTTTGCAGATTTTCTCGGCCATGGTCTTGGAGAGCGAACCACCGTTGACGGTGAAATCCTGAGCATAGAGATAGACCAAGCGGCCGTTGATGGTGGCACTGCCGCACACCACGCCGTCGCCGTAGAATTGTTTCTTCTCCATGCCGAAATCGTGGCAGCGGTGGAGCTTGAACATGTCGAGCTCTTCGAAACTTCCTTCGTCGACGAGTAGGGCGATGCGTTCGCGAGCGGTGGCTTTGCCTTTGGCGTGCTGCTTGTCGATGGCCACTTCGCCGCCCCCGAGGCGGGCTTTCTCGCGAAGTTCGACGAGCTGCTTGATTTTCTTCAATTGTTCACTCATATCGATTGATTGTAGCGTTGTTAGAATCAGAGGACTGCAAAGCGGCTTGCGCACAATCTTTGCCCGGCAAAATTACGCTTTTCTCGCGATGTGCGCAAATAATAGGGCGCTTTGCCGACATCTTAAAATCGTCGGGTGCAGACTCGGGGAAGGGCGCACACGAAAAAGGCCGATTTCATCGAACTCGATCCGCATTTTCGCCCCACGGCAGCGCAAGAAAAAGGGAGACACCTCTCGATGAAGGTGTCTCCCGGGGGAAATAATTGAAACAGTCTTAGAACTGAAAAGCGGAGAGGTCGATTTCTTCGCACTGCATGGCGGCCAGTCGCTCGCCGCCGGCTGCTGTGAGGGAAAAGTACATCTGCCGCTTGTCTTGCTTGCAGCGAGTGCGACTCACAAAGCCCAGTCGCTCCACCGAAGCGATGACTTTCGAAGCATTGGAGGGCGTCAGATCCAGTTGCTCGGCAAGTTCGCTCGAGGTCATGCAGCCCGACTCCCGAAGGGTGCAAAGAAGCATCGCTTCGTTGATGTTCAAGTCATAGAGGCGCTCAAAACGGCGTTCGAGGGCGGAAATGGCGCGATAAAGATCGCGGAGTTTGCATATTTTCGTGTGATCCATCGGTGGTTTTGCGCAAATTACTCCTTGCCGCCTCTTCGCTCGATGAGGGGGCAACGAGAGTTCAGGCGGTGCGGAAATGAACAAGCGGCGGCGCGCCGACTGACCGAATGCGGATGTGCACGGCGGTCGGGAGCGCACGGGAGGTGCAGCGCCGTCTGTGGACGGCAACGGACAGCGTTCGCGCGAACGGCTGTAGGAAGCGCGCACCGGCTTACTTCAACAGGTGCGTGTCTACCACCTCTTTGAGCTGTCCGTACGAAAGGGCACCGGGAGCGATCTGCGGGGTGTCGTTCATGGGGATGAAGAGGAGCGTGGGCACCGAACGGATGTTGAAAACGGCCGAAAGTTCGGGTTCTTGATCGACATCCACCTTGTACACGTCGATTTTACCGTCATATTCTTCGGCGATGCGCTCGAGATGCGGTGCCATGGCTTTGCAGGGGCCGCACCAAGTGGCGTAGAAGTCAATCACGGCGGGGCGATCGCCCTTGAAGTGCCAGTTTTCGGTGTTGTTTTGATAGTCGAAAACGTGAGAGAGGAAGTATTCGTTGGTGATTTCTTTTGCTTTCATTGCGTTGATGTTGAATGGTCTTTGAATCGGGATTACTTATTTTCCATTGGAAACCACTGCAAAAGTAAGCAACGCGTGCGACACAAACAAATTTCCAAAGGAAATAAATTAGTCGACGGCCATTTTTCCGGAGAAATTCCTCGTCGGGCACTCCAATTTCGGTTTGTCGACCGAAAGAGAAATGACCGACGAAACAGAACGACGGAAGTTTCCATAAAAACAAGGTACATTTGCACGCTTCCTCCCAAGTTTTGTTGGCAGAGAGGCCGAGCCTCACTTTCAGTACGTCTGCTTTCGGGCTTTTTCTCTCATTGAGGTTCGGTCGAGAGCATATATTTTGCCGAAAAAAAGATGGCATTTGCCCCCTCCTATCGGCGTACCGAATACATTAGCGGAGAGTAAATCTCAAAAAATGCATATTTCAATGCAGTCATTTCGCTTTTTCCACTCATTCATCACGATAAACTCTATCGTGATGCCAACTCATCGGAAATCTACCGGCACTACGCCATTCGACTCGCAGACTTTGGGAGAACTCTATGAGACCTATGCTCCGCAACTGCTTCGTATCTGCCTCCGCTACGTCAAAAATCAAGCGGAGGCCGAAGACGTTTTGCACGATGCCTTCGTGATTATTTTCACACACATCGATCATTTGCGCGATGAAACCAAGCTGGTGCACTGGATGACCGTGATCGTGCGCAATCTCGCCCTTCGGCATGCAAAGGCTACCGAAGAACGCCTCCGCCTGCACGAAGCAATGACGGAAGAACTGGCCGACGACGACAGCCCACCCCCTTCTTCGGTCATTCCTATGGAACGTCTGCTCGAAGCCATTGAGACACTACCTCGCGGCTACGGAGAAGTTTTTCGTCTCGCGGTGCTCGACGGACTGTCACACGAAGAGATTGGGCAATTGTTGGGCATTGCACCGCACAGTTCGTCGTCGCAACTGGCACGTGCCAAACGCATGTTGAGAAAGCTCTTGGCCGATTACCGACTGCTCCTTATCTTGCCGGTGGTGGTGGGCGTTTGGATTTACAGGCAGCACAGCATGCGCCGGCAAGCGGCACCTTCGACGGCCGCTCTGCCTCGCCCTCTTCCTCAAAAGGCGATGCCTCCCGTGGGACGCAAGGGTGCGCTTCCGGTAGAAAGCGCAAGGCGCGGAGTAGAAGCCGCGTATACCGCAGCCGACAGCGAGCCAACGCCACCGAAGTGTTCCATGACTTCAGCGATGCAAGCGCAATCGTCCGCGCCACTCATCGCAGATCGTCTCAGATTTGCCGCGCTCTCCGCTCCGCTTTCCGATTTGTCGCAAAGCGGCGACACCGTTGCGCTGCCGACTGTCGTCGCCCCAATCGCCGATCGACAGTTGGCAATGGATGTTCATATCCCCTCCCCGGTTGCTCGCAAGCACTATCCTTGGACTGTGAATTTCGGTGGAGGAGCGGCCACAGCTTCTTCCAATTCGCCCATCAAGTTCGATTATCTCTCCCTCACAGATCATGCCAACGGAGGAGTGAGACGCAAAATACATTCGTGGCAGGAACTTTCGGACTATCTTGCAGCCAACCAAACGCTGCTCGACTCTCTCGAACGGGCACAACTCAACCGCATGTTGTACAACAATGCACCCAACCAAGGGGGCACACCAAACCTCAATGAGACGGAGCGGCATCAACGCCCCGTGACAGTGGAACTTTCGGTGGGAAAACAACTCGGAGAGCGGTGGTATTTCGGCACCGGAGTGAGCTACACGCGTCTGAACTCGGAGTTTGAAAGTGCTTTCCACAAAGGGCGCATACAAAAACGACAACGGATCGATTACGTAGGGCTTCCGCTCCGATTGACCTACCGTGTTTGGCAGAACGGACGCTTCAATGTCTATGCCACAGGAGGAGCCACCTTTGAGTGGCCGGTGCGTGCCACACAAAATAAGGCCTATATCGAATCGGCGGACTCCGTCACGCCGCTGCGCACGCACTTTTCCGCACCGTGCCAGTGGTCGGTGCAAATGGGAGCCGGCGCGGAATATCGCCTCGTGCGTCCCTTCACTCTCTTTGTCGAACCGAGTGTGACGCACTATTTCGGAACGGGAACTCCCGTTCGCACTTACCGAACGGAACATCCATGGTCGGTGGCTGTCCCCTTCGGCATTCGCCTCACTTGGTGATGCTTTTACACCGCCGCTCGACGAGATTCGATGCGGCGGTGTCTGTTTTTGAAGGATGCGGTGCAGTGTTTCGGTATTTGTTTACTCTTCTTCTAAAGAATACACAACGAATACCATGTACAGCCTCTACGATTATCTACACAACGGATGGACGTTTCTTCACAATCTGTTGCGTCCTCGACACAAGACCTTGACTTCTCTGATGATTTATTCCACCACACGTTGTCAATCTCGCTGCCAGCATTGCTCCATTTGGAAAAAACCGGCCGAACACCTCTCGCTCGACGACATTCGCCGCATCATGGAGTCTAAATGCGTGACAGCCCGCACCACAGTGGGCTTAGAAGGTGGAGAATTTCTGTTGCATCCGGAAGCGGATGCCATCTTGGGGTGGTTTGATGCGCACCATCCTAACTATACCCTGCTGTCGAACGCTTTGGCTCCGCAGAAACTCACGCAGATGTTGGAAAAACACCATCCGAAGCACCTCTACCTCTCGCTCGACGGGGACAAAAGCACCTATCGACACATGCGGGGCGTCGACGGTTACGAGCAGGTGATGCAAGTCATCGAACAATGGCACGAACGGATTCCCATTTCGCTCATGTTTTGCCTCTCGCCCTGGAACTCGTTCCGCGACATGGAGCACGTCATTGCCGTGGCCAAGCGCTATGGCATCGATGTACGCATAGGAATTTACAGCACCATGTCATTTTTCGACACCACTTCGGGCTTGATCGACACGGCACACACCGATTTCCTGCGGCAGATTCCTCCATCGATTCACGAAACGGACGAAAACTTCGACTTCGTGGCACTCTACGATGAGTGGAAAAATCATCGCCTACAGCTGCGTTGCCATAGTATTTTCAACGAACTGGTGATTCATTCCAACGGCGATGTGCCGATTTGCCAAAATCTGGATGTTGTCTTGGGGAATATACACCGAAACTCGCTCGATGAGATATTCAACTCGCCGAAAAGCTGTAAAACTCAATGTCGGCACTCACAAAAGTGCAATAAATGCTGGATAAATTACCACCGAAAATTTGACATCATCCTATTGCGCAATCTCGAACGCCTACTTCCCAAACGAATCATCGAACTGTGGTATGGTCGTTATCAATGGACGGAGGATCGACGAATGACTTACCGACAATACATACAACAAAAAACGAACATCGAGGCATGAAACTGATTCTCCCGCTCATCCGACGCTACAAACGCCTACGTGATCTTCGTCGCATGAACGACATCTATACCGCCGGTTACGCGATGGTCGGATTCGGCAACCACGCGGTTCATCAACTTCTCCCGGCCATACAATATTTGGGGTTGCCTCTGCGCTATGTTTGCTGCACCTCGACAAGCAAAGCGGAGGCTGTCGCACGAAAATATCCCGGGCTGCACGGCACAACATCGCTCCGCGAGGTGCTCGACGACAAGGAGATTCACGGAGTCTTTGTGGCAGCGACGCCTTCTGCCCATTTCACCATCTCCCGTGCCGTATTGGAAAGCGGAAAAGCGCTCTTTGTGGAGAAACCGCCCTGCACCGCACTCGAACAGCTCGACAGATTGATTGAAACGGCAAAGGCTGTCGGCAATCCTGCTGTGACCGTGGGCTTTCAACGCCGTTTTTCGCCTGTCGCAAGTCTCTTGCAACAGGAATTGCGCGGGGCGAAGATGCACAGTTACCACTATCGTTTCCTCACCGGTGCCTACCCGGAAGGGGATGCGCTGACAGACTTGTTCATCCATCCGCTGGACTTGGTGAGTTTTCTCTTCGGTGAGGCCAAAGTGCGCAACTTTACACAAACCGGAAAGAGCGCGCGGGGCGAAGTCACCCTATTTCTCGTTTTGGAGCACCGGCAAGTGATGGGGTGCTTGGAACTGTCGACGGCCTACACTTGGAAACCGGCTGTGGAAACATTGGAAATCAACACTCAATCGGGCATTTATCGGACAAACTGCGCAGATGCACTTGATTACACAGAGAAATTTTCCACCTTCTTCGGACTTCCCACGGAAAAGGTCTTTCGGCGCACAAGCCTCACTCGACATTTGCTCGACAACGATGGATTTGCCCCGACCGCTGCAAACCATTCCATTGTGAAACAGGGATTCTTGGGCGAAGTACTCGATTTTGCGCGCCGCACAGAGGGAAAAATGAGTGGCACATCTCCTGCAAGTTTAGAAAACGTGCGCCCCACTTTCGTTCTAATCGATGAAATCCGACAATTGATGGATTGAAACCGAAAAAAATAGTCATCGCTTTTTTCGCCATGGACAATGTTTTTGTCTACCTACACCCTTGTTGAATCTGAATATACCCAATTCCGTCAACGGGCAATATACATGCTTTGTCCTCCTGTGCACCATGCGGACAAAATCAGCGACGAGCATGGAAAAACCAAAAGCCGCCCCTTTCGTGCGAAAGGAGCGGCTTCTTTTTGTTGCGGACGTGCCCACAACCGAAAGAGCGGCAGGCGACGTCGAAATGTAGGCTTAGGCCTGACGCTTCACGCGCTTGTAACCGTAAACGGCGAGATCACCGAGTTCCTCTTCGATGCGGAGGAGCTGGTTGTACTTGGCCATACGGTCGGAGCGGCTGAGCGAACCGGTCTTGATCTGACCCGAGTTGGTAGCCACGGCGATGTCAGCGATGGTAGCATCTTCAGTTTCGCCCGAACGGTGCGAAGTCACCGAAGTGTAACCTGCGCGGTGTGCCATTTCGATGGCATCGAGCGTCTCAGAGAGCGAACCGATTTGGTTCACCTTGATGAGGATCGAGTTACCGCAGCCGAGTTCGATACCCTTCTTGAGGAAGTCTACGTTGGTCACGAAGAGGTCGTCACCTACGAGCTGGCAGCGATCGCCGATAGCGTCGGTGAGCTTCTTCCAACCTTCCCAGTCGTTCTCAGACATACCGTCTTCGATGCTGTCGATGGGGTACTTCTCAACGAGGCCGGTGAGGTAAGCCACCTGCTCGTCGGCGTTGCGCTTGGCACCCTTCTCGCCTTCGAACTTGGTGTAGTCGTAAACACCGTCAGCGTAGAACTCAGAAGAAGCGCAGTCGAGACCGATCATCACGTCCTTACCGGGTTCGTAGCCGGCAGCCTTGATGGCCTTGAGGATGCTTTCGAGGGCATCTTCGGTACCGTCGAGCGTGGGAGCGAAACCACCTTCGTCACCTACGGCAGTGGAGAGACCACGGTCGTGGAGCACCTTCTTGAGGGCGTGGAAGACTTCGGCACCCATGCGGAGACCTTCGCGGAACGAGGGAGCACCTACGGGACGGATCATGAACTCTTGGAACGCGATGGGAGCGTCAGAGTGCGAACCGCCGTTGATGATGTTCATCATGGGAACGGGGAGGGTGAAGGTGTTCGTGCCACCGATGTAACGGTAGAGGGGGATGTTGAGGGAGGCAGCACCGGCCTTGGCCACGGCGAGCGATACGCCGAGGATGGCGTTGGCACCGAGGTTAGACTTCGTCTTCGTGCCGTCGAGAGCGAGCATCTTGTGGTCGATGCCGCGCTGATCGAGTACGCAGTGACCCACGAGAGCGGGAGCGATCTTCTCGTTGACGTTCTTCACGGCGTTGAGCGTACCCTTACCGAGGTAGCGCTTCTTGTCGCCGTCGCGGAGTTCGAGGGCTTCGTGCTCACCGGTAGAAGCACCGGAGGGAACTGATGCACGGCCTACTACGCCGTTTTCGAGCGTTACGTCTACTTCTACTGTGGGATTGCCGCGCGAATCGAGGATCTCACGGGCTACGATGTTTTGAATTTTCATTGTGTATGAAATATTTTGTAGGGATGTTGCGAAGTTAGGGCTTATTTCACGAGTTCAACCCACTTAGCGATGCGCTCGGGGTTGTTTTCTTCGTCGGCTGCGTCGAGGGCGAGGCCGAGGAACTTGCCGTCGCGGTTGAGCTCAGAGTCGGTCACCTGGTAGCCTTCGGGCTCGTAAGCGCCTACGAACGTAGCGCCGGTGTCCTGAAGAGCGTCGTAGATCTGAACGAGAGCGCCGCAGAACGTGTCAGCGTAGCCGTCAGAGTCACCGCAACCGAAGAGACCCACCTTCTTGCCGGCGAGATCTTGACCCTTGAGGTTGTCGAGGAAGTCATACCAGTCGTCTTGGAGGTCGCCGGCACCCCAAGTCGAAGAACCGAGGAGGAGGGTGTCGTAGTCGGCTACCGTCGAGGCGTCGGTATCGCTCACGTTGTGAATGTTAGCAGCGTCAACGCCGAGAGCCGCTGCGATGTCGTTTGCTGCAGCTTCGGTGTTGCCCGTGCTGCTGCCGTAATAAATTCCGATCATGTTGTGTGATTTTGATGGGTGAATGAATTGGCCCGGCAAAGTTCGTGCTGCTTCGGGCCCGCACAATCACCTCAACGGTGACTTTGCACGGCAAAATTACAAAGATAATTCGGAATAGCCCCGCCAACTTGCAGTTTTATGATGGGCAGAGCGGCGAGAAATATCGTTCGCGCTTGATTTTTCTCCTTTCTGCCCTACTCTTCTCACAAAAGGGGAGGTGAAAAAAGCGAAAGCCGTGGCGGTGAATCATTTGTGGATCAGGGCACGGCGAGATGTCGGAGCAAAAGCGTATCTTTGCCGAAAGCACCGAAAAAAGTAGGGCGCTTTGGAAAGAAACAGCGCGCCTTTTCGGCAAAAGTCCCCATCTTTTGCCGAAAAAACGGCTTTCAATGTCCGCTGTCGCCGACAACATGGGGCGCCGGCGGCTCACTGCGCGCGAGGCACCGGCGCTCACGCACTCAGAATCATCGAACTATGAACGATCTGCTCAATCTCTTTATTTTTGCCCAAACCCCGGTCGAAGAGCTGCGCCGATGGTTGGCGGAGACGCCCCACCGCTTCGAGCGCTATGCGCCGGGCGAACGCATCATCGCCCAAGGTGTGGAATGCCGTTCGGCACTCTTGCTCACGGCCGGCACCGCCAACACCGAAATGGTGCAAGACGGGCGCGATTTGGCCATCGATGTGCTCAAAGCCCCCATGCTTTTGGCCTCGGCCTTCCTCTTCGGCACCGAAAACCGCATGCCGGTATCGGTGACGGCGGCCACGGAATGCGAGGTGTGGACGGTGAACAAAGAAGCGCTCTTCGGCTTCATGCTGCAACAACCGGAGGCGATGCGCCGCTTCGTGGCGGAGGTGTCGGACAGGGCGCAATTCTTGAGCCGACGCCTGCGGCAGTTGACGCTCCAAAGTCTGCGTTCGCGCGTGCTGGACTTCTTGCGCGAACGCGGAGCGATGAGTAGTGTGCAGACGGCAGCACAACAGTTGGGCGTGCAGCGCCCTTCCCTCTCGCGCGTGCTTTCCGACCTCGTGGCAGAAGGGCTGGTGGAGAAGCGCGACGGGGCTTTTGTGGCGACAGACACTCCCCCACTCCGCCCGATGTGAGTCGCGTGTGCCGTCCGAAGGCGTGAAATCTCCCCACAGCCTACGCCGCACGGCATTTGGTCGCGGCTCGCTCTGAACACAAGTGGCGAACCGGCGCTCATCGTCCTCGAAAAAGCTTCATCACAAGTTTTTTCCTTATTTTCTCGTCTCCTCGATTTTCGCAAAAACGCCCCCTTGCCGCAGTGGCAAGGGGGCGTTGTGGTGTTCGGCCGCACCGAACCCGAATTGAAGGTGCGGGCCGAACGGTTGTCGCCTGAAGACGACAGCCTGAATGAGGAGGCTACAGGGCGATTAGGCGATGCCGAAGATCTTGAGATCGTTTTCGACGTCGGTAATGCCGGCGATGCCGAAGTTCTTGACGAGCACATCGACCACACCGGGCGAAAGGAAACCAGGCAAAGTGGGACCGACGTGGATGTCTTTGATGCCGAGATAGAGGAGCGCGAGGAGCACGATGATGGCTTTCTGCTCATACCACGCGATGTTGTAGGCGATGGGCAGTTCGTTGACGTCGGCCAATCCGAAGATCTCTTTGAGTTTGAGGGCGATGAGCGCGAGCGAGTAGCTGTCGTTGCACTGTCCGGCGTCGAGCACGCGGGGAATGCCGTTGATGTCGCCGAGAGCGAGCTTATTGTAGCGGAACTTGGCGCAGCCGGAGGTGAGAATGACGATGTCTTGGGGAAGTGCCTTGGCGAACTCGGTGTAGTAGTTGCGGCCGCGCTGGCGTCCGTCGCAACCGCTCATGACCACAAACTTGCGGATGGCACCCGACTTGACGGCCTCCACCACTTTGTCGGCGAGGGCGAAGACTTGGTTGTGACCGAAGCCACCGACGATGCTACCCTGCTCAATGGAGCGCGGCGCTTCGCAGGTGAGGGCCACTTCGATGATTTCGGAAAAGTCCTTGTGTCCGTCGGCGTCGGCCACGATGTGCTTCCAACCGGGATAGCCCGTGGAGTTGGTGGTGTAGACGCGGTCTTTGTAGGTGGCGTTGGAGAGGGGCGGCACGATGCAGTTGGTGGTGAAGAGAATGGGGCCGTTGAAGGCGGTGAACTCTTCGCGCTGCTGCCACCAAGCGTTGCCGTAGTTGCCGACAAAGTGCTTGTATTTCTTGAACGCGGGATAGTAGTGTGCGGGCAACATCTCGCCGTGCGTGTAGACGTCGACGCCTTTGCCCTCGGTCTGCTCGAGGAGCATCTCGAGGTCTTTGAGATCGTGGCCGCTGATGAGGATACCGGGACGCTTACCGGCGTCGATCGACACTTCGGTCACTTCGGGGTGACCATAGGTGCCGGTGTTGGCGGCATCGAGTTGCGCCATCGACTTCACCCCGTACTCGCCGGTGCGGAGGGTGAGCGCCACCAGTCCGTCGACGTCGAGATCATCGACAGTGAGGGCGGCGAGGGCTTCGCACATGAAGCGATTTTGGTCGAGGTCTTCGTGTCCCAAACGCAGGGCGTGTTCCAAGTAGGCGGCCATGCCTTTGAGACCGTAGATGATGAGTTCGGCGAGCGAACGCTTGTCGGCATCGGGTTCGGCGAGCACGCCCACTTCGCCGGCTTTGGCGTCGTAGGCTTCGCGGCCGGCGCGCCACGTCACGGCATCGGCATTGGGCACGGGAGCGAGGGCGCGGAGACGTTCGGCGAGGGCGTCGCGGAGGTCGAGACCGCGATCCACACGAGCGGCGATGCTCTCGTCGTCGAAGTTGGCGTTGGTGATGGTGCAGAAGAGGGCATCGGTGTTGAAGTGATAGACTTCGACGTCGATGTCTTGGCCTAAGCGGCGGAGTTCGCGTTCGAGGACGGAAATGCCGCGCACCACAAAGAGGAGCAGGTCTTGCAGGCGGGCGGTGGAGGCTTCCTTACCGCAAACGCCTTTGATGAGGCAACCGGTGTTGCCGGCTGTTTCCTGGCATTGGAAACAGAACATTTTGGGATCCATTGTTATGTTTGTTAGTCTATGTTGAAGTATCGGAGAGTGGGGATCAGAAACGTACGCGACGGTCTTCCAAGCGTACGGCGAGGGGGAAGAGAATCTCGTTTTCGAGATAGATGTGCTCATGAAGAGCGTTCATGAAGGCGGAAACTTCGCCCATGAGTTCTCGATAGTCGGTATCATCGTCGGCGCTGACGGCGAAATCGTGGGTGAGTTGTGCGATGCGGGCATAGCGTTGCACCTCGCCTTCGTGGTCGTCTTCCATGACGTGGATGGGATTGGCCACGCTGCCGCAGTGCATTTGTTCCAACTGCAGATTTTCGCGATCGGCTTCGAAGAGTTCGAGCACGAAGGGGAAGAGCACGTTTTCCTCCTTCATGAGGTGCATGTCGAGGTCGATGAGCGACTCCTCGAAGAGGGCGCAGGCTTCGGCCAACTCGCGATCGGCGGGACGGGCTTCGACGGCACGACGGAAACGGGCGAGAATGCCGGGGCCGTTGTCGCGGATGCCGCGGTGGTGGATCTTGAGAATGTAGTCGATGAGGAGATCGGCAGGCCAGTTTTCGGCCAACGCGTAAAGGGGATGCTGATTCATAAATTCGGGATTTTTCGGCAAAGGTAGTGCAGCGGTGCCTTCTTGCGCGTAACATGGGTTACGGCGGAAGGAAAGAAAACAAAAAAAGCGCGCAAACTCACGGGGAGTTTGCGCGCTGCGCGTTATTGAGGGAACGACGGGCGATTATTTCACCACACGCTGTCCGTTCTCAATGTAGATATTGCCGGGACGGGTCTCGAAGACGCGACGACCGCTGAGGTCGAAGATCGTGCCTTGGGCGGCATTCGCACGTTGAGGAGCGAGAATACCGGTGAGTTTAGCCACACCTTCCAGTTCTTCGAAGGCACCCTTGGTGAGCATGAAGTCGCTGATGCAGAAGATGCGTTGACCGGTCATGTTCACCACCATACCGATGGCGACTTCCGTCTCTTTATCGAGCGTGAAGTGGAGGGTGTTCGTGCCTCCGTTGCCCTTACCTTCCATGGCTTGCGAAGCAATGGCCGTGGAGAGGTTTTCGGTGTCGGGGAGTTTGTTGCCGGCAGCCACTGCGAGGTAAGAACCTGCAGACTGGTCGTGCTGGCCATAGGTCACTGTCAACGAATAGAGGCCGGCGGGGAGCTTCACTACTTGGTAAACCTTGTGGTCCTTGAGGTCGGCAAAGCCGTCCCAACCGGTGGCTACCGTGAAGTTACCGTTCTTGTAACCGTCGTAGCAAGCGGCAGTCGTTACATTGCCGTTCTTCACTTGGTTCTCAAGTTTCCAGTCCTTCAACTCGTACCAGCGTCCGCTCTTCGTGTCGTTCATCTGCACAGTGGTGTGACGGAACTGAGTTTTGGTGTTGGCCAAATAGTCCTTCGTCACGTTTTCTTTGCCCTTGGCAGAGAAATTGAGGCTGAAGACGCCCTTAGAGAGCGGCCAAGCGTCACCGTCAGGACCGAAGCCGAGGCGAGTGGCGTGGTTGGCGTTGGCACCACGGTCTTGTACGTTACCGCTGTTTTGGTTGAAGTCGTAGTAAACGCGGAGATCAGCGGCTTTCACGTCTTCGGCATTCACGTTGAGCGGTGCATTGCCCCATGTTTGGAGTTGCTCCTGGCTGAGGGCGCTGCCCCAAACGCGGAATTCGTCGATCTGACCATTCATGTCAGCAGCGGCAGTACCGATTGAGAAGCTGTTGAGCCCCTTGACGGCGTTCAACACGTACTGCGAAGCCACCTTATGACCGTCGCGGTAGATGATCACGTTGTTACTGTTTACGACAACGGCATAGTGGTGCCATTCGCCGGGCACGACGAGATCGTTGTTGCTCTTCATCTGACGACCGCCCTTGCTCACAATGAGTGCACCGGCAGCGTCGGCCTTGATGAGGAAGTTGTCATCGCTGTTACCGATACCGCAGCAGAAGTCAGAGAGTTTGGAGGGGTTCATCCACCATTCTACGGTGAAGTTCTTGTCTGCTTCGGCGAGGGGCGATTTGCCGAGCACAACACGCGACGAAGCGCTGTTGAAGCTCAAACCACTCTTCGAATCTGCGTTGACTACGATGAGACCGCGGCTGCGAGAGAGGGTGCTTGTGCCGACATTGTTGGAGGCCGTGAGCACGACATCGTAAACACCGGGCTCCGTGGCCTGGAATTTCACGTTGCGACCGTTGACAAGATAGTTCTTGCCGGGGCTCGAGAGCATCCACTTCCAGCTGGTGGGGGTGAACTTGCTTTCGTCCTTGATCTTCACGGTGTCATTGACGGTTACCACGGGGGTAAGCACGTTGAAGTCGGCTTCGGGGCTGACTTCGGCCACCTCGATGGTCTGCGTTTGCGTCTTCACTTCGCCGGCGGCGGAGGTAACTTTGAGCGTCACTTGGTGCTTGCCGACGGTTTGGAACGTGGTCGCCGCCGAAATGGCCTTGGAACTCGTGACATCGCCGCCTTCCATCGTCCATTCGTAGCGATAACCGGCTACGGGCTGAGTGGGAATGAAGCTGACGCGCTGTCCGGCGGGCACTTGTTTGAGCGAAGCCTTGAAGTCTGCGCTGAATTCGGCAGCGGGGGTGACTTCGATCATGCGCTTCACGGTGATTTGGTTCGCCTCGGTGCTGCCTTTCGCGGTGAGGTTCACCTCGTAATTACCCACTTTGGGGAAGATGGCCGTGAGTTCCGCGCCGCTGTAGTTTTCGATACCGGCATCGGGGGCATTCCACGAGAGTTGTTCAACAGCATCGGGGAAGACGGCGCTGAACGCTGCGGGCTGGCCGGCTACTACCTTGGCAGGACCGGTGATACGGGTGTTGTTGATCGAGATCGTACCCTTCACTTCCGTGTTCCAAGTCTTGTCGCTGTTGATTTCCTCGTAGCTCTTGCTGTCGGGGTTCACGATGGGGGCGTTGTGCGCGCCCACGCAATCTTGGAGATAGGGTTTGCCGTCAATCATCATCACGTTACCCTTATAGTAAGCAATGAGGCCTTGGGGCAATACGCTGCCGCTGAACTCGGTGTTCATGGCTTGTTGGATCTCGTAGCGCGTACGGCTCTTGTTCCAGATGCGGATTTCGTCGTAAACGGCGTCTTGTCCGTTGGCTTCGCCCGACCAGAAATTGAGCGTTCCGAAGCCACCGATTCCGCTAAATGTAGAACCGCCGTTGACAGAACCGGCGCTCTTGCCGTCAACATAGACATTGAAGCTACCCTTGTTGACCACCATGGCGATGTGGTTCCAGCGACCTACTTTCAAAGCACCGTAAGCATGTACGCGCTTTTCGCCCACTGCATCCCAACCGGCAGTGAACTCACCGTCTTCGTTGGCGTGGAACATGAATTGTCCCCAGCGACCGGCCTGCAAGTTCCAGTTTTTGAGGCTTTGGGGCTTCACCCAGAACTCAATGGTGCAGTTGCCGTACGTGTCGTTGAAGATATCGGGGATGTTGAAGCCGTTGTTGTTGAACTTGGCGGCGACATTGGGTGTCTGCACGGCGATGGGCGTGCTGACCGTGAGGCGTTGGCTCTCCACACCGCTGTCAAACAGGGCAGAAACGCTGTAAGTGCCGGAGCCATCGATGGTTTGCTCGCGCTTTTCGGTGTCGGAGATCTTCACACCATCCTTATAGATGTTGTAAGCCTTGACATTGTGACCGCAGGCTTGCGGAGCATCCCAAGTGAGTTGTGTGCCCTTCAACTGCAAGTTGCGGGGCATGGTGTATTGTTCGCCGTAAACGACGCCGCTCACCGTGGTGATCTTACCGCCGGGCACATCGAGCACGCCGTTTTCGGCATCGAGTTCGAGCGGAGTTTCTACACCTTCCTTGTCGAATTCGTAATCGATGATCGACACATTATAGATGTGTCCGCTACCCTTGGCGCGAGAAGCTACCTTAGACTTGGTGCGGGCGTCTACGTTGAAGAAGAACTTGAGCGGCTTCGAGTGGTCGAGACCTTCGCAGAGGTCAGTCAAGTCGTAACCGAACTCCATGGGTTCGTCATGCAACTTGCCGTCTGCCCAACGACCGAGCATAGGAACTGCGGGCGCAGGGTTCATATCGCCGTTGTGGCCGTCGCCTGCCCAGCGGAAGTGGTGCAGATCGATGGTCTTTTCGGGACGCGTGGCGTTGGGGTCGGTGGCCACACCCACAGTGAGGAGCATTTCCGAACGGTGGGAGTAGTCCATCTTCACCTTGATGGTGCGCAGCGGACGATAGTTCTTGCGCACATAGTAAAGTTCGGGCTGCCACCAGCCGCCGCTCTGCTTGCGCACTTCTTTGCCGCCCTCTTTCGTGACGCTGTGTGCGGGGAAGCCGTAAGCGTAGGGGCAGTAGATCAGACCGTTGTTGGCCCATCCGCCCCAGGAGTTGGCGATGATCCAAGCACCGACTTCGTCTTTTTCTTTTTCACCGGCCTTACCATTGCCGTCGAGGTCAAATTCGATGCGATCGTCGTAACCTACCACCGTGAGGGCGTGGTCGACGCTCGTACCCCACCAGCGAACGTAGCTTTGCCCCACCACACCGGCTGCCACGTTGGCATCCGTGCGGGGAATACCGCCTTGCGCTGCTGCCGAGGCCACACCGATACCGGCGATACCGCCGCAAGCGAAGTCAGTGTCGCCGTTGTGGTTCCACAACCAGTTCTTCAACATGTTGCGACCCTCTTCTGTGCCGACACCCATCGGCAAGTTGCGCGGGGGCAACATGCGGTTGAACATGGCTTCGTGCCACTTCTCGTAACCCGTCATCCAACCATAGTCTTGGCTGTCCCACTCTTTGTAACCGAAGAGGGCCGAGTTACCGCGACCTCCATAAGTCTTCACCGAGGGCACACCCACATGCTGCACAAACTGATCCTTACCGGAGTTACCGTAGGTGAGGAGCCACACGAAGTGCGTGGGATACATATTTTCGGGCAACGAAGCGTTGGTATGGCGGAAGGAGTTCAATTCGTGGGTGAACATATAGGCAATGCGCGATGCCGAACCGCACGAACCACCTTCTTGCGAAATGATGGGCGGGAAGTACATCGTGGCTGCGTTGTTCACGTGGTCGGGGCGCTGGCTCTCAGCAGGAACCGCTGCGCCTTTCAAACGAGCGCGCGAACCGTAGCGCATGAGCGAACGGTCGGGGCGCACGGTGGGATCGTAGTCGGGATATTTCTGACGATCCACTACGAGCTGTGCCGGAAGCGCCGCGGGGAAGGCGACGGCAGCCAGACAGACGAGTTTGAGAATGCTTTTCATATCGGAAATATGAGCGTTATGGGATTGATGAGTCGAGGATTCCGCCGTGGCGGTGGACAACCCGTCGGCACACAAACGGCAACGACGGACGCGGTCTGCTCGAAGAATGTGAAAGAAGGAGAGACCATTCAACACAAAAGTACACTTCTAAGGCTGCAAATTTACACTTTGGTTGGCAAAACAACAAGAAAGTGCGGAGCTTTTCCGCACAGAGACTACGATTTTAACAATCACGCATTGCAAATGCGTCTGTAACTATGTTCCACGACATAAATTTTAGCCTATCATCGGTGGGCGCGCTATTCCTCTTTTATATAGCGGAATATTGCTGTCCGTTAAATTTCAAAACGTAGAAAATCGGTTCATCCGACATTTGGAGCGATGCGGCAACTACCGAAAGACCTTTTTCATCTGTGTTCGATATAGCCTCTCGATCATGGATTCCACCACCGGCTCCCACCTCAGCTCCTTCTGCCCCCACTTCAACGCCCAACGCGCGCGCGTTACGCGCGCGTCCGGCGTTTTTCGTTTTTTGCCTTCACCTCTTCACCACAAGGCCGTAAAAATCTATGCATCAGCAACTTGTAGGTGAAGGCTTCACCCCTCTTTCCTTCACCGGTGAAGGCAAAAAAGGGCACATTCCTTCACACGCAAAACACACTGTATCAACGGATTGCGGGTGAAGGTGAAGGGTGAAGGCAGGAATTGCGAACTCGCTGAGTGCGCGATGCGCAGGGGCGTGTCCGTCCGCGCGTAAGGAGGTGCGGAGGAAGAAACGGCGAATGGCAGGGGTGGGGAAGGAGCGTGTGTCGTTTCCCCAAAAAAAGGGGAGGAAGAAGAGAAAAGAAGGGAAGTTTCGCAAGAAAGTCCACAAGTTTTCGTTCGACTCCTCCCTATTCCAAAAAAAATAAAACATTTTCTCGAGAAAGATTCGATTATTCGAAACTAAAGTCTTACTTTTGCGCTTGATAAAACACAACTTTCCCTTCATCCCGCCGCACTGCGACGTCTATATAGCGCAGAGTTGAGGAACTTTTCCCGACCCTCGGGCGCAAATGCTCTTTGACTTACTGAACCATCGCGACTTTGCCTTATCCCTGCCTATCGGAACTGCCCCAAGAGACGCAGCCCCTCCCAATCGGGAGACATTTGCACGACTGCGACCCACCCTTTGAGGTTGGGACGGAAAGAAGGAGGAGCAAAGGCCTGTTTTTCTTCCACAAGAAAAGGGGCATTCGCTTTCTTTGGACAACGCGCTTTGGCAAGCCCATTCGTTTTTTGTCCTGCTCCCGGGCGGCCAATCCGGCCATCATTATTTATTTTTTTTGGGGGGGCTGCTTTTTGAAAAAGAAAGCCCGAAGTCCTCTTCTAAAGGGCTTCGGGATGGATTTTTCTGCCGTTTTGAAGTTTACCGGACAGCAATAGATCGGAAAAGTTCGCACTCAGTCGAGGCGACCGGCCTGCTCTTCGGGCGTCCATTCGCAGAACGGGCGCGCAGTGAGGGCAGCGTTGTAGTAACGGCGGTGACCTGTCACTTCGCGGCCGAGCCATTCGGGGCGTTCGAAGGGCGCATCGATCGCAGGGAGTTCGATTTCCGCCACGGTCAAGCCCGCATTGGCACCGAGAAACTCATCGACTTCGTAGGTCAGTTCACCCGCCGGAACGAGCCAGCGCACTTTTTCCACTGCGCCCGGCAAACACAGGGCGAGCAACAAGCGCGCTTCGTCGGCCGTGATCTCTTTCTCCCACTCAAAACGTGAGAGTCCGCCGTCGAGCGAAGGCCCTTTGACAGTGAGATAACCACGATCGTCGCGCAACCGCACGCGCACCGTACGCTGCCCGTCGGCACAAAGATAGCCTTGGGCAATGTGCGTGTGCGAAGTGGCGTGGGTTTTGTAGTCGCCCTCCACCAGAAATTTGCGTTCGATCTCTACGAGCATTTTACAATAGGGTCATGGCCGCAATGAGCAATAAGGCCAGCACCACAAAGACGGCAACAATGGAGATGAAGATACGTCGACCGCTGGCCGCTTCACGGCGAGCTGCGTCTTGCTTGTGGCGGGAGTTGGGGGTGGAATGCCGGTTCATGTGATAAAGATTTAGTGGGCATCGGCGGCGCGAAGGGGGCGGCGAGTTTATTCGTCGGTGGTTTCGGCAAACTCCATGAGATAGGCTTTGATGAAGCCATCGAGTTTACCGTCCATCACGCCGTTGACGTCCGAGGTTTGATAATTGGTACGGTGGTCTTTCACGCGGCGATCGTCGAACACGTAGGAACGGATCTGCGATCCCCACTCGATTTTCTTCTTGCCCGCTTCGATCTTGGCCTGTGCGGCCTTGCGCTTTTGGAGCGCGCGGTCGTAGAGTTGCGAACGGAGCAGGCGCATCGCGTTTTCGCGGTTCTCGAGCTGCTTACGGCTCTCGGTGTTTTCGATGAGGATTTCTTCTTCCTCGCCCGTGTCGGGGTCTTTGTATTGGTAGCGGAGGCGCACACCGGTTTCGACCTTGTTGACGTTCTGTCCGCCGGCACCACCGGAGCGGAAGGTGTCCCAGCTCAAGCAAGCGGGATCGACGTACACTTCGATCGAATCGTCGACCAGCGGCGTAACAAACACCGAGGCGAACGACGTCATGCGCTTACCCTGTGCGTTGTAGGGGCTGACGCGCACCAAGCGGTGCACACCGTTCTCGCTTTTGAGGAAGCCGTAGGCCATTTCGCCCTCGATTTCCATCGTCACGGTCTTGATGCCGGCTTCGTCGCCGTCCTGCAAGTTGCAGATCGTCGTCTTGTAACCGTTGCTTTCGGCGTAGCGCAGATACATGCGCATGAGCATCGAAGCCCAGTCTTGCGCTTCCGTGCCGCCGGCGCCCGAGTTGATTTTGAGCACACAGGGCATGGCATCTTCTTCTTGGCGCAGCATGTTCTTCAGTTCCAAATCTTCGACCGCTTCGATGGCGCGTGCATAGTCAGCGTCGACCTCTTCTTCGGTCACCATTTCGTCTTTGTAGAACTCAAAGGCCAGTTGGAGCTCGTCGGCCAGCGTTTTGGCTTCTTTGTAGCCGTTGATCCACTTTTCCAAGCCCTTGACGAGTTTCATTTGCTCTTCCGCGCGCTCACGATCGTCCCAAAAAGAAGGATCTTGGGTGCGGAGTTGTTCTTCCTCGTACTGCATTTTCTTGGCGTCGATGTCGAGATAGCGATGCAATTGCTCGACGCGATCATGCACGGCTTTAAGTTGTTCGGCTGTTATCATATTGGGATTGGAGTGGAATCTCTGTGTGTGCGCCGCTGTCGGGGAAGACCTCCTCCGCACGGGGCTTGATGACTACAAAAGTAGTGAATGCGCGGCGATTGACAAAATTATTCGCCCCACGAAACGCCGTTTGCCCCCACCGAAATGCGGTGAGGGCAAACCTGATATGGCACCGGCCGACGGCTCGGCGGGCTGTTTTCACCTTCGATTTAGGACTTCGACGGCGTTTCGGCGTACATTTGTTCGATCAGTGCGGCATAGCGTTCGTAGACCACGCGACGTTTGATTTTGAGCGTGTTGGTGAGTTCGCCGCTTTCGATTGTGAAAGGTTTGGGCAGCAGCACGAAGCGCTTGATTTTCTCGTAGGCCGCCAAGTCTTGTTGCAGCGTTTCGATGCGTTCGGCCAAGTGGTTCACCACACGCGGGTCGTTGCAGAGCGCTTCGCGGCTGTCCACCTCGATTCCTTCGGCCTTTGCCCACGTTTCGAGCACCGAATAGTTGGGCACGATGAGGGCCGAAACGAATTTGCGGCGGTCAGCCACTACCACCACTTGATCAAAGTTGCGGTCGATGGTGAGTTTGCCTTCGATGGCCTGCGGGGCGATGTATTTGCCGTTGCTTGTTTTGAACAAGTCCTTGATGCGGTCGGTGATGTAGAGTTCGCCATCTTTGAGATAGCCGGCATCGCCCGTGCGGAACCAACCGTCTTCGGTGAAGGCGGCCGCTGTGGCCTCGGCGTTCTTGTAGTAGCCAGGCGTCACGTTGCCTCCGCGCACCAGAATCTCGTTGTTCTCGCCGATCTTCACTTCCACGCCGGGCAGCGGGCGACCGATCGAACCGAGCGTGACGGGGCGTGCGGGATCGTCGCACGACACCGTGGCGCAAGTCTCCGTCAGTCCATAGCCGGCAGCCATGCCGAAACCGACGGCGTGTACGAAGCGCTCCACTTCGGGCGGAATGGTGGCGCCCGCCACGGGGAAGAGGTGCGCACGATCCAGGCCGAGCGTTTTGCGCAGCAGGCGCAAGAGCGTACGGTCGTAGGCGGCATATTTCATACGCAGCGCAAACGGCGGACGCTTGCCCTGCGAGGTGTATTTCTCCCACACCTCGGCGCCGACCTTCAACGCATCTTTAATAAGGGCGCGCTGCACAGCGCCGCCGCTCTCCATCTTGTCGAGCACACCTTGATAGACTTTCTCCCAGAAGCGCGGCACAGCACTCATGCACGTGGGACGCACCTCGCGCATGCTCTGCTGAATGTCGAGCGGACGGAGGTTGATGGCCAAACGCACACCGCAGGTCAAACAGAGTTTCGACCATCCGCCTTCAAAGACGTGGCTGAAGGGCAAAAAGTTGATCGACACATCGTCGGGCGTGAGATCGTAGATTTTCGTATGGGCGGCGAAGGTGAAATGATACTGCGAGTGCAGGAGAATCACCCCCTTCGACTGGCCGGTGGTGCCGCTCGTGTAGAGGATATTGGCCATATCGCTGAATTCGGCCTCGCTCACGCGACGCTGCACCTCACTCTCGTGGGCGCCGTCGCGGTCGCCGAGCGCCAAAAACTCGTTGAAGCTCAATGAAAGACGGTCGTCCTTGTGGCGCTTCACCTCGGGGTCGAAGATCACGATGTGTTCCAACTTGTGGCAAAGACTGAGCACACTCCAAACGGTGTCATACTGCTGCTGTTCGCCCACGAAAATGAGGCGAATCTCGGCATCGTTCATCATGAACTGCACCTGGGCGCCGCTCGTGGTGGCATAAAACGGCACGCAGACCGCTCGCGTGCGGAAGGCGCCGAACTCCACGTAAAGCGATTCGGGTTTGTTTTGCGAAAAGACCGCAATGCGATCTTGCACCCCCACTCCGAGGTGTACGAGTGAGCGGGCGGAGCGGTGCACCCGGTCGGCAAATTGATTCCACGACACACCAATCCATTTCGAACGGCTGTAGTCGCGATATTGCAAGGCGACACGGTCGCCATAGACACGGGCCGACTCCTCAATGAGTCGGGAGAGATGACAGTTGATTTGCATGATGCGATGAAGCGTGAGCTGATTACACCACAAAAATACTACTTTTCTGCATTCGACACGCACCACTCTGCACAAAAATTCCTCTTCTGAGCAAATTTATTACCTCTACGCGAAAAACTGCACACCATAGAGCGGAAATCTCGCGCACCCTCGCGAAGAAGCGGCGGGAAACGATGCGGTCACGGAGAGAGTTCAGACATTGGGGCGCATATAATAGTAGAGATTGAAGGCGTTGAGACACTCGGCTACCACGGGAAAATCGCCCGTCACCTGGTTGCAGGTGAGGAAATACCCCACAATGTTGTTCGGTTGATAGTGCTCGAGCAGCACGCCTTTGCAGTAATGAGTAAAGGCGGCGAGGATGGAGTACTGATTGTAGCTCAACAACAGGCGCTGCATCAGCACGCGATGGGCGTGGCAAAAGGGAAGTTGCGTGTGCAACTTCCGGCGGCTCGGTATTTTCTCTGTGAAGGCTCCGCCGTTGTACCGCTCCACACAGTCTTGGTAGGCCTTTTGCATCTGTTCCTCGAGGGCTTGCACCTCGACGACGGCATCGCGGAAAGCCGAGCCTTCATTCTTTTGCTGCGCCGCGACGGCCATCGGCTCCACTTGCTCCAAATAGGTCTTGTAGGCCTCGTAGGTCGGACTGTCGTAGCGCACGATTTGATCCAAGCACTCGCGCAGTCGGCGGTAGTCCACGGCATAGTGGCGCACCGGCCCTTGCTCGGGGCCTTTCTGCCGCACTTCGCTCCACAACCAACCTTGGTCTTTGAATTGACGCACCATCGTTTCGAAACGTCGGCGAGCGATGCGCGTTTCGCTTTCGACGCGCCGCTGCGAATAGTAGAAAGGTTTGAAATGAAACACATAGGCTTGCTTCACCAGCAGCCAATCGAAGAGCACCACTTCGTCGGGCGCGAGCAAATAGTCGCGAAGACGAACGACGTTGATGCACATCGGGGCTTCGATCTTCGAGAGCATCGAAGCACAAGAAAGCGGGGAATTCATGTTTTCAAATTAGATTTTAGGCACCTACCGGACGGGGAAATCGAGCAAGCGCGGTGTTTTTCTTTGAACATAGATGAGGTGTGGAGCAAAGGTAGTCATTTATCGGCGAACGCGACGAGAGGGCGGCGAACTTTTGTCCGAGGCGAGACGCCATTCGGCAGAAATGCTCACGCCGCGTGCCGACCGCCGATCGAATGTGGAGCGCAAAGCATCGCGAGTTGACGCCCGTCGCGGCGGCGACCCCCTTTCCCATCGGCACCCCCACCACAAACAGCAATTCCCCGCCTGTCTGCTGAAGACAGGCGGGGAATTTATTTTCCGATAGAGGAGACTTCGAGCGCACACGGCGGTGCGCCGAAGGACAGAACATGGGGATTAGCGAACGCGCTTCGAGCCGTCGCTTTCGATCACAATGCCGTGGGCGTCTTTGCCGACGGGGCGACCGAGCAGGTCGTGTGCTTGCCCCGAAGCCTTGGCAGCGGCAGCGCGCACCTCGTTGATGCCCACCGTGAAGTCGGTCTTTTCAAACGTCCAGATCGAACCGCCTTGATCGGCCGGCTTGAGTACCACGGTTTTGTAGTTGGCGGGCTGGGCAAACCAGCTGTAAGTGCCGCTCTCATCGAGGATGTTCACCCCGGTACGGCCACCGCCGGTCGAGTACAAGCGCGTCTGCCAAATGTATTTGCCGGCGGGCGTGTCGGCAGCGGCGGTCTTCACCGTGGCGCCTTCGCGAACGGGATAGATCGTGGCGGCTTTCTCACCGGCCTTGTTGATGATCGTGATGCCGTTGTTCGACTTGATCACATACCAGAGGGCATTGGAGGGCACTTTCGAACCGCTCACCACCTTCGAGGGGTAAATATCGCCGTTGGCGTCAAGGCGAGCCACATAGTCATCGTAGTAGGCGTTGCGGATGACGTAGAGGTAGTTCTGATCGATGGCCTCGAGCGGTGTGGTGCGGGGGTATTGCAGGAACTGCTCATACTGCGCCACCAACTCGTTGTACGTCGCTTGCGTGACATTACCCGACTTGGCCAAAGCGGCCTTGATGCGCGTCACCACATTGTTGAGGAAAGCCACTGCCACGCGAGAGGGCTGTCCGGGCACGTTGGGTTGAGCATCGGCCAGCGTGTTGTTGCAGCGCGTGAGCAAACCGTTGAGCATGACACGGAAGTCGGCTTCTTCGATATACCAGGTGCCGGGGTTGCAGAGCGAGGGATCGTCGAAGGCCACCACGCGGTTCACGTTGGGCACGTCGTTCGTTTTGTCGTTCGAACCGAAGCTCTTGATGAAAAGGCGCTTGGTGTTCGAACCGGCCGAAGCACTGTAGTCTTCAACCGCCGAGATCACAACGACACCGGGCACATATTCGTAGTTGCCGCTGGGCACCTTGGCTGCATCGATGCGCAAGGGCGTACCGGGTTGAGCGGTCATCGTGGCGGCTTGGTCGTAGGTGGGGAGCTGTGCGAAGTTGCCGCTGTGCACTGCGCGCAGGGCATAGCCTTCGCCCGAGGGTACGAAGCTGAAGAGTTCTTCGGCGTCGTCTTGCTGTCCGTAGTGTACGCGGAGGTTACCGCCCACTTCGTAGAGCGTGGAGCCTGCATACTTCTTCTTATAGTAGGTCGAGGCCGAAACGAGGCGATAGACCTTGCCGGCTTCGGGCTGCACTACGGCGCATTCGCGGAGGGCGTTGATGGCATTGCGCACCTTTTGCGCGGCACCGGTGGCGTTGGCGCCGGCGGCCTTCGCGGCGTTCACCGCATTGCGGAAGGTGGTGTAGTCGGCTTGCGACACGTGACCCACTTTACCGGGCTTGATGGCTTTCAAGTAGCCTTCGGCCTGTGCCACTACTTGGTCGAATTCCGTATCTTCGGCGGGGAAGAAGTAGTGCTTGGCATAGGTAAACTTCATCGCGTCGAAGATCGCAGAATGGCTTTGTAGACGGAGCAGGAACGAGTTCCAATCCTTTTGTTTGGCGGGCAGCCAAGCGATTTCGGAGAGGGCTTGCAGACGGGGCAGGAGCTGATATTCCAGCTCGGCGTTGTTGTTGGTGGTCTCGGTCCACATGTTGCCTTGCACACCGAGGGCGAATTGCGAGCGACTGCCGAGGTTGGCGAGCGGATCGTAGTTGTAGACCGTGGCCACGCTGTTCACATTGTTGTCACCCCAGCCACCGCGATACACTTCGTTCACGTCGGCTTCGCCGGGCGACACTTGCATCCAGTCGAGATAGAGGCGGTTGTAGGGGCACATCACGCTTTGGAAACCGTAGTCGGCGGCCACTTGTTCGGTGGGCTTGTCCCAACGCTTGCCGTCGGGCAAGTTCCAGGCCATGATGAGGGGCTTCACTTTCGTGGTCGGCTTCTTCCAGAAGTTGGTCTTGTCCTTGGCGATGAGTTCGTCCCACACCACGATTTGTTTCTTATACTTCGTTTGCAGGAACTCGGCGAGGTGCTCAACCAACCAAGGTTGGAGTTCTTCCACGCCCGAGAGTTTTTCGTCTTGAATGCGCTTGCGGCAGAGGGCGTTGTTCTTCCAACGGTCGGTGGGACATTCGTCACCGCCGAGGTGGATGTACTTGCCGGGGAACACTTCGGCCACGTGACCGAGCACGGTCTTGAGGAAGTCGATCACCTTGTCGTCGCCCACGTTGAGCACGTCGTGCGAGATACCGGGGGTGATGCGCACTTTGTACTGCTGTTTGGGCAGGCAAGAGAGTTCGGGATAGGCGGCCAAAGCGGCTACCATGTGGCCGGGCATATCGATTTCGGGCATGATCTCGATGTTGCGAGCGGCGGCGTAGGCCACGATCTCACGCAGATCGGCCAGCGTGTAGTACATGCCGCGACCGTATTCCGTGTCGTCGAAGAACCAGGGGTTGATACCGTCGTTCACAAACGAACCGGCGCGACGGCTACCCACCGAAGTGAGTTTGGGATATTCGGGGATCTCGATGCGCCAGCCTTGGTCGTCCGTCAAGTGCCAGTGCAGGCGGTTCATCTTGTAGAGGGCGAGCATGTCGATGATGCGCTTCACCTCCGTCTTGTCGAAGAAGTGGCGCGCCACGTCGAGCATGTAGCCGCGATGGCGGAGCAGGGGCTTGTCGTTGATGTCAAGTCCGGGCACACTCCAATCGGCCGTGGGGGCGGGGGTGCCGGCAAAGAAGGCGGGGGGCAGCAACTGGCTGAGCGTTTGCAGACCGTAGAAGAAACCGGCGCGAGAAGAAGCGCGGATTTCTACGCCGTTGGCGGTGACGGTGAGCTTGTAGGCTTCAGCACCCAGGCTGCGATCGGTGAGCAGGCTCACGGCACCGGCTTCGGCACTCGAACCCGAGGCTTTCGTCGTCACGGCGCTACCGGTGGCCTTGCCCAAACGGGCGGCGAAGTCGGTGGCCAGCTCCTTGACACTGTCGGCCGGGAAGCTCACAGTGCGGAGCGTCTTGGCATTGAGTTTGACGCCGGTCTTCATCGTGAGGCTTTGCGGATAGGGGATGAGCGCGGGGAGCTTGCTGTAGCCCTCGAACGTGGCGGCATCCTCGAAGCTGATGACGTTGTTGGGGTCGTTGTCGGCCAACCAGAGGCCTACTTCCTGACCCACGCCGGAGCCGCCCCATTGGTTGAAGGAGAGCTCGTTGTGACCGACGGGATGGATTTCGAAATAGTCTTTGTTCTTTTTCGAAGTCTGCACAACAAACTGCGTGTAGGTCGATGCCTTGCGCGAAGCCACCACCATGCCGTTCTGGCGCTGCGAGGTGACGTAGAGCTGCTGGCCGAGTTTGTTGGTGATGGTGCAACCGGTGGAGAGGTTGCCCTCAAACTTCCACAACTGTGCGCCGCGGCCGGTCATACCGGCTTGCTTCACATTCTGTGCATCGGTACGCGCCTCAACGACATTGCCGCCGTTGACAAACTTGATGAAATACCACGTGACGTTGCTCCCGCTACTGAGCTTGGGGAGCGTCGCCGCCGTGAGCGCCGCCACAGAAGTGAGCAGCGCCATGAAGAAAAGAAGTAATCTTTTTTGCATGGTGGGGTTGACAATAGGTTTAATGATAGTTCTACGGCAAAAGTAGTTTTTTTTTTCGAGACGAACGGCTTTTCGACACACAAGTGTGCGAAAATCACGCTTTTGTCCTTTTCCGGCACTCCCCCACCCGTTTTTTACGCCTCGAGCCGTCTACTGCCTTCAAGCGGCTTTCCGCCCCGTCGAAAAGTGGGGAACTTTGCAGAAAAAGACCACTCCTTTGCAGACAAAACGGACTGTTTTTTGCCCAGGAAAGGGGGAATATCCAGCATGAAAAAGCAGAAAAAAATACCCACGCGAAAAGATGCATCACGTTCTTGCACAACCGCGCGCAAAACGCCACACCCCCACTTGGACAAATGTACCTGAAGCGTGTACAACCGACTCAATTATATATAGAAAGATAAATAGCACTACAAAAGGGACGTCATATCCTCAAAAAGAACCCTCCCCCCTGGGCTGGGCGATAAGCCCTAAAAAAAGAAGCGCGCGCGAAAAAGAATAAAAACGACCGGTTTTCAACACGGTCGAGGGGGTGTGGTGCGGCAGAGCCGACCACACAAGAGCCCCGTTGGGGGGGGGAGGAAGGAGGAACAGAGGGGAGGGAAAGAGCAAAACGGTGGGAAGAGAATCGACAATCACATAAAAAACGAGCGAAACGCAAGGCATGTGCTGAGAAAACCGTAAATTTGCAAGCTAACTGAACGCACACCACGCATCGCAGCACTTCATTTACACGATGGGGAGTGTGCCTCTTTCCACTTTAACCTGCAATACCCCATGTCGGTAGAAATCACCAAAGTGCAAAACCGTGCGGAGCTCAAACAGTTCATCCGCTTCAACTACGAACTCTATAAGGACA
Organism: uncultured Prevotellaceae bacterium; assembly: GCA_963542795.1. Lineage (GTDB taxonomy): Bacteria > Bacteroidota > Bacteroidia > Bacteroidales > Bacteroidaceae > Alloprevotella. The sequence continues at coordinate 104,149 of CAUTYW010000001.1, read as the reverse complement.
ACGCTTTTTCCGTGCCCGACCTGCTCGAGGATATGCTCGACACCTACAACCCGAAGAAGAACCCGGCCTTCGAATTCTGCGAGGCTGAATACTTTTTGGCGCGACGCGACGGAAAAATCGTGGGACGTGTGGCTTGTATCATCAACCACAAGGCCAACCGCACGTGGAACGAACAGACGGCTCGCTTCGGCTGGATTGATTTCATCGACGATTTGGAAGTGAGCGGTGCCTTGCTGCGCCAAGCCGAAGACTGGGCGCGCGAACATCACTGCACCAAACTCGTGGGACCGCTCGGTTTCACCGATCTCGACGCGGAGGGCATGCTCATCGACGGCTTCGACCAGCTCTCGACCATGTCGACGATCTACAACTTTCCCTACTATCCGCAGCATCTTGAGCACTACGGCTACACCCACGAAATCGACTGGGTGGAACGCAAAATCTTTGTGCCGGAAGACGGGCACGAAGCCGACCAAGCGAAGTACTTCCGTGTGGCAGAAATCGTGCGCCAACGCCTCAACCTCCGTGTGCGCAAATTCAAGAGCGTGAAGGAGATTCGCGAAGGGGGCTACCTCTATCGCGTCTTCGACGTGGTGAACAAGGCCTATGCGCCCCTCTTCGGTTTCAGTGAGATCAACCGCGCACAGGTCGACAAATATGCCGACCAATACCTGCAGTTCCTCGATCTCCGCCTGCTCACGGTGGTCGAAACGGCCGAGGGCGAACCGGTGGCTATGGGCGTGGGCATGGGATCGCTCTCGCACGCCCTGCAAAAGGCCAAGGGCAAACTCTTCCCCTTCGGATGGTGGCACTTGTTGAAGGCCATTTATCTGAAGCGCTCCAAGATCATCGACCTCCTGCTCGTGGCTGTGCTGCCCGAATATCAGAGCAAGGGCGTGAACGCCATGCTCTTTGCCGACATCATTCCCATTGCCAAAGAGATGGGCTTCAAATGGGCGGAAAGCCATCCGCAGCTCGAGACCAACAACAAGAGCCAAGATCAGTGGAAGCACCTCGACCAAGTGGTGCACAAGCGCCGCCGCTGCTACCAAAAGCCGATCGAGGCCTGACGCACCCGCCCTACTCGCACCGGCACGCTGAGCCCTAATGGCTCGCCGCCCTGCCCTTGGATCGACATCCCCGCACCGGGCACCGCGATTGTCTCTTCTCTTTTCCTTTCACCCCACAACCTTTCCCCATGTCCGACGAAATTCTCGACGTCAACACCCGCAATGCCGCCGACTACAGCGAAGACTCCATTCGCCACCTCGACGACATGACCCACATTCGCATGCGCCCCGGTATGTATATCGGACGCCTCGGCGACGGATCGCATGCCGAAGACGGTATTTATGTGCTGCTCAAAGAGAGCATCGACAACTCGATCGACGAGTTCAACGAGGGTTTCGGTAAGAAAATCGAAGTCGAAATCACGGACGAACTCACGGCTTCGATCCGCGACTACGGCCGCGGCATCCCGCTCGGCAGCTTAATTCCCGCCGTTTCGCAGTTGAACACCGGCGGTAAGTACGACAACGATCAGTACACGGCCTCGGTCGGACTGAACGGGGTGGGTTTGAAGGCTGTCAATGCCCTCTCCCGCCGCTTTGTGGCACGCGCCTGTCGCGACGGACAGTTCAGAGAAGCCACCTTCGAAGGCGGAAAACTCGTCGACGACCGCAGCGGCGAGACGGAAGAAGAAAACGGCACCTACATTTTCTTCGAGCCCGATCCGGCCCTCTTCCTCAATTACCGATTTCACGCGGAGTTCATCGAAACGATGCTCCGCAACTACACGTATCTCAACACGGGCTTGGCCATTTTCCACAACGGCCGCCGCATCATCTCCCGCAACGGTCTGGAAGATCTCCTCACCGACAACATGACCTCGCAGGGGCTTTACCCCATCGTCCATCTCAAAGGCGAAAACATCGACATCGCCTTCACCCACACCGGGCAGTATGGCGAGGAATACTACTCGTTTGTCAATGGACAGCACACCACGCAGGGCGGAACGCACCAAAGTGCCTTCAAAGAGCACATCGCGCGCACCATCAAGGAGTATTTCGGCAAGAACTACGACGTGCAGGACGTGCGCAACGGACTGGTGGCGGCCATCGCTGTGCGTGTGATCGAACCAATGTTCGAGTCGCAAACGAAAATCAAACTCGGTTCGCTCACCATGGCCCCCGACAAGGACAAGAACGGCAAGCCCTTCGCACTGAGCGGCGTGAGCGTCAATAAGTTTGTGGGCGACTTCGTCAAGGAACAGGTGGACAACTACCTGCACAAGCACCTCGACGTGGCGGAAGTGATGCAACAAAAGATTCAGGAGAGCGAGAAAGAGCGCAAAGCCATCGCCGGCGTGACGAAACTGGCCCGCGAACGCGCCAAAAAAGCCAACCTCCACAACAAAAAGCTCCGCGACTGTCACGTGCATCTCAACGATGCGCCGCCCAAGCCCAAGCGCGGGCAGGACGAAGTGGTGGATCTGCGTTTCGACTCGAGCATTTTCATCACCGAGGGCAACTCGGCCTCCGGAAGCATCACGCAATGCCGCGATGTCAACACGCAAGCCGTCTTCTCGCTCCGCGGTAAACCCCTCAACTCCTATGGGCTGACGAAAAAAGTGGTGTATGAAAACGAGGAATTCAACCTCTTGCAGGCGGCACTCAACATTGAAGACGGACTCGACGGCCTGCGCTACAACAAAGTCATCATTGCCACCGACGCCGACGTGGACGGCATGCACATCCGCCTCCTGATGATGACCTTCTTCCTCCAGTTCTTCCCCGATCTGGTGAAGAAGGGACACGTCTATATCCTGCAAACGCCGCTCTTCCGCGTGCGCAACAAGAAAAAGGCCGCCGCGGCCGAAGCCAATGCCGACGAGAAAGGCAAGAAGAAGGCGGCCGCCGGCAAAAACGCGACGGGCAAAAACACCGGCGCAAAGAAGGCGCGCGGCAGTGCTCGCACCGAATACGAAACCGTCTACTGCTACAACGAAGAAGAGCGCATCGCCGCCGTGCAACGCCTCTCGCCCAACCCAGAAATCACCCGATTCAAGGGACTCGGCGAGATCTCGGCCGACGAATTCAAGAACTTCATCGGCCCGGATATGCGACTCGAACCCGTCACACTCCACAAAAGCGACAAGGTGAAGGAACTTTTGGCTTACTACATGGGCAAGAACACCATGGAACGCCAAAACTTCATCATCGACAACCTCGTCATCGAAGAGGACATTGTCGACCCCGCCACAGAATAATCCCCGTTTTCGGCCGCTGCCTATCCTTTTCGAGCCCCTCTGAGCTGGAGCAGGTGCCACCGCACGACCGAACACGCCATCCCTCTCCCTCGTTTTTCCCTCATGTCCTCTCTTTCGACCAACGCTCCGCACGAGCCCCGGAACGAGGTCGGCCGACCGACCGAAAAAGTAGCGCTTTTTCCCGGCAGTTTCGACCCCTTCACCATCGGACACGCCAGCATCGTGCGCCGCGCCCTCACCCTCTTCGATCGCGTCGTGGTGGGCGTGGGCTATAACATCAACAAACGCTCATTTTTCACCCCCGCCGAGCGCGTCGAAGCCATCCGTCGCCTCTATGCCCACGAGCCGCGCGTGGAGGTTGAGGCCTATGACGACCTCACGGCCGATCTGGCACTGCGAGTCGGCGCGCGCTTCGTGTTGCGCGGCATCCGTTCGGTCAAAGACTTCGAATATGAGCGCGATCTCGCCGGCATCAATCACCGCCTTTCGGATGTCGAGACCGTGCTCCTCTTCACCGAACCGCAATATGCCGACATCTCCTCCACCGTGGTGCGAGAACTGCTCTCCTTCGGCAAAGATGTCAGTGCTTTCTTACCCGAAACTCCCAACAACTCACCCCTTACATGAAGTTTTCCTCCTTCGCAGCAAGGTTTTTGACGCTTGTCGTCGCCCTGCTCACCCTACTTCCCGCCACTGCGCAGCGACGTCGCGCTCTCGATCAGCCCGATCCTGATTTAATGCGCAAACTGACCATCGCGCAGTTGGCCGTCACCCAACTTTATGTCGACAGTGTCGATCAGAAAAAACTCGTCGAAAATGCCATCAACGGCATGCTTTCGAAGTTGGATCCCCACTCGGCCTACTCCAACCCCGAAGAAACGCGCCGCATGAACGAACCGCTCGAAGGCAACTTCGAAGGTATCGGCGTGCAGTTCAATATGCTCGAAGACACCCTCGTGGTGATTCAGACCATCGCCAAAGGCCCGTCGCAAAAAGCCGGCATCGTCAACGGCGATCGCATCGTCTCGGTCGATGGACGCCCCATCGCCGGGGTGAAACTTGACCGAGATAGCATCATGAAACTGCTTCGTGGCCCCAAAGGCACGAAGGTGAAGCTCGGCATCGTCCGCCCTTCTGTGCGCGAACCTCTCACCTTTGTCGTCACCCGCGACAAGATTCCGATGAACACCCTCGATGCGGCTTACATGATAGCCCCGGGTGTCGGCTACATCCGCCTCGATCGTTTCGGCGCCACCTCGGGTAAAGAGGTGCGCGACGCCATCCAGCAACTCAAAAAGCAGGGCATGAAAGACCTGCTCCTCGACTTGGAGAGCAACGGCGGCGGTTATCTCGGCGCCGCTGTGGAAGTGGCCAGCCAATTCCTCAACCCCAAAGATTTGGTGGTCTACACCGAAGGCCGCGCCACGCCGAAACAGGTGTTTGACGCCCTCTCCGGCGGACTTTTCCGCAAGGGACGTTTGGTTGTCCTCGTCGATGAGTTCAGTGCCTCGGCCGCCGAGATCGTTACCGGCGCCGTGCAAGACCACGACCGCGGTTTGGTGGTCGGTCGCCGCACCTTCGGCAAGGGACTCGTGCAGCGCCCCATCGATTTGCCCGACGGCTCGATGATTCGCCTCACCACCAGCCACTATTTCACCCCCTCCGGCCGCTGCATTCAGAAGCCCTACACACCCGGCCAGAAGGAAGACTACTCACAAGACCTCGAAAAGCGATTTAAGCACGGCGAACTCCTTCACGCCGACTCCATTCACCTCGATTCCACGCAGGTGTTCAAGACCTTAGTGGAGGGTCGCAAGGTTTACGGCGGGGGCGGTATCATGCCCGACGTCTTCGTGCCCCTCGACACGGCGGCCTACACCAAATACTACATGGCCATGCGTCGCCACAACCTCTTCAACGACGCCGCTCTGCGCTATGTCGATCAAAACCGCACCACGCTCTTGGAGCGCTACAAGCGTTTCGACGACTTCGAGAAGCAGTTTGAAGTGCCCGCCGAGCTCATTGCCCGCGTTGAGACCGAGGCGGCCAAAAAGAACGTGAAGCCCAAAGACGAAGCCGAGCGCCAAGCCACGATGGACGACCTGAAATTTGTCTTGAAGTGCCTCATTGCCTACGATGTATGGGACAGAAATGAGTATTACACGCTCGTCAACCGCAAAAACGATGTGGTGAAAGAAGCCCTCCGCCAACTTTCAGTGAATCGCAACATCCCCACCGGCACGCGCTCGCGCTGATCGGCGACCCACTTCCCTCTCCGGCGGTGTAAGGCGACGATTCCCGACGCCAGCTCGGCTCTTTGCGTCCCCAACGGCGCGACCTGCCCTTGTGCACTGCCGACAAAAATCAAAAACTCGGTGACCGAATCTCAATCGGCCACCGAGTTTTTTTGTCCTCAGACACTACTTATTGGGGAGGTAACGCACTCCCAAGAACGAACTTACTCTGCTTACAGTTACCACACTGTGCTTTGCGAGTGCAACATGCACTACACGACGACATTTCGCCGCAACCTCCGAGCGCACGGCGCATCGGTTTTCCGTCTTCCACTGAGGCGGTGCCCAAAACTGCGAAACCCTTGTGTGCTTCATCGTAATAGATTCGGTAGTCAACCGGTTGGGACTCACCGCCGACCGCCCATTTTGACAAGCCTTACAAACAGGAATGAGACGCTTGTCGGAGCGTGTTCGGCATCTTTGGGTTTCGAATGCTGCAAAGTTGTGGACTTTTTGTGACACGCAGTGACAAAATCCCGCGGGCTTACGTTAAATCCGTAGCCATAAGCGCATTTTTCGTGCATCGACCGCCACAAGAGACGGAAAAACGACCGCTTTTTCGTAATTTCGCGCCGTTTTCCCCTTCACTATCCTTCTATTTTCTCCCCCATGACCATTCTTGCATTCAGCCTCATCCTGTTGGTCGGCGCGTTCGGCGCAGGCCTGCTCGGCTCGCTCACCGGTTTGGGCGGCGGGGTGGTCGTCATCCCCCTGCTCACGCTCTGTTTCGGGGTCGACTTCCACTATGCCGTCGGTGCCGCCCTCGTGGCGTCGATCGCCACCTCCAGCGGTTCGGGCGCGGCCTACGTCAAAGAGGGCATCACCAACATCCGTTTGGGCATGCTCCTCGAGATCGCCACCACCCTCGGTGCCGTGGCCGGTGCCGCCGTGGCCATCTATCTCAACAACTCCGTCTTGGCCGTCATCTTCGGCGGCGTGCTCATTCTCACCGCCCTCTCGCAACGACGCAAACACGAGGACCACTCGGGTGTGAAAGGCAGTGCCTTGGCCGAAAAGCTCAAACTCTACGGCACTTACCCCGACAAAAACGGACAACCCGTGCCCTACCAACTCACCAACGTGGCGGGCGGCTTCGGCGTGATGCTTTTGGCCGGCCTGCTTTCGGGCATCCTCGGCATCGGATCGGGCGTGCTGAAAGTGCTGGCCATGGACAACTGCATGAAAGTGCCGTTCAAAGTGAGCACCACCACGTCTAATTTCATGATCGGTGTCACCGCTTGCGCCTCGGCCGTGGTCTACATTCAGCGTGGCAACATCGTGCCGGGCATCGCCTTTCCCATCATGATCGGCGTTCTCCTCGGTGCGCTCACCGGGGCTCGCCTGCTCAAACGCATGGACGTGTCGTTGCTGCGCAAAATCTTCTTCTTCGCCATTCTCGCCGTCGCCCTCAACATGATCTACATGGGCTTCACCGGCGGACTCAACCACTAATGCCTCGCCCACAATGAAACTCGACATCCAACAACTCATCGGCAACACCCTGCGCCGCGGTGTCACGCTGGCTTGCCTGCTGGCTGCGCTGGGCGGGCTCTACTATCTGGTGACACACGGCGGAGAACCCGTGCCCGACTATCGTCATTTCGACCCAACCACAGCGGCCGCGCAGACCCATTTCACCACCCTGACGGGCATCCTGCGCGGTGTGGCGGCCTTCGACGCCTACAGCTGCATTCAGCTCGGCGTGGTGGCGCTCATCCTCACCCCTATCCTGCGCGTGGTGCTCTCGCTCCTCGACTTCACCCTCGAGCGCGATTGGCTCTATGCCGGCATCACCGCCACCGTACTGGCCGTGATCGTCGTTAACTCCATCGGCGGATTTTGAAAAGTGGACACATTTTGCTTGAAAACGCTCCACTTTTCAGCAAAAGCCCACAACTTTTTTCCCCTGATTATGAGCATTCAAGCACCCCAACGTGGTTCTCTTTAGCCGCTTTGGGGTGCTTTTCTGTTGTTTTATTTGCCCCGAAGAAAAGAATTTCGCATATTCGCAGTAAGTTTCATTCTAATATATTGTTGTATGGTTAAATCTTTACTCTCTATCGCAATGTTCTTGGCCACCGGTCTCACGGCTGCTGCTCAAGACAATCTCGTGAAGAACGGCGACTTCGAAAGCTGGGACGGCGGTGCCCCCGCACAATGGCAGAAAAGCTCCAAAGGCAGCCCCTCGAATGCCACGGTGAAGGAAGCCGCAGAAGGCCGCAGCGGAAAAGCGCTCGAAGTAGAGCACAAAGGCAATGGAAAAACCGCTCAGAACTCGCGCTACCACTGCGATGCGCTCCAGCTCAAGGCCGGCAATTACACCCTTTCGTTCTATGCCAAAGCGGTAAGCAAAGGAGTAGTTAGCGGCGGTTGGCACGAAACCGGAGGAACCGGCGTGAAAGGCTTCAACTATGGCCAAGAGCTCGAAGTCGACAACAACGAGTGGAAGCAATTCACCTTCCAATTCACCTTGGACAAGGATGCTTCGATCGACGTATTTGTCGTGAACAAGAAAAAATCGGAAGGCGCTGTCCTCTTTGACGACGTGACGCTCACGGCCGTCGGCACAACGCCCGCTCCTGATCCTAAACCGGAGCCCAAACCTCAGCCCAAGCCCACACCTGATCCCAAGCCCGAACCCAAACCTACGCCCGATCCCAAACCGGAAATGCCCGTCGGTGCCACCGTTTACGAAAAGGCACTCACCGACAACATCGAAGGCTGGACGCTCCAACAGGGCGAACTGCCCGAAGGCTTGACCGCCGTTTGGTCGCAAGACACCAGATTCGGTCTGAAGGCCACGGCTCACACCGGTAGCAAGAAGAAGAATAACGAAAAGATCTACGCTTCTGAAGCCTGGGCCATCTCTCCCGAGGTGGAACTCAAGAAGGCTTCGTTCGTGACCTTCGAACACGCGCTCAACTTCAAGAACGACGCTTCGACACAAGGTTTCTACATCCGCGAAGGCGAAACGGGCGAATGGCAAGCCCTCGATCTGAAGCAGTGGCCCGCCGGTAAGGATTGGAACTACGTCGAAGCAGACAAGTACGACCTCAAAGCCTACACGGGCAAGAAGGTGCAATTCGGCTTCAAGTACACCAGCACGACGGAAGGCGCCGCCACTTGGGAAATCAAGAACTTCAAGGTGGTTGAATCCCCCGACGCCGTGAACCGCGTGAACGCTCGCAGCGGCCGCACCGTGATCTTCGACCTCAACGGCCGTCGCGTCGAAAAGGCTGAACGCGGTGTCTACATCATCAACGGTGTGAAGACCGTCGTACGCTAAGCAGTACACAAACACCTGACCGCCTCGTGCGGTGACGCTTATGCTCCGCTCCTCAACGATCGGTATTCCCGACCGTCGAGGGGCGGTTTTGCTTTCGCGGCACGTCATTTTTGGCCTGAGCCCGCCATCCGCAGCGCACAAAGCATTTTTCCGCGCCTATCTGCGTGAAATACTGCACAAAAGGACAACGCACCTCGGGGCTTTTTCGTACTTTTGCACTGCCTTCTCACTCTTTTCGCGTGAGAGGGTCACACTTTTGCCTTATTCTTTCACCTTACTCCCCCTCAACCCTTATATGACCGACCTCGAAATTGCCCACTCCACCCCGCTGCTTCCCATCCGCGACGTGGCCGCCCAAATCGGCATCGACGAAACGGACTTGGAACAGCACGGCAAATACATCGCCAAAGTGCCCCTACGCCTCATCGACGAAGCGCAAGCGCACAATAGCCGCCTCATCCTCGTCACCTCGATCTCGGCCACCCGCGCCGGCATCGGCAAGACCACCGTCTCGATCGGACTCGCCCTCGGGCTGAACCGCATCGGCCGCAAAACGGTCGTTGCCCTGCGCGAACCCTCGCTCGGCCCCTGTTTCGGCATGAAAGGCGGCGCAGCCGGCGGCGGACACGCCCAAGTGCTCCCCATGGAGAAGATCAATCTCCACTTTACCGGCGACTTCCACGCCATCACCGCGGCGCACAACATGATTGCGGCGCTGCTCGACAACTACCTCTACCAGCATCGCGCCGAAGGCTTCGGACTGAAAGAAGTGCTTTGGCGTCGTGTGCTCGACGTCAACGACCGTTCGCTTCGCAGCATCGTCACCGGACTCGGCCCGTCGGTCAACGGCATCCCCACACAAGCCGGTTTCGACATCACTCCCGCCAGCGAACTCATGGCCATCCTCTGTTTGGCCGCCGACGAGGCCGACCTGCGCCGCCGCATTGAGAACATTCTCCTCGGCTATCGCTACGACGGCTCGCCCTTCACGGTGAAGGATCTCGGCGTGGCGGGCGGTATCGTGGTGCTCCTCAAAGATGCGCTCGAACCGAACCTCGTGCAGACGACGGAGAACACCCCCGCCTTCGTACACGGCGGCCCCTTTGCCAATATTGCCCACGGCTGCAACACCGTTGTGGCCACGAAAATGGCGATGTCGCACGCCGACTACGTCATTACCGAAGCGGGCTTCGGCGCCGACCTCGGAGCGGAGAAATTTTACGACATCAAATGCCGAAAAGCCGGCCTGCAACCCGCCCTCACTGTGTTGGTGGCCACGGCACAAGGCCTGAAGATGCACGGCGGTGTGCCCCTCGACCAAATCGCACAGCCCAATCTCGAAGGACTTCGCGCCGGACTGCCCAACCTCGACAAGCACCTGCGCAACCTCCGCTCGTTCGGCCAAAATGTGGTGATTGTTTTCAACCGCTTTGCCGCCGACACCGACGAAGAAATGGCGCTCCTGCGCCAACACTGCGAGGAGGTGCTCGAAGCGCCCTTCGTGATCAACAACGCCTATGCCGAAGGCGGTGCCGGCGCTGAGGAGATGGCACAGATTGTGGTCGACGCCGTCGAAAAAACGCCCTCTGCTCCCCTGCGCTTTGCCTACGAAGACAGCGACGACCTGCGCACGAAGATCGAAAAGGTGGCGCGCCACCTCTACGGTGCGGCCACGGTGACCTTCGCCAAACCCGCACTCACGCGCCTGCGCCTTGCCGAATCGCTCGGCATGAGCCACTTCCCCGTGTGCATCGCCAAGACGCAATTCTCCTTCTCGGACGATCCCACACGCTACGGCGCGGCCGAAGGCTTCGACTTCCTCATTCGCGACATCGTGATCAACGCGGGTGCAGAAATGATCGTGGCCGTGGCCGGCGACATCATGCGCATGCCGGGACTGCCCAAGGCACCGCAAGCCCTCAACATTGATTATGTCAACGGAGAAATCACAGGACTGAGCTGATGCAAATCGTACTTAACCCCAAATACCACCAATTGCACGATGAACTCTTGCAGGTGGCGCGGAACTTTGAGAGTTCCGGAAAGGAAATCTACCATGGGCGCAACGTCATTCGCCTTGTCGAAATCGACGGTCTTCGCCTCGCCGTGAAACGCTACGGACGCATGCCGCTCAAACACCGCGTGGCTACCCGTTTCTACAAAACGAACAAGGCCAAACGCGCCTTTGTCACCTCACTGATGCTCAAAGAGCGCAGTTTCGAAAGCCCCGAAGCGGTGGCTTTCCTCTGCGATCGCCACGGCTTGCTCGACGCCACTCATTATTATGTGAGCATCTATTCGGACTACCGCCACTCAATGCGCGACATCCCCACGCTCGACGGGGCTTTCCGCGAAGAGGTGACGAAGAGTTTCGCCCGTTTCGCCGCACAACTCCACAACAGTGGTTTTTTGCATAAGGACTTCTCCGCGGGCAATATCCTCTTCGACCGCATCAACGAGCGCTTTCATTTCTCGCTCCTCGACACCAATGCCCTCAAATGGGGCAAAAAGATCAGTGTGGAGCGCGGTTGCAAAAACCTCGGCCGCCTGGTGGGGCCACCGGAGTTCTTTGAGAGTCTCGGCCGCCACTATGCCGACCACCGTCAGGCAGATCCGCAGCAATGCATCAACCTGATCAAGGCCGCCCGCGATGATTATCGCAGTCGGCCGCACCCCCACCACCAACCTCTATTCGACTAAACACAGCGCCGTCCCGCCGTTTTGGTAGGGCGGCGCTGCCTGCCGAATAAATCCCCCACATTCATTCGCAAACATCACAACACACAAACACCCTTTCATTTGAAAACATTCGCCGAACTGGGCTTGAAGGAACAAATCCTCAATGCCATCACCGAAATAGGCTACGAACAACCCACTCCCGTGCAGGCTGCCGTGATCCCCGTCCTCTTGGGCACCGAAAATGCCGACGACGCTGCCACAACGGCCTCCATCCCGACGCAAGATATCATCGCCCTGGCGCAAACCGGCACCGGTAAAACCGCCGCTTACGGACTTCCCGTGCTGCAAAACGTCAATGCTGACGACCGAAGCACACAAATCGTCATTCTCAGCCCCACCCGCGAACTCTGCCTCCAGATCTCTGACGATCTCAAAGACTACAGTCGCTACATCGACGGCCTGCATGTGGTGGCCGTCTACGGCGGTACTGGCATCGAAAGCCAGATTCGCCAACTCCGCAAGGGCTGTCAAATCATTGTCGCCACTCCCGGCCGACTCATCGACCTCATTCACCGCGGCGCCGCGCGACTCGAAGCCGTGCGCAACGTGGTGCTCGACGAAGCTGACGAGATGCTCAACATGGGCTTCACCGAAAGCATCGACGAAATCCTTTCTGCCATCCCCTCTGAGCACCAAACGCTCCTCTTCTCGGCCACCATGGGGCCCGACATTGAGCGCATTGCCAAAAACTACCTCCGCGATTACCGCGAAATCGTGGTGGGCAGCCGCAACGAGGGCGCAGAGCACGTGAACCACATCTACTATGCCGTGCGCGCACAAGACAAATATGCCGCCCTCAAGCGCATTGTCGACTACTATCCGCGCATCTACGGCATCATCTTCTGCCGCACGCGTCTCGAAACGCAGGAAGTGGCCGACCATCTCATCCGCGACGGCTACAGCGCCGAGGCTTTGCACGGCGATTTGGCGCAGGCACAGCGCGACCTCACGATGCAGAAGTTCCGCAACCACCGCACGCAACTCCTCGTGGCCACCGATGTGGCGGCGCGTGGCCTCGATGTGAACGAACTCACCCACGTGATCAACTACGGACTGCCCGACGACGTGGAGAACTACACCCACCGTTCCGGTCGCACTGGTCGTGCGGGCAAGCGCGGTACCTCGATTTCGATCATCCACCTGCGCGAAAAGGGCAAGGTGCGCATCATCGAACGCGTGATCGGCAAGAAGTTTGAGGTTGGTGTCCTCCCCGAACCGAAGGAGATCTGCACAAAGCAGCTCTACAAGGTGATCGACAACCTCGAACACACAGAGCCGGACGAGGAGCAGATCGCCCCCTTCCTCCCCGAAGTGATGCACAAACTCGAATGGCTCTCGAAAGAAGAGTTGGTCAAGCGCTTGGTGCAACAGGAATTCGGCCGCTTCCTCACTTACTATGCCGACGCACCCGAAATCGTGCAGCCCACCGGCCGCGAAGAACGCGAGGACAAAGGAGACCGCCGCAACAAGCGCGACGACAAACGCAACCGCAACGCGAAGGGCAACCCCGTGGCCGAAGAGGGCTACACCCGCCTTTTCCTCAACTTCGGTAAGCGCGACAACTTCTTTGCCCGCGAAATCATCAATCTCGTCAACCGTTATGTGAAGGGCAAGGTCGAGATCGGCCGCATCGACCTCTTGGTCAACTGCTCGTTCTTCGAAGTGCCGCAAGAAAATGCCGCGCTCGTGATGGCCAAGATGGCGAAAGCCAAGGTGGGCGAGCGCCGCGTGGTGGTGGACTATGCCGACCGCGCAGACGGACAGCCCGCCGATCGCGAACCGGCTCCCAAGCGCGGACGTCGCACGGACGATCGCAAACCCGCCGACCGCAAGAAGGGCAAGGCGAAGGGGGTGAAATCGTACGAAGGCCACGACGAAAACAGCGGAGATCGCCGCTTCGGCAAGAGCGATTGGAAGCAGTTTTTCGATTGATCGGAACCCTGCCGCCACGCATCACCACTTCCCACACACTACCCACAAGTGAGGAGCCGATACCTACTTTTTTGTGAAAGAATGCGATGCATACTCACTAAAAATTGGCCATATCGGAACAAAATCTCACGTTACCCCACTGACAAACAAGTACTTGCAACAGAAACACGGCATTTATATACGCCAACCGCACGAAATGGCACACTCACTCGCCGACCGTGCAAAATCACTGCAAGTGGGTATTGCCAAAGGTAGAAAAAGTGTCTACCTTTGCAGTGCATTCTGATAGAAGGAACCGGTGCTCCGGCAACGGTTGTCCGTCAGAGTAAGAATTTAAATTGTTATGTCTATGTTCGAAAGATGGCTGTCCTCAGCGGAGGATGGCCACTTTTGTTTTTTCGCCGGCTCTCGTCCGCTGCGAGCGGGCCTGCAGGGACTCATTCGTGGGGCAAGATCAGACGCTGCAAGCGGGCTTGCAAAGCGCCAAAGCGCGACACCGCCCAAAAGTGGCCGACAAGGCGAGAAGAGTCGCCAAGTTTTCGGCGAAAGGAGCGCGCACTTTTTATCGATAGGCGGCCGTTTTTTCATCGATCCGAAGCGAATGTCAAAACAAAATGGCTACATTTGCGCAAAACGCGCGCCAACCTGCGCCGGCCTGCCGCATTTTGTTGCCGAGGGTGCACACCGACATCGCACCGATGGCCGTTAGGCTGCGCCCAAGCGAAGAAAATGCGTTGGTTCTCCATTTAACTCTCTTCAAATTTAGCACTGATGAAATTCTCCTGCCCCAAAATTCTCCTGCCGGCTCTGGCCGCACTGCTCGTGGCGTGCTTGTTACCGCTGCCCTACGGCTTCTACGTTCTCGTTCGCTTCGTCGCGGCGGGTGCTTTTGCCCTGCTTGCAGTCGATGCCTTCGACCGGGCGATTAACAACAGGGCGTGGGCTTTCGTGGCGCTGACGCTGCTCTTTCAGCCTTTCTTCAAGCTCGCGCTCGGCCGCCCCTTGTGGAACATCGTCGATGTGGCGGTGGCCGGTTGGCTCCTCTATTTGTGGATGAAAGGACGGTGAAGCTGCCCCACGCGCCTCAACTTGCGCCCAAAAGCGGACGACCGCGACCGAACAGAGCGTTCGGTCGCGGTCGTTATTTAATGTCTGTTCCTTCACCTTCGGTGGGGAAAGCACCGGACTGTGAGGGAGAAAGGGATTTTATTTGGAAGGCGCAAGTTCGTCGACGTGCACTCCTTCGGGCAAGTGGAAACGATATTTGCTATCGTAGATGGTGCTCACCTTGTTGATCTCCAAGAAGCTCGTACCGCCGCCGTCACCGAAGCTACCGCTGAGGTAAGCGATTTTGTCGTTGAGTTCGAGGTAACCCTTTTGGCGCATCATGCGGATGGCAGCCGTGAAGGTGTATTGAGCCGAAACGTGGTTCTTCTGATAAATAGGAATCACGCCGTACGAAAGGTTGAGCAGACGCATGGTCTTCTCCTTGTAGCAAATGGCGATGACGGGCGTGGGGCCACGGAAAGAGGCGAGGGCGCGCGCCGTCTGTCCCGTTTCGCTGTCGGTGAGAATACCCTTCACACCGAGTTGGCGCGTAGATTCCACAGCAGCGTGAGCCAAGAACTCACGTTGGTCGGTGGTATCGATCATCGGGTCGAGGTCGTGCTCGCGCATCTTGTCCTGTTCCGCCTGTTCGGCGATGGCGGCCATCGTTTGCACCGCTTCGAGGGGATATTTTCCCGAAGCCGTTTCACCACTCAGCATGAGAGCGTCGGTGCGGTAGTAGATGGCGTTGGCAATGTCGGTCACTTCGGCGCGGGTGGGGCGCGGATTGTCGATCATGGTGTGGAGCATCTGCGTGGCCACGATGACGGGCTTCTTCTTCACCACACATTTGTGGATGATCTGGCGCTGAATGCCGGGAATGCGCTCGATGGGCACTTCGATGCCGAGGTCGCCGCGCGCAATCATCACACCATACGACGCGTCGATGATCTCATCGATGTTGTCCACGCCTTCTTGGTTCTCAATCTTCGAGATGATCTTGATGTCGCTGCCGTGGGCGTCGAGAATATCCTGAACAGCCTTCACGTCGGCGGCGCTGCGCACGAAGGAGTGGGCGATAAAGTCAATATCTTCCTCGATGGCGAGGAGAATGTTCTCTTTGTCACGCTCTGTGAGGGCGGGCAAGTCGATGTGCTCGCCGGGCACGTTCACACTCTTGCGCGAACCGAGCTTGCCGTCGTTTTGCACCGTCACGTGCAGCGCTTGTTCGTCCTTTGCCGTGACGAGCATGTCGATGGCACCGTCGTCAAAAAGCACATGGTCGCCCACTTTCACATCGCGAACGAAGTCGGGATACGACACGTTGATGACATCGTGGGTGGTATCGGCCTCCGGGCAACCACAAATGTGAACGCACTCACCGGCCTTGTAGTCGATGGGTGCGCTCTGTCCGGTGGTGCGCACCTCGGGTCCCTTGGTGTCGATGAGCAGTCCCAAGTGAGGCGAGACAGCGCGCACGTTGCGAATAATTTTCTTGATGCCGTCGGCCGAAGCGTGTGCGGTGTTCATACGCACCACGTTCATACCGGCGAAAAACAACTTACGCAGGAAATTTTCGTCGCAGCGCAAGTCGCTGATCGAGCAGACGATCTTGGTTTGTTTCATTATCGGGGAGATTTCGTGTACTGTTAGTATAGTCTTGGTACTGCAAACTTACGAAAAAAAACACGGACTTTCCGTTCCCTTCTCCCCTTTTTCCCTGCAAAAACTTCGCGCTCGATAAGTTGTCATTCTCTCTTTGCAATTCGGCGACTCACAATCACTAAATATGGGTATTGCACCACGCCGAAGAAAGCCGTAACTTTGCACACGACACATCATATATATATGGCCGATCCGCTCCATTCTTTTTGGATCTCCCCACGACATAACAGCTTATGAACCTCTCTCATCTCACCGACGGGGCTACCGCCTACGTCACCGCCACCAAGGGTAGCCCTTCCCTGCGCATCCGCCTCGAAGAACTCGGCTTCGTGCCGGGACAGGAGGTGACGCGCGTCTACGGCACGCCGAGCGGTTCGCCAGTGATCTACGCCATGCTCGGACAACGCGTGGCCTTGCGGCACAGCGAAGCTCAACTCATCGAGGTGAGCACCGAACGCCCCGACGAAAACTATGCCGACGAGCGACGCGTGGCGCGCACACCGGGCGAAAAAGCCCAAGCCCCCACTCTACCGACGGCACCTATTCTCCCGGCCACGGGCTGCGACACCGAAAGTTGCGGCGCCTGTCCGGGCTGCACCCCCCGAAAACCTCTCGCCCCCAAGACCGAAGGCACCATTACCGTGGCCCTCGTGGGCAATCCCAACTGCGGCAAGACTACAGTCTTCAACGCTTTGGCCGGCGGCCACGAGCGCACGGGCAACTATGCGGGCGTGACGGTGGCCAGCGTCGTGGGCGAAACACGCATCGGCGGACGCACCGTGCGCTTCGTCGACCTCCCCGGCACTTATTCGCTCCGCGCCTACTCACCCGAGGAGGCTTATGTGATGAGCGAGCTCTTGAAAGGCGAAATCGACGCAGTGATCAACGTGCTCGACGTCAACAACCTAGAACGCAACCTCTTGCTCACCCTGCAAGTGCGCCGCTTGGGCTTACCCACCGTGGGAGCGCTCAACCTTTGGGACGAGTTTGCCGAAAGCGGTTCGTCGCTCGACGTCGAACGCCTCTCGGCGCACATGGGCATGCGCTTCGTTCCCTGCGTGGCCAGCCGCGGCGAGGGATTGCAAGCGCTGGCGGAAACCGTGATCGAGGTCTACGACCACAGAGAGGAGCACCCCCCGCTCCCACCTGACGATCCCCACTCGCCGGCCGACCCCCACGCGCTGGTACACCACTACTTGGCCGACATCTACCGCCTCCACGAGGGGAAAGCCGTCCGCTTCACCGCGTGGGTCGACCGTCTTTTGGTAAAAAGCCCCTTGGCCTATCTGTTTTTCTTCGCCGTCATACTGTTGGTCTTCTGGGCGACGTTCACCATCGGGCAGTATCCGATGGACTGGATGGAGAATGGCGTGGCATGGCTCACTGAAGCCCTCACCGAAGTCCTCCCCAAAAATTGGTGGCTCTCCGATTTGCTGGCTTCCGGCGTGGTGGGTGGTGTAGGCGCCGTGATCGTCTTCCTGCCCCAGATCTTAATTCTCTATTTCTTCATCTCGATTCTCGAAGATTCGGGCTATTTGGCGCGCGCCGCCCTGCTTTTCGACCCGATTTTGCGGCGCGTGGGACTGCACGGCAAGTCGTTTTTCCCGATGCTCACCGGTTTCGGTTGCAACGTGCCGGCCATCATGGCCACCCGCACCATCGAGAACCGCAAGAGCCGCCTGCTCACGATGATCACCCTCCCGTTCATGTCGTGCTCCGCCCGATTGACGGTCTACACCGTCTTCACCCTCGCTTTCTTCCCCGACCATGCCACCTTAGTGCTCTTCTTGCTCTACTGCGGCGGCATCTTTATGGCGCTGCTCTCGGCCTATTTGCTGAGTTTCTTCATTCGCCGCCGCGAAGAAAGCCATTTTGTGATGGAAATTCCGCCCTATCGCCGACCGGTGGCCGCGAGTGTGGTGAGCCACACGTGGGAAAAGGGACGACAGTACCTGCGAAAGATGGGAGGCATCATCTTGGTGGCCTCGGTGGTGGTATGGGTGCTGGGCTACTTCCCGCAGCCCGATCGCGAACTCTCGCCCCTCGAACGGCAGGAGCAATCTTATCTCGGACAGGCGGGACATCTCATCCAACCTGCCATTGCGCCGCTCGGTTTCGACTGGCGCATGGGTGTCGGATTGCTCACCGGTGCGGCGGCCAAGGAGCTGATGGTTTCGACACTCGGCGTGCTCTATCACATGGACGAGAAGAGTGCGGCGGCTGCGGGCTCGGGCGACGACGCGGCGGCCGATCAAGCCATCTCAACCGCCCTGCGCGACGCCACTTCGCCTGCAGCGGCGCTGAGCTATATGGTGTTTGCCTTGCTCTATTTTCCCTGTTTGGCCACCATCGCGGCCATTCGCGGCGAGAGCGGGCAGTGGAAATATGCCCTGCTCTCGATGGCCTACACCACCGCCGTGGCCTATCTGGCGGCGTGGCTCACCTTCCGTCTCGCAACCCACTGGTTTTGACAAAAACTTGAGCGCTTTTCGCGAAAACTTGGGCGTTTTTCTCCAAAAGTGGACTGATTATTTTCAACACTCCTCAAGCGAGTGCGCATATTACTGCGCACTCGCTCATTTTTTTCGCGAGATCTCCTCATCCGCTCCCACGCACGGCGCAATTTTTGCCCTCCGCAAGGGCGAACTTGCGCATTCCACAATTTCACAAATCGCAAAAAACGCTCGTTTCAGACCCTTACGATGACAAAAAACACATTAACACTCTATTTCCCTCATTTTTAAGCCAAAAGTTTTTCGACACTCTACAAATAATTCATACCTTTGCCACGAAAATAGAGCAGAACCTTGGAGCACACGGCCTCTTTCGGCCAACCACCGCGGATTTGCTTTCCATTTCTCGCAAATCATTCATTCTATTACATAATTCATAAAGCATACCATGCAGATGAAAAAAAATTACTTATTATTGTTCCTCATCGCCCTGCTGTTCGGAACGGCAACGATGCGAGGGCAGTCGGTACCTCTTAACAAGCTCGATGGTTTTAGTACTTATTACATCAAAGTCGGCAACGGATACATTCACTTCCCCAATGCAACAGATATCAAATGTACAACTTCACAGTCTGAGGCAGCACAATGCAAACTTGCACCAAACCAATCTGAGGGGTTGATTGAATCAATCACTACTGACGATGGCCATACGGTTAAATATGGTAATTCTGGAAATATCAAGCAAACAGGAGTGACCTATCTCAAATTTTCCTACGTAGCAGAAGGCGGAAAATATTATCTGAAAGCCGCACAATCGACGAAGCAAAAGGGGAAATATCTCACGAACAAAGCAGGTACACTCTCTTTCGAAGTTCAAAAAAGTAATGATGCCGTTGTTGAGATTACCGATATCAATGGGGCATCTCCCACAGAAGCCACACTGAATGCCCAAAAGCGATTGAATGCTTTCGCCCTTTTCCAAAAAGTTCGGCACGGAAACGATGCGTTTGACAGTCCCATCATGGGAAATGGATTGGGACAATATACTCATTCAAATCCTCCTCTCGCACTTGAAGATAAAAACTTAGGTAGTAGCTATTGGGAGTATGCAACTCTCAACATGTACAAAGCAGGACACGATGGATTCAGCGCAGCTAATGTTAATTCAGAAATGCGCAAATTGAACAAAGCAATCGAATCCATCAAGATCAATCCCCTTGAGACAGGAAAGTTCGTAGTGATTTCCACAAAATCCCTCTACGAAGACGCCGTTAGAGATAACACCAAAATATTTCAAACCCGCGTCATCATTGATAATGTTGCCGGCCCGAAACAATCTGCCAAATACCTCAAGGCAACGGCTACGGGGTATCAATTGACCACCGACAAGGCTGAAGCTGCTGTATTCTTCTTCGACGGCGACCACCTCACCGGTTTGGACTATGGTTTCGGTTTGAACACGACTCAAAGCAAATACAACCTCACGGAAACGGAACAAAAGGCTGTTGTGGCGCAAGGTAAGCTCGAGAAGACGCTCGATGCCGGTAGCTACAGTCTCAAAGTGGGTAACAAGTTCGTGAAACTTGACAACACTTCTGGCCTCAGCGTTACAGACAACGAATCGGAAAGCCACATCTTCCTTGAAGAGGCTACAGAGTTCAAACTCAATACCGACGCACTTGGCTATGTTTCTTTCTTCGCTCCCACGGCTGTTGAACTTCCCACAGGAGTTGAAGTATACACCGGTAAGCTCAACGCACAGAATAGCGTTGTCAACCTTAAGAAGGTGAACACAACAAAGATTCCCGCCAACACGGCTGTATTGCTTCGCAAAGGAACTTCCAAGACTTCATTTACTGTGAAGAAAATAGCCTCTGCTCCCGCAATTACAGACAACTCACTCAAAGGATACACAGTTTCTTCTAACCAACGCGTGGCAAACGCCTACGGATTCGCCGTTCAGGGTGGCAAACTCGTCTTTATCCCCCTTACTGACGGTGTTCGCGCCTTCAAGGCAGTGATCTTCAACGGCAATGCTGCCGGTATGCAAGAATTCATTCCCGCTGCTTTCGTTCCCACAGGCATCGAAGGTGTGACTGTTGAGGAAAACAAAGAAGAAATCTTCGATCTCACCGGTCGCCGCGTAGAGTCTCCCGTCAAAGGACAAATCTATGTCAAGGGCGGCAAGAAGTTCATTCAAAAATAAGCCATAACATCAAGATATGAAACAGTATTCAGCACCTCAAATCAAAGATGTTGTCCTGCACACAGAGCAAATGATGCAAACAGTATCCAAAGGAAACGCGGGTTCTGCATCAACTTTGAGCACCAACGAGAAAGGTCTCGGCACCGACATCTGGAACGACAAGGAAAACGAAGAGTAACCTCTACTTTCGTGCAGCAGGCCTATGCACATTCAAAGTGCAGACCGACGCACTGCCGTAAGTTCAAATAAGAAACGCCCACTTACCGAAAGGTGAGTGGGCGCTTTTTTTGTTGCAAAGCACTGATCTCATCTTTTATGTTCCGATTTCCCACTAAAACTCCCTTTGCGAGAACAAGTTTTTCAAGGGGAAGAACAACGTGATTCACTCCCTCCGACAGCAAAGAGATGGGAAATGCCGAAAACTCCTCAACCTTTCAGTAGTCTCTTCGACTTTGAACAAAAAATGCCAAGCTAGATTACACAAACGCCCTGCATTTTCAAAATAAATGCAAGATCCCTCACCCAAAACTTGCCCAACTTACATATACCCCCTATATTTGCCACAAGCATTACCATGCATCGTTCAAAAGAATCATCGCGCGCGAAATTCTCGCCACAGGATCTAAAATTATTCCGGTGACTTTTGAAATCCGCTTCGCAGCACGACAAAAACTCGCACCACGGTGTGTCCGCACGCAAGAGGTGATACTCTTCGCAATAAGGGGTATGCCACTTTCTTCGCACACCGCGCGATGAAGCTCAGCGACACGAGCGTGAAGATCTATGTGGCTAAGCGCAACGGCACCCCACAAGTGGAATTGGTAGAACTTGAAGACCACATTATCCCCGCTGCCACGGCTGTCATCCTCCAAGCCGACGATGTGAAGGCACTTACCCTCGAGGCAACCGACGAAGCCGACGACAAGGCTAAGGCTGCAGACAATCTGCTCAAGGGGAATAGCTACTCCACGAAGGCAGCAGCCGGCAAATCCACCTACGCCCTTGCATTCAATCCCGCAGAAAACAAAGTTCAGTTCGGTCTCGTCGAAAACGGAGTGGCCATCCCCGCCTTCAAGGCCTACATCGAGTTGGACAACGCAGCAGGTGCCACCGCTCCTTTCTTCATTGCCCTTCCCACCGCTGTAGAAGCCGCTAAGGCATAAAACACGAAGGCTGGTGCTACCTATGACCTCACCGGTCGTCGCGTACAACAGACCGCCAAGGGACAAGTTTACGTCCGCGACGGTAAGAAATTCGTTCAGCAATAAAACTCATCCTACGTATGAAAGTCTATATCTCTCCCAGTCTTCAAAAAGTTCAGCTCAACGCTGAGCCTGTAATGGGCACCATCTCGCTTGACCCTAAATTCAAACTTAAAAGTTACAGTCAGTTCCTCACCCAAGAAGAAGACTTCACCAACCCCATTTGGGGCGATGACAACTCGGCAGATGAAAGCAACAACACCTTCGACGAGTTCGTAGGCTTCTAATCCCTGCCCTCTTTCCACGCGAGTCCACTTTTCTCGGTTTCTCGCCGTTGATTGTGCGCAAATCTCCTTTACGCACCTCCTTCTTCGGGACTACACGAAAGCACACTCGCGATCCACCGAGACGGCTCAGACAATTCACCTTGTCTGAGCCGTCTTTCTTTTTCTCCCTGCGTGCTTTTCTGCAAAAACACCCGTCCACTCTCCCACGTCGCCTCCCTTTCCCGTTTCTCCCTCACTACTCCGAAACGCCCCTTACTGTAACATCACCCGCCCCACGCGACGATTGCCCATTCTCGCCGATAAAACGGGGCTTTATACGCCCCTTCTCTCCGATGCATGTCCTTTGCTCGAAAAAAGTAGGGAAGTAAAAGGAAAAAGTCCTCCACTTTCGACGAAAAGTCCACCACTTTGAACTGAAACTCCACTGCTTTTCCGCCCTTGTTTGCTCAACTCCACATTTACTCACACAAAAAAACGGTTCACAGCCACACATTTTTCGCCCTGCGGTTTGCTCTTTCGCCCTTTCCTCCCTAACTTTGCGCACAAGCATGTCAGCAAAGCTCCGCACCCTCCGTCGCCAAGTGGCTCTGGCTTGGATACTTCTCCTCGCCCTACTGCCACAAATCGTGGTGAAGTCTCTTCACTACCACGACAGTGTGCCGACTTGCTCCACGCTCCGCACCGATGCGCAAGCCGCAGCCGCGATCTGTGCCGACTGCCTGCGTGAAGCCGCGGCACAAGCGGTACAACAAGGACGCTTCGCCACTGCCCCCACAGCCAAGTGGCCGGAAGGCATCGGCAAAAAAGCCTCTCGGTGTCGTCACCACAACGACTCCAAGGGACAAGATCCGGCGAGTTCCCATCGAAATTGCAGCATTTGCCATTTCGTCCCCTCGCCCTGCACCGCCCCCACGGTTACCCAGTTTTGTTTTTTCGTTTCCACACCGGAAACTCCCTTTGTTTTTGATAGTCCCTCGGACTATCACACGGTGACGGAACGCGCAGCGATGCGTGGTCCTCCCCTCGTTTAGTTTTTTTCCTCCCTTTTCTTTTCAGCGTTCGCCCGTAGGGCAGCGGTTAGCCGTCGCGGTGTTTCCACACCTCGTCATTCTCTTGTAGGCTCACCGCCACTTGGCCGTTCCCCACCGCTCTTTTCGGCGCATCGGTGTCTTCTCGCCGTCGCTTATCGGCGATGGATTGGCAGTTTTTCTCCGTTTCGCTCCCCTTTCTCGCCCTCTCGGAGCGCACAGCGGGCATTCGCCGAACGGTGGATACGCCTTTTCTGTCGATTGCCGTGGCACAGCTTCGCCAACGGCCTATCTGTTCGGCGATTTCACACGCGTCAAAGGGCGATTTCGGCACAAAAAGGCCGATTTCATCGTCCTTTCAGCGACAACAGCGCGGAGAACTCCCTTTTTGCACCCTGTGCTGCATCAGCCTTTCGTGCGTCCATGCGCCGGTAATTGGCGTTTGCCGTCGGCAAAGCGCCGCTCTCCGTGCCTTGGCTCCCCCTCGTACGCTACAGGTCGAAGTGCAAACCGCCCTTCTCGGTGCACAGCGCCGCCCCCTCCTCTCCTTGCGAACGCCCTTCCCCTTTGCCCCGCTGCGCCCCCGCGCTTGCGGAGCCTTTCGCCTATCGTATTTCCCCAACTTTCATGTCCAAACTTCTTTTCCCCGGCCTGCTGCTCAGTGCGGCCGTGGTGGTTCCCGCCACTTTGCGCGCCGCCGAACCTCAACCCGTCGGTACACCGCGCCTGCTCATCACCGATCGCGACACCGGTCTCCCCATTTCGGGCGCAGTGGTGCGCCACAGCGGACACCTCTGGCGCTCTGACGAGGCCGGTTTGCTCCTCCTCAACGAAAATGCCCTCGGCGGCGACAGTCTCACCGTGAGTGCGGTGGGCTATGTCGACCGCCACATCGCCACCGACGAGGTGCGCAGTCACCGCCCCCTGCGCGTGGCGCTCAGCGCGCTCACCAATCGGCTCAACGAGGCCGTGGTGCAGACCGGACGCATCGTCCACTCGAGCAATACCGCCACCCAAACGCTCTCGGCAGCGGAGGTGCAGAAGAATCTCGGTAGTTCCTTTGCCTCCACCCTCGAACAAATCAAAGGAATGAGCATGGTGCAGACCGGCGCCACCATCGCCAAACCGGTGTTGCACGGCATGTATGGCACGCGCCTGCTCATCATGAACAACGGCGTGCGCCAACAGGGACAACAATGGGGCGTGGATCACGCGCCCGAACTGGATGCCAACAACGCCGGCCGCATCAATGTGGTGAAAGGGGCGGAGGCCGTGCGCTACGGTGCCGAAGCTCTCGGCGGCGTCATCCTGCTCGACAGCAAGGCCTTGCCGTATACGCGCTCGCAGCCCGAAGGCAATGTCTCGGCACTCTACGGCAGCAACGGCCGACGCCTCGCTCTGACGGGATCGGCCGACGCCGGTTTGCCCTTTGCGGGCGGCCGTGCGGCGTGGCGTGTGCAAGGCACTTATGTGAATGGCGGCGATCGCTCCACAGCACGCTACTTGCTCAACAACACCGGCCTGCGCGAAGCCAACGGCTCTGCGGCCTTCGGCTGGAAACGCGACCGCTTTGAGGTCGATGCCTTCTACAGTCTGTTCTCCACCCGCATCGGCGTGCTCTTCAGTGCGCAGATGGGCGACGAACAACTGCTGCGCGAGCGCATTCGCCTCGGTCGTCCGACAGAATTCTACCCCTGGACGCGCCAAATCGACTACCCCTACCAGAAAGTAGTGCACCAAGTGGCCAAACTCCACACGCGATACGCTCTTCCCTCGGGCGGCACGCTCGAATGGCAGGCCGCTTATCAACACGACGACCGTCGTGAGTTCAACCAGCGCCGCAACTTCCGCTCACACGTGCCCACCCTCGATCTGCAGTTGGAGAGTTTCCAAACCGACGGGCGCTGGCAACAGTCGTATGCCGACCACTGGACGACGGAAGCCGGCCTGTTCTATGCCAATGTCAAGAACACCAACACGCCGGGCACGGGCGTTGTGCCGATCATTCCGAACTATGTGCAGCAAAATGCCGGTGTCTTCGCCATTCAGAAGTATTCCGGCCACGAATGGGGCGCAGAAGCGGGCGCACGCCTCGACCATCAGCGACTCAACGCGCGCGGTATAGATCTTTACGGCCGTCCTTACGGAAAACTCGACCATTATAATAATGTCACCTACACCCTCGGTGCGCATGCCCACGTCTTACCGGGACTCGACGTGCTGACCAATGTGGGATCGGCCTGGCGCGCACCGCACGTCCACGAGTTGTACAGCAACGGCGTGGAGCATTCGAGCGGCCTCTTCGCACGCGGCGATGCCGGCTTGCGTCCCGAAGTGAGCACGAAGTGGATTTCGTCGCTGCGCTTCTCGCGTCCGCGCTTCTCGGCCTCCATTGATGGCTATGTGCAGTGGATTCAAAACTACATCTTCGACGCGCCCACTTCAGAAGTCATCACGATGGTGTCGGGCGCTTACCCCGTTTTCCAATATCGTGCCACCGATGCGTTCTTCCGCGGCGTCGATGCCGAAGCCAAGTGGCAAGTTTTGCCGCGTTTGACGGTCGAAGGCGGTGCATCGTGGGTGCGCGCCGACGATCGCTCGAAGGAAAAACCGCTGCCCTTCATCCCTTCGTTCCGACTCTCGGACGCGGTGACGCTAAGGCTCGGCAGCGTGGCGCACTTGCACGACCTCTATGTGAAGGCCTCGCACAAATATGTGGCGAAACAAACGCACTTCGATCCCGCCACCGACCTGATTGCCTTCACCCCCGCAGCTTATCATCTCTTCGGCGCGGAGGCCGGCGTGAATTGGGTGCTGCCCGACGGACGAAAAATCAAGTTCCTGCTCACGGCCGACAACCTTTTCAACCGCGAATACCGCGAATATACCAACCGCTTCCGCTATTACGCGCACGACCTCGGCCGTGATGTGCGTTTTATGCTCACTTGGGAGTTTTAAGTTTCGGGCTCAGCCCCTTCATCTGTAGGGTTTGTGCCTAAAAACCACCATTTCATCGATCTTATTGCGCTATGCGAATCGCTTATTCCCTCCTCTTTTCCCTCGTCCTCGGCTGCGCCGGCCTGCTTCTCGCGGCCTGCTCGCTCGAACCCGAAGCGCCGGTGGACGAACGCCGCAGCAAAGACCACGGCGACCCCACTCGCGTAGAACTCACCCTGCGCCACGGCGCGTGGGACGGCACGATTTTCACCCCCGATGCGGGCAAAACGGCCGACACACGCGAACAGACCATCACCTATGCCCTGCAACCCGAATTGGGTTGGGCACCCTTGGCCGGCACGCCCGCGGGTTTCAACGTGCGCCGCGCCGAAGGGACGCAACATGCCTACGAGTTGCGCATCCGCTACTTCGACTTGGCCGGCGAAGACATCACCCGCCAATTCATCGACAACGGGCAAGACAAAATTCACCAGCACTTTTTCATCCCCGATGCCGTCTTCACGCCCGACAGCGTGGCGCGGCCGGACGAACAGCGCAGCGATCGCGTCTACCGCTACACCTATGCCGACACCACGCCCTGGTATGACGAACTTTCCACCCCCGGCACGAAACTAACGGGCGATGTCAACCCGATAGGCTTCAAGGGTATTTTCCAATTCAAGGAGGCGCGCGACCTGCACATCTACATTCGCCTGATGCACGCCCGCATTTCGAAATTCAACAAGCGCGATCACCGCCTTTCACCCTTCTATGCGCCCACCCCCGGGCAGTTGCAAGAAGACGCGTGGGACATCGCGATGCGCTTCCCAGTGAAAAGCCGATAAAACCGACGCTCACGCGCTGAAATCCCGATTTCATCGCGCTCACCCATTTGCTATCTCTATCCATTCATCTCAATTTTCAGCCCTATGATTCGTAAAATCTTTGGCGTGCTCCTGCTCGCCGCCACCGCTTTCGCCTTCGGCGCTTGCGACAAGGACAACAACGAAAAACCAACTCCCCAACCCGCTCCCAAAGTCCACAGCGGCGAAGAAGCCGAGCCCGTGCGCGCCGAACTCATCCTCGCCGGCGGACACTTTCACGGCGTGGCGTTCCACCAAGACGCCGACGCGAAAGGCATCATTTACAAGAAAGCCGTGCAGCACCTCACCTTTGTGCGCAAAGGCGACGCGTGGGAGCTCGAAAAAGGCAGTGCCGAAGCCTTCCGCGTGCTGAGTTCCAAGCAATATCTCTATCCCTACGGCCTTTGGATTAAGTATTACGATGCGAAAGGCCAAGACATCACCGCCACCATCGCGGCCAACGGCGAAAGCCGCACGCACCAGCACTTTTTTGTGCCGGCCGACGTGAAGCCCACCTTCGACGGCAAGGCCGAAAACGACGATCAAATCGCCGATTCGCTCCTCAACTATGTCTATATGGACACCAATCCCACCGACGGCATTCTGAAATCGACCACCGATAAGGCAACGGGCAAAACAATTCCCGCGGCGAAACTCACCGGCTCGAAGGTGATCGGACAAAATGCCCTCGGCGACATTTTCGAACCGCTCAATCCCATCGGCATGAAGGGCTTCTTCCAGTTTAAGAAGCCGCGCAAATCGTTCGTGCTCACCGTGACGCTCTTCCACTTCGACGGCGATGCGAAATTCCCCGGCGGCAAACCCTCGCCTTTCTTCGCCCCCACGGCCGGACAGTTGGCCACGGCTCACCGCGAAGTGGTGCTCCGCGTGCCGTTTGTGGTCTATGCCTCGCGCGAAGAAACGGGCGATTGGGAAACCCTCGACGCAGTGCCCTACGCAAAACTCCGACCGACCGAACAGCGCTTGGTGCTTTCCACCGCTCGCGCCTACGGCATCTCCGAAGAACTGGCCACGACCGACTGGTTCGCCCACATTCTCGGCGAAGTGGACAAGGAGAGCGGCGCGCTCTGGTTCTGATTTTCTCCGAACGGAAGGGCTCTTCGTACGACTTCTCCGCAATGATTTATCCCACCGCACAAGGTTAGCCCGAGAAGAAGTCCTCCTCTGCTCATTTTATCGTGCCCACATCGCAACAGCTGTCGATGTGGGCACGTTTGTTTTCTATTCTACCGATGAAAGCGTGGGTTTTCATCCTGTCCTTTCGACAGTTCGCTTCAATTTGTTTATTTTTGCCATCAATTCTCTCTCCTTCTCCCTACTTTTCCTCACATCTTAGTTTATCTTCGCCCATGAAATCTCTATTCGCGCTCCTCCTCGCCCCGTTTCTCCTCGCCTCTTGCATCCACCTCCAGTGCACGAAACACACTTACGAGCATGTACTCACGCCGGCTGAGCGATCGCGCATCGTTTTTGCAGGAAAAGACAGCACTTTCCGCCCCGAACAACTGCACACACGGCTAACCGGCGTACATGAAGGGCAGATGCAGGCTCAGCGACAACTCTATTTGATCAACGGAAAACAGTTTCGGCAAGCCCTCGCGCAGGGTAAGTGGCAAGTGGTGTACGTCTGCCTGCCCTACTGCGGAGATAAGCACTGCATCTCCTACGCCCAATTTTGTAAAGACGCCACCGAACATCAGGTGCAACCGTGGGTCGTATTGAGAGATCCCTGCAACGGCGAAATTGTCAACAGCGTAGATCGCTACCCCCTCGTCGGTATGGACTATCGCTACTACAACAAATTGCTCTGCAGCCGAAATTTCTTTGCCGATGTCGTCAATCACGTGCCCAATTGGAAACAACTCTACGACGGGAATCTATTTTTTCTTTTCCACGGCGACCGTTTAGTGGCGCAAAGCTACGATTTATCCACTTTGTGGGGGCATGTTCAATAAAAAAGAGGGACAGCGCACGCTACCTTCGTTCTTCTGCGAATTGATCGACGACCATTCCTCCCCGATAAAACCACTCATTTTGTCGAAAGAAGCCGGAGAATCGCCCGATTCATCGGTGGTGTGCCACAGCAGCGCGCTGCTTGCCGGCAAAAGTCCACAGGTTTTCGCGAAGAGTTGCCGACTTTTCTCAGAAACACCGCACGTTTTTTCCGAAACGTGCGGTGCTTTTGTTTTTCGGGGCGGACGCGACTGACGAAAAGCCCCTAAATGTTTGTCTTTCTGCCAACAAACGTGTAAATTTGCTCATCAGTAAACTCCTCTCTTATGAAAATAGCACTCATCGGATACGGCAAGATGGGCAAAATGATCGAATCCATCGCGAAATCGCGCGGACACGAGATCGTGGCCATCATCGATGTCGACAACCGCGCCGACTTTGACACCGACGCTTTCCGCTCGGCAGAGGTGGCCATCGAATTTACGACTCCCACCTCGGCCTACGACAACTACCGACAAGCCTGGGCACAGGGCGTTAAGGTCGTGAGCGGATCGACCGGTTGGCTCGCACAGCACGAAGCCGACGTGCGCCGCGCCTGCACCGTCGAAGGGCACACACTCTTTTGGGCTTCGAACTTCTCGCTCGGCGTGGCCATCTTCTCGGCCGTGAACAAATACTTGGCACAGATCATGAATGCCTATCCCGACTACGAGGTTTCGATGGAAGAGACGCACCACGTGCACAAACTCGACGCGCCTTCGGGCACCGCCATCACGCTGGCTGAGCAAATCGTGGAACGATTGGATCGGAAAACGGCGTGGGTGAAGGGTGAGGTGCACGAAGCCGACGGCTCCGTCACGGGCAGTCGCGCCAACACGCCCGACACGTTGCGCATCGACGCAGTGCGCCGCGATGAGGTGCCGGGCATCCACTCGGTGACCTACACTTCGGAGGCCGACAGCATCACCATCACCCACGATGCCCACTCGCGCCGCGGATTTGCCCTCGGGGCTGTGCTCGCGGCGGAATATACCGCAAAGCACACCGGTCTGCTTTCGACCGACGACCTTTTCGATTTCTAAGTAACTCCCGTTTATCGGCCGGCCGAAGCGGAGTGTCGCCGCAACCGCTTGAAGCTGAAAACCGCCAAAATGGGGCGAACGACCATAAAACGTGCGCTTTCATCGACAGCGGTTTGCCCCGAGAACCCGAATATATCGATCATATCTTATGGATAAGAAGCCTAAAATCACCACTCGCCGGTGGCTCACGCTCGGCATCGTCCTCTCGCTCTATCTCCTCTTCCTCTATTGGGTTGAATCGTGGTGGGGATTGCTGCTCGTGCCCTTCATCATTGATTTCTACACCACGCGTTTCATCAACTGGTATTGGTGGCGCAACTCAAGCAGCAGTGCGGTGCGCCTGATCATGGGATGGGTCGACGCCATTGTCTTCGCTTTGGTGGCCATCTACTTCATCAATCTCTATTTCTTCCAGAATTTCGTCATTCCCTCCTCGTCTTTGGAGAAAACCCTCTTGACGGGCGACTATCTGCTGGTGTCGAAACTGAGCTATGGGCCGCGCATTCCGCAAACACCCTTGACTATGCCCCTCACCCAGCACAATCTGCCCCTGTGGTTGGGCGGCGGCAAGAGCTACCTCGAATGGCCGAAATGGGAATACCGCCGTGTGAAAGGCTTCGGACAGGTGCAAACCGGCGATATTGTGGTGTTCAACTACCCTTCAGGCGATACGGTGGCTACCAACTTCCAAGCCCAGGATTACTATCAGTTGGTTTACTCCGCCGGTGCGGAGGCGCTCGGCGTCAATGAGCCTGCTGACTCGTTGCCTCCCGCCTTGCAGCGCGTGGCCTACAAAAAAATCTATGCCGTCGGGTGCAATTTACTCCGCAATAAGGAGTCGGGGGCCGGCGAGATCATCAGTCGCCCGGTCGATCGCCGCGAGAATTATGTGAAACGCTGCGTCGGCGGCCCGGGACAGACGCTGCAGATCAAAAACAACGTGATCTATCTCGACGGCAAGGCCCAAAAGCAGCCCAAAGACGTGCAGTTCAACTATCTCGTGCACTTCAATCAACCCCTGCCCACCGATTTCTGCAAAGAAAACGGCATTACGGCCGAGGATATTGAGCGCAACGAGAGCGGCACGGTGACGATGCCGCTGACCGAAGACTTGCGTCGCAAACTGGAGCGCATGCCTGAGTTCTGCAGCAAGCCGGTAAAAGCACCGAGCTTCGACCAATGGCTCTTCCCCCACAACCTGGCGAAGAAATGGACGGTATCGGACTACGGCCCGCTGTGGATTCCGAAACGCGGCGCCACGGTGCAGCTTACCTTGGCCAACTTGCCGATGTATGAGCGCTGCATTGCCGTCTACGAGAACAACCGCCTTGAGGTGCGCGGCGAACAAATCCTGATCAACGGCCGCCCTGCGAAGAGTTACACCTTCAAAATGGACTATTACTGGATGATGGGCGACAATCGCGACAACTCCGCCGACTCACGCTTCTGGGGTTTTGTGCCCGAAGACCACATTGTGGGCAAACCGCTGATGGTGTGGATTTCGCTCGACAAAGACTACGGTCTTCTCGACGGCAAAATTCGTTGGAACCGCTTCTTCAAGTGGGTGGCCAACATCCAATAAACTCATACTTGGTGCGTTTCGGGCCTGCCCTCGCGGGCGCTGTCGCACTCCGCCTTACTCTGCCGCCGCAGCTCCGCCACGTGCCGAGCAGCGGCGGTCATTTTTGTCGAATTCACCGCACACGCTGCGCTCCCTTCCCTCCCCTTTCGCACGATGATTCATCTTCTTTCTTCGGCCTACCTCGGGCCTATCCATTATTATACGAAGCTTTTTGCCGGTTGCCCCGTGATCGAGGAGCGCTGTGACCACTATGTGAAGCAGACCTATCGCAACCGCTGCCTCATCGCCACGGCCGACGGGGTGCTGGCGCTCACCGTGCCGGTGCAAGGACGTAGCAAAAGCGAGGGCGGCGACTCGAAAACGCCGATGCGCGAGATGCGCCTCTCGGAACACGGGCGCTGGCGCGAGATGCACCTCAACGCGCTGACGGCAGCCTACGACCGCACGCCATATTTCGAGTATTATGTCGATGAATTCGCCGAAATCTATCGTACGCCCTTCGATCGCTTGGTCGATTTCAATGCGGCTTTTCAGCGTTTGGTGCTGCGTCTGCTCGACATCGAGCCACAATGGAGCGCCAACGAAGGGGAATATCTGCTCGCCGAGGCGATTCCCGGTTGCCGGGATTGGCGCGAAAAGATCCGCCCCAAGGTGTCGCCGGACTTCGACCCCACGTTTCGCCCGGTGCCTTACTATCAGGTGTTTGCCGACCGCAATGGTTTTCTGCCGAACCTGAGTATTGTGGACTTGTTGTTCAACCTCGGCCCCGAAAGTCGGCTCATTTTGCGTGATTCCATCGTGGCCGGCTCCGAAAAGTAAGATCGGCCTGCCCTCGGTGGTCGGTCATTAGTGCGAATACGGGGACGACGGTGCCAGCGTGGCGCACCGCCGTTGGCATGACGAGGAAGTCAAGGCCAAACAATCGAGCTGCGTTTTTCGTCGTTTGCGACAATGTGAGAATAGAAAGCGCAACCTAAAAAAAGCCGTGAGTTTTTTTTAAGAAGATAAGCGATATGGTATATGTACTTTTGCTACGAGGAATCAATGTAGGCGGAAAGAACAAAGTGATTATGAGTGAGCTGAAGAAAAAACTTTTGGATGAGGGGGTTGAAAAAGTGGACTCTTACATCAATAGCGGAAATTTATTTTTCAGCAGTGCACTCTGTCCCGAAAATTGTATCTCGAAGATTGCACGATTATTAGACCGAAACTACGATTTCTCTATCCCATTTGCTGTGATAAGCAGAGAGGAGTATTTAGAAGAAAGAGCTGCATTGCCAGATTGGTGGCAAGAAGACTTGGCAAGAAAAGATGTTCTTTTTGTTTCCAATGACATGGACAAATCAGCCATTGTGGATTTCATCAACAAATCCGAGTTCCACAATGAAATCGTTCATCTGGGCAGGAATGCGATCTTTTGGGGAAAATATGATGAAGCAGAATATCTGAAATCAACCTACCATAAGCAACTCACGAAACAAGTTTTTTACAAGTACATTACGATCAGAAACGGAAAGACCTACGAAAAGATCGCAGACATTCTGGAGGGAAAAGGGTGAGGCTACCCACCAATCGCTGCAAACGGCCATAAAAAAGAACCGCCGCACTCAAAAAAGTATTCGAGTGCGGCGGTTTTCGATGCCACCTGCGCGCGTTGTGACACGGCAAGGGTGATGTGTAGCGAAAATCGGCCTTAGGCTTTGGGCGCGACGGCTTTCAAAATTTGTTCGGCATGGATTTTCGTGCGAATCTGTCCTGGGGTGAAGATGCGCTCCACACATCCCTGCTCGTCAATGAGGAAGGTGGTGCGCAACAGGCCGACGGTGATGCGGCCGTAGCGATTTTTCTCGCCCCACACGCCCATGGCTTCGATGAGTCGCTTGTCGGTGTCGGCAATGAGGGGGAAGGGCAAGGACTGGGCGGCGGCGAACTTCTGATGGCTCTCGGCCGAATCGGCGCTTACGCCCAAGATGTCGTAGCCCAAGGCCTGCAATTCGCCGAAATGATCGCGCAACGAGCAGGCTTCGGCCGTACAACCGGGGGTGGAATCCTTGGGATAAAAATAAAGTATGACCTTACGGCCGGAGAAATCGCTCATGCGCCATTCGCGTCCCTCCTGATCGACTCCGAGAACTTCGGGTACTTTGTCTCCGATTTGCATAGTGATAATATATATATTGTGATGTTGAGATGAGACAACAAAGATGCACATTCTTCGGCGTTCCACCAAACGAACGGAACCTTAAAGCGCACTCGACATATCTTCCGCGATGTGTTTTGACATCCACAAACAACGAATGAACGGAGGCAAGGGGGAGAAAAGCCCACGACTTTTTTGCGGACAAAGGTTGTTTATGTCGGGCTTGTGGCGTAACTTTGCAATGCACCTGCGTGCGGTGTGGCCGAGCGCAACCCGCAACGGTGCTTTTTCACAGCATCACACTATACAAATCACAGCATACACAATGAAAAGAATCGTTTTGCTCCGCCACGGCCAAAGCCAGTGGAACCTCGAAAACCGCTTCACCGGTTGGACCGACGTAGACCTTACCGAACAAGGTATGGAAGAAGCTCGCAAAGCCGGCGAACTCTTGAAGAAAGAAGGCTTCAAGTTCGGCATGGCTTACACTTCTTACCTGAAGCGTGCCATCAAGACCCTCAACAACGTGATCGACGCGATGAACGCAGACTGGATCCCCGTGCAGAAGTCTTGGCGCTTGAACGAAAAGCACTACGGCATGCTCCAAGGCCTCAACAAGAGCGAGACGGCTGCCAAGTATGGCGAAGAACAAGTGCTGGTTTGGCGTCGTAGCTTCGACATCGCCCCCGATCCCATCGCCGAAGACGACAAGGAACGCAACGCGAAGTACGAAGATCGCTACGCTGAAGTGGCTGACGCCGAACTTCCCCGCACCGAGTCGCTCAAAGACTGCATCGGTCGCACCCTTCCCTACTGGACGGCCGTGATCTTCCCCACCCTCAAGAAGGTAGACGACCTCCTCGTGGTGGCACACGGCAACAGCCTCCGCGGTGTGATCAAGCACCTCAAGGGCATCAGCGACGAGGACATCATCAGCCTCAACCTCCCCACGGCACTTCCCTACGTGTTCGAGTTTGACGATGATCTCAACCTCGTGAAGGACTACTTCCTCGGCGATCCCGAAGAGATCAAGAAGCTCCAAGAAGCTGTGGCCAACCAAGGTAAAAAATAAACCGGCCACCGGCGACGCCGTTCGCCTCAACTCATTGCGCATCTTGCCCCGCGGCAAGATGCGCTTTTGTGTTTTCTGACCTGCCGGGCCACAACCAACCTTTCCTTCTTCGCCACAGAGGGCAGAAGGCGCACGCGTTTTGGGAACTCCTCGGGCTGTAAATCGCAAGATTCGGGGTGATTCACGACGTCCGGCGAGGGAAAAAGGTTCAAAAAACAGCGGTTTCATCGGAAAAATCCTCACCGTCGAAAATGCGCTTCGAGAGGGGGTTGCCGGGACTGCTCCTATATAAATAATGTACCCTACAACGCCCTTCAAAATGTAGGATCCGAAGCAGAAAAAGAAGAAAAGTATTTTACTATAAATCAACAACTTGACTTCGCATTGCTGAAGCAACATTGCAGGGGGCGGGTAAAATTCGGCAAAGCGCCGAGAATATCTGCAGATTTATTACTAACTTTGCTCGCTACTATATCGTAAATCACACCACATGCCCACGCTCTGTCCCACCTACCACGTTCCGGTACTGCTCAACGAGACCGTTGACGGGCTCAACCTGCGCCCTGAAGGCACCTACGTCGATGCCACTTTCGGCGGAGGCGGTCATAGCCGCGAAATCCTCCGCCGTCTCGGTTCGGAAGGCCGACTTTATGGTTTTGACCAGGACGCCGACGCCCGAAACAACGTGCCGGACGACGAACGCTTCACGTTTGTGGCCGCGAACTTCCGCTTCCTACCCAACTGGATGCGCTATCACGGCGAAACGGAGGGAGTGGACGGTGTATTGGCGGACTTGGGCGTGTCGAGTCACCACTTCGACGACGAAACGCGGGGCTTTTCCTTCCGTTTCGACGCACCGCTCGATATGCGCATGAACACCCGCGGCGGCATTACCGCAGCCGAAGTGCTCAACACCTACGATGAAGCCGATTTGGCGCGCATTTTCCACCTGTTCGGCGAACTGAAAAACGCAAGACGCTTGGCTTCGGCCGTGGTGAAGACGCGCGGCACAAAGCCTTTCGCAGAAATTGCCGATTTGCTCAGTTGCGTGCAACCGTTCGTGCCGAAAGAGCGCGAGAAAAAAGACTTGGCCAAGGTGTTTCAAGCCTTGCGCATCGAGGTGAACCACGAGATGGATGTGCTCCGCGCCTTGCTCGAAGGGGCACTCCGCGTGTTGAAACCGGGAGGACGCCTCTCGATTCTCACTTATCACAGTCTTGAAGACAGAATGGTGAAGAACTTTATGCGCTCCGGCAACATCGAAGGGAAAGTGGAACAAGATTTCTACGGCAACCGCTTGGCTCCCCTGCGACCGGTCAACAATAAAGTGATTGTTCCCTCTGCCGAGGAGCAAGCTGAAAACCCCCGAAGCCGAAGCGCGAAACTTCGCGTGGCGGAAAAATGCTGAATCGCTCACAGACGCTTTTATCTATGGAAAAAGACACGACTCCCGACATGCATGCCGACCAGCCGTTGACGTCGGAACCCGATATGACATCGGCAGAAGCTCCCTCTACCGAAAAACAAGACAACGAGGACAAGTGCACTACGGAAAAATCATCCAAAACAAAGGACGATGGCGAATTGGTGTTGCCATCTGTCATCTCAATGAATGATGATGAACTTTCGTTCAGCGGAAAAGCATTCCTCGAACTGTTGAAGGGAACGACTTTCGGCGAAATGTTCAAACAAAACTCCGGGTTTATCACCTTGGTCGTGGTGCTCGTGGTGAGCTACGTGGCACTCGGCTACACCATCCGCGCAGAAAGACTCGAAAACGACCGCCTCTCGAAAGAAGCGCTCAACTGGCGCTACCGTGCCTTGACCCGTTCGAGCGAATTGAGGGAGCGCACCCTACGATCGAACATAGAAAACCGCTTGCCTGACTCCACGCTCCACACGCCAACCGAGAGCCCCTATGAACTAATGGTTCCCAAAGCAGAAGAAGAATAAAAACCTAACGGCCTAAATCCACACGATATGGACGACAAACAACCAAAATACAATACCCGAAGAGTGTTGGCTCGCTATAAGCTCATTGGTTTCCTCTTTGGATTCTTTGGATTGGTCATTTTGCTCAAGGCGGCCTACTTGATGACGGTGGATCGTGACTATTGGCTGGCTGTGAACGCAAAGTTCGAGAGCGAATACAAACCGCTCCCGGCTACTCGTGGCAACATTCTCTCGGCCGACGGCCAACTGCTGGCCACTTCCTTGCCGGAATATCGCATTTTTCTGGATCCGATGTCGTGGGAACGAGATTCGGTCAAAAGAGAAAAAGACCAAAAGCGCCGCGACTCGATTCTGACCCACTGCATGGACAGCATCGTGAACGGGATGCACCAAATTATTCCCGACTTGGATCCTCAAGCACTTCGCCGTCGCATCATTGAGGGGCGCCGCAAAAAGAAACACAACATCGCGCTCTACTCGCAAAAACGCGTCACACATCTCCAACTTTTGGAGTTGAAGAAACTGCCGCTCTTCCGCCTTTCGGTCGGAATGGGGGGCTTTCGCTACGAAGAGTTCCGCCGCCGCAAAAATCCTTACGGACATTTGGCGGCACGCACGGTGGGTAAACTCCGTTCTGACAATGATTCTGCGCTGAGTGGACTGGAATTGGCTTTTGACACTGAACTGAGCGGACGCCCCGGCGTATGTCACCGCGAAAAGGTGTCGAATCGCTATATTGATGTTGTGGACACGACTGCCGAAGACGGTTGCGACGTGGTGACCACACTCAATGTGAGCATGCAAGACCTCACAGAAAAAGTGCTCGGCGATCAACTTCGACAGCTTAACGCCCGTGCCGGTATGTGCATCTTGATGGAAGTGGCAACCGGTGATGTGAAGGCGATTTCATCGCTCTCGCGACTCAGCGACGGATCGTACGCTGAAATCGAACCGCGCGCCGTAACCAACATGATGGAACCGGGATCGGTGTTCAAACCGATGTCGTTTATGGTGGCCATGGACGACGGAAAAATCACGATGAACAGCACATATGACACGGGATCGGGCGTGAAAGACATTTACGGCCGTAAAATGCGCGACGCCGATTGGCGAAAAGGCGGAAATGGTGTGATGACTGTGCCGGAAATCATCAAACGCTCGTCCAATGTGGGCGTGAGCGGTCTCATCGACCGTGCCTATGGACGCGATCCCGACAAGTTTGTGGAAGGACTGCAGCGCATCGGCATCATGGAAGACTTGCATATCCCCATTCCCGGCTACCGCGTACCACGCATTCGCTACAAGCGCGACAATGCAGCCAAATGGTATGGAACTACCCTCTCATGGATGAGCATCGGCTACGAAACTCAGGTGCCGCCGATCTCTACTTTGACCTTCTACAATGGCGTTGCCAACGGCGGAAAGCTCGTACAACCGCGCTTTGTCACCGAGATTCGACGCAACGACGAGGTGATCAAAGAATTTCCCGTGGTGGTTTTGCGCGAAAAGATGTGCAAAGACCAAACCCTCCGCGACATTCAAACCTGTCTCGAGGGCGTGATCGGTAAAAACAGCGGTACGGGTAAAGCGGCCTATTCGAAGTATTTCCGCATGGCCGGTAAGACCGGTACAGCACAAATCTGGAGCAAACACGGTTTTGCGGCCAACTATTTGGTGAGCTTCGCCGGCTATTTTCCCGCAGACCACCCCAAATATTCGATGATTGTCTGCATTGAGAAAACAGCTCCCGCCTACGGTGGCGCCCACTGCGGCCCGGTGTTCAAGAAGATCGCCGAAACGGTAATGGCACGCGACCTCAATCCGGATTACCGCACAGCGCGCGACAGCACTGAGCGCTTGCACAGCCTTCCTTTCATGGCTGCCGGCAATCTCAACGCACTGAACAACGTTCTCACGGGCATAGGCATGGGACATCAAGGACTTCCCGTCACCGCTTCGGGCATCGTGTGGGGCAACAATGCGGGCGAAGACAAACGCATCATCCTCTCTCAAGAAGCAGCCGCGCAGGGTATGCCCTCGCTCATCGGTTATGGGCTGCGCGATGCGGTCTATCGCCTCGAACGCATGGGATTGCGCGTAAAAGCCACCGGTGTCGGACACGTTGTGCGCCAAAGCATCGCACCGGGTAGCAAAGTGCAAAGAGGAATGCGCGTCGGTTTGCTCCTTTCGCTCAACGACGATCGACATCTCTCGGAGAACGAAGACCTGGCTTTCAGAAGAATGTACGGACTTCCCATCGAAAAAAAGGATAGCACACAAAAAACTGCGGATTCATCGCGAACGGCTGCGGTGAAATCGGAGAATTCCGTCGTTTCCAACAGCGATAATAAAAAAACAAAGCCTACTCCTGCCAACCACAGCGGAACGAGCGAAAAGAACAAGGAACAAAAGTCCGGTTCTTCATCGACTTCAAAGTCTACCGCCTCAACCTCCAAAAGCTCCGCCTCGAGTTCCTCCTCATCAGCGTCCAAAAACGACAAGAACGAGGCCTCTTCCAATAAAAAAACGCCTAAGGGCTCCAAGTCATAATCCTATCTCATGTACTTAAAGGATCTACTTTTATCGACAGAAATCGTCGATTCCATCGGAAATCTCGAAACGCACATCACCGGCATCGCCATCGACTCGCGTTGTGTTCGCCCCGGTTTCCTTTTTGTGGCCGTCAAAGGCACACAAACCGACGGCCACGCGTTTGTGGGCAAGGCCGTTGAAAACGGTGCCGCCGCCATTTTGGTGTGCGAGCCCGTCGACGTTCCGAATTCCCTCACCGTCGTGCGCGTTGCCGACACCGAAAGTCTGGTCGGCACCATCGCCACGCGTTTTTACGGCAATCCTTCGCGCAACCTGCGCCTCGTCGGGGTGACCGGCACCAACGGTAAAACGACAGTGGCCACAGTGCTCTACCAACTCTACCGTGGTTTGGGCTACAAAGTGGGATTGATTTCGACCGTTTGCAACTACATTGACGATCGTGCGGTGGAAGCCACGCACACCACCCCCGATCCGATTTCGCTCAACGCGCTTTTGGCCGAAATGGTCGAAGCCGGCTGCGATTATGCCTTCATGGAATGCTCGTCACACTCCATCTATCAGCACCGCATCGGCGGTTTGCACTTCGAAGGCGCACTTTTCACCAACCTGACTCGCGACCATCTCGACTACCACGGCAGTTTCGAGAATTATCGCGACGCGAAAAAGATGTTTTTCGACGGTTTGAGCAAGGAATCCTTTGCCATTACGAACGCCGACGACCGCAATGGCATGATCATGGTGCAAAACTGCGCAGCCAACGTCAAGACGTATAGCACACGTGCCGCAGCCGATTTCAAAGGCCACATCATCGAAGAAAGCATCGAGGGCATGCTCCTCGAAATCGACGGACGCGAAGTGAGCGTCCCCTTCGTCGGACGATTCAATGTCAGCAATTTATTGTGTGTTTATGGTGCCGCAGTCATGCTCGGCGCCGATCGAGACGAAATCCTGCGCGTGATGTCGGGACTTCGCCCCGTCAATGGTCG
Organism: uncultured Prevotellaceae bacterium; assembly: GCA_963542795.1. Lineage (GTDB taxonomy): Bacteria > Bacteroidota > Bacteroidia > Bacteroidales > Bacteroidaceae > Alloprevotella. The sequence goes on along the minus strand of CAUTYW010000001.1, from coordinate 63,600 downwards.
TTTCGAAGCCATTCGCTCGCCGAAAGGCTTCAGCGCTGTCATCGACTACGCCCACACGCCCGACGCCTTGGCCAATGTGCTGCAAGCCATTCACGATGTCATCGGTAAAAACGGCCGTATCATCACCGTTTGCGGCGCCGGCGGCAACCGCGACAAGGGGAAGCGTCCCCTCATGGCGCAAGAAGCGGCGCGACAGTCCGACCAAGTGATCATCACCTCCGACAATCCGCGATTTGAACGCCCCGAAGACATCATTCAGGACATGTTGGCCGGACTCGACGACGAGCAACGCGCCAAAACCCTCCACATCACCGACCGCCGCGAAGCCATTCGCGCCGCTGCGGCCATGGCACGTCCCGGCGATGTCATCCTTGTCGCCGGTAAAGGACACGAACCCTATCAAGAAATCGAAGGCGTTAAACACCATTTCGACGATCACGAAGAAGTACGCGCCGCCTTTGGCTGCTAACCAACGGCCTTTTTTGCGTCTCTTCTCCACTTTTTTCCCCATTTCATCATGCTTTATTACCTTTTTCGTGCACTCGAACAATTCGGGATCCCCGGTTCTGCGTTGTGGAGCTACATTTCCTTCCGTTCGCTCCTTGCACTGATTCTCGGTCTCATCATTTCCATGTGGTTCGGCGAGTATTTCATCAAATGGATGAAGCGCCGCAACATCGGTGAGACCGCTCGCGACGCCAGCATCGACCCCTTTGGAGTGAACAAAGTGGGCGTTCCCTCGATGGGTGGCCTCATCATCATCTTGGCCATCCTCATTCCCACCCTCCTCCTCGGCCGTCTGCGCAACATCTACACCTTGCTCATGATTGGCACCACCTTGTGGTTCGGTGCCATCGGTTTTCTCGACGACTACATCAAGATCTTCAAGAAAAACAAGGAAGGACTTGCCGGTCGCTACAAGATTTTGGGGCAAGTGGTCATGGGGCTCATCGTCGGACTCACCCTCTACTTCAGTCCCGATGCCGTGATCCGCGAAAACATTGAGCGCGGGCGCGTCGGCGACAAGATCGAAATCATCCACAAAGGCGAAGCCGTCAAAAGCACCAAGACCACCATCCCGTTTGTGAAGAACAACAATTTCGACTATGCCGACCTCGTCGGTTTCCTCGGTGAGCACAAACAGACCGCCGGTTGGATTGTTTTCGTCATTATGGTCATCATCGTCACCACCGCCGTGTCGAACGGTGCCAACCTCAACGATGGAATGGACGGAATGGCCGCCGGCAACAGCGCGTTCATCTGCATTGCCCTCGGCATACTCGCCTACGTTTCGAGCCACGTCGAGTATGCGTCCTATTTGAACATCATGTTTGTGCCCGGATCTCAGGAACTCGTGATCTTCATCTGCGCAACGGTCGGTGCTCTCATCGGCTTCCTTTGGTATAATGCCTACCCCGCCCAAGTGTTTATGGGCGACACCGGTTCGCTCACCATCGGCGGAATCATCGGCGTGTTGGCCATCATCATCCACAAAGAACTCTTGGTGCCCCTGCTCTGCGGCGTGTTCCTCTTCGAGAGCGTGAGCGTCATCATCCAGACCCAGGTGTTCAAGTTCTTCAAGCGCCGCGGTCGTCGCGTCCGGGTGTTCAAGAGCACGCCCATTCACGACTCGTTCCGCCGTCTCGATTCGCAACTCGACCCCACGTCGACCTACCTTTTTCGTAATTGGCCCAGCGGCGCATGGCACGAAGCCAAGATCACCGTTCGTTTCTGGATCACAACGATCATTTTGGCCGCACTGACCATCATTACCCTCAAAATTCGATAACCCTTTTCCCCCGAAGCTATGAAACTTGTCGTTCTCGGTGCCGCCGAAAGTGGAGTCGGCGCCGCCATTCTCGCTCAACACAAAGGCTACGAAGTCTTTGTTTCCGACCGTGGCACCATTCGTTCGCACTACAAAAGCCTGCTCGATGCCCACGGACTGCCCTGGGAAGAAGGCACACACACCGCCGAACGCATTCTCGATGCGGACGAAGTGGTGAAAAGTCCCGGTATTCCCGACGATGCCCCCATGGTCAAGGCGTTGACCGAGAAGGGTATTCCCGTCATTTCGGAATTGGAGTTTGCCGCCCGCTACACCCAAGCGAAACTCCTCTGCATCACCGGTTCAAACGGCAAGACCACGACCACGTCGCTCATCTACCACATCCTGCGCGAAGCGGGCTATAACGTGGAACTCGCCGGCAATATCGGCCGCTCCATGGCCTTGCGCGTGGCAGAGAACGACGAAAAGGGCGATCCCGACTGGTTTGTGCTCGAAATCTCCTCCTTCCAGCTCGACAACATGTACGACTTCCGCGCGAATATCGCCGTGTTGCTCAACATCACTCCCGACCACCTCGATCGCTACGGCTACGTGATGCAGCGCTACGTCGAATCGAAAATGCGCATCATCCGCAACCAGCAGCCGGAAGACTACTTCGTCTATTGGGCCGACGACGAATATGTGCCCGGCGAACTGGCGCGCCACGCACACGCTGCACAACTTCTGCCCTTTGCCGACCATCCGCGCAGCGGACTTGCCGCCTACGGCCGTGGCGCAGCGGGCAACGACAGCTATGGTTTCGGCGAAGGAGCGCAACTCGTTGTCGAAAAGCCCCGCGCTTTCGCGCAACAGCTTTCGCAACTCTCGCTCCCCGGCAAGCACAACCTCCGCAACTGTCAAGCCGCAGCCCTCGCCACCCTCGCCGCCGGAGTCGATGTCGAAACCCTCGCCCGCTGTCTTTCCGATTTCCCGGGCGTCGAACACCGATTGGAACGCGTCGGCAACTTCGACGGGGTGAACTATATCAACGACTCGAAAGCCACGAATGTTGATGCCTGCTTCGTGGCACTCGACGCACAAACCGCCCCCACCGTGCTCATTGTCGGCGGACTCGACAAAGGCAACGACTACACCACCCTCCACGACCTCGTGCAGCGCAAATGTCGCGCCCTCGTCTATTTGGGAGCCGACAACGCCAAACTCCACGAAGCCTTCGATGCGTTGGCCGAAGCCAACGGCATTGCCATTGCCGACACCCACAACATGGCCGACTGCGTCGCCGCCTGCCGACGCTTGGCACAAACCGGCGACACCGTGCTCCTTTCGCCCTGCTGTGCCTCGTTCGACCTCTTCAAGAATATGGAAGACCGCGGCGAACAATTCAAAAACCTCGTACGCGGCGCGTAAGATCATCTTTTTTTGCCCTTTCCATTATGTCCATCACCATTCCCAAAGCCCCAAAGAGGTTTTTTGTCGGCGACTTTGCCGTGTGGGCCGTCTTCTTTAGCCTCTGCATCATCTCGCTCGTCGAGGTCTACAGTGCAGGAACCTACCTGGCCATCGAAGCGCACAGTTATTTTTCACCGCTGGTGAGGCAGATGTCCTATTTAGCGTTGGCTGCACTCGCTGCTTTTGTGGTGCAATTCATTCATTTTCGCTACGTCTATCATTTGGCTTTGCTCGGTGGACTCGCTTCTTTTCTTCTACTTCTTGCCACCTACTTCATCGGACAGAACATCAACAACGGTACGCGCTGGATTTCAATTTTCGGTTTGAGCATTCAACCCTCAGAACTCAACAAACTCTGCGTCATTCTTTATGCCACGGCCTTCATGGCCAACGCCCAAAAGCCCGATGGAACCACCCGAAAAGTCGCTTTTTCGGTTCTTTTCCCCACTTTTATCTCGTTTGCTATGATCGCGCCGCAGAATCTCTCGACGGCGCTACTGCTTGTAGTCTCTGTTTTCACCATCCTCTTCATCGGCAATGTACCTTGGCGCAACTTCTTGAAAAGTATCGGCATATTTAGTGTCATGGCCGCCATCATGCTCGCCGGATTGTGGCTCTACTATGGTCCGAACAGTACCGCGACACAACGCTTCACCACGTGGGGTTCTCGACTGGAGAAAAAGGAAGATCGCCCGAAAGATCCGCGCGAATTTGTGGTCACTGACAAGAACCGCCAAGTCACGCACGCCAACATTGCCTTCGCGAGCAGCAACGTCTACGGCAGAGGTCCCGGCAACTCAGTGCAACGCGACTACCTGGCCGCGGCCTATTCCGATTTCATCTTCGCCATTATCGGCGAAGAACTCGGACTCGCGGGCTGTTCTCTCGTCGTGCTCCTCTACATGATTCTCTTTGTGCGCACCTACTATATCGCCAAGCAGTGCGCCGGGAGGGCACCGGCCTTCATTGTGATGGGCATTGGCACGATCCTGCTCATACAAGCCTTTGCCAACATGGCCGTGGCCGTTGGTTTGGCGCCCGTCACCGGACAACCGCTACCTTTGGTGTCCAAAGGCGGTTCGTCCAACTTGATCACCGGCATCTATTTCGGCATCATTCTTTCCATCAGCCACTACGCCCGCACTTGTCAAGCCGAAAAAGCGGCTAAAAACGATCCCGAAGCCTAACCCCTTCCCCACCATGTCTCGACTCCTTGCCCTCATCTTCGCCTGCCTCCTGCTCTTTCCCCTCACCGGTCGAGCACGGCGCGACACGCGTGTGGAGTTTGTCACCACCGCCGGCAATTTCACCGTGCGTCTCCTCCCCGACACGCCGATTCATTCCCGTCATTTCGAACAGTTGGTGCGAGCCGGCTACTACGATGGGTTGCTCTTCCACCGCGTCATCCGCGATTTCATGGTGCAGGCCGGTGATTCCACCTCCCGGCAGGCCGCTCCCGGCACCCGCTTGGGCGAAGCCGACCGCAAAGAGACCCTCCCGCCGGAATTCGATCTGCCCTATCACTATCATCGCCGCGGGGCACTGGCCATGGCACGCGAGTCGGACGAGGTGAACCCCGGTCGGCGCAGCAGTGCAACGCAGTTCTACATCGTTTGGGGCAAGACCTTCACGCCGGCTCGCCTTGCCCCCGTTCGGGCACGCGTCGATGAGGCCACCGGTCAGGAAGGTTCCATCACAACGGCCATGGCCGAAGAATATGAACACACCGGCGGCGCACCGCATCTCGACGGTCAATACACCGTGTTCGGCGAAGTAGTGAAAGGCCTTCCGGTGATCGACAAGATACAGCGCGTGGCGACCGACGCCAACGACCGCCCGCTCGAAGATGTGCGCATCATCTCGGCGCGTGTGGTGGGAAAGAAGCGCTGAGGCGCCGCTCTTCGCGCACCACACCCGGGGGCTCGTCCTCTTTGCCCCGCACCAGGCTCCTGTGGTGCACGACGCGCCGATACGCTGCGTCTGCCACCGCACGATTCCTCTCCACTTCTCGTCGCCCTCGCACCTCCTCGGTGGTGCGGGGGCGGCGTTTTTTGTTGCGCACCGCGCTTGGACTTCCACGTTGGGGCACTGTCGCTCGATCGTTGTCCCGGTCCCTCGAAATACCCGCCGTGTTCGGCAGGCAAGCGCCCTTTCTCGCTTGCCCATGCTGCGACTCGCGGTGCATCGAGCGCCTCAGCGTGCGAAAACATGGGCTGTTGCAGAAAAAAGCGCACGGCTTTTGCCGAAAAGTCCACCGTTTTTCGCGCAAACTCGACCACTTTTCATGAGGACAAGCAGCACGCCAAGAAAAAGGCGGTAAAGCGGAACTTCAAGTTCCCAAGCGCTGACTAAGACGTGCCACACTTTCCTCTCACCGGCCGATCGGTCGAAGGGCGAAATTCCCCGCTTTCCGGCAGCGAGCGGGCACGCTTCGCGGCAGACCGACCACTTTGCGCCAAACGACACCGCGCAAGCGCACACCCTCTACCACTCTTCCCCCTTTCCCTTCCGACAAACCCTAAAAATCAAGAAGCCTGCAGCCCACCTCTCCCACACATTCACCGAAAAGTCCACCCCAAATGGCGCCCGACTTCGCCCCAAAACACCAAGAGAAGAGAAATATGTCCAATAAAATCCCTTATTACAATGCTTGCTTTTCAAAAATACATTTATTACCTTTGCAGCATATCCAATACAACAAAGCAGCTTTTCCGAACGGGCGAAGAATTGTTTGAACAAGCCCGTTTTAAAAAAAATACTGTTCATTCCACTATTCATTCTTTTACTACAATGAAGAAACTCTCTCTCGCTCTTGTAGCCCTGTCAGCTCTCCTTTTCACGAGCTGCGCAACGATTGCCACGCCCGCAGGTATGGGTGCGCTCTACACCGACATGCAATCCGGTGAAACTGCCACCTCTAACACTGTTGGTAACAAAGTAGGTACCGCAGAGGCGACGAATCTCCTTGGCCTTTTGGTCATGGGCGACGCTTCGATCAACACCGCGGCCAAAAGAGCCGGCATCAAGAAGATCAGCCACATCGACTGCCAGAAGACCAACCTCTTAGGCATCTTCTCCAAGTACACGATTTTCGTATACGGCGAATAAACCGACTGACGAAAATCCCACCCTGTTTTACGAGGTCGCAGAGGCGTTGTCTCAGCGACCTCGCATTGCTTTTCCATCGGTGGGCGGTTCTCGCCCATCCTCACCCCATCAGCTCTACCCCATTGCGATGAAACGATATTTTCTGACCACACTTTTCTTCCTTCTTGCCGCTTTCGCCCCTCTGCAGGCGGAGAATTACCTCAAATACATCGTTTCACGACCCGCCGAACGGGGAATGCTTTATTTTGTGTTGCCCAGCCAAGCGGAATGCCGAGAAGAAGGTGCCCACAAGGGGAGCAAACTCACCTTCGACGTCACGTATATCAGCCCCGGCGATTCGCTGAGGCTCAACGCTTCGCTGCTCCTTCCGCAAATACAAAAGGTGGATAGCCTCACTTTTCGAGATGCCCAAGGAAAGAACCAGACCTTTCCCACCGAACGGCTGTACTTAGAGCCGCGGAAATCGAAATGGGAACTGCGGCTTTCCATACAAGTGCCTTATGCTTTGTGGCAAACTTTGCTCAGCGCACAGACGCCTTTGACCTTCCGCTTCAGCCACAAAGGCCAACCGGTGGTCAACTATAGTTTCTCCGACAAAGCGTGGCACCGGCAACAAGGCATTTATCAGCTGATCGAACAGATGAAAAATGACTAATTCGTCTGCCGGCTACGCACGGCCGCCTTCCTTCTTCCGACCCACAGCCTCATCGTCGCACAGACGCCGGGGCTGTTGGCATTTTATGGGGTGAAGCGCGGCCGCGACGCTCGCCCGGCCGATTTATCCGCGCAAGGTAGTGACGAGAAACACCGCGTCGAGGCGAAAAATGGGCTTGCAACCGCCTACCGAGGGTGGTTTCTCCTCACCGCAAGCGGCAGAGAAAAGAGAAATGCTCCGCTTTTCGCCCACCGCAGTGCCTTTCCTGCACACAACAGCCACGCGCCGGTCGGTTCGACACCACAAACGGACGCACTTCCACAAGGTGCCGAAACGAAAGGGGGCATTTTGCCATATCGACCTAAAAAAACACCGAAGTGAAGTGAGAGAAAGTCATTTTTTTTTCCGATATTTGCCCCAATAACTCTCATACTCAATTCCCACTTCACATGAATCGAAAAATCACTCACGCGCTCTTGTTGGCGGCAGTGCTCTCTTGCAGTGCAGCACAGGCCGACAATCGCCCGATGCCCGGATTCCGTTACGATCGCAACGTGACGGCACCCACTGGCAAAGAGTGGGAAGATCCTACGATGCCCGCGCTCAACAAGGAGCGCCCGCACGCGTGGTTCTTCTCTTTTGCCGACGAAAAGCAAGCCCTCAACGTCTTGCCCGAATCTTCCCCCTATTGGAAAAGCCTCGACGGCGAATGGAGCTTCAACTGGGTGGGCAACCCCAGTGAGCGCCCCACGGATTTCTACAAGACCAACTACGACATTTCGGGCTGGGACAAGGTGCAAGTGCCCATGAACTGGAACGTGGTCGGCATTCAAAAGGACGGTACGCAGAAATACGGCACACCGATCTACACCAACCAGCGGGTGATTTTCCAACACAAGATAGCTGTCGGTGACTGGAAAGGCGGCGTGATGCGCGAACCGCGCAAAGACTGGCCCACTTACAAGCACCGCAACGAAGTGGGTTCCTATCGTCGCACCTTCACCGTGCCCGCCGAATGGGACGGACGTGAGGTGTATCTCAACTTCGACGGCGTCGATTCGTTCTTCTACCTCTATATCAACGGCCGTTATGTGGGTTTCTCGAAAAACTCGCGCAACCTCGCTTCGTTCGATATCTCGCCCTATCTCGTGAAAGGCGAGAACACGGTGGCCGTTGAGGTCTATCGCAACAGCGACGGCTCGTTCCTCGAAAGCCAAGACATGTTCCGCCTCCCGGGCATCTTCCGCACCGTCTCTCTCACGGCGAAACCGAAGGTGCAAGTGCGCGATGTGGTGGCCATTCCCGACTTCGACGCGAACTTCGTGAACGCTTCGCTCAACATCACCGCTTCGGTGGCCAACCTCACGAAAAAAGACGTCAAAGGCCTGCGCGTGGACTACAAACTCTACGAGAAAGCCCTCTACGGCGAAGCCACTACGCCCGTGAAAGGCGCGGAGGCTTCGGTGCCCGTTGCCGTGAACAAGAACGGAGAAACGGATGCCAAAGTCGTGCTCCAAGCGGGTGCGCTCGTCAAGAAGTGGAGTGCCGAAGCTCCCTGGCGCTATGTGCTCGTGGGTGAGCTGAAAGACGCCAAAGGACGTGTGCTCGAAACCTTCTCGACCGTGGTGGGTTTCCGCAAAATCGAGATCAAAGAAACGGCCGCAGCCGACGATGAGTTCGGCAAGGCGGGACGTTACTACTATCTCAACGGCAAGCCCATCAAAATGAAGGGCGTTAACCGCCACGAGACCAGCCCCGAGCGCGGACACGCCATCACGCGCGAGCAAATGGAGCGCGAAGTCATGCTCATGAAGCGCGCAAACATCAACCATGTGCGCAACAGCCACTACTGCAACGACCCCTATTGGTACTACCTGGCCGACAAATATGGCATCTACCTCGAAGATGAGGCCAACCTCGAGAGCCACGAATACTACTACGAAAAAGAATCGTTGAGCCATGTGCCGGAGTTCCGCGACCAACACGTGTCGCGCAACCTCGAAATGGTGCACGCCACCGTGAACCACCCCTCGGTGTGCATCTGGAGCTTGGGCAACGAGGCCGGCCCCGGCAAGAATTTCGTCGATGCCTACAACGCCATCAAGGAATTCGACAAGAGTCGACCGGTGCAATACGAGCGCAACAACAATATCGTGGACATGGGCTCGAATCAGTACCCCCCTATCGGATTGACTGAGTACATCGCGCAGGGCACCGACAAGGGATACAAATATCCATTCCACATTTCGGAGTATGCCCACTCCATGGGTAACGCAGTCGGCAACTTAGTTGACTATTGGAACATCATTGAGAGCAATAACTTCATCATGGGCGGTGCCATTTGGGACTGGGTGGATCAAGCGATCTACAACTACACGCCCGACGGCACGCGCTATTGGGGCTACGGCGGCGACTTCGGCGACAAACCCAACGACGGCATGTTTTGCATGAACGGCGTGATGCGCCCCGACCTCACCCCGAAGGGACAATACTACGAGGTCAAGAAGGTATATCAGAACGTGGGCGTGACCGGTGTGGACACGCGCGCCGGACGCATCGAGATCTTCAACAAAAACTACTTCACCAACCTCGCCGGCTACGACATTCGCTGGTCGCTCTACGCAGACGGTCGCCCCGTTGAGGGCATGACCAACCGTCCGCTCACGGAAACGCGCCTCACCCTCGGGCCTCGCGAACGAAAGAACTACACCCTCGACTACGGCAACTATCGTTTCGACCCGACGAAGGAGTATTTCGTGAAGATTCAGTTCTTGCTCGCCGAAAAGCAGCCGTGGGCCGACAAGGGCTACGTGCAAATGGAAGAACAGCTCCCCGTGAGCGAAGCTTCTCCCGCACCTTCTGTCGCTTCCGCGCAACAAGGTCGCGTAGCACAGCCTACGGTGGAAGGAAATCTCGTGAAGGTGAGCGGAAAGGGCTACGATATGACCTTCGATAAGCTCACCGGTCGCCTCCACTCCCTCAACTACGGCGGACAAACGGTCATCAAACCCGGATTTGGCCCCAAGCTCGACGCCTTCCGCGCCCGTACCGACAACGACAACTGGATGGATTATCGCTGGCCTCAGCTCGGTCTGCACAATCTCAAGGACAAAGCCACCGCTTTCTCGCAGCAGCTTATGAAAGACGGCACGTTGCGCCTCAGCTTCACCGTCGAAAGCCAAGCTCCCTACGGCGGACATGACTACTACTCCAACCTAGACCGCGATCAAGACGAGGTTTACAAGATTGTGGACGACAAGTCGAAGCCTTTCGGCCCCGATGATTTCAAATTCACCACCAATCAGATCTACACCGTCTATCCCGATGGTAGTGTCGAGTTGCAAAGCTACATTACCTCCAACAACGCGCAAGTACAGCTCCCGCGCATTGGTTATGCCATGGAGTTGCCGAAGGAATTGAACCGCTTTGCCTACTACGGCCGCGGCCCGGTGAACAACTACCGCGACCGCAAGACGGGACAGTTCGTCGAAGCGCACGAAGGTCTCGTGGGTGAGCAAGACATCATGCTGCCCAAGCCCCAATCGATGGGCAACCGCGAAGATGTGCGCTGGTGTGCGCTCACCAACGCCCAAGGCAACGGCGTGGCCTTCGTGGCCGACGGTCAAATGAGCGCATCTGCGCTGCCTTGGAGCGCTCTTGAGTTGATGGGTGCGGCACATCCGCACCAATTACCTGCGTCTACCGCCACACATCTCCACCTCGACGCGAAAGTCGCGGGACTCGGCGGCAACAGCTGTGGACAAGGCGGTCCGCTCAAGCCCGACTGCGTGAAGGGCGAGGGCTATCGCTTCGGTTTCCTCATTCGTCCCGTGACGAAGGGCCAAACCGCGAACGCAACCAAGGTTTCTCTTGCCGGCGGACGCCCCATTGCCATGACGCGCGGCGAAGACGAAAAACTTTCGTTCGTATCACCTGATGCCAACCGCACCATCGTTTACCGCATCAACGGCGGCAAACCGCAAGAATACAAGGCACCCGTGCCCTTCCGCGACGGCGGTAAGGTGGAAGCTTGGTACAAGGACGACAAGGCCACCGTGGCCACGCAAACCTTCCACAAGATCGAAAACGTGCCCCTCAGCGTCTTGTTCTGCTCCAGCCAAGAAACGGGCGGAGAAGGCGTGGAACACATTGTGGACAACAACACTTCGACCTATTGGCACACAATGTATTCGGTGACCGTGGCACAATATCCCCACTGGGTGGACTTTGACGCCAACGGCACGAAGCTCATGAAGGGCTTTGTCTACGTGCCCCGTCAGGACGGCCCCAACGGCCGCATCAAGGACTACGAGATCTACGTGAGTCAAGACGGCAAAAACTGGGGTTCGCCCATCGCCAAGGGCACCTTCCCCGACGGTTCAAAGCAACAGCGCGTCGATTTCGCACAACCGGTGCGTGCTCGCTACATTCGCTTCAAGGCGCTTTCGAGCCAAAACGGACAAGACTTCGCTTCGGCAGCAGAATTCATACTGATCGCCGACTGATCCGCGCCGCCTATCGGCTGTAAACAGCAAATCCCCTCGCAACTCCGGTTGCGAGGGGATTATTTTTTTGCGCCTACACGCGTGTTTTTACTCCCAAACGGGGAAACACCCGCCAAAAGTCCACGAAGAACACAGCAAGGAGGAAAAGACGCGTTATGAAGCCGTGGACATTCAATCCTCGGGCGTGGGTTTCGTTTCCGCAGCGGTGGGGCTCGGAAAAGCCGCCCGAATGTTTCGCATCAACCCCTCGTACTTCGCGCGCTTGACGGCCGAACCTTTGAAGAGCGTGCGATACTGTTCGACCGTAAGACCGCGCCAATCGTCGCGCGACATGGCCGCCAAGGCCGCAGAGGGGTAGAATTCCGTCACATCGGTGGGGACGGAGAGCCGATTCCACGGACAGCAGTCGGTGCAGCGGTCACAACCGTAGAACATGTGCCCGAGTTTGCGGCCGGTGCCCTCGGGGAGCGTCTCGCCGCGGTACTCAATGCTGAGATATGAGAGACATTTGCGCGCGTCGAGACCGAGTTCTCGGCTCAAAGCCTGCGTGGGACAAACGCGCAGGCAGCGATCGCACGTGCCGCACTGCGATTCCACCGGATGGTCGTAGGCCTCGGCGGCAAAAGGCAGGAAGAGTTCGCCCAGGAAGAAGCGACTGCCGGCGCCGGGAATGATGAGTTGCGTGTTTTTACCAATCCATCCCAGCCCCGAGCGCCAAGCCCAATAGCGTTCGTCCACGGGGGCGGTGTCGGTGAAGGCGCGCGCAGTGGAAAAGACGGCCTCAGCGTCCGCACCGCCCACGCTTTCGTAGTGCGCACGCAGCGTGTTGAGGAGCGCAAAAAGACGCGATTTCATCACCTCGTGGTAGTCTTGACCGCGGGCATAGCGGGCAATGGACAAACGACGCGGACGGCCGTCGGCACCGAGGGGATCGGGCGTGTGGTAGTTGAGCGCGACGGACACAATGGTGCGCACACCCTCGACCAACAGGCGCGGATCGCGGCGTTTCTCCTCGTTGCGCGCCAAATAGCTCATCTCGCCGTGACATCCCTCGGCGAGCCAGCGCTCACGGCGGGCGACATGCGCGGCATCCATGGGCTCTGCGGGCGAAAGTCCGCAGGCAACAAAGCCGAGGCGCTGTGCCTCGGCTTTGATGTATGCGGGAGAAAGAAGATAATCGGACATGGCTGTTGATTTACTTGGGAGCTTTCGCGAGAAAGTCCCCACGTTTCGGCCAAAAGCAGCGAAGTTTTCGACAAAAGCCGTGGACTTTTCGCCGGAAGACGCGAACAATGCGCTCGGCGTTCACAACGGGGCGGAACCACCGGTGCAGTTGTGCCCCAACTCGGCTTAACAAACGAGCGCTGTCGGGCACTTTGCCGAGAAAAGCGGCGAATTCATCGACGAGGGGGCTATTCGAAGACCTTAAACGTGTAGCCTTCGGCCAGTAACCACTCGATGGATTGTGGCAGGGCGGTGCGGAGTTTGTCGATACTCTTCAGACTGTCGTGAAAAGTGATGATGCTGCCGGGACGGGCATAGCGGCGCACGTTGGCAAACACCTCGTCGGCGTTGAGCCGCGTGGAGTAATCGCGCGTAACGACGTCCCACATCACCACTTTGTAGCGGCGAAGGATGGCGAAATACTGCTTCCACTTCATCCAGCCGTGGGGCGGTCGGAAAAGATCGGTGTGCAGATATTCGTTGGCCTGCTCGACGTTGCGCACATACGAGCCAATGCCGTGCAAATGGCCGCTGATGTGGTTGAAAGTGTGGTTGCCCAAACGATGGCCGCGGGCTTTGACCATTTCAAAGACGTCGGGATGCTTGCGAATGTTGTCGCCCACCATGAAGAACGTGGCCTTCACGCCGTAGCGGTCGAGGACATCGAGCACCCAAGGGGTGGCTTCGGGGATGGGGCCGTCGTCGAAAGTGAGATACACCGCGCGCTCCGAAGGATCCATCCGCCACAAAGCGTGGGGATAGAGCCAACGGAGAAAAAAAGCGGGTTGTTCGATGATCATGCGCGGAGCGAACGATTATTCACCGACATAATCGGCGGCGTCTTCGGGCAGATAGCGTTGCGCATCGGCGGCACGGCGCGCGTTCATCGCGGAGATCAGCACCCGACCGGCGGGAGTGCCTGCCAGGACATCGGCACGCTTCTTATAGTTCTCGATGAGCGATGATGACTTGCAGGCCTGCAAGCCGTCGAGGGCCATGCCCAGAATTTCATATTGCTGCATGATGTCGCCGGACATCGACGAGAGGCGATTCTCGGAGAAGCTGTTGTACCAGTCGAAATAAGCCAAGGCACGATCGGCCACCGACTTCAAAATGGCTTCGGCCTCCTTGGTCTTACCCAATTCGCGGTAGCATTCAGGCATCATAAGCAAGTGTTTCTTCGTATCGATGCCGAGTGACCACACCTCGTAGGGCACTTGACTCGGGGGCAGCACTTGTTCGCACTTTTGCAAGACCTTCAAGGCCTTGTCGCGCTTGCCTTCCATGAGGAGTTGCTGCGCCAACTGCGCCATACGCAGGCGATGGGTGTAGCAGGGGCGCATCACGGTTTGATCGACGTAGACTTTCGGATCGGCCACGTTGCCGTAGCGGAACTTGCGCATGAAGTTGTCGTACATGCGCTCCGAATCGGTGCCGCCGCTGCCCATATTGAAGGGCGTGATGCGGGCGGCGAGGCCTTCGAGCATCAAGTAGTTGTCCAAACCGGCTTGGTTGTCGCCGCCGAGCGTGGTACTCATGTAGAGGGGACGCGTCCAATTGTGGTGAGCCAGCATTTCGTAGACCATCATCTCGCTCTTGGTGAGCATGCGCTTGCCGCGAAGTGAGATGTGCATCTTCTCGGGGATGCTGTCCTTGCCGTGGGGGAGCTTCATGCCGCTGCGCAATACGGCGGCTTTGTCCACGGTCAGCACGATGGAGTCGGTGGGAACGCAGGCAATCTCGGGATTGCGCACGAAATTGTCGATGATATACTGCAGTTCGAAGGGATCGTCTTTTTTACCCTGCGCTTGGAAATCCTTTTTGAGCACCAAGAGCTGTTCTTTCAGCTCGGGGCGCACCATGAAGGCGTCGTGTCCCATGTTGTCGACGTACTCCCAACGCTTCCAAGTGATGGGCAGTGAGGGACTGTTCCACGCCGGACGGCGCATTTGGTCGATATACCAGTCGGTTTGCAGGTAGGAGAGGTTGCAAACGCGGGCGTCGGTGCGCTTGCCTTCCACATCTTGGCCGTACCAAAGGGGGAAGGTGTCGTTGTCGCCGTTGGTGAAGATGACGGGGTTGCCCTTTTCATCGAGCGAATAGAGGTAGTTCATGCCAAAGTCGCGGGCGGCGGTGCGACCGGAGCGGTCGTGGTCGTCCCAAGTCTGGCTGACCATTTGCAAAGGCACGGCGAGTGCCACAACCGATGCGATGCCGGCGGCGGCGAGATGGGGCAATTTGCCGAAACGACGCAGACCTTCGACGAGAGCCGCGATGCCCAAACCGATCCAAATGGCAAACGCGTAGAAAGAACCGGCATAGGCGTAGTCACGTTCGCGCGGTTCGCTCGGAGTTTGGTTCAAATAGAGGATAATGGCCAAACCGGTCATGAAGAAGAGGAAGAAGACAACCCAGAACTGCTGGATGCCTTTCTTGCCGCGGTAGGCTTGCCAGAACATGCCGAGGAGTCCGAGCAACAAGGGCAGGCAGTAGAACACATTGTGTCCCTTGTTTTCGCGCAGATCGGCGGGGAGTTTCGACTGATCGCCGTAGAGGGCGTTGTCAATGAAGGGGATACCGGTGATCCACTGGCCGTGATCAAGCTCGCCGTAGCTTTGTACGTCGTTCTGACGGCCGGCAAAGTTCCACATAAAGTAGCGCCAGTACATGAAATTCACCTGGTAGGAGAGGAAGAAGCGGAGGTTGTCCCACTGCGAAGGCATCTCGCCGGTGAAATCGTAGGCTTGGCCGTCGTATTGGCCGTGCACTTCCACCGGTTTGGTGTCGATACCGCCCAACCATTGCTGGTAAAGACCGGCATGGGCGCGGGAGAACATGCGGGGGAAGAGCATTTTTTGCTCAGAAGGGAAAACGGGTTGGCCAGTTATCTCGACAATGTCGTACTTATCGGGCTCGTTCGCATTTTTCTTCTCGTGACGTTGCACGCTTTCTTCCTTGCCGTAACCCACAGCTTGCGAGGTAAAGGCCTCACCATAGAGGAGAGGTTTCTGACCATACTGCTCGCGGTTCAGATAAGTGCCGAGCGAGAAGATGTCTTCGGGCGAGTTTTGGTCCATCGGCGTGTTTTGCGTGGAGCGCAACACGATGAGTGCGTAGGAAGAATAGCCGATCATGAGCATCAACATGCAGAGCAGCGAGGTGTTGAGCGCGCGTTTACGCACCAAAAATTGGCCGTTTTTCTTCCAGTTCAGGAGGATAGCCAGCACGGCAAGCACAAAGAAACCGAGCAACAGGGGCGCAACATAGCCTTTGCCGTAGAACGGAATGCCCAACATGCCCACACTGGCGATGTAAAGCACCACGCTAAGTGTGCGATTGTTTTGGAGTGTCGACCACAAGGCGGCGCTCACCACGGCAATCAAGGCGAGGATGTAGATGATCATACCGCTGTTGAACGGCAAACCAATCACGTTGACGAAGAACAACTCGAACCAACCGCCGACTTTCACGATGCCGGGAACGACACCATAGAGCACGGCGGCCACAAGAACCACGCTGAGTACGAGGGCAATGAGCGAACCTTTCAAATTGGCATCGGGCCATTTCTTGTAATAATAGACCAAGACGATGGCGGGCAAACACAGCAAATTGAGCAAGTGCACGCCGATGGACAAGCCGGTGAGGTAGAAAATCAGCACAATCCAGCGATCGGCGTGCGGAGAATCCGCGTTGTCTTCCCACTTCAGGATGAGCCAGAACACCAAAGCCGTGAACATCGACGAATAGGCGTAGACTTCGCCTTCCACTGCGGAGAACCAGAACGTGTCGCTCCACGTGTAGGCCAAAGCACCGGCCAGACCGCAGGCCAAAATCGTCACCGTTTGTCCCGCGGTTTCGACGATGCCGTCGGTACAGAGCAACTTACGCGCCAAATGCGTGATGCTCCAGAACAAGAACAGGATGCAGAAGGCCGAGAGCAGGGCACTCATCACATTGATCCAGTAGGCTACTTGCTCGGGACCCGAGGCAAAGAGCGAAAAGAACTTGCCCGTGAGCATGAAGAAGGGCGCTCCAGGCGGGTGACCCACTTCCAATCGATAGGCCGTTGTGATGAATTCCGGACAGTCCCAGAACGATGCTGACGACTCGACCGTGGATACGTAGGTGAAGGCGGCCACTAAGAAGACCAACCAACCCACGACGTTGTTGAGGAGTTTGAATTGTTTCATTTCACACGTAAGTGATAATGCTAATGATGCGTTTTGTTGCTTACTGAAGATCGCTGTGTGCGCCGATCGTGCGTAGCGACGAAGCATTTCGCTGCCACCGATGGGCTCTATTTCGTGCAAAAATACAAATTACCACGGACTATTTCGATTCTGCGTACGCTTTTTTCCGACGGCTCGCCCCCTGATAATCAGAAAATAAGCGCGCTGCGTCGCCAGTTTTTCGCGTTTTTAGACCTGGCTCCACCACTCTTCGCTCGATGAAATCGGCCAAAATGAAACAGTCTTTGGTTTTTTGCACAAAAAGTCCTACTTTTGTCCTCATCGCACGGCAATCGTCTTTTTTTTCGCTGATCCTTGCCGTCGCCGTTTCACACCAACGCGCCATGCCATGGAAGCTCTTTTACATTACGCCTGGCAGCACCGGCTCTTTCTCCCCGAGCCGATGCGCACCGTCGACGGACTTTCGCTCGAAATCATCGACACGGGACTGCACAACCACGATGCGGGTCCCGATTTCTTCAACGCCAAAATCAAAATCGGCGGACAACTGTGGGTCGGTAACGTGGAAATCCACGAACGATCGTCTGATTGGTACAGACACGGCCATGAAACCGACGAAAACTACAACAATGTGGTGCTGCACGTGGTACGCATCGCCGATTGCACCGTCGAAACGCCCAACGGACATGCCTTGCCCCAGTGGGAAATAGCGGTACCCGAAACACTGACTGCGCAGTTCGAAGCCTTGTGCACCGCACCACACTACCCTCCTTGCCGCGAAACGCTCGAAACTATCGATGATTTCGCACGAAAAGCATGGCTCTGCGCGCTTACTGTCGAACGGCTCGAAGAAAAAACGGAACGCATCTTATATTGGCTTCGAGAAACGGCGGGAGATTGGGAACGCACGTTCTTCATCACACTGGCGCGCGCCTTCGGCTTCGGGAAAAACAGCGAAGCCTTTCAACTTTGGGCGGCGACCCTCGATCCGCAGCACATGGCCAAGCATCGGGACTATGCTTTTCAAATAGAAGCGCTCTTTTTCGGCCAAGCCGGATTCCTCGACGCCGAAACAACGCCTGCACATCAGCACGACGAGCATTTCCAACAACTCGAAAAAGAATATCATTTTTTAAGACAGAAATTTGTAATCTCGCCGATTTCATCGAGCGAATGGCGATTTCTAAGGCTTCGTCCGCAGAATTTTCCGCACGTGCGGCTGGCTCAAATGGCTGCGCTTTACGTATCGGGGCATTTATCGTTCGATGCAGTGAGAGAGTGTGAGGCACTCGATGAATTGCGTAACAAATTTGTTTTCAATACACTACCCTATTGGGAAACGCATTATACATTCGGCGAAAAAGAGGAGAAATTAGCGAAACATATTGACATTTCAAAAAGTAGCAGCCAGATAAAAAACGCCGATTCCATCGAATTAGTGCCTTCTTGTGAGCCAGAAACACCGACAAGCGAGAAAAAAACACGCCGCACAGCACATCGCGGCGAAAAAAGACGCGATGCTTGTCTTTCGCGCAACTCGATCGACCTTTTGTTTATCAATGCGGTCGTTCCCTCCCTATTTGCCTACGCGCGTACACACCATGACGACGAACGTGCTGCACGTGCGCTCGAATGGCTCGAGCAACTGCGGGCGGAAAGCAATGCGACGGTGCGGGCTTGGCACGAAGCGGGACTCACTGCGCGACATGCGGCCGACTCGCAGGCGCTGCTCCAACTGAAACAACACTACTGCGATCGCAAAGATTGCCTACGCTGCCGCTTCGGTGCCTATTTTATGCGCGCCGCTCACCGATAACATTTTACGCTCCCCTCCTATCTCCGTTGTTGCTGACTCTCTGTCACATTTTTTCTTTGCGCTGCGCCGAAAACAGCTATTTGTGCTTCTCATCGAAGGCGGTCTGCGCAAAAACGCTGCGAATGTAAACGCGTCGCTGCGAAACGCAAGCAGTGCAACCGGTCGCATTGTCGGTAAAGGCTCGCCGGGAGTCGAAAAAACTGCGCGCGTTGCGAAAAGAAAGTCGGCCGCTTCAGAAAAAGTCCCCAACTTTCGCGCAAAAATCCCCTGTTTTTCCTACATACCCACCCATTATAAATACTATTATCATGGATTTTATTTTTTCTTTTCCCATGCGCGTTCGCGATTACGAATGCGACATTCAGGGCATTGTGAACAATGCCAACTACTTCCACTATTTCGAAGCATGCCGGCACGAATTCATCGAATCGCGCGGCGTAGAGTTTGCCGATCTTCACCGCCGCGGCATCGACGTGGTCGTGGCGCAAGCCGAACTCAAATTCAAACGCTCACTCCAACCACGCGACTATTTTGAAGTGCGCTTGGCAATGGAAAAACGCGGGTTGCGCTATTCGTTCCTCCAAGAGATTGTGCGCAGTGTCGACCCGGTTCGCGCAGCAACCGACCCTTCTTATGCCAAAGAGCAAGTTTGTGTCCGCGCGCAAACCGATATTGTGTCGGTGGTGAATGGTCGTTTGGCCGATTGTGCGGAACTCAACGAAAAATTTGGCCTCTGAAGCGAAAAACTTTCAGACGCCCTTTTCATCCCTCACAACACGGTGCAATCGTCCATAATGTCCGATTTCATCGATGAGCAGTTCTTTCCCCCTTCGCGGTGCTTTGACTTTCAGCGCCCGAAGGGGCTTTTTCATCCCCCGCGGGACGCAGCGAGCCGGTCGCTTATCTGCCACAAAATCATTATCTTTGCATAGTTATGGATACGACTTTTCATTATGATGTCATCGTGATCGGCGCCGGACACGCCGGTTGTGAAGCTGCCTGCGCGGCTGCACGCATGGGTGCTCACACTGTGGTGATCACGATGGACATGAACAAAATAGCCCAAATGAGCTGCAATCCGGCCGTCGGCGGCATTGCCAAAGGACAAATCGTCCGTGAGGTCGATGCACTCGGCGGACAAATGGGCGAAGTAACGGATGCCACCGCCATTCAGTTCCGCATGCTCAACCGTTCGAAAGGGCCGGCGATGTGGAGCCCGCGTGCCCAATGCGACCGCATCCGCTTCATCGCCGAATGGCGTCGACGTTTGGAAAACACCGAAAACCTTGACATCTGGCAAGACGAAGTTACCGAAATCATCACGCAACATGGCGTGGCTTGTGGCGTACGAACGATTTGGGGGGCGGAGTTTCACGCCAAGTCCATCATCATCACCGCCGGCACCTTCCTCAACGGATTGATGCACATCGGACGGGAAACCGTGGCGGGCGGACGTTGCGCCGAACCGGCTTCTACATTTCTCACCGACTCGCTCACCGCATTGGGCATCGAGTCGCTGCGTATGAAGACCGGTACGCCGGTGCGCATCGACGCACGCTCGGTGCATTTCGATGAAATGGAGGTGCAACCCGGCGAAGACGACTTCCACCGCTTCTCTTTCCTCTCTGATCAACGCGCCCTCCCCCAACTGCAATGCTGGACATGCGAAACCAATGCCGAAGTGCACCGCGTGTTGCGATCGGGATTGGAAGATTCGCCCCTTTTCAACGGACAGATCCAATCGATCGGCCCGCGCTATTGCCCCTCGATCGAAACAAAATTGGTCACTTTCGCCGGCCGCGAATCGCATCCCCTCTTCTTGGAGCCCGAAGGCATCGACACGAACGAACTCTACTTGAATGGTTTCTCCTCGTCACTGCCGATGCATGTGCAAATCGAAGCCTTGAAACAGATTCCGTGTTTCCGCGATCTGCGCGTTTATCGCCCGGGCTACGCCATCGAATACGACTTCTTTCCGCCGACACAACTGCACCACACCCTCGAATCGAAAAAGGTCGAAGGCCTTTTCTTCGCCGGTCAGGTCAATGGCACCACTGGCTACGAGGAAGCAGCCGGCCAAGGTATGGTGGCCGGTATCAATGCCGCCCTGCGTTGCGCGGGAAATTCGTCCTTCACCTTGCGTCGCGACGAAGCCTATATCGGGGTGCTCATCGATGACTTGGTGACGAAAGGCGTAGACGAGCCCTATCGCATGTTCACCTCGCGCGCCGAATACCGCATCCTCCTCCGCCAAGACAACGCCGATGCGCGTTTGACCCCCTACGCCGAACGATTCGGCACCGCCACTGCGGAGCGTTGCGAACGATTCCACCGAAAACAAACGACGGTCGACACCTTGCTCAACATCGCTCGCTCGGCCAATATCAAACCCACGGAAGTAAATGCGCTTTTGGAGCGCTGCGAATCGCAACCACTGAAGCACGGCGCAAAATTGTTCGAACTCATCGCAAGACCGGAGCTGCAAGCCGCTGACTTCCGCGACCTGCGCAACGTACCCGAAGTCGATGCTTTCTTCAATGCTCTCGATGCGCTGGACAAAGACCAAGACGAAACGCTCGAAGCTGCGGAGGTGCTCATCAAATACGACGGCTACATCGCCCGCGAACGTCAGTTGGCCGACAAGATGCAGCGACTCGAAGACCTTAAAATCCGAGGAAAATTTGATTACAACGCCCTCACACAGCTCTCCACCGAGGCGCGCCAAAAACTTTCTTCCATCGATCCGGAAACCCTTGCGCAGGCTTCGCGCATCCCCGGCGTTTCGCCTTCCGACATTTCGGTGCTTCTCGTCCTTTTGGGACGTTGAGTCGCTCGAACAGCCCCTACTTCTTTTTCTAAGAAAAGACGAAAGCCCAACACCCCTCAACGACTTAGCACGGGGTGCTACACCTTTACTTCAACCCTCGACGCTCTTTTCGTCGACTTCTGTCCATCTCCTCGATGAAATCGGCTAAAATCGACGATTTCACCTGCGTTCCACGTGAAACAAACAATAAATATCAATCCCAATATCAGCGCTTTATGAAAAAAGAATTGTTGCTCGCGCATCTGCGAAACATTCCCGATTTCCCCAAGCCCGGCATCCAGTTCAAAGACGTCTCCACCCTCTTCAAAGACCGCACCTGTCTGAAAGAAATGCGAGAAGAATTGGTACGCCTCTACGCCGATAAAGGCATCACCAAAGTGGTCGGAATCGAGAGCCGCGGATTCGTTATGGGCGGCATCCTCGCCGACGCTCTCGACGCCGGATTTGTCATGTGCCGCAAGCGCGGAAAACTTCCGGGCGACACGCGCACACAAACCTACGCCAAGGAATATGGCGAAGACACCATCGAAATTCACACCGACGCCTTCTCCCCCAATGACGTCGTGCTCATCCACGACGATCTGCTCGCCACGGGTGGTTCGATGAAAGCGGCCGTTGATCTCGTCGAATCCTTCGGCGTGAAGAAGATCTACATCAATTTCCTCATCGAACTCCGCATGGAGGGACTCGAGGGACGCGAATTTCTGGGCAACAAAGCAGACCTTACGACGCTGCTCACGCTCTACAATTAAACTTTGCCCCTATTGTCGGGACGTGTTGTCGCATCACAGCGAAACACGTCCCGTTTTCGTCGCCCCTCTCCCCTTCTTTCTCGATTTATCTCCCCCATTTCATCCGCATAAACTAACATGACGCACGAAGAACGCGAAGCTTTGGAAGCCTACCTCAAAGGGATTGTGCTCAACCTGCCCGAAAAGCCGGGCAGCTACCAATATTATGACGACGAGGGGACGATTATCTACGTCGGGAAGGCCAAAAACTTGAAGCGCCGTGTCTCTTCTTATTTTAATAAGGAGCAGCAAAGTCGAAAAACGGCCATGCTCGTTTCGAAGATCCGCAACATCACCTACACCGTGGTGAATTCGGAGGAAGATGCGCTCTTGCTCGAAAACTCCCTCATCAAGCAATACAAACCGCGCTACAATGTTTTGCTCAAAGACGACAAGACCTATCCTTATATTGCCGTCTCGAACGAATATCTTCCCCGCATCTTCAAAACACGCCACCGCGAACGCCGAGGAGCCACCTACTATGGCCCCTACAGCCACCTCCCCACGATGTATGCCCTGCTGGATCTCTGCCAACGCCTCTATCATCCGCGCCCTTGCCACCAACCGATGACAGAAGAAGGGGTGCGCACGGGCAAATACGACCTATGTCTGAACTACCACATCCGCAAATGCGCGGGGCCTTGTGTGCTCGGCAAACAATCGCACGAAGACTACATGCGCAACATCGAGGCTTGTCGCGAAATCCTCAAAGGACATACGCGCGAGGTAGCACAAAAACTGCGCGAAGAGATGGGATCTTTGGCCGAACAACTCCGCTTCGAAGAAGCCGCCGCTCTCAAGAAGAAGTATGATTTGGTGGAGAATTTCCGCGCGAAATCCGAGGTCGTGTCGAATGTCAGCTACGATATTGACGTTTTCTCCATTGAAAGCGACGAAAAAATCGCCTTTATCAACTTCCTGCACGTCGTGAATGGAGCGATCACACAGTCTTTCACCTTCGAGTTCAAGAAGAAGCTTGATGAAGCCGACGATACGCTGCTCGCCCTCGGCATTGTCGAGATGCGCGAACGCTTCTCTTCGCAATCACCCGAGATTGTGCTGCCCTTCCCGGTCGAATTGCCGGAGGGATATGCCAAACAAGTGGTGCCGCAAATGGGCGGTAAGCGCACCCTCCTCGACCTTTCGCGACAGAACGTGAAGCAATACAAGTTCGACCGCCTGAAACAGGCCGAAAAACTCAATCCCGAGCAGAAACAGGTGCGCTTGATGAAAGAAATACAGACGCAGCTGGGACTTCCTACCCTACCGATGCGCATCGAACTCTTCGACAACTCCAACATCTCGGGCGAAGATGCCGTGGCCGCCTGCGTGGTCTTCGAGAAACTCAAGCCCGCGAAGAAACTCTACCGCAAATTCCATATTAAAACCGTGGTGGGACCGGACGATTATGCCTCCATGCGCGAAGTTGTCGAGCGCCGCTACTCTCGACAGGCTGAAGAAGGCGAAGAACTCCCCGATTTGATCATCGCCGACGGTGGAGTCGGGCAAATGGAAGCCATTCGCGAGATCGTCGAAGACCGTCTCGGTCTGCAAATCCCCATCGCCGGTTTGGCCAAAGACAATCGCCACCGCACCCGCGAGATGCTTTTCGGCAATCCCCCCGTCTCGGTGTCGATAGCCCTCGACAGTCAACTGTTTAAGCTCCTCACGCGCATGCAAGACGAGGTGCACCGCTTCGCCATCACCTTCCATCGACAACAACGCTCCAAACGACAAGCCGCTTCTGCCCTTGATGCGATCGTGGGTGTGGGCGAAAAGACCAAGAAGCAGTTGATTGCTCATTTCGGCAGCGTCAAGCGCGTCAAAGAAGCGCCCATCGAGGCACTACAAGGCCTGCTCGGCGCGAAGCGAGGAGAGAACATTTATCGGCAATTGCACGAAGAAATCGAATAAAAACAGTAACTTTGCATATATGAGAGTCGTTCTTCAACGCGTAACTCACGCATCGGTCGAAATAGACGGTGCGCTCCACAGTCAAATCGGAACAGGTTTGCTCGTTCTCTTGGGCATCGAGCCGATCGACACGCAGGAAGATGCCGATTGGCTCGTCAAAAAAATTGCGGCACTCCGCATCTTCGACGATGAAAACGGCGTGATGAACCGCAATGTGGTCGACGTCGACGGACAAGTCCTCGTGGTCAGTCAATTTACCCTGATGGCCTCTTATAAAAAAGGCAATCGTCCGAGCTATATTCGCGCCGCCCACCCGGAAGTCGCTGTGCCGCTCTACGAATATTTCGTAGAACAAATGGCCAAGACCATCGGTAAGCCCGTTGAAACGGGCGTTTTCGGCGCCGACATGCAAGTTTCTCTACTCAACAACGGCCCTGTGACCATCACAATGGACATACACAATAAAGAATAAGCGTTGTTGCGGCCTTAACCCACCATGAAATCTCATTTCTAACCCAGCCGCTGCACAGCAGTGACACATAATCAAGAATAGATATGTCTGAACATCACCATTGTGACTGTGAACACGGCCACGACCACGAAGCAAACATTTACGAACAGGCTTTTGCCAAGTACGACCTCAACCTCAACGACGAAAAAGTAGCGCAAGACGTGCGCGAACTCGTCGCCAATCATCGCGAGCAATACAACACGCCCGAAGTACTCCGCACGTTGCTCTCGACCGTTGAGCTGACTACGCTCACCGTGACCGACTCGCACGAGAATGTCCTGCGCTTTACCGAAAGCGTAAACCGCTGGAGTGATCAACATCCCGACCTTCCGCCTTTGGCGACCATCTGTGTTTATCCCAACTTCGCAGCCACCGTGAGCCAAAACCTGCAGGCCGACGGCGTACGTGTGGCTTGTGTGAGCGGCGGCTTCCCCGCTTCTCAGACCTTCATCGAGGTGAAGACGACCGAAACAGCGCTCGCCCTTAAAGATGGCGCCGATGAAATCGACATGGTGCTCTCTGTTGGTGCTTTCCAAAGCGGAGATTACGAAACCTGCGCCGATGAAATCGAAGAAATGAAGGCAGTTTGCGGCGAACACCCCTTGAAGGTCATCCTCGAAACGGGCGAACTCAAAGCCGCTTCGGAGATAAAAAAGGCCTCTATCCTCTCGATGTACGCCGGAGCGGACTACATCAAGACCTCAACGGGTAAGGTTGCTGTCGCTGCCACGCCGGAAGCCGCGCTGGTGATGTGCACTGCCATTCGCGAATACCGCGAACTCACCGGCCGTACCGTGGGCTTTAAGGCCGCAGGTGGCATCAAAACCGTCGATGAAGCCGTAGATTTCTACACCATTGTGGCCGAAACACTCGGCGAAGACTACATCAAGCAAGGACACTTCCGCATTGGTACCAGCCGCCTCGCCAATCTCCTCGCATCAGCCATTGTCGGCGAAGACATCGCCCCCTTCAACAACAAAGGCAACTACTAATTCCCCTACTCTGCTCGGAAATACCGAGTAAGCAGCCGAAGAAAAATCGCCTCTCGACAACCTTTTGTCGAGAGGCGATTCTTTTTTATCCACGATGGCGCGAAATGAAAAATCGCTTCGATGGAACCGGGAAAAAGCATCTGCAGCAACGCCGAAAAGGCGGATCCACCGATGGAATTTCTGCCACACGAAAGCGAAAAACGCTTGAGAAATCAGCACCTAACGTACCATTTTTCGGCACAAAAAAAGAGCGAAACGCTTAAACGTTTCGCCCTATCACAAAGTCTACATAGGTTTTCAGTGCTTCACGCACTTCGGGATTTGAAAAGCCGTCAAGCAATGCCAAAGCCTTGCGACGATAGTCTTCCATCACCGTCTCGGCGTAAGCAATACCGCCCCAGCGTTTCGCAAAATCAAGGAGGAAAGCACGATCTTCCGGCGTGGACTCGAGGGCTTTCACGCGCTGAGCGCAGGCCAAAGCCTCGGGATCGCCCTCTTTCTTGAGCGCATAAATGAGCGGAAGCGTGAGTTTTCCCTCAGCCAAGTCGTTTCCGCGCGGTTTGCCGATGGCCTCATCGTCGTAATAGTCGAAGATGTCATCGCGAATCTGGAAACTCAGGCCGATCCAACTACCTAATTGGCGCGCACGACGAAGGAAATCCTCTTCAGCACGCATAGAAAGCGCCGCGAGTTGACCGCAGGCCTCGAAAAGTGCACCGGTTTTGCGATGAATAATGCTGAAATACGTTTCTTCAGAGAAACTTTCTTGTTCAACGTGCGAGAGTTGCAAAATTTCTCCCTCGGCCAACGTGCCGCCCAAGCCGGCTACTGCATCGACAATGCCGATGTGTCCCGTCAAAGCCGACTGTCGCAGCGTTTGTGCCAACATATAATCGCCGAGCAAAACCGCCACTTTATTGTCGTAAACCTTTCGAACACTGGCCTTTCCGCGTCGTTCCTCGCTCTCGTCCACCACATCATCGTGAATCAAGGACGAAGTGTGCAGCAACTCGAGCGCCACGGCAGCCCGCAAGGTCGGTTCGCCGATTTCCCCCAGTTCTTTCGCCAAAAGCAGCACCAAGATGGGGCGCATCATCTTCCCTTTTCGACCACGCACATAGTCCAACACCCGGCGCATGAAGTCTTCTTCGTGCGTCAGGACACTGTCGAAAAGTTGAGCATAGCGCGACAATTCTTCGACAATCGGCTGTTTGATACGGTCAAGTTCAGTCATAAGCTTAAGCAAAGGCCAACTTCAAAAGCAAGCATGCGCTCGCTCACCGCAGGTTGCGCAGTTGGGGATACGGACACGTCCGGCATTTACGCGACAAAAGTACGAAAAAACAAGCAAAGTGCCGATTATAATGCGTACTTTTGAAGTTCAAAATCTCAGAAACATGCAGAAATTGATGCTCCTCGATGCGTATGCACTCATCTTCCGTGCTTATTACGGTTTGATTCGCTCTCCCCGCATCAACTCAAAAGGCGAAAACACCTCCGCGGTCTTTGGTTTCGTCAATACTTTGGAGGAACTCCTCCGCACCGAACAGCCCGATTTTCTTGCAGTGGCCTTCGATCCGCCGGGAGGTACCTTCCGCCACGAAGCCTTTGCCGACTATAAAGCCCAACGTGAGGAGACTCCCGCCGGAATCAAGTGGGCGGTGCCCGTCATCAAGGACATTCTCGAAGCTTATGGCATCGTCGCCTGCGAAGTCAAGGGTTTCGAGGCCGACGACGTGATCGGCACGCTCGCCCTTCAGGGACAAGCGGCCGGACTCGACGTGCTGATGGTCACCCCCGACAAAGACTACGCCCAACTCGTGCGCCCCGGCATCACGATGTGCCGACCCTCGTCCGGTAAAAGCGGATTGGAGAAACTGGATGTCGAAGCCGTCTGCGAAAAATACGGACTCGCCCACCCTACTCAAGTCATCGATATGCTCGCCCTCATGGGCGATGCCGCCGACAACATCCCGGGTTGCCCCGGCGTCGGACCGAAAACGGCCGTCAAGCTCTTGGCCGAATTTGAGAATGTCGAACAACTCATCGAGAACGTCGAACAACTCAAAGGTTCGCTGCGACAAAAAGTGAGCGACCACGTGGAAGACATTCGCAACTCGAAATTTCTTGCCACCATCGTCACCGACGTACCGATCAAATTGGACCTCGATGCGATGAAGCGCCGCGAGCCGAACAAGGAAAAGCTCAAAAACATCTTCGAAGCCTGCGAGTTCCGCACCTTCATCCAGCGTTTTCTCGGCGAAAGCCCCAATGCGAAGACGAATGCCGTCGAAGAGCCCGATTTGTTCGCTCCACAAGGCGCCGAGAATGGCGCAGAATCAGGCAACTTATCAACAAATTATACACAAAGCAGCCAGAAGACGCTTCAAGACACAGAACACACCTACGTTCTCATTGATAATCTGAAAGATGCGACAGCACTTTGTGGAAATCTATTGACATTCCCCATTGTTGCATTTGACACCGAAACGACCGGAATTGACGCAATGAGCGCCGAAATGGTGGGGATGAGCTTCGCTGTTGAGGGCGGACGCGCGTGGTACGTCGCCGTTCCTGAAAATCAAGCAGAAGCTCAAGAATTTGTCGATGCCTTCCGCCCCTTCTTTGAGAACGAAGGGCAAATCAAGGTCGGGCAGAATCTAAAATACGACCTCACCATCCTCTCCCACTACGGTATGGAAGTGAAGGGCGAGCTCTTCGACACCATGCTGGCGCACTATGTTGTGGAACCTGAGCAGCGCCACAACATGGATCACCTCGCCGAGACCTATCTCCACTACCGCACCATCCACATTGAGGAACTCATCGGCACCGGTCGCCAACAAAAAAATATGCGCGACCTCGCTCCGAGCGAAATCTGCGACTATGCGTGCGAAGATGCCGACGTTACGTTGCGCCTCTACCCTATCCTGCGCGAAAAGATGGCCGAGTGCGACGTGACCGACGTGTTTTCGAAAATCGAAATGCCCCTCTTGCCCGTTCTCGCTCACATAGAACAAAACGGTGTGCGCCTCGACACCGAAGCGCTCCGACAGACCGGCGACGACTTCCGCGCAAGACTGCAAACCCTCGAAGAAGAAGTGTACGCGCTCGCGGGACACGAATTTACTATCACCTCACCGAAGCAAGTGGGCACCGTACTTTTTGAGGAATTGAAGATTTCAGAAAAAGCGCGGAAGACGAAAACCGGACAATACTCCACCTCCGAAGAAGTACTTGAGACACTCCGCGATAAGCACCCCATCGTGGAGAAGATTTTGGCACACCGCGCGCTCAAGAAACTCCTCTCCACCTACGTCGAAGCCCTCCCGAAGCTCATCAACGCGCGCACCGGTCGCATCCACACTTCCTTCAATCAGGCCGTTACGGCCACCGGTCGCCTCTCGTCGTCGAACCCCAACCTGCAAAACATCCCCGTTCGCGGAGAAGACGGC
The DNA here is from genome assembly GCA_963542795.1 of uncultured Prevotellaceae bacterium. Lineage (GTDB taxonomy): Bacteria > Bacteroidota > Bacteroidia > Bacteroidales > Bacteroidaceae > Alloprevotella. The sequence goes on along the minus strand of CAUTYW010000001.1, from coordinate 34,374 downwards.
CGCGAGATTCGCAAAGCCTTCGTGCCCGACGAGGATTGCACCTTCTTCAGCGCCGACTACTCGCAGATTGAGTTGCGCATCATGGCACACCTCAGCGGCGACGAGCACATGATCGCCGACTTCAACGCCGGCCACGACATCCACGCCGCCACCGCCGCGCGCATCTTCCACAAGTCCATCGAAGAGGTGACGCGCGATGAGCGCCGCAAGGCCAAAACCGCCAACTTCGGCATCATCTACGGCATCTCCGCTTTCGGACTTTCGGAGCGACTCGGCATCCCCCGCGGAGAAGCCAAGGAATTGATCGACAGCTACTTCGACACCTATCCGCAAGTCAAGGAATACATGTCCGCTTGCATCGAGCGCGCACAAGAACGCGGCTACATTCTCACCGAGTTCAAGCGCCGCCGCTATCTTGCCGACATCAATTCGCGCAATGCCACGGTGCGTGGTTACGCCGAGCGCAATGCCGTGAACGCCCCCATACAAGGTACCGCCGCCGACATCATCAAAGTGGCCATGGTGGCCATCGATCGCCGACTGCGCGAGGAGCATTTAGACACAAAAATGATCTTGCAGGTGCACGACGAACTCAATTTCTCCGTTCCCCACCGCGAACTCGACACCGTCCGCCACCTTGTGGTCGAAGAGATGGAGCGTGCCTACAGCATGCGCGTGCCTTTGCTCGCCGAGTGCGGAAGCGGAACGAATTGGCTCGAAGCGCATTGAGCCAAACACCCTGATGCACAAGACCTTGCCACGTATTTGCGACAAAAATGGCAACTTCGTTGTGCATTCTCCCCCACTCCACTGCAAGCCCTCCCGAAAAAGCCACCCACCGCGGTGGCTTTTTCGTGTTTTTGGCAACTCTTCGCCCCCCCGGGCAACACAAATTTGTATCTTTGTCGATACTTAGTAGCGCATCCCGTCCCACTCATTTGCTCTTCGCCACCGCTCCGGAGCGAAGTCTGTCGCTATTGGTTTGCACACGCTGACATGGTGCAATATTTCGGATGCCTCATTTCCTCCATTTTCCACACAAAAAAACGATCTACTCATGAGTTGCAAAACGAACATCGGTCTACTCCTGCTCCGCCTCAGCACGGGCGGCCTTATGCTTTTCCACGGCGTGGCCAAACTCCAAGGCGGTCTCGGCTTCCTTCAAGGCATGCTTGCCGCCAAAGGCCTTCCCGCCTTCCTCGCCTATGGCGCCTTGGTCGGTGAGATCCTCGCTCCACTCGCCATTATCTTCGGTCTTTTCACCCGCGGTGCCGCTGCCGTGGTGGCCTTCAATATGGTAGTGGCCATTGCCATGGTGCACCTTGGCGACCTCTGTGCCGTCAACCCCCAAACCGGCGGTTGGGCGGTGGAACTCCCCATGCTCTACCTCCTCTCCTCCCTCGCCCTTGTCTTCACCGGCGGCGGACGTTTCGCTGTGTCCAACAAGACGTGGTTGGACTAACCGGCGTTGCCATTATGGCCTATAAATCTAACGGCACAAGCTTCTCGCTTGTGCCGTATTTTTTATTTCGCACAAAAAACAACCTCAGGAAACAAGAAACGAATTTTATTACTACATTTGCAACAAATTATCAACCGGCAGTATAATAAAAAGAACACGCCAAGAGGCAACAGATAAGCAGGAGAGGCAATCTATCGCTCGACGGAACACTGACTTGAACACGGCAATTAGCGATGGAAAGCATTCCACCGCCGAATATTCGCCCGCCGATTTTTCAATAAATCTAACCAAGAAAGGAGGAATTAAAAGGAAGAAGAAGAAAGAAAAGGAAACAAGTTATCCGAAATCAAAAGCAACAATCCATACTGTATCACCATCATGCTCAACCCCCACAGATAATGAAAAACCTTATTGCAATCGTCGTCCCTATCCTTGTGTCACTACTATCCGCCTGCGGTAGCGAAATCCCCGTCATCCCTTCCTCTCCACGATGTCCCCCGGGAACACGTAACTATGTCAGGGCGTTTATTGCTCCCCGAAGCATCAAAGTAGAATCCATAGACATGAAACAAGGTCACATTCTACTGAGATTACCTGAAGACACCGCTCGATCTGTTTTCCCGGGCGCAAGCGTTTCGGAAGAAAAGAACAAGCTGTACAAGGCGCTCTCTGAGGAAATCGGGAATCCACTCGACTGGGGAGTAGACAACGAAATCTCCTTTTGTCACACCTATTTGGCGCTCGGCATTCGCTCGTTCAAAGTGGAACGGACGACAATGAATGGCACGACAGAAGATATATCATCGCAAACCGACATTCAATTCCTCAGTTTCCAACGTGTGTTGAAATCACACTTCAAAATGGAGCCGGAACGTGTGCAAAAAAGACTTGCTACGCTTACGGCCGAGGATATGAAATGGCTGCCGGCCGGGGATGAAGCATCGATACATCTCTACGTTCCGAAAACTCAGGCCAAACGTCTCACGATTTCAATCGGATTTGCCGACGGAACGGTCTTGCAAAAAACGATCGACCGTTTTCAATGATCCGTGCGAAGCGGAACGCAGGGTAAGGAACAGCACCCGGCGGCGGGGAGAAAGCTCCATCGAAAGGAGAACAGACAGGTGTGCGCTACGCGTCGCCCCATGGACGACGAGACAAAGCACCTCCAACGGAACACTGCCATCTGCTTGCGCTCCCGAAAAGGTCGGCTATCTGCGAACTCTCGGCAAGTGGCATCGGAAGGTGGCGAACAAACAAATCGCTCGCGAAGAAAAGGCGGGCAACACACACTAAAAGCGCTACACTTCCTACGCCGTTCGTGTGTTGCTATGCCCCTTTCGACACGGTGTTTGGCTGATCACCCTCCCCGCTGGGGGAGTGTGCTTGGCACATCGGCCACTTTCTCTCAAAACTTGTGGACAAAAAGTCAAAACTCCACTGATTTTACACAAAATCAGTGGAGTTTTTTTTGCCCCTGCGCAACTTGGAGGCAAAGCCTGCGCAGCGCGGGGCAGAAGTTGCGCATTAGTGCGGGCTATCGCGCGGGCTACGCTTACTCGCGGGGCACAACAGACCGTTCTCCCTCAGTTTTGCACGACAAAAAGCGAGAATCGCGATTTTTCTTGCTAAATTTGCAAACACAGCCGCCGCCTAAACGCAAGAGCAAGCGGCTTCGATTCGCAGAACCGGAAATGCGCCGCCTACCCATGGGGGTGCCACAGCCCAAATTCACCCACTCAGCATGTCACAAAGCCAAGGTTTCAGACAACAGACAGAACAGCGACAGGTGCAAAACGCCTCGAGCGTGCAAGTGCTGCTCTCGTCGCTCATCGAAATGCCGCTGGCCGACTTCGAAACGCGCTTGCAAAACGAGTTGCTCGACAACGAGGCACTCGAAGTGAGCGACCACGAAGAAAACGACGGGGCGAACTATCAGAACGAAGAGGGCGAAACCTACGACGCGGGCGACCCGCTCGACGATGCGGTGGGCGACTATCGCACACTCGACGACGTGCCGGACAATCTGCGCGAGGCCTACACCAACCGCGGTGAGGACGACCGACGCGAACGACAGATCGGAGCGGAAGAAACATCGTATGACGACCTCTATCGGCAGATCGGCGAACTCGATCTCACCGAACACGAGCGCGCCATTATGGTCTATCTCGTCGGTTCGCTCGACGAAAGCGGCTTTCTCACCAAAGACGATGCCACACTGGCCGACGAACTGGCCTTCAACGAGTATATCGACACCACTCCCGAGGAGGTGGCGCGATTGGCCGGGCTGTTGCAGCAATTTGAGCCCCGCGGCATCGGCGCACGCAACCTCCGCGAATGTCTGCTCCTGCAACTTCCGCGAACGGGTGAGGCACGCGAGGTGATCGACCGCTTCTATGACGACTTCATGCACTCGCGGTGGAACCGCATCGCCGAGCGCTTGCAGCTGACCGACGAGGACATCGAACGCATTCGCCGCGAAATTGGGCACCTCAATCCGCGCCCGGGCAGCGTACTCTCAGAGGGTAGCCGCGCCACTGCCCCGACTGTGGTGCCGGACTTCCGCGTGACGATCGACACCGACGGCAACCCCATCGTGACACAACACCGCGGCGATCTGCCCGACCTGCGGGTCAGTCCGGCTTTTGCCGAGACGCTCGTCATGCACCGCGCCGCGCGTGAGCGTGCGGCCGAACGCGGCGAGACAGCCCAGTTCTCTCGTAGTCAGGAAGAGGCGTTTGTCTATGCCCATCAGAAGGTGACGGCCGCACAGGCGTTCATCGAGAGCGTACGCCGCCGACACCACACACTACAAGCGGTGATGGAAACGATCGTTGCGCTGCAACGCGAGTTTTTCGTCAATGACGACGACGAAACGCTCCTTGTGCCGATGGTGCTCAAGGACGTGGCCGAACGAGCGCACGTAGATATCAGCACCGTGTCGCGTGCCATCAATTCGAAATACGTCGAAACGGACTACGGGGTCTATTCGCTCCGCCATTTCTTCTCCACTCAATTCACTTCGGCCGACGGTGAAACCGTGGCGGCGCGACAAGTCAAAGCGGCGCTGGCCGAAATCGTGGAAAACGAGGACAAACGCGCCCCACTCTCGGACGAAGCCATCGTAGAAGCCTTGGCCGAGCGCGGATTGAAGGTGGCGCGCCGCACCGTCTCGAAGTATAGAAGTCAATTAAACATCCCCAAAGCCGGACTCCGCCGCTGAGGTCGGCTGCGGTCTGCGCACTCCCCTACTCCACTCCACCCTTTATTATTCGCATTTCACCCTATGGTCGATTTCGATGCTCGCTCCTACGGTGCCGGTGATCCCGACTTCACTCGCAGGAATCTCAAGAACAAGTATGCCCTGCTCACAGCCAAGACCATTTCTTGGCTCTTCAATCCCTTCTACCTCCCGACGGTGGCGGTCACGCTGCTGATGATTTTCAGCTATCTGAACCAAATCGACCTCCGCTATCGCTTGGCCTTCGGCGGCATTGTGGTGCTTTTCACATGGGTTTTCCCCTTGACGGCGATTTATCTCTATCGCAGTGTGAACGGCTGGACGAGTCACCAAATGAGTCGCCGCGAACGGCGCTTTGTGCCCTACATTGTGAACATTGTGTGCTACGGCGCGCTCTATGGGCTGATGAAGCTCTTCGGGATTCCCAATTTCATCGCGACAGTGATCATGTCGGCGTTGCTCATTCAGATTGTTTGCGCACTCACCAACGTGTGGATCAAGGTTTCGACCCACGCTGCGGCCTCGGGTGGCGTGATCGGTATGCTTATGGCCTTCTCGCTCATCTTTGGTTTCGATGCCACGGGCTGGCTCTGCTGTGCCATTTTGCTGAGTGGCGCGGTGTGCACCAGTCGCATGGTACTGAAGATGCACAACTACCACGAGTTACTCTTCGGCGTGGCCGTGGGCATGATCTGCGGCTGGGCGGTGGTTTGGTTTGTGTGAACCGATCGCCGCGCAATACGACCGAGGCTTCTTTTTTTCTCTCGACAGTTTTTACATTCCCCCCAATATTTCTCAACTATGACTCCCATTGTCAGCATCATCATGGGCAGCACGAGCGATCTTCCCGTCATGGAAAAGGCCGCACAAGTGTTTGACCAACTCGAAATCCCCTTCGAAATCAACGCCCTCTCGGCACATCGCACGCCGGCTGAGGTAGAAAGCTTCGCTCGCGGCGCAAAAGACCGCGGTGTGCGCGTGATCATCGCCGCCGCCGGCATGGCTGCTGCACTGCCCGGCGTGATTGCGGCCAACACGACCCTCCCCGTGATCGGAGTGCCCATCAAAGGCATGCTCGACGGACTGGATGCACTGCTCTCTATCGTACAAATGCCCCCGGGCATCCCTGTTGCCACGGTTGGGGTGAACGGCGCGATGAACGCCGCCCTGCTGGCTGCACAAATCCTTGCGCCCCTCGACGAACAACTCGCCGAACGCCTGGCACAACACAAGGAGAATCTCAAACAAAAGATCGTGAAGGCCAACGAAGAATTGGCCACGGTGAGCTACAAGTTCAAGTGCTGAACGGCACGCACCGCAACTCACGGTTTTTCCTTCACTGTCTTTCCCTCTTTCGAAAGCTCAAAGAGCATCATGGATCTATTTAATTACCAACCGCGCCACAGCCACGAAGTGCGCATCGGCAACAAGCCGCTCGGCGGCCTACAACCGCTTCGTCTGCAAAGCATGACGACGACACTCACCACCGACACGGAGGCGAGCGTGGCGCAGTGTATCGATATTATCAAGGCCGGTGCCGACTACATTCGGCTCACTACGCAGGGACTGCGCGAGGCCGAAAATCTCAAAAACATCCGCGAAGCCTTGCACCGTCAGGGCTTTGACACGCCACTCGTGGCCGATGTGCACTTTAATCCCCGAGTGGCGGACGCAGCGGCCGCGATTGTGGAAAAAGTGCGCATCAATCCGGGCAATTATGTGGATCCGGCTCGCACGTTCAAGGAATTGGAGTACACCGACGAGGAGTATGCCGCCGAACTGGCGCGCTTGGAAGATCGCTTTGTGCAATTCCTCGACATTTGCCGCGCCCACGGCACAGCAGTGCGCATCGGTGTGAACCATGGTAGCCTGTCTGATCGCATCATGTGCCGCTATGGCGACACACCGGCGGGCATTGTGGAGAGTTGCATGGAGTTCCTGCGCGTCTGTGCCAAGGTGCATTTTGACGACGTGGTGATTTCGATCAAGGCATCGAACACCGTGGTGATGGTGCAGAGCGTGCGCCTGCTCGTAGACGCGATGCGCCGCGAGAAAATGGACTTCCCTCTCCACCTCGGTGTGACGGAGGCCGGCGAAGGCGAGGACGGACGCATCAAAAGTGCCGTGGGCATCGGTGCACTCTTGGCCGATGGCATCGGCGATACCATTCGTGTGTCGCTTTCCGAGCCGCCCGAAGCCGAAATCCCCGTGGCCTATAAATTGGCCTCGTACGTCATCGGGACGCGATCGGGGCACAACCATATCCCGGGTGTGCGCTGTTTGGAATTCGATTGGCTGCATCCCACGCGCCGCGCCACTTGTGCGGCCGGCAACATCGGCGGTAAGCACCGACCGGTGGTGATTTCCTATCAAGCCGACCCGTCACTTCCCCGCCCCACCGCCACTGCCGGACTCGATACACGCCCGGACTACACTTACTATGGCGTGAACTTGCCCGAAGATTGGCGACGTCACACCAATGCGGCCATCGTGGATGCGCCGGCTTGGCAGGGAGAAGAAGGCACTTATCCGGCTTTCTCACCGCAATATCTGATGTTTGTGGCCGGCAACCCCGCAGCGGTCAAGTTCCTGTTCCTCTCTTATGTGCAACTCAATGAGGAAGTGAAGGCTTGTCTGCGCGCGCATCCCGAAATGGTGGTCATCGCGCAATCGAACCACCCGAACCGCACGGGCGAACTCCGCGCTCTGATTCACGAAATGGGCAATGCGCGACTCACAAACCCCGTCATCATCTGCCAACAATATGGCGACACCGACCGCGAAAACTTCCAGTTGAAGGCGGCGGCTGACATGGGTGTGATGATGATCGACGGCTTTACCGACGGCATTCTGCTCGTTGCGCCGCAAGCAGGGCGCGACGAAACGGCTTTCGCCATCTTACAGGCCGGACGTCTGCGACAAACCAAGACAGAGTACATCTCTTGCCCCGGATGTGGCCGCACACTCTACGATTTGCGCGAAACGATTGCACGAATCAAGGCTTCAACCTCGCATCTCAAGGGTCTGAAAATCGGCATCATGGGCTGTATTGTGAACGGCCCGGGCGAAATGGCCGATGCAGACTACGGTTATGTAGGCTCTGGCCCCGGCAAAGTGAATCTTTACCGCGGAAAAGTGTGTGTAGAGCGCAATCTCTCGTCGGAAGAAGCCGTAGAACGCCTGTTGGCGCTCATCGACAAAGACAAAGCGGCGCATTCGCAAGACTAAATTGCGCAACGGACTCGACTGACTCCTTATCTATAATGTCCCCTCTGCCGCACTGTCGTGTTGCAGAGGGGATGTTTGTAGCGCAATTGAGCTTCGTGTTCTCTTGTTGCCTCACACTTTATTTGCATCGGCCGCCACTCCTTATTTATATATAAGGCGCGCGCCATGCTTTTTCTCCCATTCCATGATTCATCTCCCCAAGTTTACCACTTCTGTCTACGGCTTGTTGCTCTGGCGACTGCTGCTTTCGCTGGCCGCCCTCACGTTTGCGCGCGTGGTCTTCCTTGTTTTCAACACAGACTTGCTGCATCTCGGCGAAAGTGCCCTGTGGTCGGCCTTTGCCGGTGGACTGCGCTTTGATCTTGCGGCCTTGGTCTATCTGAATGCGCCGATGTTGCTGATGCACCTGTTGCCTTTTCGCTTTGTGGAGCGACGTGGTTGGCAGCGCGCCGCGACTTGGGTGTATTTTATCCCCAATTTGCTGGCATTGGCGGCCAATTTGGCCGACGTCATCTACTTCCGCTTCACGCTCAACCGCACCACAATGGCGGTTTTTCGTGAGTTTGCACACGACAATGCTTGGCGCTTCTTACGTTTCCCCATAGATTATCCCCTCCCCACCCTACTTTTCGGAGTCATCGCCCTCATTTGGTGGGCATTGTACCATCTTTTCGCGCTTCGTCCGCTGCAAATGTCTTGCCGCCGCCGACTGTTCATCGGAAGTGCCGCGATCGTGGCGGCCGGCACGCTCAGTTTCGGTGCGGTGCGCGGCGGATACGGCGATTTGCGCCCACTCGCGCCGCACAATGCCGCACTCTACTGCGACGAACCGCAACAACAAGCCCTCGTGCTCAACACCCCTTTCACCCTCTTGCGCACAATCGGCAAAACAGGCATGAAAGCACTCACCTATTTCCCCGAAGAAGAAGCCCGGAAGTACTTCGATGCCGTGCGCCGTCCCACTACCGACGGCACGTGGTCGGCACGTTTCAAAGGACGCAACGTCGTTGTCATCATTTGGGAGAGCATGGCCAAAGAGTGGGTGGGCGGTTTGAATCGCGGCATCCCGGGTTATCCGAGCTACACGCCGTTTGTCGACTCGCTGCTCGACCATTCCTATGTATTCACCCAAGCCTATGCCTGCGGAACGCAGTCGGTCGATGCCATGCCCGCCTTGTTCTGCTCCATCACACGGCCGGGACAACCCTTTGTCACCTCGCCTTACGCCGGCAACGGCTTGACTTCGCTGCCGGAAATCCTGCGCGAAGAGGGCTACCACACGGCCTTCTTCCACAATGCCGAGAATGGTTCGATGGGCTTCGACGCTTTTGCGCGCAAAGCCCGCTTCCACGAGTACTACGGCCAAAACGAATACGACAATCCGCGTGATGCCGATCCCGGCGGCTGGGGCATTTGGGACGAACCCTTCCTGCAATTCGTCGCACGAAAGGCCACTTCCTTCCGCGAGCCCTTCTTCTTGACGGAATTTACCATCAGTTCGCACCACCCTTTCCACGTACCCGAACAATACAAAGGGAAGTTGCCGCAAGGACCGCTCCCCATTCAGCAATGCGTGGCCTACACCGACTTGTCGCTCCGCCGATTTTTCGAAACAGCGCGCCGCCTACCGTGGTATCGCAACACGCTTTTCGTCATCACGGCCGACCATGCCGTGACCGGTGTGCGCCCCGAATACAGTCACCTCGTGGGGCGCTTCAGCATTCCCTTCATTCTCTACGATCCGCGCGGCGAACTCGTGGGACAAGACCGCACCACGCTGCAACAAGCCGACTTTCTCCCCACCCTGCTCGACTTGCTGGGCTTGCAGCGCGAGACAGTGAGTTTCGGCCACAACGTGTTCTCGCCTTCCGCACCGCATTTCGCCGTTAGTTCGGCAGGCGAAATGTATCAAATGGTACAAGGTGACTTCGTGTTGCACTTCGACGGCACGCACGCCACCGGTTTCTACAATAAAGCGACAGATCCCACCCTATCTCACAACTTGACTGCACAAAACTCCGCGCCGATGCAGGAGATGGTGCGCACCTTGAAGGCCTACCTGCAAGACTTCACCCACCGCATGACCGAAAACCGTTTGCGATTGGCCGATCGGCGAACCGCAACGCCATAATACAAGGCACAAAACGCGCCTTTCCACTCTTCCAATCCTTTCCAATTTCCTCCAAATTGGAAAGGATTTTCCGGAAACCGAGCGTAAATCACCGATTTCAGGCTTCCATTCATGCCAATTCTTTCCAATTCTCTCCAAATTGGAAAGAATTTCGTATTTTCGCACGGTCACCCTTTTTCTTAGTTATGCTTGAATCTCCTCCATTTCTTCAACGCGAACAAATCATCGCCGCCTCACTTGAGCCCACAACCGACGAGGTCAAAAAACTTGTCGACCGATTGGAGAACGACTATGCCTATTGGACGGATGCAAAATACCGCGCAAAAGGCGTAGGCCTCACGCCCGAACAACTTTGGGCTCACTTGAAAGCCGCCAGAGAGCGCAAGATGATTGTGGCATGGCCGAGCTTTGGCATTCACTTCGCCCTCACCTCTGAGATGCAACGCGTGTGTCACGAAACAGATTTGAAGTTCGGCGGACAATGGGGCAGCCATTTCCTGCCCGACAAGGTGACACGCTCCAACTATTTGGTGAGTTCGATCTTCGAAGAAGCCATTGCTTCGTCGCAACTCGAAGGAGCGTCGACCACTCGACGTGATGCTATGCGCATGCTCAGCCAAGGAGAAACGCCGAAAGACAAGAGCCGATTGATGATCTTCAACAACTATCGGACGATAAAGTTCTTGGTCGAACACAAACACGAGGAACTTACCCCCGAATTGTTGATGCATCTGCATGCTTTGATGACCGAACACACGCTCGACAAGCCCGAAGATGCCGGCCGCATGCGCACCAACAACGAGGTGGTAGTCGAGAACGTGATGACCAATGAAGTGGTGCATCAGCCCCCGCACTACGAGAAATTGCCGGCCTTTGTGGAAGAACTGTGCCGTTTCTTCAACGACGACTCCCCCACTCCCTTCCTCCATCCGCTCTTGCGTGCCATCATTATCCATTTCATGGTGGCCTATATGCACCCCTTTGTGGATGGTAACGGCCGAACAGCCCGCGCTTTGTTCTATTGGTTCATGCTTCGCCACGACTATTGGCTCATGGAATACGTTTCCATTTCAACCGTCATCAAAAAAGACAAAGCAGCCTACGAACGGGTCTACCTCCAATCGGAAGCCGACGGCCTGGACATCGGCTACTTTGTCAACTATCATCTGCGCACCCTCGTGCGCGCTTTCGAACACTTGGAGCAGGCACTCACCCGCAGCAAAGAAGAAAAGAAACGCACGCACGATTATTTGAGAATCGGCGGGATTCAACCTCGACAAGCCGAAATTTTACGCTTGATGAACGACAATCCCAACGAAATCCTCACCGTAAAATATATTCAACAATACACCGGCGTGACGCCCACCACCGCAAAAAGCGATTTGGTACGGCTGATCGAAATGGGACTTGTCGAAGAAATTCCGCTCAACAAGGTCAAAAGAGGATATACACGCAGCAAAGACTTCGAAGAACAACTCAAGCAACTGAGCAAAGACGCCAAAACTTGAGCAACTTTCCACCATTCCCCTCCTTCTTTCACTATTTTTTTGCCGAAAAAAGGCCTATTATCCCAACTTTATCCGAGAAAATCTCACAACACGGACACTCCGCTTAAAATAGCGGGGACGAGGTTTGGCGAAACGCGCTTAAAAAGGTAACTTTGCTCCAAATCAAACGACTTATGCGACTGCCTTTTCTCTCTCTCTTGCTGGCCGGCACACTGACTGTCGGCGCACAAACCACGACAGAAGCCCAATTGCTGTGCCCCACCGCCGACGATGCGGTGGAACGCCCCCTCTTCAAGACACTTCCCGGGAAAACTCCCTATCGCATTCCCGCCATTGCGGTGAATCGCCGCGGAACGCTCATCGCCGTGAGCGACTATCGCCCTTGCGGTGGCGACATCGGTTTCGGCAAAGTGGATCTTCGCTACCGCCTCTCAGACAATAACGGCGCAACTTGGAGCCGCGAACTCGTTTTGGCCGAAGGCGACGGCGTGAACGGCAGCAAAACCTGCGGATATGGCGATGCCGCCATCGTAAGCGACCGCAGCAGCGACGAGGCGGTGGTGGTTTGCGTCACGGGCAACACCGTTTACGGACACGGCACGACCAATCGCAGCAACCCCAACCGCGTGGCGGTGCTCCATAGCCGCGACGGCGGACACACTTGGAGCCAACCGGTCGACATCACCGAGCAGGTTTACTCTCTTTTCGACAAGAGTAATCTCGGGCCGGTCGACGCGATGTTCTTCGGCAGCGGACGCATTTGCCAAAGTCAACTCGTGAAAGTGGGTCGTTACTACCGACTTTACGCGGCACTCTGCGCACGCCCCGGCGGCAATCGCGTGGTCTACAGCGACGACCTCGGCCGCACGTGGCACGCCTTGGGCGATATCCACACTTCGCCCGCACCTACCGGCGACGAACCCAAGGTGGAAGAACTCCCCGACGGCAGTGTGGTGCTCTCGAGCCGCATTTCCGGCGGACGCCTCTTCAACATTTTCCACTATCTCAGCCATCAGAACGCCACCGGCGCGTGGGAAGCGACGCCCGCTCTCTCGCAAAACGAAGAAGGTGGCCTCAAAGCCCTGCAAAACAGCACGAACGGCGAAATTCTCTTCGTCGACGCGATCGACAACACCAACCGCCGCAAAGTTCGCCTCGCTTTGCAGAGCGTTCCCCTCGGTCCCGGACGCGCCAATGTGGGTATCTACTACAAAGCCTTGCCGTCCAACCAACGCAACGCACCCGTTTGGAAAAACTACACCGCCAAAGACTTTGCGAAAGGCTGGAGCGGACCGCTGAAAGTCTCGCAACTCGGCGGCGCTTACAGCACGATGGTGCAACAAACCGACGGACGCATCGCTTTCTTCTACGAGGAAGAGACCTACGGCAAGGGGGCTTGCTACACCAACATGTACGTTCCCCTCACCTTGGAGCGCATTACCGACGGAAAGTTCAGCGCTTTGCACACGCAGTTGCCGCCTAAGGCCAAACGCCGCTGAGGCCGGCGAAAAAAACGGTGGACTTTTACGAAAAAGCCGTCTTGTTTCAACAGAAAGTCGTGGAGTTTTCGGCGAAAACTGAGCACTTCTCGACACTAACTCAACTTCGATCATTCTTTTCTCCACACGATGGAACACCAACTCCACATCTACAATACGCTCTCTCGCACCAAAGAACTCTTCCGCCCCATTCATCCGGGACGCGTGGGCATGTATGTGTGCGGACCTACCGTCTATGGCGACGCTCACCTCGGACACGCGCGGCCGGCCATCACCTTCGATCTCCTTTTCCGCTACCTGCGCCACATCGGCTACAAGGTGCGCTACGTTCGCAACATCACCGACGTAGGACACCTCGAACACGATGCCGACGAGGGCGAAGACAAAATTGCCAAGAAGGCGCGTATCGAACAACTCGAACCGATGGAGGTGGCACAATTCTACACCAATCGCTTCGATGAGGCCATGAAGCAGCTCAATGTGCTGCCGCCCTCGATCGAACCGCACGCCACGGGACACATCATTGAGCAGATTCAACTCGTACAACAGATTCTCGACGCGGGATATGCCTATGTGAGCAACGGATCGGTCTATTTCGACGTGGTGAAATACGATCAGGATTTCCACTACGGCGTGCTGTCGGGACGTAACCTCGAGGAGGTGCGCGATGCCAGCCGCGAACTCGACGGAGTGGGGGAGAAGCGCCACCAAGTGGACTTCGCTTTGTGGAAAAAAGCGCAGCCTGAGCACATCATGCGCTGGCCTTCGCCGTGGAGCGAGGGTTTCCCGGGTTGGCACTGCGAGTGCACGGCCATGGGACGCAAGTATCTCGGCGAAGAGTTCGACATTCACGGCGGCGGCATGGATTTGATCTTCCCGCACCACGAGTGTGAGATCGCACAAGCCGTGGCTTCGCAGCGACATCAAATGGTGCGCTATTGGATGCACAACAACATGATCACCATCGCGGGCAAGAAAATGGGCAAGAGCTACAACAATTTCATCACGCTCGAGCAGTTCTTCACGGGCGATCACCCCTTGTTGGAGCAAGCCTACACGCCGATGACGATTCGCTTCTTCATTCTCCAAGCTCACTACCGTTCCACGCTCGATTTCGGCAACGAAGCCCTCATCGCTTCGAAGAAGGGACTCGACCGCCTGATGGATGCCGTGCGACAACTCGACCGCATCGAACCGCAGGCCGACGGAAAGCTCGACAAAGCCTTTGCCGACGAACTCGAAACAAAGTGCTATGCGGCGATGGACGACGATTTGAACTCGCCCATTGTCATCAGTTATCTGTTTGACGCCTGCCGCACGGTGAACACCGTCGCCGACAAGAAAGAAAGCATCACCGCCGAAGGTCTCGAAGCCTTGAAACGCGTGTTCCACACCTTCTGTTTCGACATTCTCGGCCTCTGCGGCGAAGAAGGCGGCAACGCCGAGCGCGAAGAAGCCTTTGCCGGCGCGATGGATCTCTTGCTCGACGTGAGAGCCAAGGCCAAAGCCAACAAAGACTGGGCCACGAGCGACCAAATTCGCGACCGCTTGGCAGAACTCGGCTTTGCCGTGAAAGACACCAAGGAAGGTGCCACCTGGAAATTGGACAAATAAAAATGCACACAACGCGTCTGCCGATGGTTTTCAGCCATCGGCACGGCGCGTTGTCGCCGCAAAGAAACGCATTGCACGCAGACACTCATGAACACAGACGAATTTTGGATGCGACGCTGCCTCGAATTGGCACGAAACGGCGAACTCACCGCGGCTCCCAACCCAATGGTGGGGGCAGTGATCGTGCATGGTGAGGGCTGCGACGCCCGCATTCTCGGCGAAGGCTACCACATTCGCCCGGGAGAGGGGCATGCCGAGGTGAACGCGCTGAAAAATGTGCGACCGGAAGACCGTGCGCTGCTCCCCGAAGCCACGATTTATGTGAGTCTTGAGCCTTGTGCGCACTTCGGCCGCACTCCGCCGTGCTCATCGCTCATCGTGCGCAGCGGCATTCGCAAGTGTGTGGTGGGTTGTGTCGATCCCTTTTCGAAAGTGGGTGGACGCGGTCTCGACATTCTGCGCGAGGGTGGGGTAGAAGTCACCGTCGGCGTGCTGCGCGAAGCCTGTATCGATCTGAATCGCAAGTTCTTCTGCCAACAAGTGCTCGGCCGGCCTTTCATCACGCTGAAGTGGGCGGCGTCGGCCGACGGATTTATCGACCGAAGGCGCGAACTCGATGCCAACAAACAGCCCATCGGTCGACCGGCGCAACTGAGCAATGCCCGGAGTTTGCTGCGCGTTCATCATTTGCGCGCCACACACGGTGCCATCTTGGTGGGACGTCGCACCTTCGAACTTGACCTCCCCCAGCTCAACGTGCGCCACTGGCCGGGCACATCGCCCGTGAAATGCGTGCTGGGCGAAGTCGATGAGCGTGCGCTCTCCGCGGGTTTCCAAGCCTTTGCCGACATCGACGCGCTGCTCGACGCCTTGCGCCGCGAAAAAATCCAATCGCTCTTTGTCGAAGGCGGCAGCACCACGTTGCAATCGTTCATCGAGCGCGATTTGTGGGACGAGGTTTGGGAAGAACGCTCGCCCGTGGTGCTCGAAAGCGGCATCCCCGCACCAACAATGCCCCGCGAGTTCGAAGCCCGCGTGGAACATCATTTCGGACGCACCTACCGCCACTGGGAAAGCCCCGTGTTGCAAAAACACTACGTGGATTTCTAAATCCGACATCCCTACTCCTCACTACGAGATATACAAAGCTCCACACACTTCATTCCATTTTCGATGAAGGAATTCTTTATTATGTTTCGCCGCTACGTCGGCCCCTATAAGAAATACGTTGCCTCCTCGTTGGCTTTCAACGTATTGAGTGCGCTGCTCAACGTCTTTTCGTTCGCATCGCTCATCCCCATGCTCAAACTCCTCTTTAATACGGAGCAAACGGTCTATCATTTCATGCCATGGGACGCGGAAGGCAAAGCCCTTTCCGACATTGCAATCAACAACACGTACTACTATTCCTCGCAACTCGTGGCTCACTACGGTGCCGCGCCCACGTTGTTGATGATTGGTGTCTTCCTTGTCACGGCAACACTCCTCAAAACGTCGTGCTACTTCGCATCGGTCGCCACGATGGTGCCCGTTCGCACCGGCATTGTGCGCGACATTCGCAACACGCTCTACAACAAGATCACCTCACTTCCCCTCTCTTTCTTCAGCGATGAGCGCAAAGGCGACATCATCGCCCGCATGAGCGGCGACGTGGGCGAGGTGGAGAACTCGATCATGGGGAGTTTGGAGATGCTGGTCAAGAACCCCATTCTCATTGCGGTCTATTTCGGCAGTTTGCTCTACATCTCTTGGGAACTTACGCTCTTCACCCTCGTGATTCTTCCCACCTTGGGTTGGGCGATGGGGCGCATTGGGCGCAGACTCAAGCAGTCGAGCCTCGAAGCCCAAGAGAAATGGAGCGAGACCATGTCGCAACTCGAAGAAACACTGGGCGGAATGCGCATTATCAAGGCGTTCGGCGCAGAAGAGAAGATGCAACGCCGCTTCAACACAACCACGAATGATTTCCGCGACATCTATATGCGCGTGGCTATTCGGCAAGGTTCCGCTCATCCCGTGAGCGAATTTCTCGGCACGTGCCTGATTGTGCTTGTTTTGTGGTACGGCGGCACCTTAATCTTCTCGGACAACAGTCCGATTGATGCGCCGACCTTCATCTTCTATATGGTGATTCTCTACAGTGTCATCCAACCTTTGAAAGATCTCACCAAAGCCACGTACGCTATTCCCAAAGGTATGGCTTCGATGGAGCGCATCAACAAGATTCTCTTGGCCGAGAATCCCATTCGCGAACCCGAACATCCCACACACATCGAAGCACTTCGCGATAATATCACTTTCAATGACGTGCGCTTCGCCTACAGAAATGCCAACAGCGAGAGCGAAAACACGGAAGTCATTCGCGGGGTGAACTTCACCGTGCGCCGCGGACAGACGATTGCCCTCGTGGGACAGAGCGGAAGCGGCAAGAGTACGCTGGTAGACCTCGTCCCGCGCTTCCACGACGTGACCGGCGGTAGCATTTCTATCGACGGACACGACGTTCGCACGCTCCGTCTTTCGGAACTCCGTGCACTGATCGGCAATGTCAACCAAGAAGCAATCCTCTTCAACGACACTTTCTTCAACAACATCAGCTTCGGCGTGGAAAATGCCACCCTCGAACAAGTGCAGGAAGCCGCCAAAGTGGCGAACGCCCACGACTTCATCATGGCAACGGAGGAAGGTTACGACACTTCTGTGGGCGATCGCGGCTGTCGCCTCTCCGGCGGACAGCGACAACGCATATCTATCGCAAGAGCCATCTTGAAAAATCCCGATATCCTCATTCTCGACGAAGCCACTTCGGCACTCGACACCGAAAGTGAGCGTTTGGTGCAAGAAGCCCTCGAGCGACTGATGTCCTCCCGCACCACCATCGCGATTGCCCACCGCCTTTCGACGGTACGCAACGCCGATGAGATTTTAGTCCTCCACGAAGGGCAAATTGTTGAGCGCGGCACGCACGATGCCCTCATTGCACTCGACGGATACTACAAACGTCTTCACGATATGCAACAACTCTGATGCAAAAGCACCACAGTTTTGCACAGCATTTTCTTCTGTTCTCCACGATGAAATTCCATTTTTCACTCCTCGTTCGCTTCTTTCTCGCGTGGCTGCTCACCTTCTTGGTGGGCAAACTCGCGTTCTTCGCTCACAACGGCTGGCCCGGACTCGCCGATGCCCTACAAATCTATTGGCACGGCCTACCGCTCGACATCGCCGTGGCGGCTTACCTCACCGCCCCGCTGTGGTTGGTTTTGACTTGCGCCACCTTGCTCGGCAAACCGCGCTTCACTCCGCGCGGACGCACCGCCTATCGCCTCTACTCGGCCACGGTTGGCGTGCTTGTTCTCGCCACGCTAATCGTCGACATCATCTTATACGAAAAATGGGGCTTCAAACTCGACGCCGTTTGCTTGTCTTATCTCGATAATCCCTCCGGCATCACAGATAGTCTCGGCTGGGGCTATTTTCTCCTCGCCGTAGCCGGCTTTCTGCTCTTGATCTGTGGCTACATTTGGCTACTTTGGCGCATCGGCCCGCGCACTGATTGTCAAAACACGCGTCGTTCGTGCTTCCGCACGCCACATCCCGTGCAGCGCACGGTGAATACGCTCGCACTCCTGCTCATCGGCGCATTGCTTTTCCTCGGCATCCGCGGTGGAGTAGGGCGGTCGACCGCCAATGTCGGCATGGTCTACTATTCCACCGACCAATATCACAACCACTCGGCCGTCAATCCCGTCTTTTCGTTCTTCTATTCGCTCCTCAAAGAGCGCGATTTCAGCCAACAAGCCCGTTATTTCGCGCCCGATGAGGCCGATCGCGTTTTTGCCTCCCTCAATTATAATACAGAAAGCCGCATTTCGCCCGAAGATAGCCTGCTCAACAATCGCCGCCCGAACATTCTGCTCATCCTCATGGAGAGTTGCGGGGGTAGAGTGGTGGGTTGTACGGAAGGCAACACGAAGGTGACGCCCCACATCGACAGCATGGCGCGCGAAGGCGTCTTCTTCTCCCAATGTTACGCCAACAGTTTCCGCACCGACCGCGGCACGATCTGCACTTTCTCGGGCTATCCCGCTTTTCCCGACGCAAGTGTGATGAAAATGCCCGCCAAGTCGCGCGTACTCCCCTCCATTGCCGGCGCACTCCGCAGCGTGGGCTACGATACAGAGTTCCTTTATGGCGGCGACAAGAACTTCACGAACATGAACTCCTACTTCCTCGCCACGGGCTACAACCGTGTGCTGGGCGACGTGGATTTCCCGGCCGAAATGCGCAAGACCAGTCCGTGGGGCGTCTGCGATCACCTAATGTTCGATCAACTGCGCCAAAACATCGACCGTCAACCGAAGAATAAGCCTTGGTTCAAAACGCTCCTTACCCTTTCGAGCCACGAACCCTGGACAGTTCCCTACAAGCGCCTGGACGACCCGATGCTCAATGCCTTCGCCTATCTCGACGAATCGCTCGGGAAATTCATGGAAGGCCTGCGCCGTTCGCCCGAATGGAAGAACACCCTCGTCATCATCCTCCCCGATCACGGCGTATCGTGGCCGGCAGACATCAACGAGTTCGACATCCGCAAATACCACATCCCCCTCATTTGGACGGGGGGTGCCGTGCGCAACGCAAGAGAAGTGGCGCGCCTTTGCAATCAAACCGACCTCGCCGCCACCCTCCTCGGACAACTCGGCATCGACCACGCGCGTTTCAAATTCTCGCGCGATGTCATGTCGCAAACCTACACCTATCCTTTCGCCATCCACACTTGGCCGGAGGGATACACCTTCATCGATTCGACCGGAATGAGCATCTACGAACTCGCCACGCGCCGAGCTTCGCGGGTTACGCCCGACCCGAAGGGCGAACGCCTACACAAGGTGAAAGCCTTCATGCAAAAGGCGTACGACGACATGAACGCGCTCAAATAAAAGCCATGAACGCTTCCTCCTTTTCGCCCTACGCGCTTTTCCGCTCCCTGCGCACTGAACTGGCCGCCGTCTACTCGCCGAGCGAAGCCGCCGCCGTGGCCGAACACTATGTGTGCGAACGCCTGCAACTGAGCCGTGCCCAGTTGCTTATGGACAGCCCGGTGGCACTCACCGCCGAGAAGCAAAGCGAAATAGAGCGCGACAAGCAGGCACTGCGCGAGCAAGTGCCGGTGCAGTACGTCTTGGGCTACGAAACCTTCGGCTCGCGCCGATTTGCCGTCTCCCCCGACGTGCTCATTCCCCGTCCCGAGACGTTTGAACTCGTGGAATGGTGCGCCAGCGCGCTGTCTCAGCAAACCACCCCGCGCCTTCTCGACGTGGGAACAGGCTCCGGTTGCATTGCCGTCTCTTTGGCGCTCGAATTGCCGCACGCACGAGTTGAGGCTTGGGATATTTCGCCTCGCGCACTCACGATGGCGCGGCACAACGCGGCGCAACTCGGTGCTCAAGTCGACTTTCGCGAAGTGGATCTCCTGAAAGTGATCGAAGAACAGGCCGCCGAGCAACGAGAGTACGATCTCATCGTGAGCAATCCGCCCTACATTCCCGCCGGAGAAGCGCCAACAATGGCCGACAACGTGGTGCAACACGAACCGCACACCGCACTCTTCGTGCCCGACCACGACCCCTTACTCTTCTATCGCGCCTTGGCCGTCTTGGCCACCGAGCGCCTGCACCCAGGCGGTGCGCTCTTGGTCGAAACGCATACGGACTTCGCCCTCGCAACCGCCGAACTCTTTGCCCAACACGGGCTCCAATCCGTCGAAATCAGAAACGACGCCGACGATCGTCCACGCATGGTGAAAGCAACCCGTGCCTAACGACCCAAGCGCCTCAGTTCATCCATTTAATACCTTCCTCCATGAACCACTCTACTTCCGCCCTCTGCCTCGCCGCAGCACTCTGTTTGCTCGGCTCCTGCGCTGCCGAAGACCCACAAGCTCCGCGCAACGCCGAAACCTTCACCCAAGTGGCATCGCCCCTCTCGTTCGACTACGACGCTTCGCACTTTGCTGCGCCCGACAATAGTCGCTCACTGAGCAGAAGCAACCACATGATCGACCTAAAGTTCATTCTCGCCGCTATGGATCCCCAACGGGCGCTCGACATCTCGATGTTCTCCGAGAAATCGGATCCCAACGCGCTCACCGCCGACCAGCTCGCACAGATGAAAGCCAAGGCCGACGAGGTGACGAAGGACTGCAAGAACAACTTGGAAAAGCTCGAAGCGCTGCAGAACTTCGTGATCAAAAACACCACTTATGACAACAACGGCAACGGCCGCAACGATCCCTTCGGCGCATTCAACGGCGGCCTTTGCGTTTGCCAAGGCTATGCCAACGTCCTCAAAGTGATGCTCTACACACAAGGCATCCCCTGCATCGGCATCAACGGCAATCTCTTCCAGGGCGATGTCTATCTGGGTGCCCACGCCTGGGATTACGTCTACGCCGACGGGAAATGGTACGTGAACGACCCCACCAACGGCGGTTTCTTCGAAATGGACAAGGTAGATTCCTACAAGCATCTCGTCCCCCTGCGCACCGACATCGAAGTGTTCGAAGACGACCAATTCGGCTATGACTTCTACCAAGGCCACCTCAACGTCTCGCGCGTGAAAACCTCGGGCGACATCCTCACCGTGCCCTTCTCGACGAACAAACTCCGCGTTTCTTCGTTCATTCCTCACCACGACCTCCCCAAGAACGTGAAGCAAGTCTATCTCGGCCGCAACATCGTTTCGCTCGGCGACGACCAAGTCGTGAGCCTTTCCGAACGAGGAAAGAACGTAGAGACCGTGTTTGTTGAAGACCAAAACACCAAATTCGCGGCCAAGGACGGCGTGGTCTACACCAAGAACTGGATGAAGAAAATCGAATCGCTCGTCTTCATTCCCGCCGCCATGAAGAGTGTGAAACTCCAACCCATCGAACGCCTCGAAAAGAACATCATTGCGCGTCACAACAGCATCGAACAACTCGTGATTGTGCCGGGTACGAAGGTGATGGAGAGCTACGCCGTGGAATCTTGCCCCAACTTGAAGCGCGTCTATCTCCCCAACGACTGCGAAATGCAGAAGGACGCCCTCTACCGTTGCCCGAAAGACGTGCAAATCACGCGCGGTGACTTCACGGGCATCGCGCGTATTCGCCGCTAATCCACGGCACTACAACGCCGCAACACGGCTCTCGCCAGAAACTCCACGCCTTTGGCTCAAAACAAGGCCGATAATTACAAAAAGTCCCCATGTTTCGCACGAAACATGGGGACTTTTTGTGGATCACAGTGGACTTTCTCAAAAAACTGCGCACTCCTGCGTCATGAGCTGACGGAGGAGCGCGCAGGGAGGCGGATATCGGTCAAACAATGGACAGCGCCGGTGCATACAATCAGTGAATGCGCTCGTAGCTGCGCAATTCGACGTCGAAGACCAGCGTGGAGTGCGCCGGAATCTGATCGACTTTCACCTCGCCGTAGGCCAAGCGTGAGGGCAAAATCAAGCGCCAACGATCGCCGATGCGCATGTGTTGTAGCGCGGTTCCGAAACCGGCCACCACACCTTGCACGGCAAATTTGCTCGTGACGGCAAAGAGCGGGTCGAACACGCGCGCGGAGTCGGCCGAGTTGCCCGAATGGTCGAAAAGATAGCCGGTGGCGAAGTTCTTCGTGGGAATGAGGCGCCCCATGTAGGCCACGCGCACCGTGTCGGTCGAGAGGGGCGACCCACTGCCCGTGCCGCGTTGCAGGATGTGCACCACCACCGAATCGTATCGGTCGGCTTTGGCGTCGGGGCCTTTGATGTAGTTGTGCAGCACGCGCCAGTCGCAGTGCTCTTCCCAGGCATCGCCCCACTTCGAGCGCGCCTGTGCCATGGCAGTGCGCGCCAATCGCAGGCTATCGGTGAAGGCGGCATCGTTGCGCGTCGACCAATTGGCGTATTCGGGGTTGGGTTCTTCCTTTTCGCTGCAGGCACTCAGCAGTACCAGCGTGATCGGGAGGAGGAGCAGGAAAAAACAGCGTTTCATCACGGAGCGGTGTGGAAAGTAAGGGAGGAGTTAGAAAAAAGCGCGGCGCACCGACGGGCACGCCGCGCAGGGATATCATTTTATTTGAGTTGGCGCAAGAGCGAGGTGAGCGACACCTTCTCTTCGATGATGGAGCGGAGGGAGTCGATCGCGACGCGTTCTTGTTCCATCGTGTCGCGATGGCGGATGGTCACGCAGCCGTCGGTGAGCGTTTCGTGGTCGACGGTGATGCAATAGGGCGTGCCGATGGCATCTTGACGGCGATAGCGCTTGCCGATGGAGTCCTTCTCTTCGTAGGCGCAGCGGAAGTAGAAACGGAGTTCGTTCATGATCTCGCGTGCCTTCTCGGGAAGTCCGTCCTTCTTGACGAGGGGGAGGATGGCCAGCTTGACGGGAGCCAGCGCAGCGGGGAGACGAAGCACGACGCGGGTGTCGCCGCCTTCGAGTTTCTCCTCTTGGTAGGCGTGGCTCAGCACGCTGAGGAACATACGATCCACACCGATCGAAGTCTCGATGACGTAGGGAGTGTAGCTTTCGCCGCTTTCGGGATCGAAGTATTCGATTTTCTTACCGCTGAACTTGGCGTGTTGCGAAAGGTCGAAGTCAGTGCGGGAATGCACGCCTTCCACTTCCTTGAAGCCGAAGGGCATCTTGAATTCGACGTCGCAGGCGGCGTTGGCATAGTGCGCGAGTTTCTCGTGATCGTGGAAGCGATAGTTCTCCGCGCCGAAGCCGAGGGCTTGGTGCCAGGCCATGCGGCTTTCTTTCCAGTGGGCAAACCAATCCAATTCGGTGCCGGGCTTGACGAAGAACTGCATTTCCATCTGTTCGAACTCGCGCATGCGGAAGATGAACTGACGGGCTACGATCTCATTGCGGAAGGCTTTACCGATTTGTGCGATGCCGAAGGGAATCTTCATGCGGCCTGTCTTCTGCACGTTGAGGTAGTTGACAAAAATACCCTGTGCCGTTTCGGGGCGGAGGTAGATGGTGTTGCTGCCTTCGGCCGTCGAACCCATTTCGGTCTTGAACATGAGGTTGAACTGACGCACCTCTGTCCAGTTGCGCGTGCCGCTGATGGGGCAAACGATCTCTTCATCGAGGATGATTTGACGCAGTCCTTCGAGGTCGGAAGCGTTCATGGCCACGGAATAGCGCTCGTGGAGGGCATCGCGCTTCTCTATGAGTTCGCGCACGCGGCCGTTGGTGGCGCGGAATTCGGCTTCGTCAAACGCCTCTTTGAAGCGCTTGCGGCCTTTGGCCACTTCTTTCTCGATCTTCTCGTCGTACTTGGCCACTTGATCCTCGATGAGGACGTCGGCGCGGTAGCGTTTCTTGGAATCCTTGTTGTCGATGAGCGGATCGTTGAAGGCATCGACGTGTCCGGAAGCCTTCCAGATGGTGGGGTGCATGAAGATGGCAGAGTCGATGCCCACGATGTTCTCGTGCAGCAGCGTCATGGCTTGCCACCAATACTGTTTGATATTGTTTTTCAGCTCCACACCGAGCTGACCGTAGTCGTAAACGGCGCCGAGACCGTCGTAGATTTCACTGGAAGGGAACACAAAACCATACTCTTTGCAGTGAGATACGATTTTCTTGAAAACGTCTTCTTGTGCCATGCTGTCTTTTTTGTTATTGTATTTGGTGCAAATATACGGTTTTTCGATGAGTTACGGGGGAAAAGTCCTCAACTTTCGGCTCGCATTGCATTTTGTTGCGCAAAAAATGGGCACGTAGCAGGAATCGCCTTGCGGAAAACACGCGCGAAATTTGGTTTTCCGGGAAAAAAGATATATCTTTGCGGCGATTTCGAACGAGGACAGATTTGACTGCTTGCAACCTCTCCAAAAATGCTAAAACGCCACCGACCGAAGCCCTCATTTTTTAGAAGGACGATGTTTCGTGTCGGCCTTGTCGTAGCCCGTCGGGTTTGTTTTCGTTCTGCTTTTCGCTTTGCCGCGATGGGCAGTTTTTTGTATATACCTACTGCTCGTCGCCCGGCGGCTATTGTTTAACTCCCCCTCTCCAACTCACATTTTTCAATGTCCTACATTTATACTTCAGAGTCCGTTTCCGAAGGCCATCCCGATAAGGTAGCCGACCAAATCTCGGACGCTTTGCTCGACGAATTCCTGGCTTTCGATCCTCAATCGAAAGTGGCTTGCGAAACCCTCGTGACTACCGGTCAAGTGGTGGTGGCGGGCGAGGTGAAATCGACCGCCAACGTCGATATGCAGGAAACAATTCGCCGTACCATCCGTCGCATCGGCTACACGAAGGCCGAATATAAGTTCGATGCCGAAAGTTGTGGCATCCTCTCGGCCATTCACGACCAGAGCGCCGACATTAACCGCGGTGTGGAGCGCGAAGCCCCCGAATTGCAGGGCGCCGGCGACCAAGGCATGATGTTCGGCTACGCCAACAACGAGACCGATCGCTTCATGCCTCTGCCCCTCGCGCTGGCACACGACATCTTAATTGTATTGGCTGACATTCGTCGCGAAGGAAAGGTGATGACCTATTTGCGCCCCGACGCGAAGAGCCAAGTATCGGTGGAGTATGACGACAACGGTCGCGCACTGCGCATCGACACCATCGTGGTGAGCACGCAGCACGACGAGTTTGTCACCGCCGAAGAGGCCGGCAGCCAAGCCGAAGCCGACAATCGCATGCTGGCGCAGATCCGGAAAGACGTGATCGAGGTGTTGATTCCCCGTGTGCTCGAACAACGGGTGAACACGCCCGAGATCAAGGCGCTGTTTGAACAGAGCGACATCACTTACCACGTGAACCCGACCGGCAAATTCGTGATCGGCGGCCCGCACGGCGACACCGGTTTGACGGGACGCAAGATCATTGTCGACACTTACGGCGGCAAGGGCGCACACGGCGGTGGGGCTTTCTCCGGAAAAGACCCCTCGAAGGTGGACCGTTCGGCCGCTTACGCTGCGCGCCACATCGCCAAGAACATGGTAGCCGCCGGTGTGGCCGACGAAATGCTCGTGCAGTTGGCCTATGCCATCGGTGTGGCTGAGCCGGTGAGCGTGTTTGTGGACACTTACGGCAAGAGCCACGTGCAACTCTCGGACGGCGAGATCGCCGAGAAGATCAAATCGCTCTTTTCCCTCCGTCCTCACGACATTGAGCAGCGCTTGAAACTGCGCCACCCCATCTATGAGGAGACAGCGCGCTACGGTCATGTGGGACGCTCCAACCGAGTGGTGACCAAGACCTTCCATCCGCGCGGACAAGCACCGGTGAGCCTGGAAGTGGAGCTCTTCACTTGGGAAAAACTCGACCGCGTCGACGACATTCGTCAGGCTTTCGGATTGAACTGATCTGTTTTTCGTTCTTTCTCCTTATGAACATCACAGTCTACGCCGCTTCGTCGGGACAGGTGCCCGACGTCTATTTGCAAGCCGCCGGCGATTTGGGCACATGCTTGGCAGCGCGCGGACACACCCTCGTCAACGGTGCCGGACGCACCGGACTCATGGGCGCGACCATCGACGGCATTCAGGCCGCCGGCGGTCGCGCCGTGGGCGTGATACCGCAGTTTATGATCGACGAGCACTGGGAGCACCCGGATATGGCCGAGATGATCGTCACGCCCGACATGCACAGTCGCAAAGAGCGCATGGCCGAAATGGCCGATGCCTGCATTGCCTGCCCCGGTGGGGTGGGTACGCTCGAAGAGTTGCTCGAAGTCATCACGTGGAAGCAGCTCGGACTGTTTCTCCGCCCCATCGTGGTGCTGAACACCGACGGCTTTTTCGATCCGCTCCTCGCCCAACTGGAGCGTTGCGCCGAACAACAGTTCATGCGTCGCATACACACGGACATTTGGCAGGTGGCGTCCACGCCCGAAGAGGCCGTGCGCTTGTGCGAAGAAACGCCGCTTTGGGATGCCAATGTGCGCCGTTTTGCCGCGCTCTAAACGGTGGTGCGCTCCTTTGTCCTCTTCTTTTCTAAAAATCTCCGCATGGTAGTCCAAGATTCTCTCCCCCCTCGCCGCACAGTGCCCGACAGTGTGCGCACAGCTGCGCCCGTTCGTCGCGATGTGCTCGTGATGGCACCGGCCGACTCGGCGGCGCAGGCGTTTTTCGGCGGCGAACCGGCCATTTTGCGTAAGTTCGTGCCCGAATCTACCGACCACTCAGTGACCGTGCCCGCTTTTCGGCCGGCCGATGCTGCGGATGTACCCGTCGATGCACATCTTTGGTCTCCCTTGGCGGATAGTTTGCAGAAAGCTACGCCCTCCCATCGCACGATGGCAGTCAAGGGAGTAGCCGGCGATCCCGTGCCTTACCGCTTGCGCCACGACGATATCGTGACTTCCACGCTCTTGGTGAGTTTTGTTCTCATGATGTGGGTCATTGCAGCCTCGTGGAAATTCTTGCGCGTCATGGTGAAGGACTTTTTCTACCACCGCATTCGTCCGAATCTCTTTGCCGATCGCGTCGATACGGAGTTGCGCGGCCGCTTCTTCCTCGTGGCACAAACGTGTTTCCTGCAGGGCATCTTGTTTGTGGACTATGTGCAAGACGCGCTTCCCGAGACCTTCGAACAGGCTTCGCCCTATGGTTTGCTGGCCATCGGCACAACGGTGGTGGGCATCTACTATTTGTCGAAACTCTGTTTCTACAATTTCGTCAACAGCGTCTTCTTCGACGCCGCGCACCGGCGGTTGTGGAACGATACTTACTTCGTTTCGATTCTTCTCATCGGCGTTATTTTACTCCCGCTCACCTTATTGGTCGTATTCTTCGATTTGCCCTTTTCGCAAGCCCTCTCGGCCTATGTTTTGCTTATGGCATTTGTCAAAATACTCCTCTTATATAAGGCAAATCGCATATTTTTCAGTTCGTTCTCGGGCAGTTTGCACGTTATTTTGTACTTTTGCGCTCTTGAAATTGCCCCCCTTCTCTTTGCTTGGGGGCTGCTGGAAACGATCACCCAACATTGGATGTTCCCGCTGTAACCGTCATACTCGCGAAGATGATCAAAAAAATCCTCGTTTCTCAACCCGAACCGGCGTCAGAGAAATCTCCTTATCACGAAATTGCCCAGAACCTCGGTGTAGAGTTCACTTTTCGCCCGTTTGTCAAAGTCGAAGGGCTCGAAGCCAAAGAATTTCGCGCGCAGAAGATCAATATCCTCGATTATTCAGCCATCGTTTTCAACTCGCGCAACGCCATTGAGCACTTCTTCCGCCTGTGTAAAGAATTGCGCGTGACGCTGCCCGAAGAAATGAAGTATTTCGGTATTTCAGAAAAGGTGATTCTCTATATTCAAAAGTTCGTTCAGTACCGCAAGCGCAAAGTTTTCTTCGGAAGCAGCGGACGC
The DNA here is from genome assembly GCA_963542795.1 of uncultured Prevotellaceae bacterium. GTDB lineage: Bacteria > Bacteroidota > Bacteroidia > Bacteroidales > Bacteroidaceae > Alloprevotella. The sequence continues at coordinate 6,313 of CAUTYW010000001.1, read as the reverse complement.
TGGCCGGAACTCATCACCACCATGGCGAAGCACAAGACGGAAAACTATCTGATCCCCTTGTCTGAAGGCGTACCCTTGGAGTCGGCTGCACAGCTCGACGCCAAAAAACTCAAGCACACCGAGTGCGCCATGTTCCGCACTGTGGAAACGAAGTTTGAAGCCGACGCCTATAAGGGTTTCGACATGATTCTGATCTTCACGCCCACGGGAGTTCACAGCCTGATGAACAACTTCCCCAACTTCGAACAGGGCGACATTCGTCTCGGCTGCTTCGGAGATGCCACGGCCAAAGCCATCGAAGAGGCCGGACTCCGCGTCGACCTCAAAGTAAGCGGGTCGATTGCCGAAAGCCTCGAAAACTATATTCGCGAAGCCAACGCCTAACGGCCGCTTCGCCGCTCAAAGAGCCACCGACGTTCGCTTGCAACGCGCCCAGCGCGGCACAAAGCGCACGTCGGTGGCTTGCTTTTTTGTTTCTCGCCGCTCGTCATCCCTCCGCCATGTCTACTTCCGACTTCCCTCGTCGCTACACCTTTGGAAAACCCGAACACCTCTGTTTGGAACGCGACATCAATCAGCTGTTTTCGTCGAGGCAAAAATCCATCATCGCCTTCCCGTTGCGTCTGCTCATGCTCGTTGTGCCCTACAGCGGCAGCGGTCCGCACGCCAAGGTCTTGATTTCTGTCTCGAAGCGCCATTTCAAGCATGCCGTTGACCGCAATCGCGCCAAACGCCAAGTACGCGAAGCCTATCGCCTGCAGAAGCACCGGCTGCTCGAACACATTCCCGAGCAGAGCGCGGTGCATTTGGCTTTCATTTGGCTCTCCGACGACCCCATGCCCAGCGATTTGGTGCACAAACGCATGCTGACGCTGCTCAACCGTGCGGCCGATCGTCTGCAAATGGGCGAAGCGCCGCAGAGCACCCCCGAATAAGTTTTTCTGCTTCTCTCAATCGCTCGTATTTTCGCCCATGTCACTCCTCTTTCGCTGGCTCACGCAGCTGCTCATCGCCCCTATTCACTTCTATCGGCACTTCATTTCGCCCTACACGCCGCCTTCGTGCCGCTACACCCCCACTTGCTCACAATATGCCATCGAAGCCCTGCGCAAACACGGCCCTTTCAAAGGACTTTGGCTCGCCGTGCGCCGCATTTTGCGCTGCCATCCGTGGGGTGGGCACGGATATGACCCGGTACCTTGAACTATGGAGCAAAAACAACCCTTCTTTGATTTCCACACCCACCGCCTCGACACCCCACCCGGCCAAGGTATTGTGAGTTTGCCGCAATCCATCGTGCGCCGTCCGCTGTTGTGGCAGCCACAACACGGCGCGTTCTATGCCGCCGGCATCCATCCTTGGTGGACAGCGGACGCAGATTTCGTGCTCGACGACTATCTCGATGCCCTTTCCCACCTGCTTGCGCTGCCCGAAGTGGTACAAGTGGGCGAATGCGGCCTCGACCGATTGCGCGGTGCCGATCTCGAAACGCAATGCGCCGTCTTTGCCGCACAAGTCGCCCTCGCCGAGCAGCATCACCGCCCGATGACGCTCCATGTCGTGCGAGCTTTCGACGTCATTTTGGCGCTCCGCAAACAACTTCGCCCCCGACAACGCTGGACCGTCCACGGCTTTCGCGGAAAACCCGCCCTCGCGCGCCAACTCCTCGATGCGGGTTTCGATCTAAGCTTCGGCTTCCACCACAATTCTGAGGCCTTGGCCATCACTCCGCCCGAACGTCGCCACTTCGAAACCGACGCCCTGCCCGAAGGCGAAGCCGAGGAATGAGATTTCCTCCCGCCGGAAAGCGACTATGTGAGCCCCTGCCTTAAGTTTCTTGAAAAACATTGCAGAACACTTCCATTTTGGGTGAACAATTTCCTATACTTACCTTAGTTCGGTCTAAGCCTCTTCTCTAAAAATAAGGTTTGTCCGAATTTTGGAGTGAGGCCTCAACCACAGGAAACCCTTTCTCAAAAGCGCACCGGCCTCCCACTTCAGCCCCCAACGCGCACGCGTAGCGCGCGCGTCCGGCGTTTTTCGTTTTTTGCCTTCACCTCTTCACCATACGACCGTAAAAAACTATGAAACAGCGACTTGTGTGTGAAGGCTTCACCCCTTTTTCCTTCACCGGTGAAGGCAAAAAAAGGGCATTCCCTTCATACACAAAACGCACTGTATCAATGAATTGCAGGTGAAGGTGAAGGGTGAAGGCAAGAAAATCGAACTTGCTGAGTGCGCGATGCGCAGGGGCGTGTCCGTTCGCGCGTACGGAGGTGCGGAGGAGGAAACGGCGAATGGCTGGACGGGGAAGGAGCGTGCGTCTTTTCAAAAAAAGCGGGGAGAAAAAAGAGAAAAGAAGGGGCGTTTCGAAAGAAAGTCCACAATTTTTCATTCAATCTCTCCAGATTCTCAAGAACCTAATCATTTTTCACACAAAATATTTGGCCATTCGAAACTAAATCATTACTTTTGCACTCGATAAACACAACTTCCTTTCATTCCGCCGCACTACGGCGTCTATATAGCACAAAGTCGAGATGCTGTCCTAACCATCCGACGCAAACACTCTTTAACTTACAGAACTGGCGCGACTTCGCCATATCCCAACCTCTCGGAACAGACAAAAAACGCTACGTTCCGGCGCGGAGCGCGTCTTCACACGACCGCGACGAGATATTATCGAAGCTACCCAATCCGATGTTCATGCAGTATGCAATCATATTCTGCTGTATTGCCTTGGCGCTGACCATTCACGAACTGGGGCACTTATCTTGCAGGGCGACTGTTCAACACGAAGATAAAGAGCCTCAACATCTTTGACGGCCTTGGTTTTCGTCTGTTCTGCACCCACGACAAGTGGTTCCTCCGCCCGATGGCGGTCAGATTGTGTTCGCTGCCTACAAGTGCATCGTTCGTCGGCCACCCTATGAGCGGTTCAAGACAATTGTGACTTTGGTTGGAATCACAGTACTAATCGCCAGTACCCCTTATTTTGTCATAGATGAGATAATATAGGATTCTTTCTGATTCGCAGAAATATACAATTATAAAATAGAGAAATAAGACAACTATGAAAGAGCTTAAGTGTCCAAATTGTGGTAAAGTATTCAGCGTGGACGAATCGGAGTATGTAACCATCGTCAACCAAGTGAGAACAGCAGAGTTTGAGGAAGACCTACACCATCGTCTTGAAGAACTCTCCAAAACGAAAGATGCAGAACGAAACAACGCCGTGCTTAAGGCGGAGTCTGATTTTCAAAAGCAACTTAGCAGCAAAGAAGCAGAGCTGATGAAAAAAGACGAAGAACTCGCGCAACTCAAGATGCAGATGGAGGGCGTGGCGCAGTCGAAACAACTGGAGATGAACGAGCAGCTGTCTGTTAAGGACCAAGAGATTGCAAAGTTGCGTGAACAGGTGAATCGTATTGCGGAGTCTGCTCAGAAAGATGTAACCCTAAAGCTGGCAGAAAAGGAACAGGAGATTGTGCGTCTGCAGTCGACGATACAAAACAGTGAGCGTGAGCGTCAGGTGGCCGTGTTGGAAGAACGCAACAAGTCGGCTGAACAATTGAGCCAAAAAGAACGCACCATTGTTGAGCTTCAGGGAGCTGTGAAGGCTGCAGAGAATGACAAAACGATAGCTGTGAACAATGTGAAATCACAATACGAGATCAGACTCAAGCAGAAAGAAGAGGAAGTGGAACGTTATCGCGACATGAAAGCAAGACTGTCTACAAAGATGGTTGGCGAGACGCTGGAACAGCATTGTCAGATACTTTTCAACCAAAACCGTGCTTTCGCTTTCCCTAATGCTTATTTCGAGAAAGACAACGAGGTGGTGGACCACAGCAAAGGCGATTTCGTGTTCCGCGACTTCGTTGACGACACTGAGTATATCTCCATCATGTTTGAGATGAAAAACGAATCAGAAAGTGCTGGCACGAAGCACAAGAACGAAGAGTTCTTCGACAAACTCGACAAAGACCGCAAGAAGAAAAACTGCGAATATGCAGTGCTCGTCTCAATGTTAGAGCCTGAGAACGAACTTTACAATCAGGGTATTGTCGATGTGTCTTACCGCCATGAAAAGATGTTCGTCATTCGCCCACAATTCTTCCTACCACTCATTGGTCTGCTTACCCAAGCCTCCAAAAAAACGGTCGCCTATAAGAAAGAGGTGGAACTGGCTCGTCAACAAAACATCGATGTAACCAACTTCGAGAACAAGCTGCTTGATTTTAAGAACCGATTCGGCAAAGACTATCGACTGGCATCCGATAAATTCCGAGAAGCTATCAGCGAGATTGACTCCACAATCAACCATCTCCAAAAGGTTAGAGCCGCTCTCATCGGTTCGGAAAACCACCTCCGTCTGGCCAATGATAAGGCGGAAAGACTGACGGTGCGTTCACTCACGTACAAGAATCCAACTATGGCAGAAAAATTCAAAGAAGCTAGGTACGCAAATAAGTTGTCGAATGTAGAAACAGAGGAGGATGATGATGAATGATTGATACAATTAGTCGATAAAGAGTTTGCGAACTATGCTATATTAGATTATTGCTGTCCGCTAAACTTCAAAATGACACAAATTCCCTATCCGCAATGTCCATCAATAGGCATTGCGGACTTCTTTTGGGAAAAACTATTGATTATCACCCCTAAACATTTTGTATCAATGAAAAAGATTTTGGTTTTTGGCGACATTCACGGACGCAGCTTTTGGAAGGAAGTGATCATGGCAGAGCAGCCCACGCTGACCATTTTCCTTGGCGACTACGTGGTGAGTCGTGAGAACGTCAGTGAAGAGGCGCAACTTGAGAATCTTGCCGACATACTGCAATATAAAGAGGAGCACGCTGACGAGGTGATTCTCCTACGTGGCAACCACGACACGGAAGCAGCAGGCTATCGCTGGGCAGAGTGTTATCCCGACTTTGAGAGTAAGGAACTTTTCCCAACCAAGCGCTTTGAGCAACTCACACAGTGGATGCATCAGCAGGACGGAATCCTCTTCAGCCACGCAGGAGTGTCGCGCACGTTCCTTGCCGATAGTGGCATGACCATCGAGGATATGGAGCGATCGGCAGACCTCAACGACCCTCGCTTTGGCTTCACTCCCCTCGACGGCTACGACACCTACGGCAACTCCATCACTCAGACACCGTTGTGGATTCGCCCCGAGGCCTTGATCACCGACATGCCGCAGGGGCTGACACAAGTGGTGGGGCACACCACACAGAGCCAAGTGACGATGATGGAAGACGAACAAGGCAATGAATTGTGGCTGTGCGACGCATTGAAGCAGGGTAGCTATCTCTGCATTGAGGAAGCTGAGTTTGTGGTAAAAGAATGGGTAGTATGAGCCTGAAAGTGGAAAAAATAAACAACAGGTGGTATGTTAATGGTGAACCATCAAAGACGCCTCGGGTGGACGACCTCAAAAAACAGTTTGACGAACTTAACGAGGCCTATTTCGAAGGTGTGCTGCCACCATGCCGTATGTTTTGTACGACATCTCTAAATCGTCTTGCAGCCGTATGCCGACCTAGTCAAAAAGAGATTGTGTTCAATCGGAATTGGAGGTATATATGGACAGCATCACTGATCAGGAAAGTACTCATTCATGAGATGATACACCTTCATATACATTATAAATATAAGAAGGTGGGACGCTGGCTAAACTCATTTCATCACATGTGGCCCTTCGCCTATGAGTGGTGGAAGCTCAACTGGAAATATCACTTGGGATTGAAGCTGCTGGAGCCCCTCCCCATCAAAGGCATTTCGAAAGGGACTTGAAAAGACTTGTATGATTGTTTGGATTCAGGCAAGGAGAGTCGTATAATAGTATTGAAAAACCAAAAAGCAGAATCGTAGAAGAATATGGAAACTGAAACTCAGAAGACCACACCGACCACATCGCTTTTCGATCACATTCGCAAGGCTGCTGAAGAGCTCCGTGGCTCAGGCATAGATGAAGAGACGCTGAATCTCGAGACGCTCGACACCATCAAGCGGGAGCTTAAGCTCGACAATCGGAAAGAGGCCATGATCATCACCATCTTTGCGGTGAAGGGCAACAATGGTGATGTCGACTTAAGTGACATGGCCAATTTTCTGGCCTGCTCAGAGTTTGATGCCATGACACTTTCTGCAGCATTCAAGTCGCTCGCAGATAAGGGCTTCATCGTTAGGGAAGAGGACAGTCCGGGCCCCCAATATAAGTTTGCCGATGACATTCTTGAGGCTATAGTAGAGGGACGTGAGGTGCGACCCATGCCCACGATTTCAGAGACCAACTACGACC